>CANOEC010000055.1 GCA_947564735.1 uncultured Lachnospiraceae bacterium | reverse complement strand
ACTGCAAATCTGTCGCACAGTTAAAAAGTGCGGCAGATTATATTCTTGGAACGAAGAAAGAACAGATAAAAGAGGGAATCCAGAAAACAAGACCAGATTTGTACAGAGCGTTTGGATGTAACAGGGATAATTTTGCTAACAGTCTGCTGATAACATGGCATGAAAGGGCTATGCCACGGAAAATGCACAATAAAAAATATTCGCGTTACAAGCAGAAAGATATTCTGGCACATAAGATGTCTATTTCTTTTCATCCGGATGATAACGATAAGTTAACCTATGAGGAAGCAGATAAGATAGCAAGGGAATTTGCTCATAAATTCTTTTGGAGCAAGGGATATGAAGCAATGTGGGCGGTGCATACGGACACAGAGCATATCCATGTGCATTTTATTGTGAGCAACTGCAATTTGAAAGATGGTAAATCTTTTCACAGGGGAATGCCGGAATTGAAAGAGATGTCGCAGTTTTTCGGGGAACAGTGCAGGGAGCGGGGCTGACACATTCGGTTAGAGATACATTCTATAATGAGGAACGAACGCAGGACCGGAAAAGTTTTGCGGAATGTCAGATGCAGAAACGCAATAAGCTGTCTTTTGGGGAAGAAATCAAGGCTTATGTGCGCCTTGCTATGAACAGTGTGGATACAAAAACGCTTGAAGATGTGGTTGAGATGTTAAAGAAAATATATTTCATGGATATACGGCTAAAAGGAAACACAATTAGCTATGCCCTTCCGTATCATGCGGGCAAATCAGGAAAGGCGCAGGCAGTCAGGGGAAGCAAACTTGGAAGCCATTTTACAGTAGCTGGAATTAAGCAGTATATGCAGGAAAAAGAGCATAAGCAGGTGGAATACAAGCGAACCATGCAGGATATTGAGGAAGCAAAACAGTACATTGATGATTATGGGGACTGGCGAGAAGAGGCAAAAAAAGGTGGGATTCATTTTACGAAGCCTTTGACCGTTTTCAGGCAGATAATGATGTGACTGAAAATGATGAAGAAATATTTTACGGAAGTGTTTTTCAGGAGTTCAATAAACAATGGCAGGGGAAAAGCCAAGCTGTTTCAGAGAAAAAATCGGAAGTAATCAAAGAGGAGAAAGTGGATTTTTCAAAGCTTTCCTTAGAAGAACGTGCAAAGTTGCTTCCACTACCGATAGGCGATCAAATGGCAGAATTAAAAGAGTATCAAAAGCGAATGGGGTATGATGATAATAAAATAATAAGTTAAATATGAATTGGGAATTTGATATATATTGTAAACACATATAACATATGTTATACTTATTTTGAAAAAATGTAACAGATGCTATATTAGCTGGATGGTGAAGAAAGAATGAAATATTGTGATTTCGTAAAAAAAGTAAGAAAACAATTAGAATATACACAAAAAGAACTTGCAGATGCACTTGATGTTAGCTATGCCACAGTTAATCGGTGGGAAAATAGTCAAGTATTGCCAAGTAAATTAGCAGTGAAAAGTTTTCTTGATTTCTGTGAGAACAATTTTATTGATACATCGGACTTAGAAAATTGATTTGCAAAATAACGCCGAAAAAATTTGTATATAAGGAGTATGAAAATGGCTAGAGCTGATTTGATGTGTGAATTGATAAAATATGGATTAATGAATGACAGTACAAATTTCAGAAGAGCAGCAGAAGCATTATGTGCTGAAGAAAGGGCAAAACAGCATACAATTTTGGCAAATAAAATACAAGAGTTGCTCAGTATAGAAAAAAAACATTCAATTGAAAGGAACAGTGCAATTAATGTCATACATGGAGGAACGAATGAGTCTACACTTTTCTGGGAGAAAATACCCCAAAAGCGAATGGATAATTTGATTTTACCTCAAACAGTAAAAGATATTTGCCAAGGAATGATCGATGAACAATTGAGGTCAGAAGTGCTTCAATCTTATGGATTGGAACCAAGGAATAAAATGTTACTGATAGGACCACCAGGCAATGGAAAAACATCCTTGGCAGAAGCTATGGCAGAAGCACTGATGGTGCCATTTTTAACTGTAAGATATGAAAATATTGTGGGGGCATATCTTGGAGAAACAGCTTCTAAATTAGCAAAGCTATTTGAAACTGCAAAAACAAAAAAATGTGTATTATTTTTTGATGAGTTTGAAACATTGGGAAAAGAACGTGGGGATGCGCATGAAACGGGGGAAATAAAAAGAGTTGTCAGTTCTCTGCTTATGCAGATAGATTCTTTACCTAGCTATGTGGTGGCAATTGCAGCCACAAATCATGATTCACTATTGGATAAGGCGGCATGGAGAAGATTTCAGGTGAAAGTTGATATTCCGAAACCGACAAGAAATAATTTGGAATTGTTTTTTCAGCATTTTGAGACAGAAAGAGGATTTGAGTTTGGAATATTGCCAAGCACTCTTGCAAAAAAAACGTTGGGACTAAGTTATGCGGAAGCAGAAGAATTGGCACTAGAAATATACCGTCAATATGTATTAAATATTCCACAGCATAATCCGAAAGAAATTGCTACTCAAGTGATAAAACTTTGGCAGACGCAAAAAAATGTTAATATGGAATCAGGGGAGGAAAATTTATGGCAGAAAGACCAATAATATTATTTCCAAAGCCACAATTGGCTGATAGAGACAAAAGGACTCCATTTATTCCCAAAGCGAACAAGCCATCATTTGGAACACAATATAATCGTTTACAGCCAACATTTAAGATTTTAAGAGAGGCATTTGAAAAAAAGAGGATACAATTTCAAAATACGCCAATTGGAATAAACCCGGAATACACACTGGTTTTTGAGATTGTAGGCTCTGTTGATAATTTTTACACAGCTGTAAACAAATCGGAGGGACTGGAATGGCTTTTTGACAAAGAATCTTTTGACATAACACCTGATGAGGATTTTTATTATGATGAGGATAGAAATAAAAGTCTTTCGGGAAAAGTGTATTGTGTTATGTCTAGTCAAGAAGCAATGGAGCAGATGCTATCATGCTGGAAAAGATTTAATGATGGGGAAAGTGATGTTTTTGCACGGGGATATGCGGGACTAAAAGATATTTTTGTTAATATAAAAGGGATTAGAACATGGAATGCTGTAGATAGAATACAAGAAACAAATGTAATGCAATATTGGAAGGAATCTTTGGAAATTGATGGAAATGTTTCTGTTCCCTTTGAGGTGGAATTATTCCACAGGCAGGATGAGAAAAAGAGAAGTCAAGCAGAAAAAGTGGTAATTTCAGAAACTGAGAGATTAGGCGGACGCGTTATTAATAAATGTCATATTAAAGAAATATCATATCATGCATTATTAGTGGATTTACCGAGAAAAAGAATAGAGGAACTTGTAAATAATTACGAACAGGTGCAATTAGTACATATAGACGATGTTATGTTTTTTAGACCAATTTGCCAGTCCGCTTTTAATGTATACGATGATCCGGTTATAGAAGATACTGATAGTGTAGAGATATTGGAAGTAACCTCATTGCCAATTGTGGGAGTTTTTGATGGGATGCCAATTCAAAATCATCCTTTGCTTAAAAATAGAATTATATTAGATGATCCCGATGGTTATGAAAGCGGTTATGAAAGCAAGTGCAGATGTCATGGAACTGCGATGGCGTCTCTTATATTAAACGGAGATTTAAACAAAAAGGAATACATGGAACATAGTGTATATTTGCGCCCAATTCTAAAACCAAGAGAGATTGGACCAGATACTTTTGTGGAAGAAATACCGGAAGATTGCTTGATTGTAGATAAAATCCATGCGTCGGTAATTAGAATGTTTGAAACGAAAAATGGTTTTGAACCAGTAGCACCATCTGTAAGGGTTATAAACTTATCACTAGGAGACCCGGCAAGACAATTGGCGACATTAATGAGTCCATTGGCGCGATTGATTGACTATCTTGCATATAAATATTCTGTTTTGTTTATTGTCAGTGCAGGAAACCATCCAGAAACTATAAACATGTTAGAGGACACCTTTGATGAGCTGAAAAAGAAAAATATACAAGAAAGAGGCGAAGATTATTTTGGATGCATTGTGAAAAATCAAAGGAATGTTAAAGTTTTATCTCCTGCAGAAAATATCAATGGTTTGACGATTGGGGCAATATATGATGACTATTGTGATATTGACGAAAATGATAGAACGATATTTGCTGTTCCTCAAGGATTTCCTAGTCCTATTTCTGCTTATGGTAAAGGTTATAGGTCGATTATTACACCTGACTTATATTATAGGGGTGGAAGAAAATTTATTTATGGGTCATTGAATGGAAAATGTCAATGGGTGCAGTCAAATCGTGAACCGGGATGCAAGGTTGCGGCTCCAACTTCGGATGCTACTAAAAATGGACAGGCGTTTACTTTTGGAACAAGTGATGCAACTGCTCTGATTTCGCATGAGGCTTTGAAATGCTATGATGTTTTGAGCGATATTTATCAAACAGAAACAGGCGAATTGCCAACAAAAGAATATATGGCAATTCTTATAAAAGCTATGCTGGCTCATGGTGCGTCATGGGGAAATTTAGCAAAACCGTTGGCGAAGATAGTAGGTGGAAAGGAAAAGCAGGTATCAAAATGGCTGGGGTATGGAATTCCTGATGTATCAAGAGTAGAGGAATGTACGAAAAACAGAGTTACTTTGATTGGTAGTGGAAGACTAAAAAGAGATGAAGGACATGTATTTACGTTGCCATTACCTATAGATATTTCATCCAAAGTCATAAAAAGAAGACTAATAGTTACTTTGGCATATTTTTCACCTATTGAGGCAAATAAGCAGGCATATAGAAGTGTAAAATTGTGGTTTGATGTAATTGGTAACGAACAATTGGCGTCAAGCAGGGAAAATACGGAATGGCAGACGGTTCAGAAAGGAACTTTGCAGCATGAAATATTTGAGGGTGAAAAAGCTTTGGTATGGCTTTGTTGTTGTATTTTATCGGCATGGTGTTCAAAAATTGAGCGGTACCGCTCAAAAAACCGCTCAAAAAGAAGAAAAGACCGCTCAAAAAAACATGCAAAAGGAAGAAAAGATGAATGCGCTGCTTGAATATTGCAAAGAACCAAGAGATAGAGATGAGATGATGAAATTTCTTGGGATAAAGCATAGAACCACTTTTAGAAGCGATTACCTAACCCCTTTATTGGATGAAGGCAAACTTGTAATGACAATGCCTGATAAACCGCGAAGTAAGAATCAGAAATTTTATTCGGTTTAACTTTTGCTAACTTTCACTAATTAGTAAACTTATGTTTTGTAACAATACTGACAATGTCAAAAGCCTTCATTTTATGCGGTTTTTGACATTGCTTTTTGTGATTTGGCTAAATTTTTAACTTTCGCTAACTTTCATGGCATCCAAAATGGTTATTGACTTTGGCGAGAACATTCAAGGTATTCATTCTTATAAGCCAAAGCCTGTTCTGGTTTCTGCCAGCGTGAATATAAGTTATTAAGGTACAAATAAACAGTTTTGACATAATCATTGTCGGTTCCCATGACTTTCGAAATAATATTCTCCGCAGATAAAAGATGAAGTTCGGCTTCTTTAGCATTGCCCTCGGAAAGTGAAATTGCGCCATACATCATCTGGCAGGCTCCGTTATCTAAAGTCTGTATTCCTTCATGCTCCAAAACAAGGTTTTCATAGGCAGAAAGCACTTGTCTTGCCGTATCAGTGTTTTTAGAGAGAGCCAACATATTGGTCAGGTTCATTAACTGCTGCAGCATATCATGTGATTCCGCCAGTCCGAGGTGCGCATATTCCTGACGGACAACTAAAGCAGTATGAAGGGCTTCTGTGGATTCTTTTGCCTTTTTCATCAGTAGGTATACATTAGAAAGATTGTTGTACAGGTTTGAAAGCAGGCTTGCTGTCCGTAAATCTGCATCTTGGTTGTGGAATGGCTCTAAAATGCTGATTGCCTTTAGTCGTTTTTTTCAGGGCGTTTTTATAGCCATTTTTTATGAGGAACAGCTCGGCTTTATAGTCAAGGAGCAATGCTTTGTCACAACAGGTATGATTATTTTGTTGTGGGGATGATTGCCCATGTGTAGTGCTTATATCCTGTTTCATTACATACTCTATCCGCTCTATAAGTTTTGGCAGATAGTCCGTTATAAGATACTTTTCAAGGTAAGGGAACATATCCTGCAGGAACAGCAGATAATCTTTAGGCATATCCACAATAATATTTTCTGCAATGCTGACAAGCGAATCAATTACATTCTGCG
The DNA here is from genome assembly GCA_947564735.1 of uncultured Lachnospiraceae bacterium. Taxonomy (GTDB): domain Bacteria; phylum Bacillota; class Clostridia; order Lachnospirales; family Lachnospiraceae; genus UBA3282. The sequence goes on along the minus strand of CANOEC010000055.1, from coordinate 19,828 downwards.
GCTTTTTAACTTCCAGTCCATGCACAAGGCAGATACAATGAAGGCTGTCAAGCAGAGTATGGCAGTTAGATACGGCTGGCAATGTTTCCAAAGTTACAATCTCTTTTATCAGTGGATGAAGACTGATTTTTCGGTTCTGTGTATCGTCATTGATGAAACCATACTTGGCAAGATAATTCACATCGTTTAAAGAGGGCAGCTTCAACCAGTTTTTAAAGGCATTCTTTAGCACGCCGGAGGAAGGGAGAGGGAAAGGTTACGCAGGATATCAATGCGAGAGCCGGACAGTTTACCGAGCTGCAGCAGTTTCCTTAGATGTTCAGTCATCAGTCCGTCAGTGTAATTACCATCTTTATACAATTCTATATTTTCGTCAGATGGAAAATCTAATCCGCAATGCTGTAATTCATACAGTAATTCCGATACTTCCATGCCGCTTGCAGATAGTGACAGAGCCGACAATACAACGGTCAGTGTATGACTGTGTAGCGTCTGTATGATTTGCTTTGTTGCTTCTGTTTTATTCTTGGCAGAAGGGCATAGACAATAAAACAGCTCCGGTAGTTCGGTATCTGCATCCAATTCTTTTAATTTCATAACGGGGTACTGCGTAGGATGACATCTGGTGGTTATCAATAGCTGAAAATCATTCTGTACAAATTCTCTGAAAAAGTTGTCATCTTTTGGAAGCACATTAAAATTATCCAAAATAATCAGACTGTCGTGGTGTAGTTTTTTCAATATCTTATAGTGTCTTTCAAAAAGCATTTTTTCGGTCATTTCACTGGTATCATCATCAAATTCCATACCTGCAATACTTTTCTTTAAGTCGCCGTCATAATAGAAATAAATGATGTTGGTGTACTTTTTGCGGTTTTTATCAGCATAGTTTTTGGCAAATTCGCTCTTTCCAATGCCTGCCACACCACTGATAAAAAGGATAGAATGCTCCTGTAATAGTTTGTTACATTCTTTCAATTCGCTTTTGCGTCCAATAAACTCTTCCGTAACAGAAGGGAGGCGGTTACTTTGTATGGTATCCGTTAAGTCGGGGGGGGGGGAAAACAATCCACTGTGTTCATGGTCGGAAAGAATAGCATAACGAATTACAGCAGTAAAAAATACTGCATTATCAGTAAGCGTAATTAATTCGTCCGCAGTTTTATTGCCGATGATATTCCGGCTGTCATGAATCAGTCCTTCCGTTTGGGAGCGTGCCTGTGATTCGTTTATCAGGTTCGGAATGATTTTGTCATGAAAATCCTTTTCCATGACTTCAAAATTGTTTTCTTCATAAGTGCGCAGTATTTCCATCGGTATCGGTCTCGCACCGGTACACCAACGGCTGTACATGGTGTTATCCTCTGCATAGATTTAATCACTTGGCAGGTTATCGTCCAAGTATGCAGAAAATAGGCTGCGGACAAGCTGGTGCTGCGGATAAGTTTTCTTTTTGTTTGTAAGCAATATATTTACTACATTTGCAAAGTTAAGTCTGTTTCTCAAATTTGTATCCCCTTTAAATTTCTGTGTCAATGCATGGTCAAGTTGCCGTCAATGTTTTTCCACACTCTGTCTTGGTATCATAAATTCATGCAAACGTAGCCGGATAAAGTCATCAGAAAAACAAGCTGGCAACATAATAAGCATTATACCATGCTATAGATAAATCTTGTGTCAGATTTTGGAAAAATTAGGAAGAGATTTGGAAATAGCAAAGGAACATTGAAAAACAATCCTTAAAAATGGATTTATGAGCTGTATTTCATGCCAACAGACCTGCGATGACACTTTTATAAAAAAAGAAGCAGGCAGACACTTCCGAAAGGGTGGGAATATTCCGAGCAGGGGAAGCACGTAGGCAGATTTGTAATAAAAATTGTTGCTAAAGGTCAGTTATGACAGCATGGGATATGAATGGAAGCCGACAGGGAAATTACACCGCTTATGCCACTTTAGTTCTTTAGAAAAATTGATTTTAAACGTAGATTTATAAGTATTATGGAAGGGGATGAAGCCATGCAGATGGGGGAAATAACAGAAATACAGATTATATTCCATTTGAGGATAAGGCATTATTGAGTGTGAAAGAGATGTGTGTATATCTTAGTATTGGACAGACAAAATGCAGGGAAATTTTGTCTGAACCGGCAAACGGTTTACCGTAAGGATAGGAAACCGCCTTTATGCACACCGCAAAAATCTTGATAACTGGCTGAAAAATCAGATATATTAGGAACAAAAAGTTTAATATTTTTTCAGAATCTGATTGAAGGTAAGCAGTCGATTTGGTAGAATAACAGTATCAGATAATTCTTTCCAATAAATGATTTGCTTTCCTGTGGGGAAAGGAAGTTGAACATGGGAAAATCATTGGCAGGAAAAGAATTAGGGCAGGGCATAACGCAGCGTAAGGATGGACGTTATCAGGCGAGGTTTACAAACCGTTTCGGGAAGCGGCAGACCATTTATGCAAAAACGCTGAATGAAATCAGGCAGAAACTCCGCAGCGAGCAGTATGAGGATGAAAAGAAGCTGAATGTTGTATCTTCGGATATGACGCTGGATAAATGGTTTGATGTGTGGATGGATACCTGCAAGAAGAATTGCAGGAATACTACCAGAGCCAACTATACACACTCGTATAACCGTATCAGGGAAAGCCTTGGATGGCGGAAGCTGAATAACATCAACCTTATTACCATGCAGCAGGCTTTTAACGAACTGAAAACGGATATGTCCAGAAAAGACACAAGGCGTATCCTCATTGATATGTATAACAAGGCGATAGACGCAGATCTTGTGTTGAAGAATATACCGATGCAGGTGAATACGGTTGTGAATAAAGATAGCAATCCGAAGGAATCGAGAGTGTTGGCGCTTGATGAAACGGATATATTTTTAGAAGCGGCGCAGCATTACAGGTATTTCAACGCATTTAGTCTTGCTCTTGAAACTGGTATGCGCATTGGCGAGATTTTGGGCTTACAATGGTCAGATATTGATTTTGAAAATCAGACAATTTATGTGAATCGTACACTGGTCTATGTGACTTGCAAGGACGAAAAAAGTCCAAAGTACGGAAAGAAAGTCAATGAATTTCACGAGCCAAAGACGGAAAAGGGAAAGCGTAAAATTCCGATGACGCTGAAAGCATATCAGATTCTGAAAAGACAAAAGCTCTGGAAGGCTGAAATTGAAGACAAAGGAAAGAAAGCACCAGAAGGATTTGAAGACTTGGTATTTGTTACTACAAGGAACGCTCCCGTCAGTCAGAATGACACTGATCTGGTCATGAAGGTTATTTCAGACCGGATAGCCAAAGAACACGAAAAATTCAAACCATTAACACCGCATACGCTCAGACATACATTTGCAACAAGATGTATTGAGCGTGGCATGAAATCCTAAAACAGTGCAGGTTATCTTAGGACATTCGAGTGTCAATATTACAATGAATCTGTACTGCCATGTGACGGAAGACACGCTCATATCTGAAATGAGTAAATTTGAAGCAGAAGAATCTGAAAAAGGTGTCAATCGTCAAATGGTGTAAAAGTGGTGTAATCTCTAAAAATCAACTCAATAAATCCTTATTTTTCAAGGTAATTTCCCTAAAATTAACATTTCTTGAACAAACCTTATTCTGGCGTTTCCGCATTTTTACTGTTAAAATAGAGTAAAGGGGAATGGAAGATGTCTTTTACTGAAATATGTATTTATCAGGTCAAGCCACAAAAAGTTGAGGAATTTAAAGCACTAATGCTTGAAGTGAAAAATTTTTTTGATAAACAGGAGGGCTTGCTATTGCTTCGTTTGGTCAAAAGAGGATATCACATAGATATGGAGCCGCACAAAAAAATTTTTATAGCAGCTATTGGAAGTCGATTGAAAAGTGTTTGATAGTACCACATGACAAATACTTAGGGGATTGTATATGATGCAGTTCATTCGTGAAAAATGGTTTTTTTTATATAATAAAATGAAACAGGCGTGTTCCGCATACAGGATAACGGTGTTTTTTGTAGAACTGTCTACGCTTTATACCTTACTCGCATGCTTGTGGAGTGATTTTGATTTAGGCTATGAGTCGGCTGTAATCCGGTTCTTTTTTCAGGACACGCCGCTCATATCCTTTTTGATACTGTTTGTGATGGCGTCAATGCTTGTAGAGAGTTTATTTATCTACGGGAATAAGGAAAGAAAAATAACAATTGCAAGAATAGCTGGTTTTGTTATTGGAGCGACGGCTGCCGCTTTACTCATTTGGGGAATGGAGGCAGGAGACAGGGCGGGGGAAGCAGGACTCATATTTTCCTTGTCAGGAGATGTTGTAGAGGAGTGGTGCGGGCGTTTCATAATCGGATATGTGCTTTTGCTGGTGGTGGCGATTATGTATGTCTGCCATAGAAAAAGCTGCGTGGAATTTATGGAATATGTCCTGCATGTTTTTGTAAATCTTGCGGTCGCGACAGCGATATATCTTGCGCTGCTTATCGGTTTTCAGCTTATTGTGCTTATCATCGAAACACTGTTTTTAGAAGGATATTCTTCTTTGAGTATGTACGTTGTGATTCTGCTGACGGGTATCTATTATGTACCGGCATGTATCATGGCGATGAATGATATGAACAATGATATTCGGGACCGGATAAGTCTTTTGCTGATAAAATATGTTTTTTCCGGGATGACAATCTGCGCACTGATAATCGTGTATATTTATCTGCTTAAGATTTTGGTTTTGCGTAAGATGCCTTCTAATGAAATTTTCGGCATTGTCGCCGGATTGTTTTGTTTCGGGATGCCTGTCTGGATGATAGATTATTTCTATCGGGATGATACGAAATACATGCGTTTTCTGCAGGTGCTGCCGTTTGGTCTGATACCGTTATTTCCCATGCAGGCATATGCTGTCTGTGTGAGGATTTATCATAATGGCATGACGCCGAGCAGATATGCGGGTGTGGCGATGGTTCTTTTTGAGGTTGCGATGCTATTTGTGTGGCATTTTTGGAAAGAAAAATTGGAACGCGTGCTTCTTTTGATAGGAGCGGGTATTATTGTTGCGTTTTTTATTCCCGGTATCAATATGTATAGTCTATCTGACAGGTGGCAGAGTGTGTTTCTTATAACTTATTATCAGAAAGCGCTTTCTAAGGGTGAACTGACACAAGAAGAATACGAGCGCATGGAAGGGGCATATGAGTATTTAAAGTGGGAACCCGGAAAAGAAGATTTGGTGAGTGCGTATGATATTTATGATGTTGGTTTTGCAAAACAGCTTGTAACCTTGGGGATTGACGAGGAAGAATTGACACAGAAGCAGTATCACAGCATTCATTGCTGCCAGATGGTGGGCAACTTGGATGTTAGCGACTATCGTTGTTTTGATATGTTAAACCAAGATGAAAGATATCAGTATTTTGGGGATGACAGACTTCCCGTGGATTTTGCTGCATTTAGATTCTACAAGCGTGGAGGTGACGGACAGGAAGTAATCATTGTGGATTTGAGTGATTTTGCCGATAGGTGTACAGCCTATGAAGAAGAGCATCCGAAGGCGGGAAAAGAGGAGTTTAGCGAGGCAATGAAACCATATTCATGTATTATCATTGACGAGAATATGATGTTATATCTGAATCATTTTGAAGTCGATTTCAAGGATGGAATCGAGGATGGAAAAGCGTTCTACGAGGTGACCTCGGTGAATGTTTCGGGGATGCTGTTAAGCAGATGGTAAGGAGAATGTGAGATTATTCTAGGATAGCGTAATTCATTTCATAAAGCAATTCATTGGTGTCGTTGAGCGAAAGGCAGTGTTCTAAGGCATACAAAATGACGCCGTCCCGTTCAAGGCGGACATACAGCGGAGGGTATCCGGTTGACTTGAGCAGACTTTGCGTTTCCTCTGCAGAGAGAGGAAACGCAAAGCATAGCGCCAAGACTTTGTCTCGGGCAGGTGTTTTTTTGCCGGATAAAATATCATATCCATAGCCGCGATCTAAACCGGAACGATGAATCACTTCACTTTTATTGAGTCCCTTTGAGTCGATCAGATGGCACAAATATTCTGCCAGAGAAATCTGTTGCATGAGGTCATCGGATGCATCTTTCATGAATGTGGATGCGTCTGCTGATTTTTTTAATATTTCTAGTAGTTCACCGGTTGATTTTTTCATGATAAGAGACCTCACTGTAAAAATATCTTGCAGAAATCTTATGATGGATATAGTATTTTAATTATAATTTATGCAGGAGAAATGTCAATGACCGAAAGAGCGGATTTGAAGATGGGATATTTTGAGGAAGAGTATAAGATGCTTACGCGGATAGGGGAGCGAAAGACAGATAAGGTGGTTCTTGTGAAAAGAAAAACCGATGAAAAAATATATGTGAGAAAACAAATTAATCTTGAGGCAGTCCCGGTGTATAACAGATTGAAAAATGTTGTAAACCGCAATATGGCAAGAATTTATGATGTTGCATGCGATGGAACGAAAGGAAGTGTGATCGAAGAGTATATAAATGGAATCACACTTGCAGAATATATGGAACAAGTTGGTATTTTGAAGGAAACTGAAGTATGTGCCATGGTGCTTGAGGTTTGCAATGCGCTGTCACAAATTCATAACATGGGGATTGTACATCGGGATATTAAACCGGAAAATATTATGATTTCCAATGACGGGGTAATGAAGCTGATTGATTTTGGGATATCCAGAGTGGTGAAAGAAGAACAGTCACGGGATACGACAATCCTTGGAACGGAAGGCTACGCTGCACCGGAGCAGTGTGGATATGCGCAGACGGATGAAAGGTCAGATATTTATGCTGTCGGTGTATTGATGAATAAGATGCTGACAGGTGAGATGCCGACAAAGTGTCTTTATAGTGCATCACCTATGAATGATATTATCAGAAGGTGTATTGCCATGGATGCAAAAAATCGTTTTCAGACAGTTCAAGTGTTGCGAAAGTCTGTGGAAAAGGTGCGGCAAAAGATAAGTCAGAATGAAGGGGTGCATAATCCTGCGAAAACGTATGTTGGAATAGTCAGATGGCTGCCGGGTTATATGACAGATAACATAGCGATAAATGTTATCGCTACGATAGGGTACTTATTCCTCCTTTTTGCTTCGATTGGCAGTATGCAGGGTTATTATTGCTCTGCGAAAGTGTTTTTGCTGGAGCTTTTGTCGGTATTTATATACTTATGGGTCGCAACAGTAGTTGCTTTTAATGTGGGCAAATGGGATAGAAAATTGTATCCTTTCTGTAATTTCCCTAAACCGGTGATGATTGTAATACGGGTTATCATATGGTTTGTGATATTCGGCTGTGGGTTGGAGATAGAAAATTATGTGAAATATCAGTTGCTTGGGATGACGCCATTGAAGTGAAAAAATGGGGAGTGCATCAATTCATAACATGTCTGCTGTGAGCAGACCAAAAGAAAAATGACTTTATCTATAATATGGATAAGGTCATTTTTGATGGGAATCATTTAACACGGATTTGATGATGGATAAAATCATGTTGCGCTCTTTTTCATTTGCCACGCTCCATAATGAATGAAGCTGCTCGTCCTGTATCGTTGGAGTCAGCGGCAAGGAATCCTGCAATAAGGAATCGATCGTTACATGTAAACATTGTGCGAGAAGAATGAGTTTTTCTAAGGTGACAGAGCGCTCGCCACGCTCAACAAGTCCTATGTAAGTAGTCGAAACATTAATGTGCTCTGCTACCTGTTCCTGTGTTAATCCACAATGAAGACGTTCTTCCCGTAGGCGTTTTCCTAATGCAATCCGATTCATAATGACTCCCATCTATGTATATATTCTTATATTTTAACGGTATATTATGCAAGAATTAATAAACTATTAGTTTTAAAATAAATAACTATAAGTTGACAAAACTGCAATTATTTATATAATTAAATAGTAGGGGTAAAAAGTAAGCATTTTGTATTTGATTCATTCGCAGGGAATATGCGATAGAATATAAAAAGGATAACGGAGGAATGGTTTCATGAAAACAACAAGACTTGTAATCGGTATTATTTCAATTGTTTTATTCTTAATAGTTTCTATGCAATCGTGTGCAGCCGGAATAGGAAATGCACTTGCTGATAACGGCGAGGTGAGCGGAAGCGCTGGTTTCTTTCTTGCATTATGTATGTTAACTGCGGGTATTGTGGGAATATGCTGCAGAAAAATAAAATCCGGCACGATAGTTGCAGGGTGTTTCTACGCTTTCGGAGGGTTAGTGGGAATAGCAAATGTCGGGTCGTATGCTGATTTACAGATATGGTCGGTGCTTAGCTTTATTTTTGCCATTGTTTTTATTATTACAGCAATGAAGCAGAAGCAGGGCAGATTAGACTAAGAGATTGTCCGGGGATCGAGATACTATATAAAATGATTGTATATAAAAATATAAATCACCATAGAACTATGTTATAATAGACTTAAGATTTACACCTTTCGTCTGTATCACATCATTCTCATTTACCAAAGGAGACAAGGTTGAAAGAATTGCATTCTTTCAACCGCAAGTTTGTGCCTTACGACGACAAACTTGCAGGCTGAGGAGGAGGCATGGTTATAAACATGAAAAAGACATGGAAACGTTTCATACATTTGCTGCTTCTTGCAGCAGTCATTTTAGGCGGAACAATTACCGGACCGCTTCCGGCTAGGGCTGCGAACCCGGATAAGATGGAAGTGCATTTCATTGATGTGGGGCAGGGAGACGCGACGCTGATTACCTGTGGCGGACAGGCAATGCTGATTGATGCCGGCGATGATACGAAGGGTACTGCTATTCAGAATTATTTACAAAAGCGTAATATCAAGAAACTGGACTACTTGATTCTCACCCATCCTGATGCTGATCATATCGGAGGGGCGCCGGTAATTATTACGAAGTTTGACATTGATAAGGTATTTATGTCAAATTATGAGAAAGACACGAAAGCATATCAGAAGCTGATACAGGCGCTGGATGACAAACGACTCAGATATTCGACACCGGTCGCTGGGGCGCAATATATGCTGGGAACAGCAACGATTACGATTTTAGGACCGAATGATACATATGATAATCCGAATGATGCCTCGGTTGCATGTATGATACAGAACGGGAATAATAAGTTTTTGTTTACCGGAGATGCGGGAGAAGATGCAGAGAATGATATTTTGGACAGTGGATTGGATATTTCCGCAGATGTCTATAAGGTTGGTCATCACGGAAGCAGGTATTCTACGTCAAAGGCATTTTTTAATGCAGTGAAGCCTTCTTGTGCAGTGATAAGCTGTGGTGAAGATAACTCTTATGGGCATCCCCATGCACAGACATTAAATACGCTTCGGACAAATGGCGTAAAGGTGTATCGAACTGACGAGTCGGGCACAATCGTGGCAACGTCCGATGGGAAAAAGATTACTTTCAATGTTCCGGAATCAGATACATGGAAGCCCGGAGAACCGACACAGAGTGCAGAGTCCTCCAAAACGACGCAGGCGCAGGATGTGCCAAAGCAGACAACGGAACCTGCCTCGTCGGAACAGGATGTGCCGAAAGAGAATAACGATTCCGTTTCTTCGCTGCAAGAGGCGCCAAAGGAAGAAGTAAGCGCCCAGACGCCGGTTGGAATTACCTATGTGTTGAATAAAAACACAAAGAAATTTCATCTGCCAAAGTGTAGCAGTGTGGAAACGATTAAACCGAAAAACAGGGAGGATACGACAATGTCCCGCGATGAAGTCATCGGGGCAGGATATGTTCCCTGCAAGAGATGCAACCCATAATGGAAGCCCCTTCACTGGAATACTTAGGTTCTGGCGGAGGGGTGTTTTCATATCACAAATTTTCTGTATTAAGACGTGTGCTGAAGATTTACAACCTATTTTCTTTTTGATAAAATAGTATCATATTGGGGTATATATTACTAGGGTTTGCGGTTCAATAAGGGAATATCAGAAACTGGCAAAAGGAGATATGGTAATGAAAGAGAAACATCTGGAAAGAACCAATAAGTTATTGTTTATTGTGCACACAGTCACAGCCTTATTTGTTGTGGTTGGTCTGATTTCACAGTTGAAGATGGCTGAAATGCCTGTGATACTCAGTGTGATTCCTCTTGTATTGAATGTAGTTGTATATTTGTTCTGCGCAGGGACGTACTTTAAGTTCCATGCGACCGAAAAGTATTCTTCGTGTGTCGGAATTGGTTTTTCTGTTGTGTACATAGTTATTTTATGGCTGTCGAGTTCTAACGCGACTTATCCATATATGATTCCTATTCTGATGGTACTTGTTTTGCTCATGAACCGTAAGCTGGTGCGGATTGGCAGCGGTATGTTTGCCTTTGCGAATATTGTCCGCATTATCATGAACGTTACAGGGGCAGAGAATGTGGAACTGGTAATCGAAGCATGTATGATTGAACTGATCATCACGATTCTGACGGTGCTTGTGGTTGTCAAAGGGATTGGAATCATACAGCGTTTTTTTGATGAATCAATGCAGGAACTGACGATAGTGATGGATGCCAATATGGAAACGGCGGATAAGATTAAGATAGTAGCAGGCAATGTAGAGAGTAAAACGCGGACGGCAGTACAGGATGTAAATGAAACGTTGAGAATAACAGAGAATGTGAATGCTGCAATGAATGATATTTCAAGTGGGATGGATAGTGTGGTGAATGCGATTGAACAGCAGACAGACCAGACCAAAATGATTCAGGGTACAATAGACGAAATATATGAGCAGACGGAACAGATTGTCGGGTTTATGGATGAGATAGAAGATGCTCTTAAGGTAAGTACGGCTGCAATGGGTGAATTGACAGGTAAAGTTGATTCTGCGATTGATGAAGTTCAAGATATGAAAGCGGCGGCGGAGGCATTAAAAGAAAGAACGGAAAAAGTGCGCGGTATTGTAGACGTTATCGTCAATATATCAAATCAGACGAATCTTTTGGCATTGAATGCATCTATCGAGGCGGCAAGAGCCGGAGAAGCCGGTAAAGGATTTGCGGTAGTTGCCGATGAAATCAGGACACTTTCGGAACAGACGAGAAAAGAGACGGACAATATTGCTGTAATTCTAAATGAACTGATTCAGGACGCAAATAAGGTGACGACGAGAGTGCAGCAGAATGTTGAATTATCTAATGAGGAGAACCGGCTGGCAAAGAGTACGGAGGAACAATTCGATATCATGCGGGACAAGGCGCAGATTCTGTCTGACAATATTCATGGAGTGGAGGCAAAGATGTCTGAGCTTCTCAATGCAAATACAATGATTGTAGACAGCATCAATATTCTGTCTTCTGGCAGTGAGGAAATCAGTGCAAGCATCGGAGAAGCATGTGAGATGAGTAATCAGAGTGTTGGAATAGTCCATAATTTTGCAGATTCTATCAAGGATATTTCGGAGAATATGAGTGTATTGTCAAAATAGGAGGAGCGTTATATGCGTGAGACAGTGAGAATCAACAAAGAAGAACCGCAGTATTCTGTAGCGGCAGGAGTGGCTTTTGCACAGGTGGATGCGTGGTTTGGTCATACGGTCAGAGATTTAAAGATGGATATTATCTATCCGGAAGATAATGAAAAGGCATATCCTTGTGTCGTATGGATTTGCGGCGGTGCGTGGCTTACCATGGACCGGTCGGCACATCTTGCTTATCTGGCAGAGCTTGCCAGAAGCGGCTTCGTGGTAGCAAGCGCAGAATACCGTACCTCCAATGAAGCGGCATATCCGAAGCAGCTTGAGGATGTGAAGGCGGCAATCCGTTACCTGCGCGCCCACAGTAACAGATATCATATTGATGCGGAACGTTTCGGAGTCATGGGAGAGTCTGCAGGCGGATATCTGACGGCTATGGCAGCGTTGAACAATGATACGGTTTATGATGTGGGGGCTTACAAAGAGCAGTCCAGCAAAGTGCAGGCGGCATGTCCTTGGTATCCGCCGACAGATGTTTCCTCCTTCCCATATGAAACAGCCGAACAGGCAGCGGCAGCGCCGGAGTCGCTTTTACTTGGCAGAAATGTTATGCGCCACAAAGAAGAGGCAATTCAAATATGTCCGGTTACCTATGTGACAAAAGATGCGCCGCCGTTTATGATTATTCACGGAACCGAAGACTGCACGGTGCCCTTTACACAGGGAGAACTATTGCATGATAAGTTAGAGGAAGCCGGATGCGATGTGCAGCTTATCGCAATCGAAGGCGCAAATCATGCGGACTATCAGTTTTTCCAGAGAGAAACATGGAGACGGATTATCAGCTTTTTCCATGAAAAACTAGGGTATGCCCGTTAGACCATTCCATTTAAACAAAGAAAGGTGAAAGCACGGGACGGATGATATGGTGTGATGATGCAGCGACAGGGTAGGAACAGTTTGAGGAAGAAATGGACATGACTCTATTGTGTAGTAATGATATGGCAAAATTAGGCTGTGGCGAATGTAACGGCTGTAGTGACTGTTGCCGCGGTATGGGGCAGTCGATTGTGTTGGACCCCTATGATATGTATCAATTACAGAGAGCAACAAAACAGAATTTTGCACAGCTTATGCAGGAGAAAATTGAGCTGCATGTAGAAGATGGGTTAATTCTGCCAGCCTTAAAAATGCAGGGGGATACAGATGCATGCGGATTCTTGAGCAAAGAGGGAAGATGCAGTATTCATGATGACAGACCGGGGCTGTGCAGGTTATTTCCGCTTGGCAGAAATTATGACGAAGAGGGACTCAGGTACTTTCTATTAGAGGATGCCTGTAAGATAGCAAACCGCACAAAAATAAAGATAAAAAAATGGCTGGGAGTAAGCGCTCTGCCCCAATACGAGAAATTTCTGATAGAATGGCACGACCTTAGAAAAAATATACAGGAAGAGATGTCGAAAAGACAGTCGGATGCCTATATGCAGAGCACCAATGTACAAATGCTTGAGATATTCTACAAGAAACCATACGATATGGAGGAGGACTTCTATATGCAGTTTGGAAAGCGCAGAGAAGATTTTTGTATCAGAGAAAGCAGTGTGAGAAGGATTGGGCGAGGTAAAATGATATGACAGATAGTATGCAGGTTGTGTGGATAGAAGATGCGGATAAAAAAGCAGACTGCACGAAAAAAATTCTTGAAAAGCTGCCGGAATGGTTTGGGAACGAGCAGGCGCTTTACGATATGGCGGAAAAATATTTTGTCTGCCAAGGATGTAAATATGTGATTGTTAAGACGCTGAGTGATATTGTTGATTTTGAGCCATACGCGCGGACACGCAAATTTTATAAGAGCGTCGGATTTGAACCGCTCATTACTTTGACAGAAATGTGGGATGAAGAAAATCCCTGTCTGATTATGGTTAAGCAGCTTGTGTAGAGCGTCTGGATTTAGGCAATACTGTATCATGATAAAAACGATTTGGAGTTGGAGTAATGGATAATTAGGAAACGAAAGGATAGATATGAGAACAATGAAAAAACTGATGTTATGTGTTATGTCTGTTGCACTGGTGGCACTCTGTGCCGCCTGCGGTAAGAAAGAAGAAGGAAGTGACAAACTTGAGGGTAGCCTTACGGATATTATGGCTGGACTCTATGAGCAGGCGGATTTGTCGGAAGACTTCAGAGCCGGAATGGACAGCTTCGAGACCTATGAATTAACAGAGGATTTGGAAATATCCATTCTCGGAACGGATGAGATTGAATATACGGAAGGTGTTGCATCGATTCCGATGATTTCGCCCAATGCGTATCAGTGTGTGCTGCTCAGGGTGGAGGAAGACAAGGTAGACACCGTGAAGCAGCAGCTTAAGGACAATGCAGATTTGAATAAGTGGGTGTGTGTCAGCGCGGAGACAATGCTGATTGAAAGCAGAGGGAATGTGATTTTCTTTATCATGGGCGATAATGATACGGTGTATGCGATGAATGGGGCGTTTCAGAAGTATTAAAGAACTCCTGCAATTTGTATGTAATATGAATACAAATTGCAGGAGTTCTTTTTTCCCATTATTCGCACTTCCTAGTACGCCTTCACTTCCTTCCACAACTCATTGTACAGTGCATCACCGTCTTCACCAAGATACACGAACGTCTCCAGATGGTCATACTTTGACAAATCCGGGAAGGCAATCTCGGAATTGCGGATTGCGTCGTCTTCAATCAGTTCTCTTGCTGCCGTGTTGGGCGTAGAGTAGGTGATATACTCAAAGTTCATCAGCGCGATGTCGCTGCGGCACATGAAATTAATGAATTTCTCTGCATTTTCCTTATTAGGCGCATTCTTTAAGATGACCCATGAATCAATCCATACATTTGTACCTTCTTCGGGAATGACATAGACCAGATTCGGATTTTCCTGTTGCGTGTAAATTGCCTCGCCGGAATAGATGACGCCGATGGCAGCTTCCTCGCCAATCATTTTATCGCGTACCTGATCGACAACATATGCCTGTACCAGCGGCTTCTGCTCGATAAGGGACTTCATGGCAGTATGAAGCTCGTCCGTATCCAGCGTATTCATGGAGAAGCCGTTTAATTTCTCGGCTACCATGAAGGCATCGCGCACGGAGTCCTGCATCAGAATATTATCGGCATATTTTTCGTCCCAGAGCTGTGCCCAGCTTGTAATCGGTTCGTCAACCATTGTTCGGTTGTAGAGGATACCGACAGTTCCCCAGCAGTATGGTATGGAATATTTGTTTTCTGGGTCGAAGCCTTTGGATTGTTCGTAGTACTGCGCTCCGATATTGGTCTTGGCATTTGGAATATTGTCATAATTTATTTCGGAAAGCATGTCATTCTGTATCATTCTGCTGATCATATAGTCGGAAGGGCACGCAATATCATAGGCGACTGCGCCAGATTCCACTTTAGGGTACATGCTTTCGTTTGTTTCAAACTCGTCGTAAATGACCTTGATGCCGGTTTCTTCCTCGAACATATCGAGCGTTTCAGGGTCAACATATTCGCCCCAGTTATATACAATGACCTGACCATTCACCCCGGTGGTGGAGGAACCGCAGCCGGTCAGTATTTCTGCCATAAATAATAATAATAATATGCAGACAGAAGATGACGTTCTTTTTTTCATGGCGGGCAACCCTTTCTTTATGATTTCTTTTTGTCGGGCGAACGGTTAACCAGTATGAGAAGGATTAAAACCGTCACGAAGATAAGCGTGGAAAGCGCGTACATTTCCGGTTTGATTCCTTTTTTGACTTCGGTATAAATTTTCGTGGAAAGGGTATCCACACCGACGCCTTTGGTAAAGTGCGTAATGATGAAATCATCCAAGGACATCGTAAATGCCATGAGGAATCCGGACAGGATACCGGGAAACAAGTCCGGCAGTACGATTTTAAAAAAAGCCGTTGTGTGTGAAGCGCCTAAATCAAGCGCCGCTTCATAGGTACTTGGATTGAACTGTTTCATCCGGGGCATCACGCTTAAAATTACATACGGAATATTAAATGTGATATGTGACAACAGTATGGTGCCGATTCCAAATTTCATGCCAAAACTGATATAGAGCAGCATTAAGGAGATGCCGGTCACAATCTCGGCATTCAGCATGGGAATATTGGTAATTCCCATCATAATGGATTTGGTCCTGCGTTTCATGCCATTCATAGCGACAGAGGCAATTGTCCCGATGATTGTGGCGGCGAGCGCAGAGAAAAATGCTATCAGCAGGGTGTTGAGCAGCGCACGAAGGATTTCTTCGTTATGAAACAGGTCTATGTACCATTTTAATGTAAATCCACCCCATTTTGCCCGTGTTTTACTGGCGTTAAAAGACAGCACCATAAGCGTGCCGATTGGTGCATACAAAAAAAGGATGATGAAGGCAATATAAATTTTCTTTGCAGCCGTTTTCATAGCATGGAACCCTCCCCATCTTTGTCAAAAATAGCCGATGCAATCATATTGATGATGATAAAAATCATCAATACGATGGATAGACCGCTTCCCAGATGCCAGTTAGATGTCCGCGTAAATTCCTGCTCAATTACGTCGCCAATCAGCAAAAGTTTACTGCCGCCTAAAAGCGCACTTATGACGAAGGTAGTGAGCGCGGGAACGAACACCATCGTTATGCCGCTGATAATCCCCGGTACAGAAAGGGGCAGTATAATATGAATAAATGTATAGATGGAACCGGCGCCCAAATCATGGGCAGCGTCAATCACATTTTTATCAATTTTTGCGAGCGCATTGTACAAGGGCAGAATCATAAACGGCAGAAAATTATATACCATGCCCAACACGATGGCGGCAGGCGTGTTGATAATTTTCAGATTCGGTAAGTTCAAAAAGGTAAGCACACTGTTTATCACACCGTTTTTTTCGAGCAGCGTCTGCCATGCCAGCGTGCGCAAAAGGAAGTTCATCCACATTGGCAGGATGAAAATGAGAATGATAAACTGATGCGTATTTACCTTCGTATTTGCCAGAATCATCGCCAACGGATAGGCAAGCAGGAAACATATGAGCGTGCTCACGAAAGAGAGCAGGAGGGAGAGGCGCAGAGCCTTCGCATGTCCGGCAGTTGTGATTGCGATTATATTTTCTAAAGTGAATGCACCGTTTTTGTCGGTCAGACCGTAATACAAAATCATGCCAAGGGGAATGATGATAAAAACGATTGACCAGAGTGCGTAAGGTGCAGACAGCCATTTATTCTTAGATGTCAATTGCAACAGCCTCCTCATCTTCGGATTCCGGTTTGTTCATAATCTGGATATTAAAGGGATCCACCCGGATGCCGACTGCCTGACCGACGGGCCACATTGCAGTGGAATGTACAAGCCATTCAAAACCGCCGGCAAGGACTTCCATTTCATAATGGACGCCTTTGAATATCAGGTGTGTCACAACACCCTGCATCATGCCATCTGCGGGAGTTACAAGTTCCACATCCTCAGGACGGATGACGACGTCAACGGGTTTGTTACGTCCGAATCCGGTGTCCACACATGCAAAGCGGGTGCCCAAGATGTCAACCAGTTTATCTTCGACCATGATTGCGGGAATAATATTGCTGTCACCGATAAAATCTGCGACAAAAGCATTCTCCGGTTCGTTATAGATCGCTTCCGGCGAACCGATCTGCTGGATATAGCCCTGATTCATGACAACAATGGTGTCGGACATCGTAAGGGCTTCCTCTTGATCATGGGTCACGTAGACAAACGTGATGCCCAGCTCATTTTTCATGCGGATCAGCTCATACTGCATTTCCTGCCGAAGCTTTAAATCAAGGGCGCCTAACGGCTCATCTAACAATAACAGCCGCGGTTCGTTGACGATGGCGCGGGCAATGGCAATGCGCTGCTGCTGACCGCCGCTTAGGGAATCGGGCATACGGTTTTCATAGCCGTCTAAGTTGACCAGCTTTAATGCATAGTGAATTTTGTCATTTATGTATTGTTTGCTTTTTTTCTTGATTTTCAGCCCGAAGGCAATATTTTCGGCAATCGTCATATGGGTGAAGAGCGCATATTTTTGAAAAACCGTATTGAGGGGTCTTTTGTTCGGCGGAACATTTGTGATGTCTTTCCCGTCAAAGATAACTTTGCCGGTATCCGGCGTGGCAAAACCGCCTAAGATGCGCAGTGTGGTTGTTTTACCGCATCCGCTCGGACCAAGCAGTGTCACGAATTCATTTTCATGGATGGTCAGGTCGAGTTCGTCGAGTATCATCTGTCCGTCAAAGGATTTGGAGATGCTGTCTAAATGAATCAATTCTTTTGACATAGGTCGTTCCTCCGATTGTAAAATATCTATGCGCTTAAAAATTGGGCGGTGTGCTGATCCATAAAAATACCGCCCCGGTTTTGCCGTTTGCTTTGATATAGTGTTCCGAATGGGGCGTGTAATAGAAGGTATCGCCCTTTTTTGCCTTGATACTGCGTTTGCCGATTACGACGGTCAATGAACCGGAAAGCACATAGCCGAATTCTTCACCGTCATGGGGCTGGTCGGGGTAAGTGGAACCGTTTGGTTCTAATGTGACACGGATAGGTTCCATCATATTTTTCTGTGCGTTTGGAATAATCCATTCTATTTTGTTATGCAGTTCCGTATCTGTTTTTTCAAAAAAATCATCTCCCGAAAAGACAATCTGTTCGTCGTCCGCATCGTTAAAAAATTCTTTCAGATTCGTTCCAAGGCACTGTAGGATATCGACTAAGGTTGCGATGGAAGGAGAGGTCACGTCGTTTTCCAACTGACTGATAAATCCCTTGGATAGTTCGCAGCGATCCGCCAGTTCCTCCTGCGTCAGACCTTTCTGGTTGCGTAATTCTTTAATTTTATTGCCGATTTCCACCCGGTTTGAATTGATCTCCATGAGTAAAGCAGCCTCTTTCTCTATGATTTGCAGACAGATAGTGGAGCCGGAAAAGGAAAGCCGGCAATGATGTCTGCTTCTCTGATTGAATCAGTTATAATAAACTCAAAGTTTACTAAAACTAAACAAACGTTGAATCCCATTATACAAGAAACAAGTAAGATGTCAATGATATTTTCAAAAATATAATCATTTTTTAGGAAAACAATTAACAAAGCCTTCAATTTGTGATAAAATCAAGCTAGTTCAATGGATGATGGCATGTTATGACAGGTCACTTTGAAATCGTAAAACGTAGGAAAGGCATGGGTTTAATATGAGTCAGGGTAAATATGTTGCATATGTTTCTACTTATACGGTAGGAAAGGAAGACAACTACGGCATCAAAATCTATGATGTGGACATGAAGAAGGGAAGGATGACGGAGAAAAACCAAGTGGAGATTACAAATTCCTCCTACATTACCATTTCCCATAACAGCAAGTTTTTATATTCCATTACGGATTTTGGCGTGGAGGCTTATAGGATTCTGTCCGGCGGAGACTTGGAGGTTATCAATCAGGGAAGCATCAACGGGATGCGGGGCTGTTATCTGTCTACTGATTATGAAGATAAATTTTTGTTTGTAGGCGGATACCATGACGGAAAGATTACCGTGCTCCGCTTAAGGGATGACGGTGGCATCGGGGAGATTACGGATGAAATTTTTCATAAAGGACTCGGCAGCATTGCGGAGCGGAATTTCAGACCGCATGTCAACTGTGTTAAGATGACGAGGGATAACCATTATCTGTGCGCCGCAGATTTGGGGCTTGATCATGTGAACGTGTATCGTCTGGATCATGTAAACGGCAAGTTAAAACCGATTGATATGATACGAAGCGAGCAGGAATCCGCGCCGCGTCATATGAAATTCTCCAAGGACGGTAAGTTTCTCTATATTGTACATGAGTTGAAGAATTATATTGACGTCTACACGTATGAGGAAGTAAATGGGAATCCGGAATTTGAGAAGATTCAGACAATTTCCACACTGAATGATTACCATGCGGGAGGTTCGGCGGCAAGTGCGCTGAATATTTCGGAGGATTTTAAATATCTTGTAAGCTCCAACGCCGGTGACAACAGCGCGATTGTCTATAAGATTGACCAGAAAACGGGACTTCTTACGAAAATACTGTGTCTGCCAATCAGCGGAGATTATCCGAAGGATGCGATACTGTTCCCGGACAACAAACATCTTGTTTCATTAAATCATGAATCTGACACGATGACGTTCTTCACCGTGGATTTGAAGAACGGGCTGCTTGTCATGAACGGTAAGGAAGTAAAGGTCAATCAGCCGAATTGCATTATTTTTCATAAAATTGAAGACTGAATAGAATAGACGGGACACCTCCTGCATATACATTTACCAGTATAAGCAGGAGGTTTTTATATGGATTTTCT
>CANOEC010000054.1 GCA_947564735.1 uncultured Lachnospiraceae bacterium | reverse complement strand
TCCCCAGTGGTTCAGTAGAGAAGCCACAATGTGGAAGGGGATTCGAACCCCGGGCAACATCCCCAGTGGTTCAGTTACAGAATTTTACAGAAAGCTCTTATGAAAATAGGGGCTTTTTTTGCGCGAAGAAGCAGCGAAGATTGTTAGGTAATGAAGGAGGAGAAGAATGGAACATACAAGAGAAAATAAGATGGGCGTAATGCCGGTAAACAGACTGTTGATTACAATGTCTCTCCCTATGATGGCGTCGATGCTTGTGCAGGCGTTATATAACATTGTTGACAGCATTTTTGTATCACGCATCAATGAGAATGCACTGACAGCAGTGTCACTTGCATTCCCGATTCAGTCACTGATGATAGCAGTGGGCGTTGGAACATGCGTCGGCATTAATGCCGTATTGTCTAAGGCACTTGGGGAGAAAAAGCAGGAGGTTGTCAATAAAGCGGCGGGGAACGGTATGTTTTTGATGGCGCTCAGTTATCTTCTGTTTCTAATTGTAGGAATTTTTGTGACGAAAGATTTTTACTTAAGCCAGACCGATGATTCGCAGATTGTACAGTACGGATGTGAGTATCTGTCAGTGGTATGCTGTATGTCATTCGGCATGTTTACACAGTTTACATTTGAAAGGTTATTGCAATCGACGGGAAAAACATTTTATATTATGGTCACGCAGGGAATCGGTGCGGTGATTAATATTATTCTGGATCCGATTTTTATTTTTGGACTTTTTGGCGTACCGAAGCTGGGTGTGCGCGGCGCGGCGGTCGCAACGGTAATCGGACAGATTATGGCGGGAATTTTGGCGTTCCTTATTAATCAGAAGAAGAACGATGAGATTCAGGTGACGAGGCAGGCGTTACGCCCCGATGCGGAAATCATTAAGCAGATTTATAAGATTGGCGTGCCTTCCATTATTATGCAGGCGATTGGTTCCGTCATGACTTACGGGATGAACCGGATTTTGATTTCCTTCAGTTCGACCGCAACGGCAGTATTCGGGGTGTATTTTAAACTGCAAAGCTTCATTTTCATGCCGGTATTTGGAATGAATAACGGTCTGGTTCCGATTCTGGCATACAACTATGGTGCGGGGAAGAAGGAGCGGTTTACAGACTCCTTGAAATGTGGAATTAAATATGCAATAGGGATTATGTTTGTCGGGCTGATTATTTTCCAGACGATTCCGGATGTGCTCCTGCGGCTGTTTGACGCGTCAGATGATATGCTGGCTATTGGCGTACCGGCACTTCGGACAATCAGTTATAGTTTTGTGTTTGCCGGATTCGGGATTGTGTGTGGGACGGCGTTTCAGGCGCTTGGAAGTGCAACCTACAGCATGATGGTTTCCATTGCAAGACAATTGGTGGTACTGCTTCCGGCGGCATATCTGCTGGCATTGACGGGCAATGTCACGAATGTGTGGTGGGCGTTTCCGATTGCGGAAATCATGTCTTTATTCATGACGATTATATTTATGACGCGGATAAACAGACGGGTAATCAGACACATCGGAGAAGAAGAGCAGCAAATGGCAGGATAAAAGAATAATACGGTATTGCGTTTATAACGAAATATCATTTTGGGCAATTTGTATAGTGACTTTGCATGACTTCTATGATACAATGTGTAAACAAGGAAAGAAGTGCGAGAGAATGGCTGTCAGACAACTTCATAAGGAGGTATCGTATATGACGGACCATGAATTACTGCTTGCTATTTCTAATATGCTTGACACAAAGTTGAAAGCGGAATTGCAGGCTCTGAAAGAGGTGCTGCGCACGGAGATGCATGAAATGAAGGCTGAATTACGTGCAGAGATACAAGAGCTGCGAGCAGAGTTACAAGAGGTAAAGGCAGAGCAACAGAGAATGAAAGCAGAGCAGCAGGCACTGAAGGACGAAGTGCATTGTATCAAATTGTATCAGGAGAATGTGATTGTACCACGCCTCAATACAATTGAGGCATGTTATACGGGTACATATAGGCGTTACGCGAGCTATGTTGAGAAGCTGGAAGCCACCTTTCGGGATGTGGAGGTGCTCAAAGTTGTAGTGGCGCAACATTCGGAGAAACTCAAGAAGCTGGCTTAAAGGAAGACAGCGTGTAAGTGAATGGTTATATGCAACCTGCCATGTTTGAATTTTAAGCATGGCAGGCAAATATATAAGCGGATATGGCGGAATTGGCAGACGCGCCAGATTTAGGTTCTGGTGTCAGCAGACGTGCAGGTTCAAATCCTGTTATCCGCAGTAGAATATTGAGAATGCGTAACAGCAGGATTTGAACCTGTTCAAGGGGCTGTTATCCGCAGTAGAATAAGGGCTTTTGAGACATTTCGAGTGTCTTAATAGCCCTGTTTTTATACATTTTGATAGCGGTGGCGATAATAGGATTAAGAACGTGTATTAAATATAGTGGCAAACAAGGCTTTTAGGATTATGCGGTATTGCTGCTTGGGATGCGGCTGTTTATGATAGCGTATTTATCATAAATTAATTGTATTTTTATAGAGGACTTTGTATAATATAATTAAGTAAATGGAGAAACGAAAAATGGAAAATCAGACAGAACTTAATACCATTTGGGAATCATTAAGGATATCAAATGATTTTGTACAGAGATTGGAAGAAGCGGTAAAGCAGGCGAAGAAGAACAGGAAATGAAGGCATGAGTATATGACGTTGTTGATGCGTGACCAAGAGAATATAGAAAAAGGTATAGCAAGAGGTATGGAAAAGGGCAAATCCGTTGGTGAAGAGATGATGCTTATGCTGATTCAAAAACTGGTAGCTAATAATCGTTTTGAAGATATCTCGAAAATCAAGGATAACAAAGAGTATCGACAGAAATTATATCGGGAATATAATATTTCCATTTAGCTTTTATAATGCTTGTGCGAAGATATTGAAATGAGTGCTTGAACTGGTGAAGGATGGCTTACATGGAAAATCTGGTTCCCTTACATGCAGTCTTACGTTATAATAGAAACATACACAACAGTAAATAATGATTGTTATAAATGAAAAGAAAGCATGGGGTTCTATATGAAGAAGAATAATTTTTGCTTGAAATCCGAGACAATCACGATTACACCGTCGAATATGGAAGATTTGTGGGAGTCCGACTGGATAATCGCCTTTAAAAAAGGAGAGAAAGAGCAGATTGGAACGGCATCGTTTGCCGGGGAGAAGCTTCTTGGAACGGTTCCGCTGAATGTGGTGCTTGAACCAAGATACAGAAACAGGGGACTTGGCACGGAAGTGATTCGTATGATGGTAAACTGGGCATTTTTGTACAAGAATATTTTTGAGGTTGTATCCATGGTGGAGCACGAAAATGACAAGGGTGTGAATGCACTTCAAAAGGCAGGATTTGTGTACCGCAGCCATGAGGGAAAAGTGGAGACCTATTCTATCGTCAAGGGGAAAACAGCATGGACGGGTGTCTATGCCGTTGTCGGGATATTAGTTGGGATGATTTTAGGAATCACGATAAACAGTCTATGGCTAGGGTTTATCATAGGTCTGGCTGCCAGTCTGTGCATCGGTACCATTATGGACAATAAAGCCTTAAAATACCGGGAGAGTGTTACCGGAAAAAAGAGTCAGCCGGCTAAGCATTAAGTCCTTTCCGGCAGCCGTACTGTGAAGATGCTGCCGCCGACCGGGTTATCATGTACGGATATTTTACCGTGATGTCCGGTTACAATTTCATAGGCGATGGAAAGACCTAACCCGAAGTGCTCTTTCGTGCTTCGGGATTTTTCTGCCCGGTAAAAACGGTCAAATATGTGCGGCTTTTCTGCATCGGAAATGCCGATGCCGGTGTCTGCCATGACAATTTCAAAATAGGTTCTGCGCTCTTTGCGGTAAAATAGAGACAACTTCATCTGTCCGCCCTCTGGTGTATAGCTTAAGGCATTGTGCAGCAGAATGGATAACACCTGCGCGATGCGGTCGGGGTCACAGTTACAGCGTACCAATGGTGCGTCGGGTAACTGCAGGGACAGCTCGACGCCTTTTTGTTCACAAAGCGGCTCAAAGGCTTCATATGCGTTTAGACACAGGGTATCCAGTTCCACCGGTTTTTGCTTGATTTGGAAACGGTTCATGCCGGAATGTGCGAGTGTCAGCATATCGTCAATCAGATGATTCATTCGTTTGCCTTCTCCCCGTATGGTCTGTGAAAAGCCGGCGCGCTCTTCTTCTGATGCGGTCTGGCAGCATTCGTTGCTGGCGAGGATAACGGACAGGGGTGTGCGCAGCTCGTGGGAGGCGGCGGCAACGAATTGGAGCTGCTTTTCATGATTTTCCTGTAAAGGCTTCAGCAGTTTTCCGGTAAAGAACCATGAAAAAGCAAAAAGGACAATGACGGCGCAAAGGTCAATCAATAGAAACAGAAGGCGCTGTGACACAATGGAAGAGGATAGCGATGACAACGGGCAGAGGATAATAAACTGCGACAGGGCGTTGTTTCGCTCGATGTCAATGAGCGAGGCATAGAAGCTGCCGCCGGTGGAAGGAGAAGTAAATTCGTATTCGAAATGCCAGATGCCGGAATAAGTAGTGCCTTCCGGATCCAGATTCTCAACCTCAAATAATGAGCTATAAACATCGAGGCTTTCTGAGAGAAGATGACTGGTTGAGTCAATATCGCTGTGCAGGTCATTGTAGAGAAACGGGGTGCCATTGTCGGTTACGAAGATGTAATAACCGTTTTGCGCCTCGATGCGGGCAAGCCACTGCATGGACACGGCATTTGACTCTTCCAGACTGGCGGTAATCGTACTGACATCATTTTGAAAAGAGCGGAATTGGTTATCGTAGAGACTTTTCTCGGATACACTCAGATAGAACAGTGACATGATAATCATAATGGCGGTGGTACTGCCGCCGCATAATAGTGTAAAAAGCAAATGTGCTTTGCGGAACATGGCAAATTCCTTTCTGTGACAAATTCCTTTTTATGATAAGGGGTAACAGACTTTTGCAAAATGCTGCAGGCCGGGCTGGCAGGAATAGACTCAGTCAGTATTCTGTGCGATCAGACCGTATCCGACGCCGCGGATGGTTTTGATTTGCAGTGAGCTGCCCACGGTTTTGAGCCGGCGGCGCAGAAAATGAACGTAATTGTCCAGATTGCCGGTCTCCACATCGGTGTCCGGTCCCCAGACTTTTAAAAGCAAGGTTTCACGGGCGAGGATTTGTTCCGGCGTATGCAGGAAGCTTTCTAACAGGTCTCCTTCCCGCTTGGATAAGGTAGTGTCGCCATTTGGACCGGTCAGGCACATATTGCTGTTTTTCCAAGTGATGTCGTGATAAGTCAGGGTGTCGGACTGTGGGTTCAGTATGGGGGAGCGTCTGGTGACACAGCGGATTCTTGCCAGAAGCTCTTCAAACTCAAAGGGCTTTACGAGATAATCATCTGCGCCGAAGTCCAGTCCGGCAATTTTGTCCTGCAAGGTGCCCAGCGCCGTAATGAGAATGATCGGGACATGGACGGACTGCTGGCGAAGCCTTGTCAGTACTTCGATTCCCTCATGGTAAGGAAGCATACGGTCTAGGAGTATGACGTCGTAGATGTTCTGCCTTCCGTAAAAGAGCGCCTCTTCTCCGTCATAGCAGGAATCCACGGTGTAGCCATGACCGGTAAGCTGCCATGTCAGCGCCTTATTTAAATCTTTGTCGTCTTCCGCCAGTAAAATACGCATGATAAGTGTCCTTTCTGTGTGGTTAGAATATACGTCTGCTTTTCTATACTTCTATGTTATCACAAAAATCTTTAAAGATTCTCTAAGAATTTCTTAATGTGTTTAGAGGAACCTTAGAGACTATTCTGCTATGCTGGTTTCATGCAAAACAGCCGGCGCACATTTTGTTGGGGCATATTGGTGGGATATCTCGCCGGGGCGTATTAACGGGACATCTCGTCGGAACACATTGACGAGGCACATCGCCGGGGCACTTTGATGGAGCCAAAAAATGTATCGGCAAAAAAAGATGCTGGCGGTATCATATTAGGAGAGGAAGAGTGTATGATGATTCAAAAGAGTATGAAGAAAATAATCAGTCTGCTCCTTGCGGCGTCCATGGTGTTTGCCATGGCAGGCTGTACAGGCGGCACAGGCACAGACGAAACAGGCGGGGATGTGGGCAGCGGAACTACCGGTGCTGACGTAGGAAATGCAGGAGAAAATGGGCAGACAGGAGACGGTACAGGAGAAAACGGCGCGGCTGCCATGGGACGCTATGTGGAGGAACAGATAGATTTGTCGGAGCAGACGGGGCAGG
This sequence comes from uncultured Lachnospiraceae bacterium, assembly GCA_947564735.1. GTDB lineage: Bacteria > Bacillota > Clostridia > Lachnospirales > Lachnospiraceae > UBA3282. The sequence goes on along the minus strand of CANOEC010000054.1, from coordinate 20,469 downwards.
CGACCGGTGTTGCAAGCTTATGTAAATGTGAGGACGGCAGGCTGGTCATCATGGACAGAGAGGTGGGAATGCTCGTCTCCGAGGATGAGGGCGCCACATGGAATGTGGAGACGCCGGACTGGATGGCGGATTATCAGGACCACTGGCTCAGCAACATGTGTATGATGCCGGACGGCACGGTGGCACTTCTATATTATGAATCTGAGGATACGAACGCGGAGGATGCGACATTTAAGCTTGTGATAATTTTGCCGGATGGAACGCAGGTGCCGATTGAGACGGAATTATCGGAAAATGAACTATATTTCAGACAGGTAGTCATGGGAGATGACCATCGCATCTTTGCGAGTACACAGAGCAGTATCTATGAAGTGGGACGGGACGGCAGTACAAAGAAGCTGCTGACGCTTGATTTTTCGCCGGAATGGATGTGGATGAAGGGCAGTCTGCTTTTTATGGACAATACATGGCAGCGTGATGATGCGCCGGTCATCTATGATTTGGAAGCGGAAGCGTATGTCACGGACGATGTGCTTGCGGATTTTGTGAGCGAAAATTATAAGGACAGATTCTATAACGGACAGGATTACAGCGATATGTATCTCTTGCCGGGCAATGATGGGACGGTTTATGTGGCAGGAAAAAAAGGTATCTACCGGCATGTACTCGGCGGCAACATGATGGAGCAGATTCTGGACGGTAACCTGTCGCTTCTTAGCAATCCGGATTACTATTTTGTGGATATGTTACAGCTTGAAAATGATGTGTTTCTGGGTCTTTTCACAGGAGGAGAGTTGATTAAGTTCACCTACGACCCGGATGTTCCGACGGTGCCGGAGAATCTGATTACGGTTTACAGTCTGCGGGAGGATGACAGTATCAGGCAGGCGGTATCCCTCTATCAGATGGAGCACCCCGACGTGTTCGTATCCTATCAGATTGGCATAGGAGATAGGAACGCCGTGACGAGAGAGGATGCGATTAAGAAGTTGAATACGGAGATTATGGCGGGAACAGGACCGGATTTGCTTGTAATGGATGAACTGCCTCTGGATTCTTATGTGGACAAAGGAATGCTGCTTGACCTGACGGATTATCTGGCACAGTACAGCAGTAAAGAACCGCTTTTTGATAACATAATCGAGGCGCTGAAGCGTGACGGCAAGGCGTATGTGGCGCCTGCGACGATTGCCCTTCCGTATATGGCGTCAAGTGCGGACGGGATGGAAAATGTGACGGATTTACAGAGCTTGGCGGAGGTTGTGGAGCAACTGCGGGAGGAGAATCCGGAGCAGGATCTGATGGGCATCTGTGGGGAACGCGGACTCATGAAGCGTTTTGCGGCGACGAGCGAACCCAGATGGATTGCCGCAGACGGCAGTGTTGACAGGGATGTGCTGGGAGAGTATCTGGAACAGTGTAAACGCATCTATGATGCCCAGATGGACGGAGTAAGTGAAGAGACAATCGAGTCTTATACGGGACAGATGGAGAGGCTGTCGGAGTATGAAGGCAGAGATGCTGACGAAACAGACTGGAGCATAAATATGGAGTTGTTTCAGTATATCGGAAAAGAAACGAAGATGATGACTGGGTGGATTCCATCACAGTATGAGTATACGGAGATGCTATCCGTCGATCAGAATAAGGGGTTTGAAAATACGAAAATAGTTCCCATGCAGGGGCAGTGCAGTCAGGTGTTTAAGCCGGCTACGATGCTTGCCGTCAGTGCGGCGTCTGCACAGCCGGAAGCAGCAATGGATTTCATGGACGCCTTCTTATCTTCCGAAGTACAGGGAGGCTACAACGGGCTTCCGCTCAACCAGAGCGCTTTTGACATCCAGTTTACGCCGAATGCGGAAATTATGGGAGAAAACGGAGAGTATATGGGCTGGTGTTCGAGCGACGCGGACGGTAATATGGTTGAGTTCCAAGGATACTGGGCTTCGGATGAGAAGATTGCCGATTTCAAGAAGAAGCTGGCGACGGTGAATACGGCGTATGTTCCGGATATAATGCTGGAAAATGCGGTATTTACGCAGGGAGTCGGCTATATGAGGGGCGAACGGTCGATAGACGAGACGCTGAATGAGATTGAGAACGCGGTGGCAATTTATATGGCAGAATAAAGAGTGGATTTCTACAATGATATCAAGTATAATCACGTCATAGAAGATGCGGCAGGAGGAGAGTAAAACATACTATGGCGGTGATAAGCAACGTATTGGATTTGAGCGGCGAGTGGGAGTTTTGTTTAGATGCAGATAAGGTGGGCATCGGGAAGAAGTATTTCGGGCGGAAACTGGGGGATACAATCATTCTGCCCGGAACCACCGCCGAAGCGAAAAAAGGAATACATGGAAACCAGAAAGAGACGGGATACCTGACAGAGCCTTATCACTATGAGGGGTATGCGTGGTATTCCCGCACGCTGGAGATTCCGGAAGAATGGATAGGAGATTTGGCGCAGCTTGTGATTGAGCGGACGCGAATCTCCTATGTCTGGTTGGATGATACGTTTGTCGGCATGCAAGACAGCTTTGCTACGGCACATCGGTATGATTTGACCAAGTTTCTGACGAGGACGTCACATAGATTGACTATTATGGTCAGCAATGTGGATTACAAAACCGGCGGCGGACACATGACGTCGCCCGATACGCAGACGAACTGGAACGGGATGCTTGGACGACTGGAGCTTATTTTTGAAAAAGCAGTGCGCGTAAATGATTTGTGGGTGACGGCAAGCGCCGAAGCAAGGCGTATCGAGGTGAAGTTCGTGCTGGAATGTCAGGACAGCTTCGCATTGCAGAGCGGAGAACTTACGGGGCGGATTGGGTGCGTGGAAGCGCCGGAGCGGATTGGGTGCGTGGAAGCGCCGGAGCGGTTGACGAAAGTGGTCGTTACATGTGCGCGGCACAATGATTCGGACCAGACGCTTGTGGAGGAGGTCAGGGAGATTCCTTTATGTCCTGGGACGACGGAATATAGCTGGCAGATAGAGATTCCGAAGTCGCAGAGGATTGCGCTGTGGAACGAGTATACGTCGAATCTTTATCAGGTTACGGTGAAAGTGTTGGCAAGCCAGAGTGCTGATGTGTGCGGAATTGATGTACAGACCTCGGCAACGGTCGGTTTCCGCGATTTGCATACGGAGGGCAGAACTTTTTATCTGAATGCCTTACCGGTTATGCTGCGCGGTAAACACGACGGAATGATATTTCCGCTTACGGGGTATGCGCCCATGGATAAGGCTTCGTGGCGGCGAATCTTTGGTATAGCAAGAGAATATGGTATCAATCATTACCGCTTTCACACATGTTGTCCGCCGGAGGCTGCTTTTGCGGCGGCAGACGAGATGGGCATCTATCTGGCGCCGGAACTGCCATTCTGGGGAACGGTGGCAGGCGAGGAAGAGACAGATACAGAGCGGGAGGCAAGAGCGTGGCTGTTGCAGGAAGGCTTTCGCATTCTGAAAGCATTTGGCAACCATCCTTCGTTCTTAATCTTTTCCTTAGGGAATGAATTGTGGGGCGACAAGCAGGTACTGAATGACATTCTTGGCCAGTACAAGGCTGTAGATGTGCGGCATTGGTATGTACAAGGTTCCAACAACTTTCAGTTTTGTCCGGCAATCCTTGCAAATGATGATTTCTTCAGTGGTGTGCGGTTTGGTAAAGACCGGCTGTTTCGTGGTTCCTATGCGATGTGTGATGCACCGCAGGGGCATATTCAGGTAAAGAAGCCGGATAACTGTTACAGTTATGATGACGTTATCTGCCCGGCACAGGCGTCGGAGAATATAGGAGCGGCAGGAATACAGGCGACGGATGAGGTGGAGATTCAGTTTGGCACCGGCACGAAGAAGGTGAAGGCGTTAAGGCAGGAAGAACTGGTTTCCCATGTGCCGGTCGTGTCCCATGAAATCGGACAGTATGAGATTTATCCGGACTTTCGCGAGATTAAGAAATATACGGGTGTGCTGCAGCCGGAAAACCTGCGGATTTTTAAGAAACGTCTTGCGGAAAAAGGAATGCTGCATATGGCGGAGAAATTTTTTGCAGCGTCGGGGCAGCTTGCGGTGGAGTGCTATAAGCGGGAATTGGAGACAGCGTTCCGCAGCCGTGAGCTTGCAGGATTTCAGCTTCTCGATTTGCAGGATTTTATGGGGCAGGGGACGGCGCTTGTGGGGATTCTGAATGCCTTTATGGAGAATAAGGGACTGATTGAAGCCAAAAAGTGGCGGGAGTTCTGCAATGACCGGGTTGTGATGCTTAAGTTCCCGACTTATGTCTATCGGGCGGGCGGACAGTTTACATACGAGGTGCTGTTGTGTGATATGCGCCCCGATGACAATCTTCCGGCTAAAATCAGTGTGACAATGACCGTGAAAGGACAGGAGAAAGAGGTGCTTGCATGTGCACACCATGATGGGGTACTGGAACTGACCCGGTTAAAAAGCTGCGGACACGGCAGCCTGCCGCTCCCGGACTGTGAGGAACCGATGGAAATCAGGGTGACAGTTGCGGCGGCAGAGGGGCTTACGAATCATTATGATATCTATGTATATCCGGCGGTGGAGAAGCGGCGGGTTTTGGCGAATCAGAGAATGGCTGGGAACGGGCAATTTGCGGAAGAGCACAGAAGCGCCGGGGAAGAGCAGGGAAACGGCGGAGACGAGCACAGAAGCGGTGGGAACGGGCAGAGCTTGGAAAAACAAGAACCGCTTGTGACAGACGATGTGTACAAGATGCTTGCGGGGCTTCGCGCCGGGAAAAAAGTACTGTATTTTGGCGGCGGCATGCAAGAGAAGTATTCGATTGCGGGAACCTACTGCACGGATTTCTGGTGCTATCCCATGTTTGCGTCTATTTCGGAGAGTATGGGCAGACCATTGCCTGTCGGTACGATGGGACTATACATGGATGAGAAGCATCCTCTTTTTGCAACATTTCCGACGAGCGGTCATACGACGCCGCAGTGGTGGGAGATTGTGATGAATGCGAGACTGGCGGTTCTGGATGAACAGTCAGTAGAGCCGATTGTCTGGATGATTGATAATTTTGGCAGGAATCATAAGCTGGGGCTGGTTTATGAAGCGCGGGCAGGAGCGGGCAGTCTGCTTGTCTGTCAGTCGAATCTGCCGGCGCTTGACAGTCCGGAGGTAAACTGGTTTTATAACAGTCTGCTGGATTATCTGGAATCGGAGCATTTTGCGCCGCAGTATGAGATTTCCGAAGCGTGGATAGAAAAGGTATATGGCAGGACGGAGGAGAAGGGGCGTTAGAACCCCTTCTCTTTCAAATCATGCACCAGATTGACATAGAATTCCCGTACATCGAAACCGGAAATGTTTTCTCTGTTTAAATCAATCATATCGCCGTGGGAGATGCCTCTGCCGTCGGGTACGGTCAGCAGGGTAAAACCACTGCCCCATTTCATGCTGTCTACAGAGACCAGACCGTCGTTTGCCCCGTCAAAGTGCTTTACCATGGGATAAGACATATTGAGCGGGAATCTGCCGCTGAAAGCGCCGTTCATTTTTGAGCCAACGCTCTGATAATATACTTGCGGAGTGTCGGGCAGCATTGTATTTAGCCGGCTGCAGGAGGAGGCTGTCAAATCCTGTACGGCTTCCATGAAGTCCGGACATGGGTCGCCAAGAAGCGTCAGCGCGGCATTATATTTGTCAGCGACTTTACCGCACACGGCATCGGGAATCTTGTCCAGCAGGTAGTCGGCGAAGATACATCCTCTGTGGGGCGTATTGATGGTTGTTAAGGATGCCACATAATCAGCCGCGCCGCAGGAAGAAATGGCAAAACGGCTGTCCAGTCCGCCCTTGGAATGGGCGATGATATTGACTTTCTTACAGCCTGTTTCCTGCACAATCTGTTTGATGCGCGCCGTCAGCTCTGCGCCGCATTTTGCCACGGAAGCGGCGGACTGCTGGCAGCCGTAGAATACATCCGCTCCGTTTCTTTTCAGTTCTGCGGGAATCCTGCCCCAATAGTTAAAAAAGCGAAAATCCCGGAAGAATACGCCATGGACGAGCAGGATTGGATAGTGGGTATGGCATTCTTGATTCTCGGCGCGTATCCGGTTGAGTAGGTATTTTTCATTTTCATAAATAACTTCGCTGCCGGTAATACGGATGATTTTGCACAGGGCATAAATCTGTACGAAGGGAATCCATCCGCAGACAGCGCCGAGAATACGCCATTTGATTCCAAGCTGCACGGAAGTCAGGTACACCCGTATGATGCCGTTCCAGAACAGGATAAGTTCAATGAGGAGGGCAGGGAGCAGGTATCTGATCCAGACAAGCGGATAGGCAAATCCGGGCTCGATGTGGTCGGGAATGGCTGTGAGGAGTGCGACGATACAGACGATAATTTCGATGATTGTGGTCGCAAGGAAAATCTGTAACAGCGAGACGCCGTCGTCCAGAATCTTGTTGCGCACAGTTGAGGTCTTACGGATAGATAGAGCAGGAAAGAAGTTGATGTATACAATCAGAAGATAGCTGACAATCTCCAAGGTTCTGCAGACGGATGGGAACAGAACGCCGATATGACCGTTATAATACAGACTGGCGCATAGAAAGCGGATATTCAGCGCTGTCAGGATGATAAGTGCAGATAATAGTTTACAGAATGTTTTGACAAAAGATTTCATTTGTATCCTCCGAAGTGATGACAACGATTTTTTAAAAGAAAGTGTACAGTCGTTTGTCTTTGGGGTATAATTCAATATTGAGTGGTATTTTATCAGCGTAGCCATTGGCTGTATCAATACACAATATATCTGATATAGATATCGTAACAAATTCATAGGTATCATGCAAGATGGGAAAGGGCTTTCTTATCATGGCGGCAACAGCAAAAACCCGCGAGGAGCGTATGGCGACGGAGTCCATCGGTAAACTGATGGCGAGCATGACGCTGCCGGCGATTCTCGCACAGATGATTAATATTTTATACAGTGTGATAGACCGGATTTACATCGGGCATATGGAAGGGGTAGGCGCCAATGCGCTGACCGGCGTGGGCGTTACGTTCTGCATTACGATGTTCATTTCGGCATTCTCTGCTTTTATCAGCAATGGCGCGGCGCCGCTTGCCGCTATCTGGCTTGGCAAGGGTGACAGAGAACATGCGGAGAAGATACTTGGCAACAGCGTCAGTTTCCTGCTTGTCTGTACGGTGATTCTGATGGCTGTTTTTTATGCCTTTCAAAAACCGCTCTTATATATGTTCGGAGCAAGCGACGCCACCATCGGGTATGCTATGGACTATCTGTCCATTTATCTGGCGGGAACGCTTTTTGTGGAACTGGCGCTTGGATTAAATGCTTTTATCATCTGTCAGAGTCAGCCTAAGACAGCCATGTTTTCAGTGCTGATTGGAGCGGTGGCGAACATTATCCTAGATCCGATTTTCATCTTCGGTCTACATATGGGAGTCAGGGGCGCGGCGACGGCGACTGTGATTTCGCAGGGATTAAGCGCGGCATGGGTCATGTCGTTTCTGTTCGGGAAGAAATCGTCGCTTAAGATTCGCAGGAGTTGTATGCGCATGGAGAAGGAAATCTTGGGAAGCGTGTTTGGGCTTGGAATATCTCCCTTTATCATGAATGCCACAGAGAGCTTTATCAGCATTGTATTGAATCACGGACTGCAGGTATACGGTGGGGATATGTACGTCGGTTCTCTGACAATTATGCAGAGCATCATGCAGTTGTTCTCCGCGCCCATTAATGGATTTACACAGGGAATGACTCCCATAGTCAGCTACAATTACGGGGCGGGGAATTTTGACCGGGTGAAAAAACTGTACCGGTGGATGATTGGAATGTGCTTTGGTTTCCGATTTATTTCGACAGCGACATCAATGCTTTTCCCGGCATTTTATGCGGCCTTCTTTACGAATGAGGCACAGCTGGTAGCATTGACAGGAAGAGTTATGCCGATTTTTATGGCGGGAATGCTCGTCTTCGGATTACAGAACGGTATCCAGCCTACGTTTCTGGCGCTTGGGCAGGCGAAGGTTTCTCTTTTTATTGCGGTGTTGCGAAAGATTATCCTCTTGATTCCGCTGGCAATTATTCTGCCGCATTTTATGGGCGTAATGGGTGTTTACTGGGCGGAACCGGTTTCGGATATCATCTCGGCGACCACGGCGTCGGCGCTGTTCCTCATTAATATTAAGAAGATTCTGTCTAAGGAGGCGCTGGAGAGGATTCATTAGAGGCTGGAAGGCTGAACTGTTACGATTCCGTATAGATTCTGCATAGAAGGCTTGACATCGGGGTACGCTTATGTTACATTATGTCACAAGTTAAGAGGGAGTAGTTATCCTGTGTAGGCAACATACCCTGACGCAAGTCATGTTTACACGCTTTCTGATTTTAATCGTATGGCAGAGATGAGTTCTGCTGATGGGAATATGGAAAGGACGAGACTTTTAGCATTATAAGGTGCCGAAGGTCTCTTTTTTTGTGCAATAGGAAATTCCGCCAAACAACAAGATAATTTGCGCAGCAAATTTTCTTGTTGTCTGAAGTATTTTGGGATAACGGCATATGAGCTGGATGATATGACAGAGGCGGTGTACGTGCAGGAGCGGACAGGTGTGAATTGGTGTGCAGGACAGAAAATATGTTTGTTTAGGAATGGGAAGAGATGGACGGTACGAAAGTGGAAGGACATGATTGACAGGGGCATGAGGCTTCGGAACGGAGGAAAAGGATGGAAGTTATAATTCAGGCAGCGTTATTGGCAGTAGGATTCGTGTTGTTGGTGAAAGGTGCGGACTGGTTTGTGGAGGGTGCAGGCAAGCTGGCGGAGCGGTTCGGTATTCCGCAGCTTGTGATAGGTCTGACGATTGTGGCAATGGGAACGTCCCTGCCGGAAGCGGCGGTCAGCGTATCTGCGGCGCTCAAGGGAAGCGCGGAGATAACCATCGGCAATATTGTGGGAAGCAATATCATGAATGTGCTTCTGATTCTGGGGATTACTTCGGTGATAACGCCGATTGCCGTGCAGAAATCTACCGTAAAATATGAGCTTCCTTTTGTGATTGCAGTTTCGGCGCTGCTTGCAGGAATCGGCTTGACGAAGCATGTGGTCGGTCGGATAGACGGTGTTATCCTGTGGGCATTGATGTTACTCTATCTGGGGTATCTGCTTGTGATGACTAAGAAGGGAAACGGTTTGCCGGAGGAAGGAGAGGACGCGGAGCATGATAAGCCGATGCCAATCTGGAAGATGCTTTTATTCATTCTGGCGGGCGGGGTGATGATAGTGGTCGGTTCTGATGTGGCGGTAGATGCGGCGACGGCGCTGGCGCGGATTTTCGGCATGAGCGAGAGACTGATTGGACTTACGATTGTGGCATTCGGCACTTCCCTGCCGGAGCTGGTGACGAGCGCAACGGCGGCAGTGAAGGGCAAGGCGGATATTGCCGTGGGTAATATTGTGGGAAGCAACATTTTCAATATTTTGTTTGTAGTCGGTACGTCGGCGCTGATTACGCCGGTTGCCTATGCGGCGAATTTCTTTGTGGACAGCATTGTGTGCATTGCAGCGGTTGTGCTCTTGTGGGTGCTTGTCATGAAGAATAAACGCCTTGGGCGCGCCGGAGGGGCATGTATGTTAGTGGGGTATGCGGCGTATTTTGTTTATCTGATTCTATGATGAAAAGATTCGGGTGTTAAAAGGAAAGAGTTGACTAATTTAGTCAACTCTTTCCTTTCCCCAGAAGAACACGGCTACCGTACCCGGTCCGGTATGGCTGCCGATGGTGGTGCCGATACTGTTGATCAGGACTTTGCCGTTTAAGTTCGGAAACCGCTCTTCGATTAAATCAGCGACGGCTCTGGCGTCTTCATAACACGCGGACTGTGAGATATAGCATTTGCCGTTGTAATCGCGTCCTTCTTCGAGGCATTCTTCCATTTTATTTACAACTGTCTGGATCACTTTGCGTTTGGTGCGGATTTTATATCGCGGAATCAACTGTCCCAGATGGTTCACATTTAAAAGCGGACAGATATTTAACATACCGCCGATGAAGCCGGAGGTTTTGGAGATGCGTCCGCCCTTTATATAGAAGGTTAAATCTGTGGAGAAGAACCAGTGGTTCAGCTTTAAGCGGTTTTTGTCTGCCCACTCATAGACTTCTTCAATGCTTTTACCTTCGTCGCGCAGATCGGCGAGTCTGTCCATGAGAAGACCGTAGCCGGATGACGCCGCGAGGGAGTCCAGAATATAAACCTTGCGGTCTGGATACTGTTCTTCGAGGGTTTCCTTTGCCAGCATGGCAGAATTTACTACGCCGGAGATGCCGGAAGAAAGGCACAGGTGCAGGATATCTTTGCCCTCTTTGAGAAAAGGTTCAAAGTAATTGATAAATTCGTCCACATTGATTTGGGACGTTTTTGTGTCGGCGCCGTTTGCCATGGCGCTGTAGAATTTGTCAAAAGACATGGTCTTGCCTAAATCATCCAGATATTGTATGCCGTCCAGTTCATAGTGGAAGCAAATGTAGGAGATGGAGCGGTCACGGAAGTGTGCTTCCGATAAATCTGCGGTGGAACAGCAGCTGAGAATGTATTCGTTCATATGTTTTCCTTTCCTAAGTGTTAACAGTTGTCATTTCGCAGCAAGGAATCCGGCGGAAATTGTGATAGTTTCCTTCCGTTATATGCTTTGCCGCTTCTAAGAGTGTAGCATTTTTTTAAGATTAGTTCAATAAACAACCTTTTCCTTGTGTTGTCTGGATTTATTTGGTATAATCGTGTTGATGTCCGGGAGTGCCGGACAGGCAGTCAATGAAGAAAATAGATAAAGGAGAGATAACAATGAAAGGAAATATTGTTGTTGGTCAGTCTGGCGGCCCTACAGCCGTTATCAACTCTTCCGTAGCCGGCGTATATGCTGCAGCTAAGAAGTTGGGCGTGAAGAAGATTTATGGTATGGTTCACGGTATCGAAGGATTTTTAGAGGATAAAATGATCGATCTTGGCGAGTATCTGGATGATGAGACAGGGATTGAGTTATTGAAGAGAACCCCCTCTGCATTTTTGGGTTCCTGCCGTTTCAAGATGCCTCAAATTGAGGGACATGAGGATGTATACGAGAAAGTATTTGAGATTATGGAGAAGCATGACATCGAGTGTCTGTTCTACGCAGGCGGTAATGACTCCATGGATACGGTGAAGATGTTGTCCGATTATGCGGCAGCCCACAATAAACCGCAGAGGTTCATGGGCGTTCCGAAGACGATTGACAATGACCTTCCGGTGACAGATCACTGTCCGGGTTATGGCTCCGCAGCAAAATATATTGCAACTTCCTTGAAAGAGGTTATCCGCGACAATTCCTCTTTTGGCGCGAAGAAGCCGACCATCTGTATTGTGGAGATTATGGGACGTAATGCAGGATGGCTGACCGCAGCGGCAGCGCTTGCCAAGGGTGATGACTGCGAAGGCTGTGATGCAATCTATCTTCCGGAGAGAGTGTTTGACATTGACCAGTTTGTAGCAGATGTGAAAGAGCTGGCAGCAAAGAAATCTTCCGTAGTCATCGCGGTATCCGAGGGCGTAAAGGTTGCAGACGGCAGATATGTATGTGAGATTGGCAGAGAGGTGGCAGTCGATGCATTTGGTCATAAGCAGATGTCCGGTACGGCTGTGATGCTGGCGGAAAAGATTGCGGCTGAGACAGGTCTTAAGACCCGTGCAATCGAGTTCTCCACATTGCAGAGAGCGGCGACTCATCTGGCATCTCTGACAGATATCAACGAGGCGTTCCAAGTAGGTCATGATGCAGTGATGGCAGCAGAGGAAGGCAAGACTGGTATGATGATTACACTTGACAGAAACGGTGAAGATCCTTATCAGTGTGGCACGAGCGCATATGATATCCATGCAATCGCAAACGTTGAGAGAAGTGTTCCGGACGAGTGGATTACAGCAGACGGCAAGGGACTTACAGACGGTTATGAGAAATATGCAAGACCGCTTATTATGGGCGAATTGCAGCCGTTATATGTCAATGGTCTGCCGAGACATCTTGTAAGAAAAGTATGAAAATCACAGATTTTCATACACGAGTTTGTGCCGTAGACGGCGCAAACATCGGTTCGTTATCCGCTTCCGCTGGTCGTGTCAAGAGGTCAATTTAAGAAATTTTTTCCAAAAGAGTGGTTTACAAAGCCACTCTTTTGTTATATGATGTTTATGGAAAACGATTTCTGGAAAACATTTTCCAAGAAAAATATGTTTTCGGAATGGAAAAGACATGGTATCAATCAAAGACGTTGCGAAACATGCGGGGGTAGCGATTTCTACCGTATCGAAGGTATTGAACAATTACCCCAATGTCAGCGAGGAAACGAAGAAAAAAGTAAATGCGGCGGTGGCGGAATTAAATTTTGTGCCAAACTCCGTGGCAGCGGCGTTATCGTCGAAGCAGTCCGGCAGAGTGGCGCTCCTTATCAACTTAAGTACCGCCGCGCAGGCGGTAGATGAAATTAATATGCAGTACATGGCGGGAACAATCGGGCAGGCTGTGGATATGAATCTGGACGTGATTACAGTATTTTATTCGATGCTTAAAAACAAGAGCATTGAGGAAGTGATACGTTATTTTCAATCCCAGAGCATCACAGGACTTATTATTTTCGGCATGTCGAAGGAAGATAAAGTGCTGCATAAGCTGATAGAGAGACAGATATTTAAGATTGTGCTTGTGGATGCGCCGATTGTGAATATGAGTACGTCATCCGTCTGGATTGATCAGACGCAGGCACAGTACGATGTGGCGAAGAAAACCGTTCTGGAAAACAAATGCAAAAGTATTCTCTATCTGGCGGGAAAGAAGAACGGCTATGTGACGCAGGAACGGCTCTCAGGTATCAAGCGTCTGGCTGAGGAGGAGAAGCTTTCCCTGCTTATTAGAAACGGGGAATTTTCCGAACTGCAGGCGAGAAATCTGACTTTTAAATATGCGCGGAAGAAAGACGTGGTTGTGTGCGCATCCGACCTGATGGCAATCGGAGCAATGAAAGCATTGATTGACATGGACATTTTTCGTCCCGTGTGCGGATTTGACGGCATTACGCTGATGGGATATGCAGGCAAACAGATGAATACCGTCAGACAGGATTTCAAAAGAATTGCGTCCGAGGCGGTAAAGGAACTGAAGCGGCTGCTTGACGGTGGTGACGGGCGGCAGATTGTGCTGGATTATGAACTGGTGAGAATAAAGTATATGGACATCATAGGCTGACATAAGAAAGATATATCAGTTTATATGGCTGAAAGGCTGACAGATATAAATGATGTTGTGTGCATTTACGGAACTGAAGGAGTTAATAATAAAGGATATCAACAACAAATTAGGAGGAACGATTATGACACAGGCAAGCAACTTGAAAAGAGACGTACTGGTATTGAATCTGGAGAAAGAACTGGAGGAACAGACGCAGAGCAGTTACGGTAAGAGTGTGGCTGAGTGCAGCGATGCACAGCTTTATTACAGTCTGCTGCAGCTATCCAAGAAACTGATGGCAGTTTCCGAACCAATCGAAGGGGAGAAGAAGATTTATTATATCTCCGCGGAGTTTTTGATTGGTAAGCTGTTATCCAATAATTTAATCAATTTAGGAATTTACGATAAGCTGGATGAGATTTTAAAGAAAAACGGGAAGGATTTGAGTGCAATCGAGGAAATCGAGCCGGAACCGTCGCTGGGCAACGGTGGTCTTGGACGATTGGCGGCATGTTTTCTTGATTCCATTGCCACCCTTGGACTTCCCGGTGAGGGCATCGGACTCAACTATCATTTCGGTCTGTTTAAGCAGGTGTTCAAGGACAGATTACAGACGGCGGAGAAAAATGACTGGATTGAAGAGCAGTCATGGCTGACGAAGACAGATACCACATTTGAGGTGGCGTTTGGTGACAGAAAGGTGACTTCCAGACTTTACGACATTGACGTCATTGGATATGATAATGGAGTCAATAAGCTGAGGCTGTTTGACATTGAGAGTCTGGACGAGAGCATCGTTAAAAAAGGGATTGATTTTGATAAGGAAGATATCGAAAAAAACCTGACCCTGTTCTTATATCCCGATGACTCCGATGAAGCGGGTAACCTGCTTCGTATCTATCAGCAGTATTTTATGGTAAGCAATGCGGCACAGCTTATCTTGAAAGAAATGAAAGAGAAGAAATATGACCTGCGCACGATGTATGACCATGCGGTTATCCAGATAAACGACACGCATCCGACCATGGTGATTCCTGAACTGATCAGGATACTGGTAGATGACAAGGCGTTTTCAATGGATGAGGCGATTGACGTTGTCAGCAAGACCTGTGCATATACAAATCACACGATTCTTGCAGAAGCCTTGGAGAAATGGCCGTTAGAGTATCTTGAGAAGGTTGTGCCGCAGTTAGTGCCAATCATCAAAGAGTTAGACAAGAGAGTGGCGGCAAAATATAAAGACAAGAAAGTACAGATTATCGATAAAGATAAGAAAGTGCATATGGCGCATATTGATATTCACTATGGTTTTTCAGTGAACGGTGTAGCGGCAATCCATACGGAGATTTTGAAGGATACGGAGTTAAATGCTTTTTATAAAATCTATCCGGAGAAGTTCAACAACAAGACGAACGGTATCACCTTCAGAAGATGGCTTTTATCCTGTAACCGCGAACTGGCGTCATTCCTCTCCGAGACGATTGGCGACGGGTACAAGAAAGATGCGAATAAGCTTGAGAAGCTTCTGGAGCATATTGATGATGATGCGGTGCTCGATCGTCTTGTAGAGATTAAGATGAACCGCAAAAAAGACTTGGCGGCGTATGTCAAGGAAGTGGAGGGCGTCACTTTAAATCCAGATTCCATTTTCGACCTGCAGAGTAAGAGACTGCATGAGTACAAACGTCAGCAGATGAATGCGCTCTATATTATTCATAAATATCTGGAAATCAAGGCTGGAAAGAAGCCGACAAGACCGATGACATTTATTTTTGGGGCAAAGGCGGCGCCCGCTTATGTGATTGCGCAGGATATTATTCACCTATTGCTTGTATTGCAGGAGATTGTCAACAACGATCCGGATGTAAGTCCGTACATGACGGTACTTATGGTAGAGAATTACAACGTGTCTTATGCTGAAAAGATGATTCCTGCCTGTGATATTTCCGAGCAGATATCACTTGCTTCCAAGGAGGCGTCCGGAACGGGCAACATGAAATATATGTTAAACGGCGCGGTGACACTGGGCACATCCGACGGTGCAAACGTTGAGATTCATGAGCTGGTGGGAGACGAAAACATCTACATCTTCGGAGAAAAGTCTGAGACGGTCATCAAGCACTATGAAAAAGCGGATTACGTGTCCAAGGATTATTATAAGAAGAGTCCGGTCATTAAAGAGGCGGTAGACTTCATCGTCAGCAAGCAGGCACTCAAGGTTGGGCATAAAGAAAATCTGCAGAGACTGTATAAAGAACTGCTGAACAAAGACTGGTTTATGACACTGTTGGATTTGGAAGATTATATTAAGACCAAAGACCGGATGATGGAGGACTATGAGGACCGCAGGAAGTGGAGCAAGATGATGCTTGTCAATATTGCGAAAGCGGGATTTTTCTCCTCCGACAGAACGATTGAAGAGTATAATAGGGATATCTGGAAACTGAGATAGTCAGGGATGATGTATCGGAGGGTGCGGGAAGCATCTGGGTACGTCTGAATGTGTCACAGAAAAGAAAAGGGGGGAATACTTATACGTCAGTTTAAGTATTCCTCCCTTTATGTTATTCCAATCGTGCTGCTTATTTAACATGATGTTGGGTTCAAAATGAACTTTTACAAAATACTACCAGCAGCTCATTTTGCCCCAACATCTTAACATGCGGCACAGAGGCTTCGTAGGGATACAGAAATCATCCGGCAGAAATTATCTCAAAATAATGGTTGACAGAAATAGAATGCTGGTGTATTATCAATCCATACAAAACCTACCAGATAAGTATGAAATAAAACGGGCAGGGAAAATATTACGGAAAGCAATGCGATAACAGCGCAGGATCAGTTGTCGGGGAAGGAATCTGACGATGGAAAACAAAGCTGTTTCAGAATGGAGGATATGATGTCAAATATTAAAAAAAGCGCGGCAGAGCTGATAGGCAATACGCCTTTGATGGAGATTACGAATTATGAAAAAAATCATGGGATTACCGATGCGAAGCTTCTGGTGAAATTAGAGTACCTGAATCCGGCAGGTTCCGTCAAAGACAGAGTTGCGTTACAAATGATCGAAGAGGCGGAGAAATCCGGTAAGCTGCAGCCGGGCGCTACGATTATCGAGCCGACGTCCGGCAATACAGGAATTGGTCTGGCGGCGGTTGCGGCGGCGAAGGGCTATCAGGCAATTTTGACGCTGCCGGAGACAATGAGCGTTGAAAGAAGAAAACTTTTGAAGGCGTATGGAGCAAAGCTTGTATTGACAGACGGCGCCAAGGGAATGAGCGGCGCGATTGAAAAGGCGGAAGAGTTGCAGGCAGCTACGCCGGGTTCCATCATACTGGGACAATTTATCAATCCGGCGAATCCGGCGGCTCATAAGACATCTACGGGACCGGAGATATGGAAGGATACGGATGGAAAGGTAGATATCTTTGTGGCAGGTGTGGGTACCGGCGGCACGATTACAGGCGTAGGAGAGTACTTAAAAGAACACAATCCCGCCATTAAGGTAGTGGCAGTGGAGCCGGAGAGCAGTCCGGTTCTGTCCGGAGGCGCAGCGGGTGCGCACAAGATTCAGGGGATTGGCGCCGGATTTGTTCCGGAAGTCTTAAATACGGATGTGTATGACGAAATTGTGAAGGTTGCTGACGCAGACGCTTTTGAGGCAGGCAGAGCCATTGCGGTGGAAGAAGGCGTGCTGGTGGGAATTTCTTCCGGTGCGGCGCTCCATGCGGCGGCTGAGATTGCAAAACGCCCGGAGAACAAAGGGAAAATCGTCGTTGCGCTTTTACCGGATTCGGGCGACAGGTACTTGTCTACACCGCTGTTTGGCGCAGAATAGGAATATGGTGCGAGAAAAAAGAGGTGGCTGTTTATGAATGTATCGGTGAAATGTCCCTAAAACTTGACAAATCCTGCCGTTCATACTAAAGTAGTCAAGGACAAAGGATTGTGTCCGGCAGATTTGTTTGCACATTTGTGCCGAGAAAGGAACAGCAAAATGGCAGGAATGATAGAAGTACATAATTTAAGTAAGACATTTGCGACGAAGGATGCTGATGTCGAAGCACTTCAGAATATCAACCTATCTATTCAGGAAGGCGATATATACGGTATCATTGGTATGTCCGGCGCAGGAAAAAGTACGCTGGTACGCTGCTTGAATTTTCTGGAGCGTCCAACAGCGGGTACAGTGGAGATTGAGGGAAAAGATTTAAGTACCTTATCTGAGAAGGAGCTTCGGGCAAAGCGTGCCGAGATAGCCATGATTTTTCAGCATTTTAATCTGCTGATGCAGAAAAATGTCATTGACAATATATGTTTTCCGCTGCTCTATGGCGGCGTGGGGAAGAAGGACGGCGGCAGGCGCGGCACCATGAGTAAAAAGGATGCCAGAAAACGTGCGCAGGAGCTTCTTGAGATAGTAGGAATGACGGAAAAAGCGGAGGCATATCCGGCACAGCTTTCCGGCGGACAGAAGCAGCGTGTGGCGATTGCCAGAGCGCTTGCAGCGAATCCGAAAATATTATTGTGCGATGAAGCGACGAGTGCGCTCGATCCGCAGACAACCCAATCTATTTTGCAGCTTTTAAAACAGATTAACAGGGAATACGGTATTACAATTGTGATTATAACCCATGAGATGTCCGTGGTCAGGGAAATTTGTTCCCATGTGGCGATTATCGGTGGAGGACATCTTGTAGAACAGGGTAAGGTGGCAGATGTTTTTTCCCACCCGAAGACAAAAGAAGCAAAGGAGCTGATTGTCAAAGGAAGAGGGGAAGAACGGCGTACGCTGGAAGGTCATCAGAAAGATTTGATGAAAGGAAAGTGTTGTATCCGTATTGTTTTTTCCGTCAATTCGTCTTTTGAGCCTGTCATAGCCAATATGGTGCTGAAATTTGGTCAGCCGATTAATATTTTGCGGGCGGATACTAAGAATGTGGAAGGTATTGCCCGGGGCGAGATGATTTTGAGCCTGCCGGACGATGTACAGATGCAGAAGGATATGAAGGCATATTTGATGGAGAGGGGTCTTGCGGTAGAGGAGGTGGACGGCTATGTGGACTAGTGAGACGGCGCTTATGATGTGGGTTGGCGTAAAGGAAACGTTGATGATGACAGTGCTGTCAACCATATTCGGCTATCTTCTGGGACTGCCGATGGGCATTGCGCTTGCGGTGACCGATGTGGATGGCATCAAACCGAACGCCATAGTGTATAAGGTACTGGATGTGATTGCCAATATTGTCAGAAGCATTCCGTTTCTGATTCTGCTGATGCTTCTGATGCCGGTGACAAAAGTGATTGTTGGCAAAAGCTATGGCACGACAGCCACGATTGTTCCGCTTACCATAGCGGCAGCGCCGTTTATCGGGCGTATGATTGAGTCTTCCATCAATGAGGTGGACCGTGGTGTAATCGAGGCGGCGCAGAGTATGGGAGCCAGTACAATGATGATTATTGTCAGGGTGATGCTGGTGGAGGCGCGTACGTCCATTCTGGTGGGCGTTACCATTGCGCTTGGCACGATACTGGGATATTCTGCAATGGCAGGTATCGTGGGCGGCGGCGGACTCGGAGACATTGCAATGCGTTATGGATATTACCGCTATGAGGCGGATATCATGATAGTTGCGGTTGTCCTGTTAGTTGTATTAGTACAGATTTTCCAGACACTTGGGATGCGGATGTCTGTGAAACTTGACAGGAGAAAACGCTAACGTCGCGCTGATAAGCGACATAAAAAGGAGGAGAAGTGTTATGAAGAAAAAATTTATCACAGGTATTTTAGCGGTAGCTTTGGCGCTGGGGACACTGACGGCGTGTGGTGATTCCGGTGCGGTAGCAAATGCGCCGGCAGATGGAGCGGCGGAAACAGAAGCGGAAACAGAAACAGAAGCGGAGGCAGAAACAGAAGCGGACGCAGCAGGTTCCGATACGGCACAGGCAGACGTGAAGGGGACGATTACGGTTGCGGCATCCGCGACACCCCATGCTGAGATTTTAGAGCAGGCAAAACCGCTTCTTGCAAAGCAGGGTTGGGATTTGCAGGTTACGGTATTTAATGATTATGTACAGCCCAATATGGTAGTGGAGAGCGGAGAGTTTGATGCAAACTATTTCCAGCATATTCCGTATCTGGATTCTTTTAATGTGGAGCAGGGGACGCATCTTGTCAATGCAGGCGGAATCCATTACGAGCCTTTCGGCATCTATCCCGGTACGAAGAGCGATCTGACGACGCTGGAAAAGGGAGATGTCATCGCAGTGCCGAACGATACGACCAACGAGGCGAGAGCGCTTCTGTTGTTACAGGATAACGGTATCATTACATTGAAAGACGGCGTAGGATTAGAGGCGACCGTGAGGGATATCACAGATAACCCGAAAGAGATTGAGATTCAAGAGTTAGAGGCGGCACAGGTACCCAGAGTAAAAGATGAAGTGGCATTTGTAGTCTTGAACGGTAACTATGCGCTGGAAGCAGGATTTTCAGTGAGTAAGGATTCCATAGCGTATGAGAGCTCAGATTCCGAGGCGGCAAAAACATATGTGAATGTTATTGCAGTCAAGGAAGGCAATGAGAACAACGATGCGATAAAAGCGCTGGTGGATGTATTAAAATCTGACGAGATTGTGAAATACATTAATGATACTTACGACGGTGGTGTGATTCCGTTTCAGTAATGGGAAATAGAAGAGTGATGAAAGATTACGGTATCAGTGATTAAGATATGATATAAGGGGCTGCGGAAACGCAGTCTCTTTTTTTGATATTTTTTTTACAACATTTTCACAATATTTTCAGCAGTTATTTTGGTTGACAATACTTTACAAAGATAGTATACTCATATCCATCAATCAAATCTGTGTGAAAATCTGTCCATATGATATGGAGTCATTGGTATGTCACCGATATTTTCACATGTTTTAGATACGTAAGGACAAGCGGCAAATGAATAACGATAAAACGATAGTTTTAGAATGTTTTGATGAACAAATGTTCCGCGTTGACCGAAAGAAGAAAGAGAGGTACACTTAATGAACAAGGAGATGGTAGACATGACCAACAGAGAAATGCTTGTAGAGCTTATGAGGAGTATGAACGGTGTTCAGGACCGTCTGGATGGCTTGAGCGTCAGAATGGACGGAGTGGAGAAAGGTCTGGGTGAGCTAAGCTTCAGAATGGACGG
>CANOEC010000053.1 GCA_947564735.1 uncultured Lachnospiraceae bacterium | reverse complement strand
CCAGCTTTGAGGAACTCACCCCTACCCTGTTACGGGAGTTTGTGGAGAAAATCGTTATCCACGAATCGGAAGCCCTTGACGGGAAACGCCGGGGGAAGCTCCGCAGACAGGAAATCGAAATCTATTATTCTTTTGTCGGCAAGGTAGAATTGCCCGACACATAAAGCCCGACCTGTCCGGCAGTCAGCCGGATAGGAACGGCAAAATTTTTTACATTTCTTTTACTTCTTTATCTCACATTAGCAAAATCGCAGGGAATCAAGCAACTTATGAGTGGAGGAGGCATTATCATTGTGGCGCAGACGGTGATCCCACAGCTTTCCAGCCTGTTTTCATAAGATAAATGGGCAGCATCATAGACAAAATCACTGAATTTATAAAGGAGATGCTGCAAGGATGGGTGCTTGACAACCTCGGCACGATGTTCACGGAAGTGAATTGTTAGTAAAGTGGGTTTTAATAAAAAAGGAGTACGAAGCTGGTGCGCAGAGTGGTTCTTATAAAATAAGTGTGGTAAAATTTTATAAGAAACGAGGTAAAGGAATATGGAAAAACAGGTTTACATCACAGAGGAAGAACGGGCAAAGTGTCAAAAGGTGGCTGATGCGTTTGCAGAATTGTATGAGATGGAGAGTATTGTAGTGCTTGATGCGGGCAGATATGGTTTTGTGGAGCTGAAATATTATAAGCCGCCGTATGGGTTTGCGGAAGATGAAACTTTTATGGACAGTAAAGAGTTATTTGATGCTCTTTGGAAAGAATGGTACGATACGACACTGTATCTGACAGCAAAGGAAATGAAACTGAATGATATTCTCTATGAGGAAGTGTTTAAGAGCCTGACAAAAGAAAAACAGTCGGCAATTATCGGACGAAAAGCCGACTTTGCAAAAAAGGCAGGTATAACTCTATAAAATGAATTTTACAGAAAGAAAATGCTCTATGTAGAGGATAAAAAGATTAGAATGGCTCTGTGTATGGATAATATGCAGAGCCTTTCACTTATGGACATAATGTCTAAAAGTTATAAAAAAGGAATGAATGAGATGGATTTCGCCGTAGTCGGCATTCGTGGAAATGTGTATAACTGGCTTGCTTATGGAACTGTGGGTAACTCTGTTTGCAGGACGTGGGAAAGCTGCACTTTGCTTTTCCACGTGCTGTGAATAGAGTTATCCACGGTGGAATAGCCAGTTATGCATATTTCCACAATGCTTGCTTTAAATACTTGAAACTATTCGGTTGGACGCATATAATTGTAGCTGATAAAGTTTTGAGAAGGAGTGGATAAAATGTTTGAGTATATTTCTGCACCGGAAGCGGCGGTAAAGTGGGGTATTTCAGAAAGGCGGGTACAAAAACTGTGTGAAGAAGGACGTATCGCCGGTGTTGCAAAATTCAGCCGTATGTGGTTGATTCCAAAAGATGCTAAAAAACCGATTGACGGGAGGATAAAGAGAAGAAAGGAAGGAAAAAGCAAATGAAACGGCTGTTTTTATTGGAAGATGATTTGAGCCTGATAAATGGGCTTTCTTTTGCTGTAAAAAAGCAGGGATATGAGATAGCGATTGCCCGTACCACACTGGAAGCGGATACATTGTGGGCAGATGGAAAATATGATTTGGTTATTTTGGATGTGTCGCTTCCTGATGGCTCTGGCTTTGATTTCTGCAAAAAGATTCGGCAGACATCAAAAGTGCCTGTCATGTTTCTTACTGCAGCAGATGAAGAAACGGATATTATCATGGGGCTTGACATTGGGGGCGATGATTATATTACAAAACCGTTCAAGCTGGCAGTGTTCCTTTCGAGAATCAATGCCCTGATCCGCAGGAGTGAGAATTTTAACACTGCTGTTACAGAATTGAATTCAGGCGGTATCAATATCCAGCTTTTAAAAGGTGAAGTATATAAAAAGGGAGAATTGGTTGAGCTGACAGCAAGTGAGTATAAGCTGCTATGCCTGTTTATGGAAAATCCTGACCAGATACTTTCTTCGGAACAGATTTTAGGCAGACTGTGGGATTGTGACGAAAGCTATATCGACAATAATTCCCTTACAGTGTATATCCGCAGGCTTCGGACAAAAATTGAGGATAATCCGGGAGAACCGAAACGGATTATCACTGTCCGTGGCATGGGGTATAAATGGAACACTGTGGATTGAGGTGTGGTATGAAAATATTTGCAAACCAGAAAATAAAACTGCTTTTTGGAAGTATTTTGTCATGTATTTGTTTTTTTATGTTGGCATCTGCATTGCTTATAGGTTTTGGAGTTAGAAATGCGGCTGCTTTTACGATGATTTGTTTTTTTCTGATGAGTGCCGTAATACTGGTGCTTTTATTTGGGTATTTCAGAGAACAGCATAAAATCATGGAAAATGCCATATCGCAAATTACAGAATATATATCCGGCAACAAAGAGGTTACGATTGAATGCAATGACGAGGGTGAATTATACAGATTGTTCCATGAAGTAAATTCTTTGGTTGCTATCTTAAATGCCCACGCAGAGAACGAAAAAAGCGCAAAGAAATTTCTGCGGAATACAATATCTGATATTTCTCACCAGTTAAAGACGCCGCTTGCTGCCCTTAATATTTATATCGGACTGATACAGGGCGAAGCGGAAGAGCAGGGGGCAGTTCAGGAACTATCCAGACTTTCCGAACAGGAACTTGACCGGATTGAAGGGCTGGTGCAAAATCTTTTGAAAATTACAAAACTGGATGCAGGCACGATTGTGTTAGATAAATCTTTGGAAAATGTGTCGGAAATGATGGAAAGCGTTAAAAAACATTTCCTGTTCCGGGCAGAACAGGAAGAAAAGCAAATCTGTCTGTCGGGCAGCGGGGAAACCACTCTTTTATGTGACCGAAACTGGATGATTGAAGCAATCAGCAACCTTGTGAAGAATGCCCTTGACCATACCGGCAAAGGTGGCTGTATCTGCATGGAGTGGCGGGAATTTGCTTCTATTGTCCAAATCACTGTAAAGGATAATGGCAGTGGAATCTATCCAGAGGATTTGCACCATATTTTCAAACGGTTTTACCGGAGCCGTTATTCTAAAGATACACAGGGCATTGGTCTTGGACTGCCGCTTTCTAAGGCGATTGTAGAAGCCCATAACGGAACGATTGAAGCAGACAGCACGTTAGGCAGTGGAACTTCTTTTACGATGAATTTTCTGATTTGAAAAATCATATTCCTACAAAATTGTAGGGTAATTGTAATATTGGTGTAGGATTTCTCTGTTATATTTGGGACTATCAAAACAGAAAGAGGTGTTCACACAATGAATTTATTAGAAGTCAACAATATCTGTAAGACTTATGGGAGTGGTGAAGCTGCCGTACAAGCATTGAAAAAAGTCAGCTTTTCTGTTCCAAAGGGGGAGTATGTCGCTATTGTCGGGGAATCCGGTTCGGGTAAGAGTACGCTCCTTAACATGATAGGCGCACTTGATATGCCTACGTCCGGTAAAGTAATGATTAGCGGCAAGGACATTTTTTCCATGAATGACCGCAAACTTACTGTTTTCAGACGGAGAAACATAGGTTTTATTTTTCAGGCATTTAACCTTATCCCTGAACTTACGGTGGAACAGAATATTATTTTTCCGGTGCTGCTTGATTACCAGAAGCCTGACAGAAAATATCTGGAAGAACTGCTTGAGGTGTTGAATCTAAAAGAACGGCGTAACCATTTGCCTAATCAGCTGTCCGGCGGACAGCAGCAAAGAGTGGCAATCGGGCGTGCGCTGTTTACACGTCCGTCACTGATTTTGGCAGATGAACCAACGGGAAATCTTGACTCACAGAACAGCAGTGAGGTGATTGCCCTTTTGAAAGAAGCATCTAAAAAGTATGAGCAGACGATTATCATGATTACCCATAACCGCAGTATTGCACAGACAGCGGACAGGGTTCTGAATGTATCGGATGGTGTGCTGACAGATTTGGGGAGGTGCCGTGAATGAAAAGCTATCTTAGTCTTATTCCAATTTCTGCAAAAGTAAGAAAACGGCAGAACCGAATGACACTTTTATGTATTATTATTTCAGTATTTCTTGTGACAGCTATTTTCAGCCTTGCAGATATGATGATTCGTGCAGAAACCGCCTTTATGATAAGTGGTCATGGGAACTGGCATATTTCACTGAAAAATATCTCACAGGAGAATGCGGATGAAATTAACAACCGTCCGGATGTTACAGCGGTTGGTTCAGCTTTTGTTTTTAACTTCGATGGAGGGCAGCCATATCGGGTTAATGAGAAAAGGGCTGTTTTGTATGGCACGGATGAAACATATATGAATCAGATTTACAATGGAATTACGGAGGGGAATTTCCCCAAAAATGACAACGAAGTTATGCTTAGCCCTAATGCAGCAGCCGCTTTTGGGGTGCAGCTTGGGGATAGCATAACCTTGCATACGCCTGACGGAGATTCGGAATTTATGATATCAGGTTTTGGCACGGATGATGGGGACTATTATAATAACCAGACTTATTTAGTAGGCGTATATATGTCGCAAAGTGTATTCACGTCTTTAATGGAACAAAATGGAATTACAAACAATGAGCTGGTTTATTATGTGCAGTTTGTGAGTGCAGCAAAAGCGGTAAATGCAAAGACAGAATTACAAAATCAGTATCAATTACCTGACGGGAGCATTTCCGAAAATACTGCTGTTATGGGTATAGCAGGTAAGAGTGATAATACTCAAATGGAAACCATGTATGAGTTGGCAGCAATTCTATTTGTTTTGGTATTACTTGCTGGTATATTGATGATTTCCGGCAGTATGAACAGTAATGTCGCACAGCGGACGCAGTTTTTTGGGATGATGCGCTGTATTGGTGCAAGCCGCCAGCAGATTATTCGTTTTGTCCGTTTAGAAGCATTGAATTGGTGTAAGATAGCAGTGCCTGTTGGGGTGGTTTTGGGAACAATCGTTAGTTGGATTGTCTGCGGTGCATTACATTATGGTATTGGTGGTGAATTTGCTGCAATGCCAGTATTTAAAATTAGCCTTGTCGGAGTAATCAGTGGTATAGCAGTCGGAATTGCAACAGTGCTTTTAGCTGCGGGAGCCCCGGCAAAGCGGGCTGCAAAAGTTTCTCCGGTATCTGCAGTGTCCGGTAATGTAGAAAACAAATCTTCCGTTCGTCATGCTTTAAAGATTAGTTCAGGGAAAATTGACCGTTTATTGGGTGTGTACCATGCAGTAGGAAGAAAGAAAAGCTGGTTCTTAATGGCCACTTCGTTTGCATTGACTATCATTTTAGTCTTTTCTTTTTCTGTGCTAATGGAATTCGCAAAGCAGCTGGTTCCGTCATTAAATGTTACATCGGCGGATGTAGCATTAGCCAGCTATGCAAATGAAATGAACATAGAACGCAGTCTGGTTGATGAAATCAGGAAAATAGATGGGGTTGCAAATGTTTATGGAAATAGTTATATAGAAAATGTTCCTGCAACATCTTCAAGGGCAGGGATAGACCATATTAATATTGTTTCCTATGATAGCACATTGTTAGATTATGCGAAGGGCAACATTGCGCAGGGAACATTAGATGAAGTTTATGGAGACAGCAACAAAGTCGCAACAGTTTACAATCGGAATAATGCTTTAAATGTTGGCGATACTATTCAATTTGCAGGCGAAGAAGTTGAAATTACATGCGCTCTGTCGCAAGGGCTATTTGGCGATGATTTGATTGTAATCTGTTCTCAGGAAACATTTGACAGACTAATGGGAGATACAAAATACGGTCTTATCGGCATTCAATTAGCGCCGGATGCTTCAGAGGAAACAATGACACAAATTAGAAAATTTGAAAATGATGATGTTATCATTACGGATCAGCGGGAAAGCAACAGACAGGATGCTGCTACCTATTGGGCGGTACAGATTGCATGTTATGGTTTTTTATCTATTATCGGGATAATTTCGTTGTTTAATATTATCAATAGTATTTCTATGAGTGTGTCCGCAAGGATAAAGCAGTATGGCGCAATGCGGGCAGTTGGCATGGAGGGCAGACAGCTTAAACGGATGATTTCTGCGGAAGCATATACCTATGCAGTTTCCGGTTTAGTTGTTGGATGCGGCATCGGTCTTCCTCTCAGTCGTTTTTTATATATCCGTTTAATCACACATTTTTTTGGAATGAAATGGCAATTCCCTATTTTGTGGTTTGGAATAATATTTGTTTTCATTTTTGTTTCTGCTATTGCTGCGGTTTACGCTCCGGCAAAGCGGATACGCAATATGCCGATTACTGCAACTATTAATGAATTGTAATAACAGAATTGTTTGAAAGAATCATGAAGAATCTGCCGCACGACGGCAAAAGAAAAAAAGCCGTCGTATAGCAGACATATATCTATGCTTGTTTTCAAAACAGCGGCTTTTGATAAAAATCAAAACCGCTGTTTTTTTGAACTGAATTATAAAATTGTGTCTTGGAAAATTTGAAACAAAAAAGCTAAATCAGGAGATGAATTATGCAAAAAAAGAAATTGAAGCTATTGAACCATAGAATAGGAAAAGCAAGAGAATCACGGGCAACTTTACACATCAAGGTGTACTGCAAGGAAGATTAAAACTTCACTGCGGTACACCTTTTTTAATGATGCGAAATTTGTCTGATTTTGGATTTTGATGCGGTTTCGCTTTGGAAGATTTACGAAAGAAATCTGCCGGGTACTGCCTGTTCTTCAGCCGGGATTCCGGATTTGTTTACTGTTTCATGTAAGGCTGTTTTGAGAGCATGGATTTTTGTGTATCCCACACTTTTTTCATCAGCTCCCTGACTTCCTTTACATCGGCGGCATAGACGTTTCCCGTTGCGTTCATGCGCTTTGCTATCTGGTTCAGGTTGCCGCCGATTTTTCCGAGTGCGACATTGTATTCCCGAAGTTCGGAATAATCAATGTCATAGACAAAACCGTACAGAATTTGGCGGCGCAGGAAAGCGGATTTGCTTTTCATACCGGAGGCTTTTACTTTCTGTTCCAGTATGTATTGCTCGTTGTCGCTTAGATATATTTTCAGCTCGTTTTTGCGTTCACGGTTTGGCATTTTTATCTCCTTTCTGTAATGGATTGATGAAAAGATTTTACACAATCTTCCGTCCTGTTTTTGGGGTTGTTCGTGCAAAAAAAATCAGCGGAAAAACCGGAAATCCCGTCAGGGCATTTTGCGGATTTTGAGCTCAAAGGGGGTTAGGGGGATGCTTCCCCCTACAAGCAATTTCTTTCAAGTTTCCGCTTTGAGGAAAATTGAAAAAATTGAGCCTGTGAGGGAACACAGGCAGTGCTTGCTATTACTTCCCGGAAAGGATTCACACCCTTTCCGGTCTTTGGAAAAATAACAGTATTTTTTTGAGGAACGTACCCATATACGGGAACTTCCTTTATCTATAATTGACATCACAAACAGCGGAGAAAGGGGGTGAAAAAATGTTAGACCACGCATTCCAGCGGCGGAGAGAAATTGAGCGTATGCTGCTGTCCGGAAAGAAGCTGACTGTGCCCAAACTTATGGCTATATACGGTGTTGGGAAGAACGCCATACGCCGTGATTTTGAAGTCATAGGCGAAGAACTTCCTGTGATTGCAAGGCAGGGCTATGACGGCGGATACTTCCTCATGGACGGGGTAAGCAAAAACCAGAACTCGCTCTCCCATGAACAACTGGAATGCCTGGAAAGAACCGCTGGCTTGTGTACGGAGAAGGACAGGCAGATTATCCTGTCGGTCATACAGGAATTTGGGCCGTACTGTGAAAAGAATACATAAAAAATCAGGACAGTTTTCAAGACAAAAAACGGAGGGAGGTGCGGCATGGACACGGCACACAGGAGAATGGAAATCATCAGCATTTTATCCGCAAAAGGTCATGTGACAATGGCGGAGCTTGCATGGGAACTGGAAGTGTCAAGGCGCACGATAATGAACGACATTATTTCGCTGTCGTTTGATTACCCGGTCTACACAAAGCCCGGCGAGGGCGGCGGGGTTTTTATCACGGAAAATTACAAGCCTTACTGCAACACACTCACACAGACAGAGCTTGAAACGCTGTGCAGGCTTTATGGAAAATCGGCGGGGAAAGAGAAAGAAATTTTATCCCGCATTATCCACAAGTACGGTGCGGACAAGCTGGTGATTTAATTATACAGACGGATATATTTTACTGCCGGAATGGATTGAAAACGCATGGCAGGCTGACAACTGAATATGGACAGTCCTGCAAGACGTATGAAACAGCCGAGCTATGCAAAAACACGCCATGATTGCCTTTTAGGGAAAAGGCAGGAGCGGTCAATGTTTTACTGTAAACAAGGAGCGGGAACCTTGCGCCATGACACTGTTTCCTGATAATGATACTTCCGTAAAACGGTCACAGAGATGATGGTGCGATTCCAATGTGGGCTTATCTCCCAAAAGCCACTTGCAGGATATAAAATTTTATGAAAAAGAGGATTTTTATTGGCAGATGATAGATGAGGGAATATTTGACACGCATCAGGAATTTCAGGAGTTCCTCGCATGGCGGGGGCAGTCCATTATGCTGAATGGGAAGCAGGTAAAGGCGTATGACATCAGGACGATTACCCTCGGACAGTTCCGTATGTTGATTGCCTGTGGGCATGATACCCACAACAACCAGATACGGGTTACAAAAAGCGGCATGGTCTATCTCTCGGAGGATATAGTCGGCGCAGAGCAGCTTGATGATGTTGCGCTCTGTTTTGAAACATTCAGCGCACATAACGGGTATGTGGGTGTAAAGGCGGCGGAGGATGACAGGCACGTTATCCCATTATATTATGCGTTGAAAAGGAACTGGGCGGAAGGATGCCGCCATGCCTATATAGACAGTTTTTAGAATTTAGAAAATGATTGAGGGTATTGTCCGCTTATAATGATTTACACAGCGTCAGGGCAGTTATAAACCTATTGGTTTTGGTAGGTTTATAGCTGCCCTTTTTGCGTGCATGGAGGTTTTATGGATGTATTTGAAGCGATAAGGGAAAGCGGCATTACCGCAAGGCAGGCGGCGGAGCGATGTGGAATAAAGATAAACCGGGGCGGCATGGCGGTCTGCCCGTTCCATAAGGACAAAAATCCGAGCATGAAGATAGACAGCCGCTATTACTGTTTCGGATGCGGGGAAAAGGGCGATGCCATAGATTTTGTGGCAAAGTTTTATGGTCTTGGGAAGAAAGAAGCGGCGGTACAGATTGCGTCGGATTTCGGTATCAGTTTTGAGGATAAAAGGGGCAGGAAACCGCCGCCAAAGAGGAAACGGAGGTTGTCGCCGGAGCAGAGGTTTGAGAGGGCAGAAAAGAAGTGTTTCCGTGTGCTTTCTGACTATCTGTGCCGTCTGCGGGAATGGAAAGAGAGATATGCGCCGCACACAGCAGAGGAAGAATGGAATCCGCTGTTCTGTGAAGCGTTGGAAAAGAAAGAATATATTGAGTACCTGTTAGACATTCTTCTTTACGCTCCGCTGTCGGAGCGTGTGGAACTGGTGGCAGGTTACGGAGAGGAAGTGCTAAGGATTGAAAGAAGACTGGAACAGTGTGCCGCCGGAACAGAGGGCAGCATTGGAAAAGACAATGGACAAGATGGAGAAAGCGGAACAGGCATCACAGCCGGAAACATGGTTTGACGGGAGCAAAGTCAATGACGTGCTTTTCTGTGAGGATTTCCTTGCCGGACACCCTATGAAGTGCATACATGGCAGGTTCTTTGACGTAAACGGGGCAATCGGTGATGCGGAGCAGATTAAGGCGGAGATATACCATAAGATTGCGCCCTATGTAACATCAAACATCGCAAAAAAGGCGACAACGCTGCTTGATGCGCTGCGGATACGGTGCTACTCCCCGCCGATACCCTACCAGACAGACCGTATCCATGTGGCGAACGGCACATATTTCCTGACAAAAGACTTCTCTGCACAGAAAGAGTTCTGCATGAACAGGCTTCCCGTGAAATATGTGCCTGATGCACCGGAACCGTCACAGTGGCTTTCCTTTATCGGGCAGCTTTTAGAGCCGGAGGACATCACCACGCTGCAGGAATTTATGGGCTATGTGCTGCTGCCGACTACCAAAGGGCAGAAAATGATGATTGTCATAGGAAAAGGCGGCGAGGGAAAGTCACGCATTGGCAGGGTACTCCGGGCTTTGCTTGGTGACAGCATGAACACGGGCAGCATACAGAAAGTGGAGGTTGACCGCTTCGCAAGGGCAGACCTTGAATGGAAGCTCCTGATGCTTGACGATGATATGAAACTGGAAGCACTCCCGCAGACCAACAATATCAAGTCCATAGTGACACTGGAGGATAAGACGGATTTGGAGCGCAAGGGCAGGCAGAGCGAGCAGGGGTATCTGTGTGTAAGGTTTATCTGTTTTGGGAATGGCAACCTCGGTTCGCTGTATGACCGTTCCTACGGTTTTTTCCGCAGGCAGATAGTCCTCACTGTAAAAGAGCGTGAGCCGGGCAGGGAAGATGATCCGTTCCTCGGCGAAAAGCTGATTGCTGAAGCGGAGGGCATACTCTTATGGTGTCTTGAGGGGCTGCACAGGCTGGTCGGCAACAATTTCTGTTTCACCATAAGCAAACGGGCGGAGGACAACCTCACAAAAGCCATGCAGGACGGGAACAATATTATCGTATTCATGCAGTCAGAGGGCTATATAAGGCTTGAGAAAGGCACACACGCCACTTCTAAGCAGCTTTACGGGGC
Organism: uncultured Lachnospiraceae bacterium; assembly: GCA_947564735.1. GTDB lineage: Bacteria > Bacillota > Clostridia > Lachnospirales > Lachnospiraceae > UBA3282. Next base: position 15,988 of record CANOEC010000053.1, on the reverse strand, counting down.
ATACAGCCAGTGGTGCGATGAAAACCTTGAAAAGCCGTTAGGGGAGCGCAGTTTTTCCAATTTCCTGCGGCAGAACGAGGACAAATACGGGCTGACCTACACAAATAACATCGCACTCCAAAACGGAAAGACCGCAAGGGGATTTAAGGGTATCCATGTAAAAGTGCGGACTGGTGAAAGCCGTTAGACGCAATAGACGCTTAGACGTGTAAAATCCCAAATCCTTTTTTATATATACATACGCTTATGGGGATTCCCCTATTATATATATAAATATTTTTTAAATTTAAAATAGAAAAAGAAGTGTCTTAGCGTATAAAGGCAGGAAATACAAGGGCTTGGGGGCATTTTGGAAACGTCTGGAAAGCGTCCTTCTGATGCGTCTGAAAGCTGGAAAGGGAATTTTTTTACTCTGCATGGCATTTGTCCTTGTGGGGAAAGACGCAAAATATATGATTTTGAGGAGGAATATCATTTGAATAAAACAAGGCTGGTAGTGACAAGGGTATTTGACAGCAAGCGCACTCCGCAGGATGCGTTCGTGAGGGCGATATTAAATTCAAACAATGCGGATAAAGGCTTGCAGATGCCGGGGAATGACGGTATAATAGAAAGCGAAGAACCACTTTGCAGTTCACCAGCTTCTTCCGTGAAAGGAGAAGCGAATGGGTAGGACTACATATAAAACAGCACCAAAAGCAGGGCTGTACACAAGATTGTCTGTTGATGACGGCATCACGGACAGGGAAAGCAATTCCATAACAAGCCAGAAACAGATGCTCATGCAGTACGCACAGTACCACGGGATAGAGGTCGTGGAAACCTACGTTGACGACGGTTGGAGCGGTACGAATTTTGAAAGACCGGATTTTAAGCGCATGATTGAGGACATCGAAAACGGGAAAATCAACACAGTCATCACAAAAGACCTTTCCCGTCTTGGGCGTGACTATTTACAGACAGGGTACTATACGGAAGTATATTTCCCCGGAAAGAAAGTCCGCTATGTCGCAATCAGTGACGGTATCGACACATCTATGGGATATAACGAGATGGCGCCGTTCAAGAACCTGTTCAACGATTTCTACGCAAGGGATATTTCAAAGAAAATCCGAAGCACCATGACCACAAAAGCAAGGGCGGGCATCTACCACAGCACAGTGCCGCCGTTCGGCTACCGCAAATCGCCGGAGGACAGCCACAAGCTGATACCTGATGCGGAAACCGCACCGATTGTAAGGCGCATGTACGAGCTTGCGGTGCAGGGCAAAGGCTATAAGGCAATCGGCAACGTGCTGAAAAAGGAGCGCATACCGATACCCGCATACTGGCATCATGTGAGGGGCGAGAGGACGTGGGCAAACTTCAAGGGCGAGGGCGATATATCCAACTACATCTGGAACGAAACCACGATAAAGTGGATACTCTCCCATGAGGTCTACATCGGAAGCCTTGTGGCGCAGAAACAGTCAAAGCTGTTCAAGGTCGGCAAGAACTTTGTGAAGCCCAAAGACGAGTGGGTTGTGGTAAAGGACATATTTGAGCCGATTATTGACCTCGAACTGTGGGAGCGTGTGCAGGAAGTCAACGGGAAGCGCAGGCGTATGTGCAAGGCAAAAAGAGAACCGAGCATTTTCTCCGGCATTGCCTACTGCCCCGACTGCGGCAGGCGGATAACATTCTTCCCTGAAAAGACAAGCAAAAACAGCGAAAGGAAGACGTATTTTGGTTCATGCGCCAGCTACAGGCTGAACGGGCCGGATGGATGTACGCCGCACCGCATCAAGGAGCAGGACTTGTATGATATAGTCCTCAAAGACATCAGGGAATGGGCGGCGATGGCACTTGCGGACGAGCAGGCAGTCCTTGACAGGGTTATGGAACAGCAGCAGACGAACAGCACCATTGATTACGGCTTGATTGAGGGGAAAAAGCGAACCATAGGGAAACGGCTTGAGGAAATTGATAAAGTCATAAGCAAGCTGTATGAGGATTACGCACTCGGCAGGCTTGCAGGAACGAGCATAGACAATCTCATGCCAAAGTACCAGAGGGAGCAGGAAGAACTCAAAAAACAGCTTTCCGCACTGCAGGAACAGTCGGCGGAGCATGACAGCACGGAGCAGAATGCGGAAAAGTGGATAAGCCTGATCCGGCAGTACAGTGACCTGAAGGAATTAAATTCTTGTATCATCAATGAACTTATCACAAAGATTTACGTTGGCGACAAACGCAAAGTAAACGGTGAGAAAGTCCAGTCTATCGAAATACATTACCGCTTCATCGGAAATCTGACCGATGGCGGAATGGAACAAGTCAATAAAAAATCCAGTTAAAAACAATTTAGCTGTAAAAACCGACTTTATCGGGTATTTACAGACGTCAATACGAAAGTGGGCGAGATTGCCGGGGAAGTCGGGCAGACACCCAGCGCATGGAATGGGAGCATTTTTTCCATGATCCGCAACCTTTCAGAGAATGTCATGATTCCCATAGCAGGGCTTATCATCAGCGCAATACTCTGTTATGAGCTGATAACGATGGCAATGGACAAAAACAACATGCACGAGGTAGGGAGCGAGTTCTTTTTTCGCTACCTCGTGAAAGCATGTATCGCCGTGATGCTCCTCAGCAAGACCTTTGACATCACAATGGCGATCTTCGATGTGGGCAACCATATCGTGACCAATGCGGCGGGTGTCATATCAGGCTCTACGAGCATTGATGTGACCACCACGCTGACTACCATGTTCAACAGCCAGCTTTCCACTATGGGCATCGGAGAACTGATCGGGCTTGGGATAGAAACCATGATCGTCAGCCTGTGTATGAAAATCATGTCCGTCCTCATCACCGTCGTTCTTTATGGACGCATGATAGAGATATACCTTTATATTTCAGTGGCCCCGGTTCCTTTTGCGACTTTGAGCAACCGGGAATGGGGCAGTATCGGAAACAACTACATCAAAGGGCTTTGTGCCCTTGCGTTCCAGGGATTTTTCATTATGGTCTGTGTCGGCATTTATTCGGTACTTGTTGCCAGTGTTGCGGTAGCGGGAAACCTGCATACGGCGCTCTGGTCAGTGGCGGCATACACGGTTATCCTGTGCTTCAGCCTATTCAAGACTGGCTCACTCGCAAAAAGTGTGCTGAATGCCCATTAGACAGGCGGTATTTTTATATCATCAGCAGGAAGGAGGGAACACCGGGGAGACCCGGTCAGGATGCTTATGGCAATATCAGTCGCAGTGCCGAAAAACTTAAGCGGCATCAAAACAAAAGTGGCGCTGAACCTTACCAAACGCCAGCTTATCTGTTTTGGGGGCGCCGCCGCAGTGGGAATACCTTTTTACCTTGTGACAAAGGGGGTGCTGGGGACGCAGGTCTCGGCGCTTATCATGGTAGCCCTCATGCTGCCATTCTTTTTTCTGGCAATGTATGAAAAGGACGGCTTCCCGGCAGAAAAGGTTCTGTACTTTATGATACGGCAGAAGCTGCTCATGCCGGGGATACGTCCCTATAAATCGGAAAACCTCTACAAGCAGTTGGAGGAGAGGGAGAAATTAAAGAAGGAGGTGCGTTATCTTGAAGAAAAAGCCGCAGGCAGCACCGCAGGGCAGGCAGAAAAAAGCCGCAAAGCCTAAAGCGGGACTTAGCTTTTCGGAAAAGAAACGGTTAAGGGAGCTGAAAGGCACCCTTGCCGGGAATGAAAAGAAGGCGGAGATGCCGGACACAGCGCAGAAGACGATCACGTTTAAGAAGATGTACCGTGACGGCATCTGCCAGGTGTCTTCCGCTTATTATACAAAAATGGTCGAGTTCTTCGACATCAACTATGACCTTCTGGAGATAGAGGATCAGGGAGAGATCTTAGAGCAGTACAGCAGGCTCATCAATTACTTTGACCCGTCCATACGGTTCGAGCTGTTCTTATTCAACAGGCAGGTCAACGAGCAGACTTTGATAGACCAGTTTGACATCCCCTTGCAGGGCGATGAATTTGACGACATCCGGGAGGAATACACGGAAATGTTGAAGAAACAGGCCGCAAAGGGGAATAACGGCATCATCAAGTCAAAATATCTTATTTTCGGCATTGAGTGCAAAGGGTACAGGGAAGCAAAGGCAAAGCTGGTCAGCATAGAAGCTGACGTGATCAAGAATTTCCTCAACCTCGGCACCCATGCCAGAAGCCTTGACGGGAAGGAGCGACTGCGTATCCTGCATGAGTATTTCAACCAGGACACAATGGAGCCTTTCCGTTTTTCATTTAAGGAACTGTCGGAATCCGGAAAGAGCGTAAAGGACTACATAGCGCCGCCGGGGTTTGACTTCCGCTATCCAAGCCGCTTCAAGGCCGGGAAGATGTATGGGAGCGTCCATTACCTTGACATCATTGCGCCGAGGTTCAATGACGAGCTGCTGAAGAAGCTCCTTGACATTGATGATAACCTTACGGTCACAATGCATATGCAGACGATGGATCCGGTAAAGGCGATCAAGATGTTAAAGGGCGCACTCACCAATATCCAGAAAATGAAGATTGAGGAACAGAAGAAGGCAGTCCGTTCCGGCTATGACATGGACATTCTGCCCACCGACATCATCACTTATGAGAAAGACACGCTGGAGCTGCTTGACGATCTGAACACCAGCAACCAGAAGATCATCAAAATGACATTCCTCATTACCTGCTATGGCAGGAGCAAGAAGGCGCTTGAGAACATCACACAGAGGGTGTCTGGCATCATCCAGCAGGCGAACTGCAACCTCAGATGTATGCAGTACCTTCAGGAACAGGGGCTTATGGCTTCCGCACCGATTGGCTGCAATGACACAGGAATTGAGCGGGTGCTTACCACAAAGAGTACGGCAATCTTAGTGCCTTTCTGCACACAGGAGCTTTTCATGCCTGCTCCGGCAATCTATTATGGTCTGAACGCACTTTCCAACAACATGATCATGGCGGACAGGAAGAAGCTGCGGACACCAAACGGGGTGATACTCGGCACACCCGGCTCCGGGAAATCATTCAGCGCAAAGCGGGAAATCCTGTCCTGCTTCCTTATGACAGGGGACGATGTGGTCGTCTGCGATCCGGAGGGCGAATATTTTGCTCTTGTGGGGGCGCTCAATGGGCAGGTGGTAAAACTTGCCACCAATTCCAAAGATTATTTAAACCCGATGGACATCCAGCTTTCCCATAAGAATGACCGGGAAGCGTTAAAGCTGAAATCGGATTTTATCATCACGCTGTGCGATCTGATAGCCGGAGGGAAAAACGGCCTTGAAAATGACGAAAAGGGCATTATCGACACCTGCATCAAGCACATCTATGACAGGTATTTCAAAGAGCCGAAACCGGAGAATATGCCGCTACTGGAGGACTTATACAATGCGCTGTTAAAGTATGAGCCGAAGGACGTAGCCCCGGAGATGCAGAAGGAAGCGAAGCAGAAAGCGGTGCGGATCGCAAACAGCCTTGTGCTGTACGTGCATGGCTCGCAGAATTATTTCAACCACCATACAAATGTGGATTCCCATAACCGTATCATGTGCTTTGACATCAGAGACCTGGGAAACCAGTTAAAAGAGCTTGGAATGCTGATCGTGCAGGATGCGGTCTGGAACAGGGTGTCACAGAACCGGGAGAGGAAAGTTGCCACAAGGTACTACTGTGACGAGTTCCATCTGCTTTTAAAAGAAAGGCAGACAGCAATCTATTCGGTGGAGATCTGGAAAAGGTTCCGGAAGTGGGGCGGCATACCGACAGGCTTGACGCAGAATGTAGGTGATTTTTTGAAATCGGAGGAGATCGAGGGGATTCTTGGCAACTCCGATTTTGTTTATCTCTTAAACCAGAACGCAAAAGACCAGGCGATACTTGCCGACAAGTTAGGGCTGTCGGAGAAGCAGCTTGCCCATGTGACCAATTCGGAGCCGGGAAGCGGGCTTATCCTGTTCGATAACGTGGTCATCCCATTCGTTGACAAGTACCCGGCTGACACAAAGACCTTTGCGATCATGAACACAAGGCCCGAAGAATCGGTAAAACGGGAGGAAGCAGATTGAAAATAGGGCTGATCGACGTGGACGGGCATAACTTCCCCAACCTGTGCCTGATGAAGCTGTCCGCTTACCACAAGGCAAGGGGCGATATGGTGGAATGGTACGATAATGGGAAACGGTATGACCTTGTTTATATGAGCAGGGTGTTCACGGACACCTATTCCAAAGATTATGAAGGGGGCATAAATGCTTACCACATCATAAAAGGCGGCACAGGGTACGGCCTTGATAATAAGCTGCCTGATACCGTGGAGCATACCCACCCGGACTATGGGCTGTACCCGCAGTTTGCAGGAACCGCCTACGGTTTCCTTTCCAGAGGATGCCCTCGTGGATGCGGGTTCTGCATTGTGGGGGAAAAGGAGGGAAGAAAGACACAGGCGGTGGCTGACCTGTCTGAATTTTGGGGCGGCGAGAAAGAGATCAAGCTGTTAGATGCGAATATCTTAGCCTGCCCCGATTGGGAAAGGCTCTTAGGGCAGCTTGCGGACAGCAGGGCAACGGTGGATTTTACGCAGGGGCTTGACGTGCGGCTGACCACACCGGAGAAAGTGGCGGCGCTTAATAAGATCAGGATAAAAATGCTGCATTTTGCATGGGATAACCCGGAAGATGACCTGATCCCGTACTTTAAGAAGTTTTCGGAGCTTACGGCAGTAAAGGACAAACGGAAGCGGCAGGTATATGTCCTTACCAACTACGGCAGCACCCATGAGCAGGATCTATACCGCATCTATACCCTGCGGGATATGGGGTACAGCCCGTATGTGATGATATATGAGAAGCCTACCGCACCAGAGGAAACAAGGCGGATGCAGAGGTGGGTAAACAATAAATGGTTTTTCAGTGCAGTTCCGGACTTTCGTGATTTTGACCCTAAATATCAGGCAAGGTCAGGAAATAAGGATGGGAAGCCGGATGGAAGGAGGTGAAAGGCAGGGAATGGGGAACGGAGCTGCAGCCACTTATATAACAGAAAATACCACACTGCATCATGCTGATTTTCTGGGCATTGCAGGAAAGATGGAAGATAACAGCATAGACATGGTCTTTACAGACCCGCCGTTTGAGCTGACGGGAGGGGGAATGAAAAACGGGAAGCTCAATTATAAAGGCGGCGAGATATTTCAAAATTGCGGGTTCAGCACAAAGAGCATTGGATTTGAAACATGGATACCGGAAATCTACCGGATATTAAAAGAGGAAAGGTATTTCTATGTGATGTCCAATGACAGGAACCTGTTTGCTGTGCATAAAGCCTGCATAGACAGTGATTTTAAATTTTGTGAGCTGCTGGTAATGGATAAGAAAATGACAGTGCCGTCTACCTATTATCCCAAACGTGCGGAGTTTATTTTGATGTACCGGAAGGGAGGATATAGGAAATCCCATTTTTCAGGCTCAACCATTATGGAAGTGAAGATGCCCAGGGGGAGTGAAAAGCGGCATCCAACGGAGAAACCAGTACCCATGATAGAACATCTGATCAGGTGTTCCACACTGGAAAATGAAGTGTGCCTTGATCCCTTTATGGGGAGCTGCCCGGTCGGAGAAGCGTGCATCAGGACGAAACGGAAATTTATAGGTGTGGAGATAGAAAAAAGATGGTTCAAGGTATCGCAGGATAGGATAAAGGAACTGCCACAGATGTAGGAAGCTGCAGCCTATCAGGATTTTATATGGAAACGTGGAGGAATTTTAATGGTGGAAAAGAAGAAAAAGCAACCGGCTGAATTTGCAAAGGATATAAATGCTTTTGCGGGCGGAAGTTCCCAAAATGGTAATGAAAATACCAAAAAGGCAAGGCAGAAGCAGTCCGGCACGCATCAGCCGAGAGATGCGGACATTACTTCTGGACATGATGTCCAGAAGTGGAGACAGCCGGAAACCTCTGGACACAATGTCCAGAAGCCGGAGAATAAGCCGGAGCGAGACAGTTTTCTGGATGATCGGAGCGCTTTCCAAAATGACACAAGGAAACCGAAACCGGCAGGGCAGAAAGCAAAACCCGGACAGAAAAAGCACAGGCAGTCCGGGCAGTTCCAAAAAGAAAATAATTTTACACAGGACAAAGGAAAGCCGGACAGCAGCAATACAGAAAGCAAGATGCAGGACGGCTTTTTGCAGGAGCAGAATGCTTTCCAAAATGACACAAGGAAACCGAAACCAGCGGGGCAGAAAGCAAAATCCGGCCAGAAAAAGCGCAGGCAGTCCGGGCAGTTCCAGAAAGAAAATACTTTTACAGAGGGAAAAGAAAAAACGGACGGAGGCGCAGACAGCAAAACGCAGGGCGATTTTTCACCGGAGAAGAATGTTTTTACAGAGAAAGACAAAGAAGAACAGCCTGGAGAACCGAAGGACTTTACGGACGATTACCGCCGCAGGGACACCTACCACCAGAGCGAAAAAAAGGGCAGATACCGCAGGCGGGAGCGTCAGGACAGGGAACGCATCAAGAAATCTGATTTCGAGAGGGACTTTCAGACGAAGGACGCAACCTTTATAAAGGAAGATGCCTTTGCGGAAGGGGCAGAGCCGGAATCCCAGGGCGGCAGGAAATCAGAGAAGCTGCAAAGGAAAGCAGAGAAAGCCGGGAAAAAGACCGAAGCCGCAAGGAAGAAGCTGCCGAAGAAAAAGGAATATTCCTTAGTGCGTGTCTTTGACGAAAAGACAGGCAGGGCAAAGTATGTGCTGGCCGCTGTGGATAAGGAGAAGCCTTTCAAAGCGGATAACCCGGTAAAAAGGATGGCAGGCCGGGCCGGGTCAGAGTTTACGAATTTTGCACACGGCAAGGTTGCCGAAACGGAAAAGGAAAATTCGGGCGTGGAGGGCGCACACAAGACAGAGCAGAAAGCCGAGGACACCTACCGTTTTGTGAAGCGGCATTATAAGGGCAGGGAACAGAGGCAGCGTGAAAAAGTGGCAAAGCTGGAGAAAAAGCAGTTCAAAAAAGAAGTCAGCTTCCGCTACCAGAAGTTTCTGGAAGAAAACCCTGAAATGCAGGAAAAGACCTTAAAGAAGCAGCTCCAGAAAAGATTGCAGAAACAGCGCATCAAGCGTGAGTACGCAAAGGCAGTCCGGGCGGGGAAGGCGGCAAAGAATACGAAGGAAGCGGCTGTAAAAACCGCCAATTTCACCACGACAGTTGCGAAAAAATTGCAGGAAATGGCGGCGAAACACGCATCCATCCTTGTAACAATCGGGGCGGCGGCTCTCCTGCTCATTATGATCATGACTTCCGTATCGTCCTGCGGGGCGATGTTCTCAAACGGCATGAGTACCACACTGGCAGGAAGCTATATGAGCGTCCCGGCAGAGATCGACGCTGCTGACCTGGCTTTTTCAGAGCTTGAAATGGACTTGCAGAAAGAGATTGATTCCATAGAAACGGATTACCCGGACTATGATGAATACCGCTATAACCTTGACGCTATCGGACATGACCCGTTTGCGCTCATCAGCTACCTTTCGGCAGTCCATACGGAATTTACGGCAGCAGATGTGCAGAGTGAGGTCGAGAGCCTGTTCAATGAGATGTATAGGCTGACCATAACTCCCACAACGGAGACGAGGACAAGGACAGTGACCAAGACAGGCACACGCACTGTCACAGACCCGGTGACGGGGGAGGAAACAGAGGAAGAATATGAGTATGAGGAGGAAGAAGAATATACCGTAACCATACTGGAAGTCACGCTGACCGCAAAAGACCTGAATACAGTGGTTGCCGGACGCATGAATGGCGAGCAGAAAGATATTTATGCGCTTTACAATGAAACGCATGGCCTGACGCAGCAGTTTTACACACCTCTTAATTTATACTGGTACAACTATGTGAGCAGCTATTACGGCTACCGCATCAATCCGGTGACAGGGGCGGAACAGCTCCACAGGGGTGTTGACATTGCAGTGCCGACAGGGACACCCGTACTTGCGGCAATGGATGGCACAGTCACAGCGGCTGCCTATGACAGCTACTACGGGAATTATGTCGTGATCGAGGACAGCAAAGGGTACTGTACCAAATATGCCCACATGGACACATTGAGCGTCAGTGCGGGGCAGACTGTGAAGCATGGGGATACCATAGGGACAACAGGGAACACGGGGAGCAGCACCGGAAGCCACCTGCATATCGAATGCCAGTATAACGGGGAGTATTATAACCCGTTATTTTATTTTGAAGCAGGGGAAGGGACGCTCTACGGTGAAGGCAATGCGCCGGGGAGCGGCGGGGGGAATGCCATACCACCGGATTCCTACGATGATGCAACCGTGCAGGCGCTTATGGAGGAAGCCGCAAAATACCTTGGATTCCCTTATGTGTGGGGCGGCTCAAGCCCTTCCACCAGTTTCGACTGTTCCGGATTTGTCTGCTGGGTATTTACCAACAGCGGGGTGCATAACCTGCCACGGACTACCGCACAGGGCATCTATGACCAGTGTACTCCGGTTTCGGCGGCAGATGCGAAAGCCGGGGATATTATCTTTTTCACTGGCACATACAATTCTGGCGGTGCAGTCAGCCATGTGGGGATCTACTGCGGAAACGGGGTGATGATACACTGCGGCGATCCGATTAAATATGCCAGCATCAATACATCGTACTGGCAGAGCCATTTTTATGCATTTGGCAGATTAAATTAGAAGTTAAAAAAATGCCCATTATTTTGGCATGGAAAGGAGAAGCGATGTGACAAAGGAACGGATCATAAAGGAGCTTTCCAAAGTCCGGGGGCAGCTTGCGGACTTGCAGGAAAGGCAGAAAGATTTGGAGGGCCAGTTACAGATGGCGGAAGATGCGGAGAAAATGAAATTCATAGAAAAGAACAAGATTTCTCTGGAACGCCTGATCCTGCTGAATAAAGTCAGCGAGGAAGAAATATTAAACCTGCTCCGGAAGAAAGAGCAGGAGGAACAGACACAGCAAGCAGAAAGGGAGGCAGCAAGCCATGGACAAGAAAATGAAGTTACGTTATAGGGCGGTGTTATCGCTCATGTTATCCGCAGTATTATTCTGTATGCCTGCGGTGGCTTTTTCCATAAATGGGAACAGCGCCATTGAAGCAAGGGCAGAGGAAGAAAAGCCTGCGGAGCAGGAAGCAGAAAACAATGCAGAGGGAAGCCCTGCAAAGCAGGAGACAGAAGGCAGTATGGAGGAAAGCCCCACGGATCAGGGAAAGGAGGGCGGCACAGAGGAAAGTCCGGGAGAAGAAAATCCGGGGGAACAGACAGAAAGCGGCACAGAGGGAGAAACGGAGGGCGGAACCGTATCGGGCAATGACGCAGAGCCGGTATGTACCTGTGAGGATAAATGCGGCGCTTATGAATATGACCATGGCTGTAAGGTGTGCGTGGAAGATTATAAGCTCTGTGCCTATAAAAAGCCTAACGTGTCGATCAGCATCAACAAGCCGGACGGATGGTTCAATGATACCATGGCCGTCACTTTCAAGGTGGCGGACGTGGCGCACACAGGAAATTTTGAGGTTGCAAAGATACAGGCGAAGGTCGGCCAGAATGGGAGCTGGACGGACGTGACGGAAGATAAGAAGCTGGATATTTCAGAAAACTGCACTGTCTATGTGCAGGTAACAGACCAGAAAGGCAATACATATGAGAGGAGCCGGGCAGTCAAATGTTTTGACACCACAAAGCCCACACTCAATGCGGCAGTCAGTGACAGGCTGTTGAGCATCCAGGTGACAGACAGGGATTCCGGCGCAAAGGCGGTCTATGTAAACGGGTATGAATTTACGGAGCTGACCAATGGGACGCTGAATATCCGCTTACAGCAGTTTGATGCAGGATATGAGTATTTCACCATTTCCGCAATGGACAATGCCGGGAATATGTCGGAAGTCTATAAGACGAAAAACCCGTACTACAAAGACCCTGCGGATGAGAGTGACGAAAACCCGGCAGAGCAGCTCCCGGTAAATGCCGAAGCCACCAAGCCGGGGAACGCAACAGGCACAGTCACGGAGCATACCAAGACCGACAGTGACGGGAACACGGTTTCCGGGAACAGCCTTGCCGAACAGAAAAAGAAGGCAATGGCGGAAGCGGATGCCGCAGAAAAGGGAGAAAGCGGAAACGGAGATACAGAAAAAGAGCAGATGGAGCAGGGGAAGGAATTTTATACAATCCAGACAGCATCGGACAAGGTTTTCTACCTGATCATTGACCGTGACGGGGAGGATGAAATGGTATATTTCCTCACAGAGATCACGGAGAATGACCTGCTGAACGTCACTTCCGACAACAGTGAAACCCTGCCGAAAAATTCCGCTGCTTTGGAATCCGCAATCCCGACAGAGGAAGGCGCACTGCCGAACAATAATGGGGAAATGCCGGAGGACACGGAGCAGGCAGAGGAAAATCCGGAAGGGGAAGAAGATACAGAAAATACGGAAGAAACGGAAGGCACAGAGGAACCTGAACCAGAGGAAAAAGCAGAGGAACCGAACCCGGTCATTTCCTATATCCTTATGGGCGCACTTGTAATAGCCGTTATCGGCGGCGCTTATTATTTCAAAGTTGTCCGCAAAAAGAAAGAGGACTTCATTGAGGACGAAGATGAGGACGAGGAAGACGAGGAAGAATACGAGTACGAGGAGGAAGATGCGGAGGACAGTTCCGGGGATGAATTTTTTGACGATAAGGAGGACGAGTAACCAGCCGTATGGGAGAAAAGAAATATGCAGTCATACTGGCAGACCCGCCCTGGCATTACCATGTGTACTCAAAGAAAGATGCGGGGAGAAGCGCAGAGAGCCATTATCCCACCATGAACATAGAAGATATAAAGGCGCTTCCGGTAGCTGAAATAGCAGACAGGGACTGCGCCTTATTTCTCTGGGTGACATTCCCCTGCCTGCCGGAAGGACTGGAAGTGATAAAGGCATGGGGATTTGCCTATAAGACCGTAGCGTTTGTATGGGTAAAGCTGAATAAAAAGGCAGATTCCCTCTTTTGGGGCATGGGCTACTGGACACGGTGCAACGTGGAGATCTGTATCCTGGCAACAAAGGGCAGACCGAAACGTGACAATGCGGGGGTGCATCAGGTGGTGATGTCCCGCATTGAGGAACACAGCAGGAAGCCGGAAGAAGTACATCGGAGGATCAGCCGGCTCATGGGCGATGTACCGAAGATAGAACTTTTTGCCCGGAGAAAAGCAGAAGGGTTTGACGTATGGGGAAACGAAGTGGAATGCGATATTGAATTGACAGGAGGAAAAGAAATATGCAGTTAGTGATAGCAGAAAAACCCAGCGTGGCACAGGCGATTGCCCGTGTGGTCGGCGCTGGGGAGAAAAAAGACGGATATATGGAGGGGAACGGTTTCCTTGTTTCCTGGTGCATCGGGCATCTGGTTGAGCTTGCACAGCCGGATGCCTATTCGGATACCTGGAAAAAGTGGAGTTATGAGAGCCTGCCCATGATACCGGAAGAATGGCAGACAGAAGTAAAAAGCGGCACGGCGGCGCAGTACAAAGTGTTGAAAGGGCTTATGCACGACGCAAGGGTGGAAAGCGTTGTATGCGCTACGGACGCAGGGCGGGAGGGCGAGCTGATCTTCCGCCTTGTATATCATCAGGCAGGGTGCAGCAAGCCCATGAAGCGGCTCTGGATCTCCTCTATGGAGGAAAGCGCAATCCGTGAAGGCTTTGAGAACCTGCAGCCGGGGAGCGATTACGATAACCTTTATTATTCCGCACTGTGCAGGCAGAGGGCGGACTGGCTTGTGGGCTTGAACGGCACAAGGCTCTTTACAGTGCTGTATGGCGGCAAGGTGTTAAAGGTCGGCAGGGTGCAGACACCTACGCTTACGATGATTGTGGAGCGTGAGGAAAAGATCAGGAATTTTAAGAAAGAGCCGTATTATATGGCGCATATCCTCATAGGCGGGATTGATGCGGCAACAGATCGGATTGATGATAAAGCACAGGCAGAGGGGATTGCCACAGCGTGTGAAAGCAAAGCCGCTTCTGTTGTTTCGGTCACAAGGGAAAAGAAAACCGTACAGCCGCCGAAGCTCTATGACCTTACCACGTTACAGAGGGATGCAAACCGCTTATTCGGCTTTACCGCAAAACAGACCCTGGAATACACGCAGAGCCTTTATGAGAAAAAGCTGGTCACATATCCCCGGACAGACAGCCAGTATTTATCAGACGATATGGAAGGCACTGCAAGGAGCGTGATCGGGGTGGTCTATAAAGCGATCCTCTTTGAAGAAGCGTCCGGGGCAGAGCCGGACATTAAAAGGGTGATGGACAGCAGGAAAGTGACAGACCACCATGCAATCATTCCTACCATGGAGATTGCAAAAGCTGACCTTTCCGCAGTGCCGGAGGTGGAAATGAAGATACTTTCCCTTGCCGCAAACCGTCTGCTCTGTGCCACCGGAGAAAAGCATGAGTATGAAACAGTCAAGGCAGAGTTTATCTGTAATGAAAGCGTTTTTACGGCTTCCGGGAAGTCTGTAATAAGGAATGGGTGGAAGGGGTTTGAAGCTGCCCTGAAGCGTTCCTATAAGACGGCGGAAGATAAGGAAAAAGAGGATAAAAAGCTGCCGGAGCTTTCGGAAGGAATGGTATTTGAGGGAGCGCAGACAAAGGTATCGGAGCATTTCACCCAGCCGCCGAAGCATTTTACGGATGTGATAAGCTGTCAGTGTGGGGCGTGGAAAGCACCCCGAAAGAAAGGAGCAGGATAAAATGAAGAACAAGGACAGCTTAAAAATCACAGCACTTTACGAGAGATTGTCAAAAGATGATGAACTGAATGGCGAAAGCAATAGTATCACAAACCAGAAGAAAATGCTAGAGGACTATGCGGAAAAGAACGGTTACGCCAACATCTCCCACTATACCGATGACGGTTGGAGCGGGGCGAGCTTTGACCGCCCGAACTGGAAACGGTTGATTGAAGATGTGGAACAGGGAAAAATCGGCACAGTGATTGTAAAGGACATGAGCCGAGTGGGGCGTGACTACTTGCAGGTTGGATTTTATACCGAAGTAATGTTCCGAGAAAAGGGAGTGCATTTCATAGCAATCTCAAACGGAGTGGACAGCGAAAAAAGGGAAAGTGCGGAGTTTGCGCCATTCCTAAACATTATGAACGAATGGTATGTGCGTGACACAAGCAGAAAGATTACTACTGTCTTACGGGCAAGGGGAATGACGGGAAATGCCCACACATCTAACCACTGTCCTTACGGTTACAAAAAAGACACGCTTGACAGCACCCATTGGGTAATTGATGAACCCGCAGCCGAAGTTGTCCGCAGGATATTCCGCTTGTGCATTGCAGGAAAAGGACCGTATGACATAGCGAGGATACTCCATGATGAAAAAGTCGAAAGACCATCTTACTACATGGGGAAACGGGGATTAGGCACGCACTGCACCACCTATGACACCGAGAACCCGTATATGTGGCGGGGAAATACGGTTGCAACTATCCTCTCCAAACCCGAATACATGGGGCATACGGTAAACTTCCGTACCTATAAGGAAAGCTACAAGGACAAAAGGGCAAGGAAAACCCCAAAGGACGAGCTTGTAATCTTCAAGAACACCCAAGAGCCGATTGTTGACGAGGAAACATGGCGCAGGAACTCCGCAGGACAGTCCGCAGGCATGACATTTTAGGCGAGGCAAACCCACTGACAGGCAAGATGTTTTGTGCGGACTGCGGGGCGAAGATGTATAACCACCGCCACAGGACGGCGAGGTACAGGAAAGACATCTACACCAAAGGCAAAGGACGCTGGATTGCTCCCGAAGATGATTACAACTGCTCCAACTACAACTTAGGCAGGCAGAAATACAGACAGCAGTGTTCCTCACATGGAATACAGACAAAGGCGGTCAATGCGCTTGTCCTTGAAACGATAAAGGAAACGT
>CANOEC010000052.1 GCA_947564735.1 uncultured Lachnospiraceae bacterium | reverse complement strand
GGCACATTTCAGCAGAAAAAAGGAGCTGGCATATCTGCCAACTCCTTTTTTCTGCCTTCTTAAAATACCTTCAAATACTGTTCATAATCTTTATATGTGACCGTAACCCAGCCCTCGTCATAGTTAAAGCCAATTTCCATTCCCTGCGGTGTATAGAACACAATGATATCAGAGGAATCAAAATGACCTGTAATTTCTTGGTCGGACATCATAGTGAGACTGCTGATTTCCCCATTCTGGATATCGCTTTTCTCCCTAAATTCCACGGAAAACTCATCATCTACATTGAGCATACTCTCATTTTCTAGGATAATCCCGTTTTCCATATCAATATTAATACTGTACAGAAATGCATCCGAATAATAAGTACGTCCATCATCCGCATACACATTTTCGGAGAATACAATACTCATTTTCTCTTCATCCATATATGTCACATATCCCGTAGATGACGCATGGAAATAACTGTCATCATCCTCTATAAAATAGTCTCCGTATTCGTCTTCATAGTATTCTACCAGAAAGTCAACTTCACTCTCAATTGTCGCATTCAGTTTATCCAGATTCGGTATACTTTCATCAGAATTCTCGATAACCGGATACAAAACAAGGATATCGACGTTTTCATGATTGGAATCATATTCATAATACTCAAAATCTACGGTATAGGATAAGCCGCCCTGAATGTCATCATGAAGCGTATAATACTCATCACTGTCATAATCGTAATCATCATCATAGCTATCATCGTAACCGTAGTCATCATCATAATTATAGCTGTCATCATTATCATTATCATCATAATGATGATTATCATAATTTTCCTTACGCTCACGCTCTTTTTCCCAATCGTCAAAGTCATACTCTTCCTTGTTTGCGTGTCTGTTCTCCCCCGCATCCGCATACATAGAAACTACTTTGTATACCAGTGCGCCGACGGCAATCAAAAACAGCAGTACCACCGCCGCTACGATGCCGATAATCAGACCGGTGCTATTCTTCTTCGGAGGCACCGCATACGGACTGAATTGATTGTTTCCGTAAGGCGGCACGCCGTATTGATTTCCATTCTGCATCGGCTGTCCGCTGTATGCATTGTAATTCTGCGCCGGCTGTCCGCCATAGAGATTGGCATTCTGTGCTGACTGCCCACCATAGAGATTATCGTTCTGCGCCGGCTGCCCCACATAGGGATTGGCATTCTGTGCCGGCTGTCCGCCATAGGGATTGGCATTCTGCACTGGCTGTCCGCGATAAGAATTATCACCCTGCATTGGCTGTCCATAATACGGATTACTGCCGGGCTGATTACCGCCGTATGAATTGCGATTGCCATACGGACTGTTTCCATTCGGGGCACTGATATATTTGTTTCCGTAAGGACTGTCATTCGGCACCGGCTGTCCGCCATAGAAATTATCGTTCTGCGCCGGCTGTCCGCCATACGAAGCGCTTCCGTATGAAACATTGTTTTCATAGGGATTATCATCCGGTATGATATGCTCCCCGGCAGCCTCCGGCGCAGCGTCCCCAGACATCGGCTCCGCACCATAGACCACCTCCTCCAGAGACGCCATCTCCTCTAATAAAGGCTTTTCTTCCGTACTGGCTGCTTCCTCCACAGGCGTATCGTCAAACGGATGAATGGAAACATCCGGCGTCTGATAAATATCTGCGCTGCTTTCCGTAGTATATGTATCTGAAACCGTACCCATCCCGTCATTTCCACTCTGCTGATTATCAAACTGCTCTGATTGACTCATTCGTTTCCCCTTTTCCTTCCTTGCAACGGTCTACTTGTCTTTGCTTCCAAATGTCACTTCACTGTAATACTGCAAAATACATTCTCTCATTAACGATAATGCGGAGGACACAGTATTTTCCCTAATTTTAGCGCGATTACCGCTGAACTGGCATTTCTTAACCGTGACGCGTCCGCAGACACTGCATCCGATATACACAAGTCCCACCGGTTTTTCCTCCGAACCGCCGTCCGGTCCGGCTATTCCTGTAACACTGACGGTCACATCGGATTTCGACACCAATGCTGCACCTTTTGCCATATCACGCGCAATCTCTTCGCTGACTGCACCGTGTTTTACCAGCGTACTTTTCTTAATCCCCAGCAGCCTTCTTTTCGCCTTATTGGAATATGTAATATAGCCGGATTTAAATACTTCCGAAACGCCCGGCACGTTAATCAGCCTCGCCGCCACCAGTCCGCCTGTGCAGGATTCCACCGTACTGACAGTAAGCTTATTGGCGAGAAGTAAATCCACGACTGCCCTTTCCAGCGTCACCTCGTCATCCGTCGTATAAACATGATTGCCAAAACGTCCCTTCAGTTCCTTGACAATCGGTTTCACCAGCTTTCTTGCCGCTTTTTCATCTTCAGCTCTTGCCGTCACACGCAAATGTACTTCACCGGTCTTCGCATAGGTCGCTATCGTCGGGTTCGTCTGTTCGTCAATCAAATCCTGCACCATCGTCTCCGCCTTGCTCTCACCTATCCCGCACACCTTGACCGTCTGGGAAAAGATAACGCAGGACTGCAGCTTGCTTAAATATGGCATGATTGAATTTTCAAACATCGGAATCATCTCGTTAGGCGGTCCGGGCATCAGTATCACATGTTTGCCATCCTGTTCCATAATCACGCCGGGCGCCGTGCCGTTCGGGTTCTCCACCACAATGCAGCCTTCCGGCATCATTGCCTGTTTCCAGTTATTATCCGTGATTTCCAAGCCTCTTTTTTCAAAAAACTGCTGGATGGAAGCCTTACTCTCCTCATGAAGATACAGCTTTCTGCCGAGTACATCCGCCGCCACTTCTTTCGTCAAATCATCCTGCGTCGGTCCGAGTCCTCCCGACAAAAGAAGGATGTCCGCCCGCGACAATGCTGTCTTAATCGTCTCGTAAAGCCGTTCTCCATTGTCCCCGACCACATCCTGATAATAGCAGGAAAGTCCTAGGCCCGCGCATTTTTCTGACAGATATGCGGCATTGGTATTCACTATATTTCCCAGTAAAATTTCCGTTCCGACCGAAATCAATTCTACAATCATATTTTCACCCATTCCCGAACATACAAAGCCCTATCACTTTGTATCTTTCATCACGTCTTTGTTTTTTGCCAGATAGTCCACCAAAGATACGACTGTCAAAATTAATGCTGCCCACATCACGATATCTGTAAACAGACCGATTGCAGAAATATCGGCAATCATAAGACAAATCATCACCATCTGAAAAGTCGTCTTGAATTTTCCCCAATAGCTTGCCGCAATGACCACACCATTGTCCGCCGCAATCAACCGGAAGCCGCTGATGATAAACTCTCTGGCAATAATCACGATGACAATCCATGCCGGTATCTTATGAAGCTCCACCAGACAAATCAGTGCGGAACATACCAGAAGCTTATCCGCAAGAGGGTCCATGAACTTACCGAAGTTTGTCACCAGATTATATTTTCTGGCAATCTTGCCGTCCAATAAATCCGTCAGACTCGCAATGATAAAAATTGCAAGCGCAATCCACCTATCTACCGGTGTTATGTTAACCAACATAAACACCACAAAGAAAGGTATCAATATCACACGGAACATCGTTAATTTGTTAGGTAAATTCATCTTCTAACTCTCCAATCAAGTCATATTCATACGATGCGGTAATCTTCACTTTGACAAAATCACCGGTCATCAATTCTCTATCCGTATTCACAAACAGGAAACCGTCTACATTCGGTGCATCTTTATAGGTCCGCGCCACATAGGCATTCTCGTCGGCAACTTTCCCCTCAATCATAGCTGTCACCACCGTCCCCGCCATGTTCTCTGCCGCCTCAAATGCAATTTCCTGCTGCAATTCCATAATCTGTGCTCTTCTTTCTTCCTTCACCTGCTCTGCAACCTGTTCCGCCATACCCGCCGCCGGCGTATCTTCTTCCTGCGAATAAGGAAAAACACCCAATCTGTCAAATTCCATGCAGTCCACAAAATCCATCAGTTCCTCATGGTCTTCTTCCGTTTCGCCCGGAAATCCGCTGATTAACGTAGTCCGCAGACAGATATCCGGTATCTCCTGTCTGAGCTTTTCTATGATTTCCTGCAGATGGCGTCTGTTGGTTTTACGCCCCATTCTCTGTAATATTTTATCAGAAGCATGCTGAATCGGTAAATCCAGATAATGACAGATTTTCTTTTCTTCTTTGATCGTGCGTATTAACTCATCGTCAATTTCCTCCGGATAACAGTACAAAATCCTAATCCAGCAGATACCGCTTATCGCGCAGAGTCTGCGCAATAATTCAGGCAGCGCCTTATGCCCGTACAAGTCCGTACCATATAGCGTCGTCTCCTGCGCAACAAGGATCAATTCTTTCACACCTTTGTCCGCTAAGTCCTGCGCCTCTCTGACAAGTCCGTCCATCGGCACGCTTCGGTAATTCCCACGGACTTTGGGGATTATGCAGTATGTGCAGTGCTTATCACAGCCTTCCGCAATCTTCAGATACGCATAATGCCCTCCGGTCGTCACAACCCTTTCCACTCCGGTCAGCGGTCGCTCGTCCAGACTCTTGTAATGATTTAATCTGGTGTTCTCTGCTATCTCATCCAGCACTTTTACAATCTCGTCAATCGCCGTTGTCCCGAGAATCGCATCCACCTCCGGAATCTCCGTCTGTATTTCTTCCCGATAGCGCTGCGCCAGACAGCCCGCCACTACCAGCACTTCAATGCGTCCGTCTTTCTTAAGCTCCGCCATCTCAAGAATCGTGTTGATGCTCTCCTCCTTGGCATCGTTAATAAAACAGCATGTGTTCACTACCACAATATCCGCTTCACGCTCATCGTCAGTAAACTCATATCCGCTCCGTGCAAGCAGTCCCAGCATCATCTCGGAGTCTACCAGATTCTTGTCGCATCCCAAGGACACAAACAAAATTTTTTTCTTCATGCGTCTCTATCATTCCTTGTCAGAATTTTCTGCCGAATCGTTCCCGTCTTCATCACTTGTAATTTTCACTTTTCCCTGATTAAGCTCCTCCACTGCAACGGAGAGCGGCTTCTTTCCCTTGCCGTCCACCAGTTTCTCGTCGCCGGCAATAATCTGTCTCGCTCTTTTGGAAGTAGCCATCACGATAGAATATCTGCTGCTTACTACCGGATCTTCTCCCTCCTCTACCCCGCTGTTTACTACTTTGATTAAATCTGCATAAGATGGATGTAACATTATTTTTCTCCTTCCAATTCTGTTCTGATATTTTCTATAAACTCCTTGTTTCTGTCGGGAGTATTATGCGCTGATGTAATGATTTCATGAAGCTTTCTGACGCATTCGTCCAAATCATCGTTGACCACGATATAGTCGTATTCTTCGATACCCTCCGCCTCCTGCGCAGCGCGGTTCATCCGCTTATCGATTACTTCCGCAGTCTCCGTGCCTCTGCCCACCAGCCGGCGCCTTAATTCTCCGGCGCTTGGCGGCATTACAAAAAGCAGCAACGCATCCTCGTACTGTTTCCTGACCTTGAGCGCACCCTGTATCTCAATCTCTAAGATAACATCCTTACCGGCATCAAGCTGTCTTTCCACATATTCTCTCGGCGTTCCATAGTAATTGTCACAATAACATGCATACTCAATCAGCCCGTTCTCTTTGATTTTACGCTCAAACTCTTCTTTTTGCAGGAAAAAATATTCCCTGCCGTCCATTTCTCCCGGTCTCGGCTGTCTGGTTGTAGCCGAAATTGACAGCGCATAATTGTCATATTCTTCTATCAGCTTCTTTACCAGAGTGCCCTTTCCTGCCCCCGAAAAACCGGAAACGATAATCAATATTCCTTTACGCGTCATCTGTCTCCCCACCTTCCTCCTGTGCCCTGCCTGAGATTGTTTCCGGAAGTAACGCCGACAACACAATCTGGCTGTTTTCCATCACAAGCACAGCCTTCGTCCTACGTCCCTGTGTTGCGTCAATCGCCATCCCCGTCTCCTTCGCCTTCTGCACCAGACGTTTGATCGGCGCTGAATCCGGGCTGACAATTGCGATAATTTTTCCCGTATTTACTATATTGCCGAATCCGATATGAATCAGCCGTCCCATATTGACCGTTCTCTCCTCTGTTATGATTTCCGCATCCCTTTTGCCGCCATGCTACTCAATGTTCTGAATCTGCTCGCGCACCTTCTCAATCTCCGTCTTCAGCTCGATGGCGCGATTGGAAATCTCCAAATCGTTTGCTTTTGAGAGAATGGTATTTGCCTCCCGGTTCATTTCCTGCGCAATAAAATCAAGCTTCCGTCCGACGCTTCCGCCCTGAATCAGATTTTCTTTCGTCGTTTCAATGTGGCTGCGCAGCCGCACCAGTTCCTCGTCCACACAAACCTTATCTGCAAAGATGGTAACCTCCATCAGCAGACGGCTCTCATCCACTTTCACATCCTCCAAAAGCTCCTTCACCTTGTCTTCCAGCTTCTGCTTATACTCCGTGATAATCTGTGGGGAACGCTCCGTGATGTAATCCACATGCGCAAGCATCCCGTCCAGCTTTTCGACCAAATCGCTTTTTAAGTTCTCGCCTTCCTTGATTCTAGTCTCCACAAACCCTTCCGCTGCGCCGCGCACCGCCTCACTTACAAGCTGCCAAAGTTCTTCCTCATCGACAGTCTGCTCCTCCATCGTTAAAATCTCCGGATATCGTGAGAGCGCAGACACACGGATATCATTGTCAAGCGCAAAATCCTCCGCCATCTGCTCCAGATATTTCATATATTCCGCCGCCAGCTCTTTGTTATATTTCACACAGACATTACTCTCAGTGAGATCCTCATAGGTGATAAAAATATCTACCTTTCCCCTCTGAATATAGTTTTTTAACTCATTTCGTATCGCCGCTTCAAAAAAGTTCAGTTTCTTCGGCATCTTGATACTGACATCCAGATATCTGTGATTGACGGATTTCATTTCCACACTGATTTTCCGCTCACCTTTGGCAATCTCACACCTGCCGAAACCGGTCATACTCTTTATCATAGTCGTATACTTGCCTTTCCGCTACAGCAACCCCATCGTATCACTGCCGCACACATTGTATTCGCACACTTCTTTGCGCCACCTCAACGATGCGCGATTTCATCTATGCGTACAGATTTAATTATAGAATAATTATAAGAAGTAGTCAAGAAAGTTGAAAAGTATGTACAAATAGTGTACAATTTTTTTCTGGAATATCATCATCGGCAGCGGCAAAAAAACCGCTACACCTTTTTCGCTGCTGCCGACTATCATAAAAAGGCAAGGGACAGATTATGGCATTTGACGGAATTACCATCGCAAACATCACAAAAGAACTTCACGATACGCTTCTTGGCGGACGCATCTATAAGATTGCCCAGCCGGAAAGCGACGAGCTTCTTCTGACCATCAAAAACAACGGTTCTCAGTACCGGCTGCTTTTGTCGGCGGACGCCTCACTTCCGCTTGTCTATCTGACAAATACAAACAAGCCAAGTCCCATGACGGCTCCGGGATTCTGTATGCTGCTGCGCAAGCATTTGCAGAATGCCAGAATCACCGACATCAGACAGCCGGGGCTGGAACGAATCATACACTTGGAGCTGGAACACCTAAACGAACTGGGCGATATCTGCCGCAAAAAGCTGATCGTGGAGATTATGGGCAAACACAGCAACATTATCTTCTGTGACGAAGCGGATAAAATTATCGACAGCATCAAACATATCTCCGGCATGGTCAGCTCCGTGCGCGAAGTTTTACCCGGCAGGGATTACTTTATTCCACAGACGCAGAATAAATGGAATCCGCTGGAGTTCTGCGCGCAATATACCGGCTCCTCAGACCCCATCCGTCCATCGGAAAACGACCAGCCGGCAGAAAAGCATTTTATTAGTTATGTAAACTTCCAAGAACACATGCACCAGAAACCTATGCCCCTATATAAGGCACTCTACTCTTCCTACACCGGACTTTCACCCATCATGGCACAGGAAATCTGTCACCGCTCCGGTGTCGATGCGGACATGCCTGCTAACGTGCTGGAAGACAATGCATTACATGCACTGCACGACACGCTCTCGAATATCATGTTGCAAATCGTGTCGGGCGCTTTCGCTCCATGTATTGTCTACGACGGCAGAGAACCGATTGAGTTTGCGTCGCTTTCCTTGACGCTTTATAAAGACAAGACAATCAAAAGCTTTGATTCCGTCAGCACGGTGCTCGAACAGTACTATGCGGAGCGCAGCATTGTGACTCGCATACGCCAGAAATCGGTTGACCTGCGCAAAATCGTGCAGACCGCTTTGGAGCGTAACGTAAAAAAATACGACTTACAGATGCGGCAGATGAAAGACACCGAGAAGCGCGATAAATATAAAGTCTATGGCGAATTATTAAACGCCTACGGCTACAACGTGGAACCCGGCGCAAAATCTATGGAAGCGCTAAACTATTACACAGATGAAATGGTCACGATTCCTTTGGACGACACGCTCACACCGCAGGAAAACGCCAAGAAATATTTTGATAAATACGGCAAGCTGAAAAGAACCTATGAAGCGCTCTCGGAATTGACCGTTCAAGTCAAAGAAGAAATTGAACATCTGGAATCCATCCTTGCCGCTCTGGATATCGCCCAGCATGAGGAAGACCTTGTGCAGATTAAGGAGGAACTGATTGAGAGCGGCTATATCCGCAGAAAAGGCGGCACAAAGAAAACGAAAATCACCAGCAAGCCTTTTCACTATATCAGCAGTGACGGGTTCCATATGTACGTGGGCAAAAACAATTATCAGAACGACGAACTCACTTTCAAATTTGCCACGGGAGGCGACTGGTGGTTCCATGCCAAGCAGAAAGCCGGCTCCCACGTCATTGTAAAGACTGAGGGCTTAGAACTGCCCGACCGCACCTTCGAGGAGGCTGCGCGCCTTGCCGCCTACTACTCGAAGGGTCGGGAACAGAACAAAGTGGAGATTGACTATATCCAGAAGAAGCATGTGAAGAAACCAGCCGGTGCAAAGCCCGGTTTCGTGGTGTACTACACGAATTATTCCATGGCGATTGATTCTGATATTTCGGGAATTGAACCGGTTGGGGATTGATGAGCGTCCTACTATACGTTACAACAGCCGTGGAGACTTCCCCACGGCTGCTTTTTGATTCTGCTTTTTAATTCATCTTCCTAAATACCGGAATCATATCAATCGGTGCGTCTACTTCATAATATTTTCCGCCTTCGTATTCTTTGCCGGTCTCCTGCATAATCCAGTGTTCGCCTTTTGGCAGATACACTTTTCTTACCGTCTGACCTGCATACATAATAGGAGCCACCAGCAAATCGGAGCCATAGAAATATTCATCCTCTACTTCCCAGCAGATCGGATCGTTCGGATACATATAGAAAAGCGTCCTCATGACAGGTGTGCCTTTCTCATGCGCCTCTTTCATAACATCTCTCGTATAAGAACGCATCTGTTCCCGCACTTCCATATATTTTTTGCAGATTTCATAGACCTTTTCTCCGTAGCTCCATACCTCATTCGCTGCCCCCGAGCAACAGGTTGCTCCGCCTGTCGTTCCATACTGCGGCTGTCTCGGCTCCCGGTCTCCGTGAAGCCGCATCACCGGACAGAACGTTCCCCACTCGAACCATCTCGTAAACAGCTCCCTAAATTCCGGATCGTCCGGATTTCCGCCATGAAAACCACCAATATCGGTCGTCCACCAAGGAATCCCCGCAAGTCCCATATTCAATCCTGCCGCCAACTGATTCCTCATGCTCTCAAAGCTTGACGCAATATCACCCGACCACACAAGCGCACCGTATTTCTGGCTGCCTGCCCACGCACAACGGAGAAGATTCACAATATTTGTCTGTCCTTCTTTCTCCATTCCTTCGTAAAAGGTCTTTGCATACTCTACAGGATAGGTATTCCCAATCTGTAGATTTGTCCCTCTGTGATAGCGGTAATTATCAAAATCATAAGCAGTATATTCCGGTTCCGCCTCATCCAGCCAGAATACCCTGATTCCTTTGTCATAATAGTTCTGCTTTGCTTTTCCCCATACATACTCTCTTGCCTCGGGGTTTGTTGCATCATAGTGGATGGTCGCTCCCTGAAAATCCAATCCCACACGAAATCCTCTCTCCGTGCGGATTAAATAGCCTTTTTCCAGCATCTCTTCGTAATTTTCACAAGTTTTATCCACCGTTGGCCAGATTGACACCATCAATTCAATCCCCATCTCCTTCAACTCCCGCACCATGGCATCAGGATCGGGCCAGTATACCGGGTCGAACTTCCACTCTCCCTGTTTAGGCCAATGGAAGAAATCTATGACGATTAAATCAATCGGAAGATTTCTACGCTTATACTCTCTTGCCACTTGAAGCAGTTCTTCCTGCGTCTGATAGCGAAGTTTACACTGCCAGAATCCTAATCCGTATTCCGGCATCATCGGTACCGTACCTGTTACCGCTGCATAAGCCTCCTCAATCTCCGCTGGCGTATCGCCCGCCACAATCCAATAATCCAACACCTTGGTGGAATAAGCCTCGAAACTCATAATATTTTTGCCAAATACCGCACGTCCGACACCCGGATTGTTCCATAAGAAACCATAGCCCAGCGACGAAACGGCAAAAGGTACGCTTGCTTGTGAATTTCGGTGTGCCAATTCCAGATCGAGTCCTTTCAGATTAAGATACGGCTGCTGATACTGTCCCATCCCGTATATTTTCTCATTCTTATCAACGGATTCAAAGCGCATTGTCAGATGGTAATCTCCGCCCACAATGGGTTTAAACTCACGCGCTTCCACCTCGATGGCACTGCACTTCTTATCCAACACATCCCTGCGATTTCTGCAGTATTCCTCCAAAAGCAGCCTGCCGTCGGCATGGTAAACCATGATTTTACCAAGCTTCGTAATCTTTGCCCGAATCTTTCCGTTTACAATCTCCGCACCCTGCTCCGTATAACTGAATTTCGCCTGCTCCTCATCTCTTGCACACAGCGCCCAATCTTCTTCCGGCATCTGCGCTTCTTTCGTTGCACGAATCCTCAGCGCATTGTCTCCCCATGGTTCAATCCACACTTCTTCCGCATCATAATGATAGACTAACCTGTTTTCTTTGATATCTAACATTCTTTCTTCTCCTTCCTACACCTATTTCTCTATCCATATGTGAAACGGTTCCTATCCTTTTACGGCACCGCTCGTCATTCCGCTTACAATATACTTCTGCATAAAAATGAAGATTAATGCTACCGGAATAATGGTAACAACTGCAAATGCTGTCAGATAGCTCCACTTCGTGCCATACTGTCCCATAAAATTGAAAATGCCCGCAGTAATCGGTCTTTTTTCTTGATCCAGTATAAAAGTCATGCCATATGCCAGATCACCCCATGCATATAGGAAAGAAAAGATAGCGCACACCATAACACCCGGTCTTGCAATGGGAATCAAGATTCTGATAAAAGCGGTAAAACGGTTACACCCATCCAAATATGCCGCTTCCTCCAAGTCCTTCGGTATGGATGCAAAATAATTTTTGAGTATCAGTATCGAAAATGGAATACCAATCGTAGCATCGGCAAGCACCGCCGCGACCCATGTGTTATACACATGTAAATTCTTAAACATGATAAACATCGGTGTCAGCAATACGGATACCGGAAGCATCTGTGTCACCAAAAATGACAGCAACATTATTTTTCTGCCCTTGAAACGATATTTTGCAATTCCATAAGATGCCGGCACAGCAAGCAGCACTGCAATGACTGTAGCGCCTATTGAAATAAGAAAGCTGTTCCCGAAAGAACGAAACATATTAAAATCCCCTGTCTCTACCTGTGCCGCATAAGACTTCGAGTTCACAATATGCGGATAAAAGGTAGGCGGATTCTGAAAAATCTCCTGTTCTGTTTTTAAAGAGGTAATAAATGCCCAGTATAGCGGAAACAGAAGAATGCACAAAATCAATACCGAAGCAACACACAATATAATATTCTTTTTCCCCGAAGCTCTCTTTTCGTCATCCATTATGCTTCCTCCTCGTCCGTCGTCGCTTTAATATAGAAAACACCTACAATCAATAGAATGACCAACAGTACATTTGCCACCGCTGAGCCCTTGCTGTACTTAAACATTTCAAAAGACAGCTTATAAGAATAGGTTGACAACATGTGCGTCGAATTAACCGGTCCCCCGCTTGTCATAACATACACCAAATCGTATACCTTAAAGGTATAAATGAATCCAAGAATCAGCACTGATTCAATCGTTGGCTTTAAGAGCGGAAGCGTAATCTTCATAAAAGTCTGTACCTTATTCGCTCCATCAATAGAAGAACTTTCATAAAGTTCTTTCGGAATTGTAGTAAGACCTGTAGATATCAAAATCATATTAAAAGGTATTCCAATCCATACATTGGCACAAATCAAGGCAAACATAGCTGTCCCGGGCGTCGTCAGCCATTCGATATTCTTACCAATCAGATGAAGACTCCTCAGAATAAAATTAATCACCCCGATATCCGTAGCAAACAAAAGCTTAAACATCAGTGCCGTAACCGTAACCGGTATCATCCACGGCACAAGCAGAATGCCCCTAATTGGCTTCGCAAACGCAAATTTCCGATTAAAGAAAAGCGCAAGTGCAAATCCGATGACAAACTGAAATACCAGACACAGAACAGTGTAACGAAGCGTATTAAACAGCGATGTTGTAAACACTTTGTCTCCCATCAGTTCCACGTAATTGTCAAACATTACAAAATTCTTGGCTCCCCGAACCAGATTTCCTGCACCTACATCCTGAAAACTCAAGATAATGTTCCGGATAATTGGGTATCCCACAAAAACCAGCATATAGATAAATGCAGGCAGTACAAAAAATATTCCTACATTATCATAGCGAAACTTCTTTTTGATCTTTCCCATAAAAAGCTCCTTCCTTATAGAAAAAGGCTGTCGCGCAAGTTTACATAAGTATAACTCTGTGCAACAGCCCATATCTCAAACTTCCTATTTCATAATACTATCTATCGTTGCCTGTGCCTCCGCTGCTGCATCTTCCGGCGTAGCTGTTCCGGTAATAACCTGATTGAATGCTAATGAAATCGCATCTGACACACTGGGCCATTCAGCCAGAGGTCCTCTCGGCATTGCGTAGTTTAATTCCTCGACAAAAGGCTGATAAGGTGAATCTGCCTCAAACTGGCTTTCTGCAATTGTCTTGTCTGCAGATATGTAACCGAATTTGTCCATCAGGAATTTCACTTTTTCCTCGGAAGTAGCATAAGTAAGGAAATCCAATGCACCGTCAACATTACCGCCATTGATGACCGCATAATTCTCGCCGCCGAGTACGGAAGAATATTCCGTATCCTTGGGGATCAGTGTCACTTTCCAGTTTAAATCCGGAGCCTCGGACTGCATCGTAGGAATCTGCCACGGACCGTTCTCCATCATTGCCACGTTGCCGGAAATGAACTGATTCATAACATCGCCCTGTGTCCAGTTAATGCACTCTTTGCTCATAACGCCTTCCTCTACAAGACTCTGGATAAAGGACAATGCACGGACACCATTGTCATTATTGATATCATAAGAAGTTGCTCCCGTAGACCATAACCACGGAACAAAGTTGAACGTACCTTCCTCATTCTGTACACTGCAAAGCGCAAGCCCGGTAACGCTGTCTGTGGTCAATGCTTTTGCCGTTTCTTTCAATTCATCCCATGTAGTCGGCACGCTGCATCCTGCCTCATTCAGCATGTCTTCATTGTAATATAAAGCAAGACAGTTGGCTCCAAACGGTACACCATACAGTTTTCCGTCAACGGTACAGGAGTTTACGGTTCCTTCGTAATAATTGCTCACATCAAATTTGCCTGTCAGGTCTTCAAAGATTCCCATTGCAACGTAAGATGCATGATCCGGTGAATCCAGAATCGCGATATCCGGAAGCTCATCAGCAGACGCGCCGATGGACAACTGTTTCTTGAAATCTGCAAAAGGAACATATTTTGCAGTTACTTCGTACTGTTCCTGCGACGCATTATAATCCTGAATCACCTGATCCAAGGCTACCTGATGCCCCTCTGTCTCCCAGTAATACCATATGGTTACTGCCTGCGCGTCACCTGTACTATCATTTGCAGACTCTTCTGCCGGTGCACTGTCATCTGCGCTCTCTTCCGGTGTAGCCGCCTCCTGTGCCGCTCCCGTATCGCCTGCAGTCGTGTCGGCGGCAGCCCCCGCATCGCCGGAAGAACCGCATCCTGCCAACAAACCTGCTGTCATTGCCAATGTCATGAATAACGCTGTTATTTTTCTCTTTTTCATCTTAACCTCCTTATAGCATCCGTTTTATCAGGGTTTCCCTGTTTCTGCATCTATCATATCGCCTTTTATTTCCCCACTAAACGGTAAAAAAATGAAAAAGGATAAAATATCTAATTTGATTTTCTGTATTCAGCCGGTGACATCCCTACACATTCCTTAAAGACCCTCGCAAAGTATTTTGCGTCCGTATACCCTACCTTCTTTGCAATTTCATACTGCTTTAGCTGTGTTCCGATCAATAATTCCTTTGCCTTAGAAAGCCGGTAATTACGGATATAGGAACTAAAATTCTCTCCAAGCTCCTTGTGAAACTGTGTTCCTAAGTATTCCTGCGTCAGATTTAATCTATCGGCAATTTCGCCGAGTGTAATTCCATCCGCATAAAACTCATGAATCATACTTTGCGCCTTTTTCACCGCAAGACTGACTCCCTCCACCGTCTTCATGGAAATATCCATGCAGTCAAACAGTTCTTCACATGTGTTTCGTAACTCTTCCTTAGTCTTTGCATCTGTAATACGGCTCAAGAGAAGTTTCTGGTCAATCTGTGCATAATCTATACCGCCGACTTCCTTGGCAATGTTGAGCATTGCCCATAAGAAACGCATATAAGATTCCTTTACTTCTTTGGGTGAATATACTTTACCGTTCATAAAGCAGTCATAAAATTGCTCCATGATTTTTCGCATCTTATCCTTTTCACCCGTGCAGATTGCGATTTTCATCTGATTTTCCAATTCCACCGGATATATACATACTTCCGACTGTATATCCGCAATCTGTGGATAAGAAATCAGGATATCGTCTCCCAGCACAATGCTCCAATCCATATAAGGCATCAACTGCTGATATCCGTCTCTGATTTCTTCAATTCCTGTTACTTCCAGCATTCCGTAACTAATCCTCTGTTCCCATTTTTCTCTTTTCTGGAACCATATCTGATTCTGATACCATCGCTCCATATCCTGTTTTGATGAATATCCGTAAATAACTGCTACAATCGACTTGTCATACTCCATATCCGTCAAACAATATTTTACCTCTTTTTGTTGTAAAACTCGCTCCATATCATGCCGCTTTCTTTCCTTACGGCTTTCATAAGAATCCCCCAGATAAACCAATAGCTCAATGAGCGGAGAATCATCCGCTATTTCATAACGCCTCTTTAAAAAATCCTTTAGCTGCCCGTCCGGTACGGTAACGCCATGCAGCATTCCGGAAATGATATTTTCCAAACTCACCATTGCCTCCGGCATCCTTTTTTGTTCCTGTTCACACAGATGCTGTACTTTGCGTATCGCCTGCACAAATTCCTGCACTACCACCGGCTTCATGACATAATCGCACACGCCAAGCTTAACCGCCTGCTGCGCATACGTAAACTCAGAATATGCCGTCAGGATGATTACTTTAGGGAACCTGCCCGAATCCTGCACTTTCGTCAACATTTCCAATCCGTCCATGCACGGCATCTTGATATCCGTAATAATAAAATCCGGATTATTTTGTTCAATGCAAAGAAGCCCTTCATGCCCATTTCCGGCAACGCCGCAAATCTCTATTTCAGGAAACATGTTATGTAACAGCCTGCACAGACCTTCTCTGATTAGTATCTCATCTTCCACCACTACCGTCTTCATATGCCTATTTCCCCCTCCATAACTGGAATCCATATCCACACCGTAGTTCCCGCATCCTGTTTACTTTCAATCATAACTTTTGCGCTCTCGCCATAATACATACGGATTCTCGTAATTGCATTTTCCATCCCGATATGATTTTTATCATCTGTTTTCCGAAAAATCCCTGCATTTATCTCCTGTACCATCTGCGCCGGCATTCCGCATCCATTATCGGTAATCTGAATCGAAATACATTCTTTATCTTTTCTCATATAAATCCGCAAGCTGTGTGTTCCGTCAATTCCCTCAAACCCATGTAAAATCGCGTTTTCAATAAATGGCTGTAATAACAGTTTATGTATGGAAAATCCCATAATCTCCGGTTCCACATTCATATGACACTCAAATGAATTCTTTAACTTCGTCTGCTGTAAGAAAATATACTGCTTCAGCCACTCGACTTCTTCTCTAATCTTAACAATCCCGTTGCTGTCGGATATCCCGTACCGCAAAATATTAGCTAACGTCGCAATCATATTGCTGATTTCATATTCGTCTCGATCTATCGCCATCCAATTGATTGTATCCAGCGTATTATATAGAAAATGCGGATTGATCTGTGCTTCCAGCGCCGCTATCTCTGCATTTTTCTGTTTCTCAATAGACAATTTCAACTTATCCATCGTCGAATTAAATTCCTCGGCAATAATCTCAATCTCCGTAGGACGAGTTTCATCCGGCGCAACATGAACCGTCAGATTACCTTTGCCCGCTCTTCGCATCGTCTCCACCACTCTTCTGATAGATCCTGTCATTTTGCTCACCTGTCCGACCATAATGGCTAATACTGCTAAAAAAGATAGTATAATGATAAATGCTAAAAGCTTCTGCTGTTGGTGCAGCCCCTGCACAAGTTCTTCCTGATTGGTCGCACGGATAATCTCCCAATTTGTCTTTTCATCATATACCGAATAAACCGATATCTCTCCGTCTCCTAATACTCCTGTCTGCTCCGCAATCTGCCTGTAAACTACTTTTTTCTCCTGTTCTCCCATATCCTGCCGGCAGACAGTACTGCCTATGTCTTTGGATCCTGCGCACGATACCAGCGTGCCTTCTTTGTCCACAATAAAATTAAGCCCGTTTTCCGTAGCCGTCGAACAAATTTCTTCCAAAAGCTGTTCATCGATGCTCACTATCACCACACCGCATTGCTTCTTGACATCCCGATAGTCAATGATACGGTGTCCAATATGAAATAGATAACAGGAATTGCTACCAAAAATAACTTTTTCTCCGGTAGGATAAAGATGTGTCCGGTTATCACTGCTGATTTCCTGATACAATTCTTCCTTTTCCATGGCAAAGCTGTCCATCCATGACGTATTTGTCGTAGAGGCCGTCAACTGGTCATAAAATACAACTTCCCCGCTCTCCGTAATGACCGTAATAGACTTGACATAATCCTTCGTGTAAAATAAACCGCGTAAAGTCTTGCGGAGAAGCTGTCTGTTATTTGCTACATCTTGCCCCGTATTAATCTTATCAACTAATTCCACTATATAATCATCTGTATAAACCTGAAACAAGATATCTTCGTAAGAATCCAGCCATACATCCAGACTCACCCTCGTTTGATCGAGATTAGCCTTTGTCATGCTTTCTACATTCTGTTGAACAAGGCTCGATGTATTATAATAAGATATGATATTGACTACCAATATTGGAATAACAGATGTAACGACAAACGCCATCACCAGACGGTTTCTTATGCTTTTCCTGTCAAAACGCGCTGATTTTGATTTCATTGCAAATCCTCCACTCTGCACCACATTTCCAGACAACAGACCGCATTGTAAATCTTCCCCTTATATTATACATTCTGCTCACCATGAAAAAAGGGAAATATTCTAAGATAGGATAAGATAACTGCTTTGAATATCAATTAACCTTTTTTAACCTACAGAAAAATGGTCGATTTCTCCTTCTCCACAAAAAGACAGAGGATAGCGCTGACACTATCCGCTATCCTCTTCCTAAACATAAATTTCTTCTATTTCCATTTTGCCTGTCATTTTGTATTGTAAAGCTTTCAAAATCAAGCTCTCCGCTTCCCTCATATGAGAAAAAAGCGCCTTTACTCCGGGCAGAACCTACATCTTCGCATCATACACCTGCCACTCATTGGATTCCTCCACTGTAATTACCGCGACAGATTCCCCATTCAGGCTTGTTGCCACCTTTAGTTTACCCTTCCCGGTTCCTCTGACTCTGACGCTGATATGGTTCTCTCCATCAAAGGAGAAATACTTGAATCCCGCCCATGCACCATCCTGCATGTTTGCAATATATTGGTCGGGCTTATCCTCCCTGTCCATACCGCTCTGGGTAAAATACGGATGTGTTTTCTCCCTATGGCGTACTTTCACATAGGCAAAATGCGGCTCGCGACAACCTAGATTACATGCAATTCTTGCTTCGTAAATTCCTGTTCCGGACAAAGGACCATCATTCAGCCCGCAGCTGGTCAGCTCTGCCTGCAAGATACTCCCATCTGAAAGAGCCGTCAGCTTCTCAACACACCCCTGACGACAGCACTTCTGCAGATTTGTCTGACGGTGGTAAAAAATATACCACTGCCCGTTCACCTCTGTCATACAGACATGGGTATTGCCAAGATAGCTGACTGCCTCCTTCTTTCCTTAATATCCGATATCACATATGCTTACCAGCGTTCCTCCATACGAATATGCACATTTCTGATATCTGCCAACAATTACAGTTTAGTAATCAGACGCATTTTTATAAATTATTTCAACAGATTTATGGGGTCACTCCAAAGCAGTACAGAAAAGAAACACTTTCTTTTGGTACACGTAGCTTTCCGTCTTCAAAGCTCACCGGGTCTCCCAAAGAATAAATCGCAGTCCCCGGTTGATACGGACAGTCACATACCACATCATATTTTGATGGATTCAGTGCAACCAGTATCTTCTCTTCCTGATTGGAACGCAGATATACAAGCGGGTATTTCCATGGCTCACAATAAATAAAATCAATTTTTCCGGAAGCACACAGGGCAGAATGCGCGTTACGGATTTTGACCAGCTTTTCAATTTCATGCCAGAGGGATTTCGCATCCTCTATCTGGTCGGCGGCAACCGGCGCATCATCCGACAAATCCTGCGGCGTATACAACGCTTCGGACGATGCCTCTGAAAAACCATAATTCACTCCATGCTCCCACTGCATCGGCGTCCTTGCCCCGGTACGGTCATATCCCCCTTCGACAGATGGAAGATTAAGCTGTTTCATGCCAATCTCATCGCCATAATATACAAACGGCACACCGGGCATGGACATGAGAAAAGCAAATGCCCTTTTCATCTCCTCACAATCAAGGTATTTGCGGATACGCTCCATATCATGATTTCCGGATGGGATACAGATTAGCCCCCGCTTCTGTGTTAATTCATAATTTTTCATATAAGTAGATACAAACTCGTATGCATTCCCTTTTCCTTCACGGCTAAAATACGGCGATTCACAGCGGAACAAATCCATATAATGGGATGGTCCGAAATGGAGGAGAAAATCCATATGAAATCCAGCCATCAAAGATTTATCCGGTTCTCCCCACTCTGAAATCAATACGGCTTCCGGATAAGCATTGTCCAGAAAACTGCGTATATCCTGCCACAATTTAATCGTTTCCACGCTCCCACAGTCATTCTTAACCAAGGAGCCCGCCATATCAACCCGGAATCCGTCACAGCCCTTTGATAACCAGAAATCCATTACATCCTTCATCGCCTGTCTGGTTGCCAGAGCCTCTTTGGAATCCACGGCACTCTGCCAAGGTTCCGTAGGATTTGCGAACCCATAATTAAGCGCAGGCTGGTTTGAGAAAAAATTAACCGCCACACTGCCGCATCGTGGATATAATCCCCGCAGTGAACCGGAAATCCCTTCATAATCCGCAACATCTGTCCATATGCTGTCACTCCAGATATATCTGCCCCAAAATTCATTTGGCTCATCCTTGCAGGACTCCCGAAACCAAGGATGCTCAATAGATGTGTGCCCCGGAACAAAATCTAAAATAATGTGCATTTTACGTTTGTGCACCTCTTCAAACAGCTGTATCAAATCATCGTTTGTCCCATAACGGGGCGCAACCTGACAATAATCAGCCACATCATAACCGGCATCTCCAAAGGGTGATAAGTAACATGGATTCAGCCAAAGCGCATTACACCCAAGCGCCTGAATATAATCCAGTTTCTCGATTATTCCCTGAATGTCCCCTATGCCGTCATGATTACTGTCACGAAAGCTTTGTGGATAAATCTCATAGAAAATACTTTGTTCTAACCAATGTTTCATAGTTTTCCTCCCATACAAAAAGTTTACAGTTATCCTATTTCTTTTCTTCTATGATTTGATTTTATCCTGTCATTTCAAAAAAAAGTTGTACAATTTCCACAAATAATAGTACAATATCCATATTATCAAAGTTTTACCCACTAAGAAAAGAAACTATAAAAATAATGGGCGAAAACAGCGCCGGTTCTTTTCCACAGCTTATCTACTAAATAAAGGCGGGATGTTGATGAAAATGCAAATGCGTCAAGAGCTTCAAGAAACCAGAAAACAGGGAACGCCCATGCATCCCTTGAAAATTTACAGAATGCAGGATATGAACGGTATGATCGACGTCCCCTATCACTGGCAGGAAACCGTCGAGATATTATGGATGCAAAAAGGAGAACTCAATCTCCGCATCAAAGAAGTAAACTATACCGGAAAGCGGAACGATATTTTTTATGTTAACCCGCGTGAACTTCATGGAATGCAGGCTAAAACACAGGACTGCCTATATTTTGCCTTTGTTTTTCCAATGTCATGGCTTCAATTTGCCCAAGCGGATGAAGTAAATGAAAAATATATCAGACCGCTTGCTGAACTAACAGCGCATATCACCACATATCTTTCTCCCGAAGCAAATTCCCCTGCAATCTCAATCCTGCAAGAAATCTATGAGTGGTATGAAAGCAGTGAAGAAGGCGTATGGCTTGGAATCAAAGCAAATCTTTTAAGGTTCTACCATTACATGTATCAGAATCACATGGTATCTTTTCAGGAAAAAGACAATTCTGCGCATATGCAGCTTCTTTTGGATATTTCACAGTATATCAATCTGCACTGTGCCGAAAAGCTCTCCTTGGAAAAGCTGGGCGGTGAATTCCATATGTCGCCCAAATATTTCAGCGACTATTTTAAAAAACATTTTTCCAGAGGTTTTACGGACTATCTGACCGCTGTGCGTATCGAAAAAGCTAAAAAACTGCTGCTTGAAACCGATTGGAATATGGAACTGATTGCACAGCAGACCGGCTTTTCCGGAAGCAGTTATTTTATCCGGGCATTCCGAAAATCCCTGCATATGACGCCCGCCCAGTACCGCAAAAGCTTTATTGTCTGAGAAGTCCCTTTCTCCACCTTTTGCAGTCTGTTATTTATGTTTTGAAAAACTTAAGACAAGCCGCACAAAAGTGCGGCCTGCCATATATCTTGATTACAGTGTGCTTGAAGAAAACAAAGATTTTACATGGTCAATCTCTTCCTGTGTCGCTTTCGCCGCCGGCACATAGTAAGATTTCTCACGCGCAATCTGGTACAACTCCTCCTGAGACTGCTCGCATGCATTACGGAACTGCTTTAATGTCTGCTTCAATTCCTTATTCTCTGTCTGGGCGATCATTTCACCGAAACGCACCAGTTCTCCATTGATACCGGTAAGGGTATCTGCTACCATTGTCTTTTCTTCCATCTGCATAATTTGGTCTCCTTCCTATCTCAAATATTCCATCAACTGCTGCTTGTTCTGCATTGCGGACTGTGCACCTTTTTCAAAGAACTGCTTTACTTTCGTATCGGACGCGCACTGCGCATACTCTTTCATCTTGCAATGTGTCACATCATAACCGCCCATGAGATGACGAAGATTCTGTAAATCTAACTCTGATAAGTTTGCCATATGATTACCTCCTAAAAATAAAATGATTGTCCTAAACAGTATTTGTTTTTGGACAATCATTTATTCAAGTTTAAATTCTTTTTTATTTTATTATTTTAGCCGACAAAACATTAATCGACAAACGCATTCTGCCAGCTTAAATCATCTTCATTGCTTGAGCAGATGCAGTTTCTTTGCAAAATGTACCAGCATCGTGCCTTTGGGGAACGTCTTTAACTCCTTCTCCGTAATGCCGCCCATCAAAAGAATCATCGCAAAATAGATGAGCGCACCGATGCCAATTGCCACCAACAGCGCAACCCTGCTGATGGGCAGCAGCATATATAGTCCATGATAAATGGCATACGCCGCCGCTCCCATGACAAGAGACGCAATAAACGGTATGATAAAAGTCCTGACCACTTCCTGCTTATACTTTAAATGCTTTCTGACCGAAAGCTGATTCAATATACACATCACAAGTGAATAAATGATATTCGCGCAGGCAAGCGCATACAGATTCAAATCCGTATACCACAACAAAAGCACCAGCCCCACCGCCTGAATAACCAGCGCAATTGCCGAGTGTATGACCGGCGTATTCACCTTGCCGATTCCCTGCAGGACCGCATTGGTCAGCGTGGACAGACAATACAGGATAACCGTGACCGCCAGCACCGCCAAAAGTCCCGACGCCCGGTCAAGCGAATCCTTCTGTGGGAAAATAAAATGCATAATCGGTTTCGAGAGCAGCAGCAGCCCCGTCGCTGCAGGTATCGCAATCAGCATCGTCATACGGATAGCCTTTGAAACCTGTCCCCTCGTCTTTTTATACTCCTTGCGTACAAAAGAAGTAGACACGCCCGGTATGGTCGCCGAGGACATCGCCGAGGCGATGGCTATCGGGATATTAACTACCGAAATCGCCTGCGTCGCAAAAATACCATAATCAATATGTGCCGCCACAGTATCAACTTTCTTATAATCAATCAGCAAATCGTAATAAATATTCATGTTGACCACAGTCGAACAATTATAAATGAACGTACTCAAGATAAAGGGCGTGACAATCGTAATAATCATCTTAAAAATTTCACCGTAACTGTCCACCCTGCCCGTCCGGTCATGCTCCGCCCGCCGGTTGATCATCTTTCGGTTCAGCATATACATGCCGGACATAAAAAGCAACGCCGTCACAACACCGGCGCCTGTGCCGAGCGCACTGCCTGCCGAACCATAGACCGCCTGCGTCGTCTCGCTCTCGTCCGCCACCATGCCGATTAGCAGATATGCCGCCAGTATACTGATGGCAGCATTCATAATCTGCTCCAGAATCTGTGACAGCGAAGTGTGCATCATGGAACCATGCGCTTGAAAATATCCACGAAGCACTCCCAGAAACCCAGAGAAAAAGATGGTCGGCGCAAGGACACGCAGCGCCACCACCGAATTGGCGCTTGTACTCATAAAGACAGGTGCGGCAACAAAGGTGACAAGAGCCGCGATACCGCCGACGACCAGAACATACAAAAGCGCACACTGAAAAATCCTCTGCGCGTTGCGATATTCCTTAAAGGCTAGTTTTTGTGCAATCACCTTGGAAATTGCCGACGGAATACTGTAAGAAGAAATCAACAGAATGATGGTATAAATATTGATTGCCGTGGAATAGTAACCATTACCCTCCAGACCGATAATACTCAGAAGCGGACTTCGGTAAATCAGGCTGATCACCTTGACAACCATGCCGGACGCCGCCAGAATACCCGCTTGGAGCACAAAATTATTCTTTTTCTTTTGTTCGTTCATGTGCTGCCCTCCGGGTTTGCGTTATCACTCCAACAATCCAAAAAAGCAGAGCAAGCCAAACGACTT
Organism: uncultured Lachnospiraceae bacterium; assembly: GCA_947564735.1. GTDB lineage: Bacteria > Bacillota > Clostridia > Lachnospirales > Lachnospiraceae > UBA3282. Next base: position 3,364 of record CANOEC010000052.1, on the reverse strand, counting down.
GCTCTGACATCTAATAAATATCTAATCAGTTCACATTTAACCAATCAGCCAGTCATACATCTCCTGATATTTCCTTGCAGATACATGCCATGAATAATCTACTGCCATCGCTCTGTCAACGATTTTATTCCACTCACGCTTCTTATCGTAGAATATATGCTCTGCATAACGAATCGTGCCAAGCATCTCGTGTGCGTTGTAATTGGTAAAACTAAATCCCGTGCCGGTTCCTTCATATTCATTGTAGGGCTGCACCGTATCCTTCAATCCGCCGGTTTCACGCACAATCGGTACAGTTCCGTAACGCAATGACATCAACTGGCTCAGACCGCAGGGCTCAAACAGCGAAGGCATTAGGAACGCATCGCTCGCCGCATATATTTTGTGAGATAATGCATCAGAGTAATAGATATTCGCCGATACCTTGCCATGATACTTCCAGTCAAAGTGCCGGAACATATTCTCATACTGCTCCTCGCCTGTTCCCAGAACGACAATCTGCACATTATCCTGACAAAGCTCATCCATGATATAGGCAATCAAGTCGAACCCTTTCTGTCCGGTCAGACGAGATACGATACCGATGAGCATCGCCTTGTCGTCCTGATTAAGCCCCAGCTCCGCCTGCAGCGCACGCTTATTCTTAACCTTCTCCTTGCGGAAGTTTACTGCGTTATAATGATTCTCGATGTAAGAATCAGTCTCCGGATTAAACTCGTCATAATCAATACCGTTGACAATACCGCGCAAATCCCTTGCCCTTGCACACAAAAGTCCGTTCAGACCCTCACCATAAAAAGCCGTCTTAATCTCCTCGGCATAGGTGTCGCTGACGGTCGTAATCGCATCCGCATATACCAGTCCGCCTTTTAAAAGATTGGCATCCTTATATGCCTCCAGCTTGTCGGACGTAAAGAAATAATCCGGCAGTCCCGTAATCTCCTTAACCTCCTTGACACTCCATTTACCCTGAAACTTCAAGTTATGAATCGTCATAACGGTCTTGATTCCCCTGTAGAAATCACCGCCTTGGAATCTTTCCTTCAGATATACAGGTATCAATCCGGTCTGCCAGTCATGACAGTGAATCAAATCCGGTCTGAAATCAATTACCGGAAGAATCGACAGCGCCGCTTTACAGAAAAACGCATATTTCTCAATCTCAAACAAAGCGTTGTCACTGTAGGGCTTAAATCCGTTGAAGAACGACTCATTGTCAATGAAATAATATTTCACCCCATCTGCTTCTGCTTCCAGAATACCCACATACTCTTCTTTCCAATGGAAATCCATATAGAAGTGAGTCTTGTAAGTAAGCTTATCCTTCATCTCCTGCTTCATGCAGGTGTATTTAGGAAGAATCACCCTGATGTCAAAATACTCTTTGTCTATACATTTTGGCAGAGAACCCACAACATCTGCCAGACCGCCTGTTTTGATAAATGGGACGCCTTCCGACGCAACAAACAAAATATTTTTCATGCTAACCCTCCAAAATATACATTGTCAATCCGTTCTAACTCATAGAACATATTATACAGCATTTTGATTGGCAATAAAAGGGTTATTTTTTAATTTCGGTACTGCAGACGTATCTTATCCGCAATGAGCGCAATAAACTCCGAATTGGTCGGCTTGCCCTTGCCGGTATTGATTGTATAACCGAAAAGCGCGTCTAACGTTTCCATGCGTCCTCTCGACCATGCCACCTCTATTGCATGTCTGATTGCACGCTCCACACGGCTCGGCGTCGTCTGGTATTTCTTTGCTATCGTAGGATACAGTACCTTGGTGATAGAACCTAACATCTCCACATCCTGCACAGACATCATAATCGCCTCCCGCAAGTACTGATACCCTTTGATATGCGCCGGAACCCCGATTTCATGTATCATATCGGTCACATCTTTTTCCAAATCACGTGTCAGACCAGACTCTGCTTTTGTATCGGCTATTGGCAGTTCCTCCTCTTTTGCCCCTGAAGCTCCCGAAGGCACAGTTATCATAATCTGAAATGCTTTATTTGCGCTGATTAAGTTATTCAGAATACGGTAAAATTGCTCCTCGTCTCTTGATGCTGTTACATTTAATGTCTCCATAGTACTCCTCCATCTCTTTATTCCCTTATTACATTGTTCTGCCGCCACCGCCATGCCGTTTTGGGCGTGACAGCGCTCTTTGCGCCCGTTGACGACTTCCGACATAAACTATTATAAACAATGAAAGAATGCTATGGAACCTTAAGGCATCGCACGGAATGCTACAAGCCGTTTCGGTTTACCATCACAGCCAACTCTTCATCTGAGTAAACTCTTTCATAAGTATACCCTTTTTGCCTAAACCATTCCTCCCAGCCAGAGACAGATTCTATACCACCATTTATACTGCCCTCTATAATGGCTTGCATGATTTGATTGTAAATATCTGTATCCCTTTCAGAAAACATGAAGCCCCAGCCTTTTGACTGGTCGTTATTATCCATGTACTGTATACCATTACAGGCAACCGTAATGAATCCATTCTCAGTTCTTACAGTCAGACCCGCAATCTCCTCCAAAGCAAGACCTTTAGCAAGATCATCCGATTTCACTAGGTTAGGATATTTCTCCTTATACAAATCTGCCAGTTCCTGTAATTTATCAAGCTGCTCCTGATCGCCATTCATCATAAGCCATGAGCCGTTTCCTTCCTGTCCCCTCACCTTAAGAACCTCTATCCCTGTATACGCATGGATATCAATGAAATATTTATCATTCAAAGCTGACTTTGTAATCTGGGTCGTATGGAGAAAGGTTTTTATGCCTTCTATTAACGCACCGTCAGCATATTTTACATTCATCAGCTGCCCATTTGGCGCACAGGAAACAATATAATCTCTCCCCGTATTCGCGTCAGTTTGAATACTTGTACTTAAAGGATGAAATGTAAATGAATGGTTACTGTCTTTATCATAAATACACCAACAGCCAGCGACTTCATCCGAAACATCTATCAGATATCTGTCGTTATCTACTTTCTGAACCTCGCCCCTTGATTGTGCCAAAAGATTAACACTTCTATCATTGATATTCTGTAAATAACACTCTCCAATCTCACTCCTAAATTTCCCATTTATCACCATACTGTTATACGCATCATTTACCGAAAATATGTTGTTCCGTTCTGACACTCCACACGAATTTAAAGCTGTTATCATTCCAACATGGTCAAAGAAAGTTGTCCCTTTATTTGGGCTATTATTTCTATTCACATTTTTATAAATATATGGATTAGCATATCCGATTCCTCTGATACTCATATTCATTCCTCCTAATTAGTGTCTGCTGATTAAGCCGTTTGCAAGTTGCCCCAGCCAGCAGATATC
>CANOEC010000051.1 GCA_947564735.1 uncultured Lachnospiraceae bacterium | reverse complement strand
AAATTATCACCAAACGCAGCCCCCGATACAATAGCGCCTATCATATATTCCGGCGCCGCACCCGCCATGACGCCCACCGGAAACAGAATCGGAATCACGACAAAATAGGTGCCTACCGAGGTTCCCGTAGCAAAGGCAAGCAGACAAGTCATCAGGAATGTCGCCACCACAAAAAGTCTACCCGTAAAGCCTGCAGCCACCACATACGCCGCAATTGTCTGCACCGCTCCGCTGGCTGAAATCAGCTTCCCCGAAATTGCCGCCAGTATCACTGCCAGTACGATTACAGCAAACATCGGTTTGCTCAGCCCGTACACCAGCGCCTCTCCATATGCTTTTTCATCCTTTGTAAATATAACACCCGTTATAAGTGCAGCAAAGAACGCCAGCACATACCCGTTCACATTGGACTGGCTAAGCGCCGCCCACACAATCATCGCCGCTGCGGCAATAAGCGGCGCAAAATTCCCAGCCTTTCCGAAGCGATATTCTATCCTTTGTCTTTTTTGTTCCATATTTTTCTCCATTTCGAAACGCCATACAGTGAGAATGCAATCAAGTCTTAGTAACTTTTTCCCTCTACACTATGTATCCTGCTCCTCATTCATCAACGCTCTCAACTGCTCATGCACTTTCCCGTTCGTAGCCACAACACTGCCCCGTTTAAGCAGATTAAGCGGGGCGCCTGCATAATCCGTCACCTTTCCTCCCGCTTCTGTCACAAGCAGCATTCCCGCTGCGAAATCCCACGGGGAAAGAAGAGATTCAAAGAATCCTCCTGTACGCCCGCAAGCCAGATACGCCAGATCAAGTGCCGCCGAACCGGTTCTGCGGATATCCTGACTTTTCTCAAACACCCTCTGAAAGCGCCGGAAATTTATCTTTGTCAGTTCTCTGTCATAGGGCGATGTACCGATTGTGACGATTGTCTCGCTAAGGGTTCCGGCATCAGACACATGAATAGGACTTCCATTTAAAAAGCTTCCCTGCCCCTTCTGTGCATAATAAACGTCATCCCTGAAAGGGTCGTAGATAACGCCCAGTGTAATCTCTCCTTTGTCATATAATCCCAATGAGATAACGCTGTGCTGATAATCGTGAATCAGATTGGTCGTGCCGTCTATCGGATCCAGAATCCAATAGGTATCCGCATCCATCTCATGAAGCCCCTCTTCCTCGCCAAGAAACTGAATCCCCGGAGCCAGTTCATTAAGCTTCCGAGACAGATAGTTTTGTATATCAGTGTCCACCTGCGTCACATAATCCGCCGGTCCTTTCACTTGAATATGCCCCGCCCGTTCGCGGTTTTGCACGAAAGGCCGCACACTCTTTACCAGTTCAATCACTTCCTGTATCGTAAACGGTTTTCCCGCCACGCCATCCTTTTCTTCCATATATGCTCTCATTACATACCCTCATTTTCCATCTTTCGCCCACTTATGGCAAGTTCAGTTTACATAACTTACATTCTAATCACTGTAAACTTATCCGACGGTATACATTATACGCTCTGGAATACTCTGTGCACAATAAAAAATTATGAAGATTTTTTCCAATTCGCGTCTCCGTTCGCCGGATTATCGAGGAGCCGTCCGTCCTTTGTAAAGCGCGAGCCGTGACAAGGGCAGTCCCATGAATGCTCCGCCCGGTTCCATTTTAGTGCGCATCCCAAGTGCGGACAACGCGGCACAGTAGGCGTAAGCAGATTGCAGATTGACTCTGCACTATTACATAAGAGCTGTCCCGTCAAAATATTTCTTGCCGGACGAAAAACGCCGGCATACGGATTCTCAATGCCCTGCACCATGTCCGCAAGCAGCATCGCCGATACCATAGCAGATGTCATTCCCCACTTGCGAAATCCGGTCGCCACATAACAGTCCGGCATTGCCGGCGAGTATACGCCGATATAGGGCGCATGATCCAAAGGCTCACAATCCTGTGCCGCCCAATGATACCGCTCCACGGCATCCGGATAATATGTTTGCACAAACTCACGCAGTTCTTCCCAGCCGCCGCCTTTTTTGCCTGTCCTATGCCCGCCGCCACCGACAAGCAGCAGATTATCATATGTGCGGAAGGACATGCCTTTCTTTGCCTCGTCCACATACATTCCGTCCATATGCGCCGCCTGTTCCCATGCGGTCACATAGGAGCGATGTTGATACAGCTTCAAAAAATAACAGCCGTGTTTGTTATCGATCGGATAGTGCGTCGCAAAGATAATTTTCCGATAAGCAATGCTGCCCTTCTCAGTAAGCGCACGTCCCGGCATAAGCTGCGTCACAAAAGTATGCTCCCGTATATTTAATCCCCGCGCAAGCCCCGCAAGAAATTTCAGCGGATGAAATTGCGCCTGCTGTCGCATCCTTACCGCGCCAGCCGTAGAAAAAGGAAGCTCCGTCGGCTCTACAATCTCATCGTCCAGACCGAGCAGCCGATAGGCTTCCGCTTCTTTTTCCAATTTCTTTCTGTTGTCCATCGAGTAGACATACGCCGTCTTCTCTTCAAAATCGCAGGAAATATCCGCTGCAAGCCCCGTATACTTCAAAACAGCCTTCTGATTTGCTTCCAGATACAGCTTCGTTTTCTCAAGTCCGGCATGCTTCAGCAGCTTTGCATAAGTCAACCCATGCTGTGCCGTAATCTTTGCCGTCGTATTTCCGGTCACGCCATGGCAGATTTCTTTTCCCTCCACAAGCAGATAGTCGATTCCTCTCTCCTGTAAAAAGTACGCACACAATATCCCCGTGATACCGCCGCCGATAATCAGCACATCCGTACTGACATCCTGCTGTAAACTTTCAAATTTCGGCATCTGCACCGTTTTTTGCCAAACAGACTCCATAATCTCCTCCATTCACATCTATCTGTTAGAATAGCTTATATGAATAAATGAAAATTATACATCCGCCACAAAAATCCTATTTTCTTCCATCCGTGCCCAAGAACAGTGGTTCCTGCTGGTACTTTCTGAATTTCTCTTCAATCTGCTCCGCAGAAAGGACGTAATGATGAAACTCAAGACCGGCAAGCTTCCCTTCAAAAGAATTCTGATATTCGTCTCCGCCAATCATAACCTGCTCAACAATCTTAAGGTTCGGCATATTTTCCCTGCTACCGACCATCAGTCCATTAAAATACACCTTTCCGATATGGGTCACAACATCATAAGTAACACAGATATATGCCCACTGTCCCGGCACCGCTTTCCTGCACATAATATCATGCCATTCATTGGCTTCCCTGTCATCCTTGATGCGGAAGAAAAGATCCCCGTGTCCGCTCGTCGGCATAAGGCTCATAAAACCGTCTTTATATGTTATGTAGACTATACTTGTCCAAGGCTGGTCGGCATCGGGATGAATCCAGAGACAGATAGAATAACTGTCGCTATACATAACCTCCTTCGGCAAAAGCAGCACATTCTCTTTCACACCGCCGCCCGGAAAGGCAAGCGCACCCTGCCCCTTAAAGACACCCGCGGTATATTCAAAACCGGTGCCTATAAGAGTTCCTTCATATTGCTGTTCCGCATTTTGCAGATTCCCCGCAAAATGATAAATCTCCGGATGTTTATTTCTCACGCAGAACAATCTGTCCCGATATCTCTCACAAAACGTCTCCGCATCACAAGGCGCACCATAGAAATCCCCCGTACCGTATTGCGCGCCATAGCCGGCAAGCATCTTAATCTGACTCTCACTTTCGATTCCCTGCGCAACAATACCGTAACGTAAATCTCTTCCGAGACTGATCACATTGCGCAAAATACATGCCACCTTAGAATTTTCTTCCGCTTCCCCCAACAGCCTTGCGTCCAGCTTCAAAATCTTCGCCTGTATCCTTCTCAGAATTGTAAGGGACGCCGCCGTCGCAAAATCATTGATCGCCACATGACAGCCGGCATCGATCAGCGCCTGTACAACGCCAAACATCTTCTTTTCATTATCCCGGAATTCCCTTTCGTCAATACACAGCTTGATTTCGTCAAGCGGAAGCTCATATTTTCTGATGCACGCTAAGATGGTCGAAACACTATTTTCCTGCAAAAGATATCTGGCGGACATCCTCACATAGAACTCTAACTGATATAATTCCGTACCGCGCCATTTTGCTTTCTGCATGCAAATCTCTTCCAGCAATCGTGCGTTCATCTGCACATCAATGCCATACTGTCTAAAAATAGGGAGAAACTTTTCTTCCGGAATAATGCCTCTTCCCGGAAAATCCCACTGTAACACTGCCTCGATTCCGATGACATCGGAAGTCTGGACATACACGACCGGGCGATATAAAATCTCTATTTCCTGCTGCGCCATATCGGTCATGGCGCGTTCCTTGATTGCCCGTTCTTCCTCTATCCGGCTGCGTATCTCGTCGTAAACGATATATCTTCCTTTTCCATGTTTCTTTACATGGTACATCGCCACGTCAGCCTGTTCCAGAACCTCCTGTAAACCTGTCGCCACAGTCTGATGAAAGGTAACACCGATACTGAAGGAAAGCAGCTTCTCTACATTGGGATCAAACTTACCGCTCTTGATGGCAGTCTGAAGATAGGAGAGTTTTTCTTCTATGTCTTGCACAGCCAATGTCCCGTTACAAAGCACCGTAAACTCATCTCCGCCTATTCTGGTCGCAAGCTGTCCCATAAAAACATCTTTTAACAGATTGCTGATAAAAATCAACAGCGCGTCTCCTTTGGCATGTCCGTAAGTGTCGTTTACCAGCTTAAAATTATCTACATCAATATAAATACAGTGAACCGTCGAATCACCCGGCAGATATTCCCACACTTCACTCAGCCCGCGCCTGTTGCACAGCCCGGTAAGATAATCCGTATTCGTTTCCATCATTTCGTATTTCCGAAAAATGTGCTCCATTCTCTATCCCCATTCCCCTTTTTGTCTCGTACCCACTCCCGTATGCAATCCTAACCGTTTTTAAAATATCTAAAATAATTTACTAATGTACATATGATACCATAGGAATGCGCTGTACACAAGAATTGTTCGCAAACATATTTAGTAATTTTGCATGATTTTTTCCTTATATTCAGATGAAAACAGTCAAATTATTCTCCTGTCCTTGAATTTTTCTTCCACTAGGAGTAAAATATAGTGGGATTTTTAACATCCTGTACTTGCGTTTAAGTATTTTTCTACAATTTATTTAAGAAAGGACACTTTACACAATGAAAAAAAATCAAAACAAATGGGTATGTGCCGCGATTCCGGCGCTTTTACTCCATTGCAGTATCGGTACTGTTTACTGTTGGTCTATTTTCAGTCAGGAAATAGCCGACTACATCGGTTTCTCAAAAGGAGCCACAGAATGGGCATTCAGCTTTGCCATCTTCTTCTTAGGCATGTCTGCCGCATTCTTGGGAAATGTGGTAGAAAAAGATATACATAAGTCCTCACTGATTGCCGCTATCTGCTTTGCAGCCGGCATGGCGGGCACAGGATTTTTCATCTATTACGGCGGACAGCATCAGCACAGCCCCCTTGCGCTGGTCGGCATCTATATATGCTACGGCTTTATCATGGGTATCGGTCTTGGAACCGGTTATTTGTCTCCGGTCAAAACGCTTATGCTCTGGTTTGAAGACAGAAAAGGGCTTGCAACCGGTCTTGCCGTTGCAGGTTTCGGCGCAGCGAAGGCAATCGCCAGCCCGATTATGCAGGCAATGCTTGACAACCTTGGCGAAGGCGGCATCTATAAGATGTTCTTAATCCTTGCCTGCGTATACTTTGTCATGATGTTTGCAGGACATATCCTGTTAAAGAAACCCGAAGGATGGCACGAGCCCCAGAAGAAGGAAAAGGGTCAGGGCATCCTCGCTGTTATCAAGACAAGACCGATTGCCAACTATATCGGTATCTGGCTGATGTTCTACATCAATATCACCTGCGGTCTTGCACTGATTTCACAGGAAAAAATGATTGTAAAATGTATCGGTCTTGCCGGCGCAGTCGGTGTTATCTCCACGATATCCGCAGTCTTCAACGCAGGCGGTCGTCTCGGCTTCTCTGCATGGGCGGATACCATGAAGGACCGTAACACGATTTACAAATTGATTTTTGTGCTCTCCATCGTATTCACCGCGCTGGTTATGCTGACGGGCGGTATCAAGAACGGTCAGGGAAATATGCTGCTCATCGTTCTTGTGCTTGGTTTGATCTTCGTTGTCAATGCCGGATACGGCGGCGGCTTCTCCAATGTGCCCACGCTCCTCTCCGACCACTATGGCATGGGAAGCATCAGCGCACTGCACGGTATTACATTATCTGCATGGGCTTTTGCAGGTCTTACCGGCAATCAGGTGGCAAATCTGATTGTAAACAGCACCGGCGAATTTATCACTGATTCCCACGGCAACAGCATCAACCCTGTAGGTTATCAGAACGTGCTGTATCTGACAATCGTGCTGTATATCATTGCATTGTTGATGAGCATCTTCCTTGTTCGCCCGATGGACAAAAACAAATAATCTCTTGGAGCATCCAAAGACCGGTTCGGAGTCGAGCCGGTCTTTTTCTTTTTTTATTTTCTTCTTGAATCATTTCACTTTTGGGGTACGTTATATATTATGATTCGTGTGCCAAAAGGTGCTTTGTACAAATTAAAAAGGCAGATTGTACAAATTGCTCTCTCGTGTCTGCTTTGTCGATTGGATTTTCTAACATATTCCGGCAAGACATTGACTGACGGACGCATCCGCCCTCAATGAGCCATCCGGGCTCGTTTCGGGCTTTTGCGGACATCCGTGCCCGCAAAATGCTGGATACTGAACGGAATATGAAGAAAATCACAATCTCCTGCGCAAAACAACTGCGTGAGCAATTTGTACAATCTGCCAATACAAAATTGCCATAGCACCTTTTGACCCCCGAATCCTATGATACAAGAAAATCGCTTTGCGATTATCTTGGGAAGAATGCTTCGCAAACTCAACTCGAAACCAACGGAGGCTGAAGATATCTTGATGCGTGAGGATGAACTAATCAGGCAAATAAAGGAAGGCAGACGGGAATATCTGGACGAATTGGTGGCGTTATACTATCCTGCCATTCTGCGCTACTGCATGTGGCATATGCCGGATATGGAAAGTGCGCAGGACGCCACGCAGGAGACATTCTTAAAACTGGTCCGTTTTATTGACCGGTATAGTCACAAAGGACAGTTCAGGGCTTTCTTATATAAAATCGCTACCAATACATGTATTGACATCAAACGTAAGAATGCTTCCCCGGAATTTTCTTTAGAATCATTCCCCGACTGGACACTGCCGGCTGACCCCCTTTCACAAAACCGCTTTCAGGCGATAGAGGACAGGGAACAGCTTCACGCGGCGCTCACCTGCCTTTCTTCCGAACAAAGGGAACTTATCCTGCTCAGATACGGGCAGGAACTGACGCTCAAAGAAATCTCCGCCGTCACCGGACTGCCTCTGCGCACCGTACAGACAAGGCTGCGGCGCGCCATGGTAAAAATCAAATCCAATGCTTAAGTAAGGAGGAATCATATGCATCATCAAAACCAATGGAACTCATTGTTTACAATCGAGCAAAATACCGACTATGAAGCGCATCTTCACGCCACGCTTCAGCTTGTCCGCAAGGAAGCCGAACGGCTGCATATTGCCGACAGGTCTCCGCTGTCTTTCGCCGGTCTGGCGGCAAAGCAATTCAAATTTTTTGCGTGGAAGATATGGATTTTTCAAGGGATGGTGCTTGCCGTGCTGTGTTCCCTCTTTTTATCGACATACAAATTCCAATTTAGCATGTGGCTTACTGCCACGCTGCCTAAATTTCTATGTCTGTGCAGTGCAGTCATTGCGATGTGCTCCATCCCGATTTTGAAAAGAGCCTCCCGCTACAAAATGCTGGAGCTGGAGCAGAGCACACATTTTTCCATCAAAAACGGGCTTTTGGCGCAGCTTCTTTTTATTGGTATCGGAGATTTGTTTATGCTTGTCACACTCATGGTAATTGTTGCAATGTACGGACTGTCTGTATCGGTCGCTTTTATTTCGCTTGTTATCCCATTTATGACAGCCATGTCAGCCTGTCTGATGCTATGGGCACGTACATCTCTCTCTTACTTTCAGACAAAGGGCATACTGCTTTGTCTTTTGTCCGCATGGCTTGGTTACCTGATTGTTGACAAAGGCGCCACCCTGCAGCAGCCGGCACAATTATGCCTCTTTAGCGGATATCTGCTTCTCTGCGCAGGCATTTCATACCACGCGTACCGCAGACTCTCCTGCCAAAGCACAATCGAAAAGATGTTGGGGTAAAATGAACTTTTGGTAAATTCAGATTGCAGATTGCACAAATTGCTCTCTTGTGTGGTTTCGTCGATTGGATTTTCTAACATATTCCGGCAAGACATTGACTGACAGACGCATCCGCCCTCCATGAGCCATCCGGGCTCGTTTCGGGCTTTTGCGGACATCCGTGTCCGCAAAATGCTGGATACTGAGCGGAATATGAAGAAAATCACAATCTCCTTCACAAAACAACTGCGTGAGCAATTTGTGCAATCTGCCAGTAGTATTTTGTAAAAGTTTATTTTGACCCCAACATCATCGAAAATATGCTGTCATAACTATCCTTTGCAAAATGAGTATGGAAAGCTTGATAGCTTATTTTTCACACGCGAGATTTGTGTCTGCGCGCACTTGGCACAAACTCGTTCATACACAGACTCAATAAATTGAGTCAAAAGCGTGCGCAGAAATGAGGATTATCATGGAAATCATATTGGAACATGTCACAAAACATTTTAAGGACAAAAGCAACAAAAATAATCCCGTCAAGAAGGCAGTGGAGAACGTGAATCTGCATCTTACTCCCGGCGTATGGGGGCTTCTCGGTGCAAACGGCTCCGGTAAAACCACCCTGATGCGCATGGTCTGCGGCATTATGAAACCCACCTCCGGGTGCATCCGCTATGACGGCATAGATATTGAATCGCTTGATGAGGCGTATCGGGACAAAATCGGGTATCTGCCGCAGGAATTTGGCTTTTATCCGGAATTTACCGTACAACAGTATCTGGAATATATTTCAGCCCTCAAGGGGCTGTCCGATGACCTTGCAAAAGAGCGCATCAATGAACTTCTTGCCAAAGTATCTTTAGAAGAAGTCCGCAGGAAAAAAATCATCAAGCTGTCCGGCGGTATGAAACGACGGGTAGGGATTGCGCAGGCGCTTTTAAATGACCCGGAATTTCTTGTTTTGGACGAACCCACCAGCGGGCTCGACCCGGCTGAACGGGTACGCTTCCGCAACCTGCTTTCAGAATTTGCCAAGGACCGGATTGTCCTGATTTCTACCCATATCGTCTCCGACATTGAGTACATCGCAACACAGAATGCCATCATGAAAAACGGAGAAATTCTGCATACCGGAACCACACAGGAACTGGTTGCCCGCATACACGGCAAAGTATTTCAAGCAACCATTCCACAGCAGGAGCTTCCGATGTGGGAATCCGCCCCCGGCATACAGATCGTCAATCTGCGCAACGAAGAAGATGGGCGTCTGTGCCTCAGATATCTCGGAAAACAAGCAGATATTCCGGACGCCGTACCACAGAATCCGACTCTGGAAGATTTGTATCTATATTTAAAATAATGGAAAAGATAGAAAGGAAACCTCACTATGATTAGACTCTACAAAGAAGAACTCAAACGTATTGTACGGACAAAAAGCACTCTGCTGTTTCTTGCCGCAGCAGTCGCGCTTTCTGTCTTCATGGCATATATCCCTGTCACCTATGTACGCTTTACTTATGAGGAAAACGGACAGGAAATGACCCTCAAAGGCAGAGACGCGCTGGCACTGCGCAAACAGCTGCAGGCGCCAAGCGCCGGGGAGGTGACGCCGGAGAAAATGGCGCAGGGACTGGAAAGCTATCAAAAGAATCTGGAACGATACGGGGATTTCTATGACGATTTTCCACTCAGCGTACACAACACGGAAATCTTTCCTTGGTCGCCACTTATCACAAGACTCCATGAAGTCATGGCGGACCCTGATACCGGACTTGCACCCGATTATGCAAAAATCACCGAGGCGGATGCCCTGCATTTCTACGACCACTGCCGCACCCGCGTCGCTGACCTGATGAAGTCAGAACAAAAGGATAACCCGCAGGCACAGCAAATTGCCACCTCCATGTATGATAACGTGACGATGCCCTTTTATTATTATCCGGGGTATAACTCCAACATGTTTGAATACGAGGGAATGTACCTGTTTCTGTTGATGTTTCTGTGTATTATGATCACAGCGCCTCTTTTTTGCTGCGAATACCAGACCGGTGCAGACGACATTCTCAGAAGCACGAAGCTTGGCAGGCGAAAACTGGCTTTTATCAAAATACTGTCGATTCTGACTCTGAGTATCCTGCTATTTGTCCTGTGCATGACAATTTTTATGGTCATCTCCAACAGCATATTTGGCTGGGAATGCCGCCAGACCTCCATGCAAATACTCTTCTCGGCATCCACGCTGCTCGGATTAAACATCGGACAACTGCAGAATCTTGTCATGCTTGCAGGCTTTATCGCCTTGCTTTCCTGCATAAGCTTCGCGCTGTTTGTATCCTCCGCCAGCAAGAATACCACCATTGCCACCAGTCTGACTATCGCCTTCAGCCTCGCCCCTTCTATCCTTTATATGATGGCTGGCGGTAATTTTGCAGCTTATTTCAGAGTCCTGTTACCCTCCGGCGCGCTGGGCGGAAGCAACTCCTTCTCCTATGCCTTGACATACTATTTTGAATTTCTAAAAATAGGACCTGTTACCGTATGGACGCCGTGGCTTCTCATGCTCGTCCCGGCAGCTGAAATACCGCTTTTTCTATGGCTGACCGTGCGGACATACAGCAGGAGAAGTCTAAATTGAAAAATAAGCTTGATAGCTTATTTTTCAATCGGCAATTTGTGCCGGAACGTCACAAATATGCCTTGATGGCAGACGCAAATTTGAGATTTGCGTCGCCCCGTCGCGTAAAACGCTCCGGAATGGAGATTAGATTAAAATAGCAGCCTGCTTTTCATATTCTGGAAAAGCAGGCTGTTATTGGAAGAATTATCTCATTCCTTCGTAGGCAATACCGACTGTAAAACGGATATATATTCCTCAAACTGGTTTAGCCCATACGGCGTCAGCGTATAAGTTGATTTCGTTTTCTTCTTTTCAATCACTTTCTTGGAACTGATGAATCCCCATTCCTCTAATTTAGTCAGCTGGACGCTGAGATTACCGCGGGTGGCTTGCGTATGCTCCAACAATTCATTAAAGGTTTTGGACGCACTTACCAAGGCTGCAATAATTTTAATACGTAAAGTTGCACTGAATGCATCCGGAATATCATTGATATGCATTTTTTATGCTTTTCCTTCCTTATGTTTCAAATAAACGCCCATCGCCAAGTAACCGATGTCTACTACCAAGACGTTATATACCGTAACATATCCGATTTCCATCTGCTCCTGTCCCTGTACAAACGGAAACGGAACTCCCTCACCAAAAAAACAGATGTATAAGAAAAAAAATCCAAATAACACAACCACAGACAAAATGCGGAAAAAATAATGATTCAATACATAAGAACATATAATCAAAAAAATCGAAAATAATAATACTCTTGAAAATGCCAGACACATCTGTGCCGCTGACATCTGAAACATTCCATGCGTCTTAGCGAAAAAAATGCTGCCGATAAAATCAACGGCGCTTATCATCACCGGAATCACAATGGAAACAAATCCCCATATGCCTAACATACTTAAATAGTACCTATTGGAACATTGCTTTTCCTTTTTATATATATAAAGATAACAAAAAAGCACAATAATTTCCACCATAACATGAAATGTGAAAAAAACAGCAGAGGGCAACTTATGCAATAGGAACTGCCCCACAGCAGCCATAAACTGTACCAAATACATGCCGCCTAACAAAAAACACATCTGGTACATGCCGCTATAACGAACTTTCGCGTCTTCAATGGTATCCCTAATCAAGTCAATTTTTTCGATTGCCTCATTTCTATCCATACGAATCACTATTCCTTTCTTCACTTTATTATTTGTTTACATTATAAACCAGTTTATAGGAAATGTCAATATTAACACACCAAAAAAGCCGCCCACGGATGACACATTCAACCACGGACGGCTTTCTTCTCTTACGCTATTTCATTCTCTTCTACAGTTCTCTTCTGCAGCATTACGTCGCAATCGCATTGCCGGTATAAAGCTGATAATACTTTCCTTTCTCATCAATCAACTGGTCGTGGGTTCCCCGCTCGATAATCCGTCCCTGCTCTAATACCATGATACAGTCGGAGTTCTTGACCGTAGACAGTCTATGGGCAATCACAAAGGTTGTTCTGCCCTTCATCAGCTTATCCATGCCGTCCTGCACGATACGCTCCGTGCGGGTATCAATCGAGCTGGTCGCCTCATCCAAGATGAGTACCGGCGGGTCTGCAATCGCCGCACGGGCAATGGCGAGAAGCTGCCTCTGTCCCTGACTTAAGTTGGCGCCGTCACCGGTCAGCACAGTATCATAGCCTTCCGGAAGATGCCTGATAAAACCGTCCGCATTGGCAAGCTTCGCCGCCGCCATAACCTCCGAATCCGTAGCGTCCAGTTTCCCGTAACGTATGTTATCTTTAACCGTTCCCGTGAAAAGATGGGTATCCTGCAATACAATTCCGAGGGAACGCCTCAGATCATCCTTCTTAATCTTATTCACATTGATGCCGTCGTATCGAATCTTACCGTCCTGTATGTCATAGAAGCGGTTAATCAGATTCGTGATTGTTGTCTTACCGGCGCCCGTGGAACCGACAAAGGCAATCTTTTGACCCGGCTGTGCATATAACTTTACGTCATGCAGTACAATCTTGTCATCATTGTAGCCGAAATCCACACCGTCAAATACCACGTCGCCCTTCAACTCCACATAATCCACGACGTGAGTCGCCTGATGCTCATGTCTCCATGCCCAGCGCCCTGTACGCCCTGCGCACTCCACAAGTCTGCCGCCTTCTTCTTTTACATTGACGAGCGTCACATAGCCTTCGTCCGTCTCCGGCGTCTCGTCCATCATCTTAAAGATACGCTCCGCACCCGCCATCGCCATGACAATAGAGTTAAATTGCTGGCTCACTTGGTTAATCGGTCCGTTGAAGCTCTTATTAAAGGTTAAGAAGCTTGCCAGTTCGCCCAGCGTCAACCCGGAAATACCGGACAATGCCAAGGCGCCGCCCACGATTGCACAGACGACATAGCTCACATTTCCAAGCTGCATATTAACCGGTCCCACGATATTGACCAGATAATTCGCCCGGTCCGCACTGTTGTAAAGATTATCATTAAGTTCTTTAAACTGCGCAATATTCTGTTCCTCATGACAGAAGACTTTAACAACCTTCTGACCTTCCATCATTTCCTCAATGAATCCGTTTACCTTACCCAAGTCTTTCTGCTGCTGTAAGAAGTAACGTCCGCTCAATCCGGCGGTCTTCTTGGTAACTACCAACATAAGAGCAATCATAACAAGCGTTACCAATGTGAGCGGCACACTTAAAATGACCATGCTGATAAATACGCTGACAATGGTGATTGCACTGTTAAATACCTGTGGCATACTCTGGCTGACCATCTGTCTGATGGTATCCGTATCATTCGTATACACAGACATGATATCGCCGTGGGAATGGGTATCGAAATACTTAATCGGAAGCGTCTCCATATGGGAGAATAAGTCGTTCCTCAGATTTCTAAGGACGCCCTGCGTCACGTTAATCATAATCCGGTTGTAGGCATAAGCAGCCGCCACACCGATTGCATAGAATCCGGCAACCCTCATGATTGCCATGGCAAGCGGATGATAATCCGGCACATCCGCAGTTAACATCGGTGTGATATAATCGTCAATCAGACTCTGGATAAACATGGTTCCCTGCACATTTGCAAGCACGCTGACAAGAATCAGCACTGCTACAACGACCAGATGGGGAGCGTAGCTTTTTGCCACATACTTCATTAATCTCTTAAAAACTTTCCCCGGATTTTCTATTTTCTTTCCTTTTGGCATTCTCATCGGTCCCGGCATTACTCTTCACCTGCCTTTTCATCAAAATCCCCGCCGCCGCTGGTCTGGGATTCATATACTTCACGATAAATTTCATTATTTTCAAGCAATTCCTCATGCGTGCCGTAGCCGTTGATACAGCCTTCCTCCATCACAATGATATGGTCGGCATTCTGTACGCTGGATACACGCTGTGCAATGATTAATTTGGTCGTCTCCGGAATCTCCTTGGCAAAAGCCCTTCTGATTCTGGCGTCTGTGGCAGTATCCACCGCGCTGGTGCTGTCATCTAATATCAGTACCTTCGGCTTCTTAAGAAGCGCCCGCGCGATACAAAGGCGCTGCTTCTGACCGCCGGACACGTTCGTTCCGCCCTGCTCTATGTAAGTGTAATATCCTTCCGGCATCTTCTCGATAAACTCATCCGCACAGGCAAGTCTGCATACCCTCTTGCACTCTTCTTCCGACGCATTCTCGTCGCCCCATCTTAAGTTATCTAAGATGGTTCCTGAGAAAAGCACATTCTTCTGCAATACGACCGCCACCTGATTACGCAGACTGTCCATATCGTACTCCCGCACATCATGACCGCCCACCATGACAGAACCTTTTGTCACGTCATACAGACGGCTTATCAGATTGACGAGACTGGTCTTGGAACTGCCGGTGCCGCCAAGGATTCCCACCGTCTCTCCTGCTGCAATCTTTAAATTAACGTCATGAAGTACCGTTTTCGTTCCGTCTTTATAATAAGAAAAATCTACATTCCGAAATTCAATATCCCCGTTCGGCACATCGTAAATGGGATTATCCGGATTGGTTAAATCACTCTTTTCATTTAATACTTCGCTGATACGCCTTGCACTGGCAATACTCATACTCATCATGACAAAAATCATCGCCACCATCATCAGACTCATCAGGATATTCATGCAATAAGTCATCAGACTCATCAGCTCCCCGGTCGTCAGCTCGCTCTGCACAATCATCTTCGCACCCATCCAGCTGATTAACAGAATACAGGTGTAAACCGTAAACTGCATGACCGGCATATTTAAGACTACATTTTTCTCTGCTTTTAAGAAAATATCGTAGATAGCCTGACTTGCCTTTTTGAGTTTGGAAGTCTCATGTTCCTCCCTGACATACGCTTTGACCACACGGATGGCGCTGACATTCTCCTGCACGGAAGCATTGAGTTCGTCATATTTGGGAAACGCCATCTGAAAATATTTCATCGCCCTTTTAATAATGAAGAAAAGGACGATTGCCAACAGTACGAGCGCCACCATATATACCGACGCGAGCCGCGCGTTAATAAGAAATGCCATAGACATCGCGCAAATCATGCTGATTGGCGCCCTGAAGCAGATGCGCAGGAGCATCTGATACGCCTGCTGTACATTCGTTACATCCGTTGTCATTCGCGTGACCAGCCCCGCCGTGCTGAACTTATCTAAGTTGGAAAAAGAAAAAGTCTGTATGTTGTCAAACATCGCCTGCCGCAAGTTGCGGGCAAAACCGGTCGAGGCCCTCGCACCAAACTTGCCGCCCATAACGCCGCAGAATAACCCGCACAGCGCCGCTGCAATCATAAAACCGCCTACCAAATAAATATGGCGCATATTCCCTGCTTCCACACCGTCATCAATGATGGATGCCATCATAAGCGGAATCAGCGTCTCGAATACAACTTCTAAGACCATAAAAATCGGTGTCAAAACAGATGCTTTCTTAAATTCCTTAATCTGTGCTGCCAGTGTTTTGATCATATTGATTCGTAATACTCCTTTCCATAATATATATTCGGCATCGAGACTGCTATGCAAATCTCTGAATCGGGCAGCTCCCGATTCGCCCACTTATATATCATCATTCAAATAAATTTTAATGTCAAGAAAGAACACGAAAATTTCACAAGATTTCACAAGAGTTTTATATTTTGCAATAATACTTTTATGAAAAATAGGAATTGCTTTTATGACGCGGCAATGCTAATATATTAAGCAATTACAGCATGTTTTTCCTTAAAATTATTTTTTGGATTTGGACATGCCTCACATACTCACATATAGAGAGGAGATCATTATGAAAAAGAAAGTATTTGCATTGATTCTTTCTTCTGTTATGGCTCTATCTTTGATTGGCTGCGGTTCTGACAACGCACAGCCTTCCACAGATGCAGCAACAGCAGAAGATTCCAACACAGAGAATGCAGCGCCCGCTGAGACCGAGGCTGAGGCAGAGGCAGAACCTGCTGCCGATGAAGCTTCCGATGCGACTGCAGACGGCACAGCGCTTAAGATTGCAATTGTCAGCAGTCCTTCCGGCGTGGACGACGGCTCTTTTAACGAGGACAACTATAATGGTATTTTGACATTTATCGAGAGTCATCCCGATTGTACCGTAACCCCGGTTCAAGAGACCACAGGCGATGTTACGGCAGCCGTGCAGGCAGTTGCTGACATTGTTGCAGACTATGACGTTATCGTTTGCTGCGGTTTCCAGTTTGCAGGCATTTCCACCATTGCAGAGGAAAATCCTGATGTTAAATTCGTTCTTGTAGACTCCTTCCCCTCGGATGCAGAGGGTAACGAAGTAACTGTAGATAACATCTACGCAATGTGCTTCGCTGAGCAGGAGTCCGGTTTCTTCGCAGGTATGGCAGCCGCTCTTGAGACCACCACGAACAAAGTAGCAGTTGTCAACGGTATCGCATATCCTTCCAACGTAAACTACCAGTACGGTTTCGAGTGCGGCGTCAAGTACGTCAACGAAACGGAAGGCAAAAATGTAGAACTGGTTGAACTTGCTTCCTATGCAGGTACGGACGTAACAGGCGCAAATGTAGGCGGTAACTACATCGGTTCTTTCGCAGACGAAGCCACCGGTAAAGTCGTAGGCAACGCACTGATTGCAGAAGGCGTTGACATTGTCTTCGTAGCCGCAGGCGCTTCCGGCAACGGTGTGCTGACAGCAGTCAAAGAGGCAAGCGGCGTACAGTTCATCGGCTGTGACGTAGACCAGTATGACGACGGCGCGAACGGTGATTCCAACGTAATGCTCACTTCCGCATTAAAAGTAATGCACTTAAATGTAGAGCGTGCATTAAATGCAATTGTAGACGGCACCTTCAAAGGCGCTAACGTAACCCTGCAGGCTGACACAGACTCCACAGGTTATGTCAGTGCAGAAGGCAGATGCCAGTTGTCCGCAGACACCATCACAAAGATTGACGCTGCTTACGCATTGGTAAAATCCGGTTCTATCGTTCCTGCCGCTAACTTCAACGGCGTGACACCGGATGATTTTACTTGGTAAAAGAACAAAATGCCTGCGGCATTATGTTCGGAAGAACCTTCGGTTCTTCCCCTCTTTGCCGAAATTTCCTATTTAAAAAAAGTAAATTTGCTTCGCAAATTAACTTTAGGAGAATGCTTCGCATTCTCCGTGAACTCGATATATAATATTAGGCTGCGGGGGAAAATTCCCTTGCAGCCTTCTTTATTTTGCCGTATTCTATAGATATATAGGTTATCTATAAAATTTCAACGAATACTTTTCAGCAAAGCGAGGTCAACGCATGTCAGATTACATTATTGAAATGAATCATATCACGAAGCGTTTCCCCGGCATCGTGGCAAATGACGACGTATCTATTCAAGTAAAAAAAGGCGAAATCTATGCGCTGCTCGGCGAAAATGGCGCCGGCAAATCTACTCTGATGAGTATGCTGTTCGGCATGTACGAGCCGGATGAGGGCGAAATCATCATTCGTGGCAAGAAAGTCAAGATTCAATCCCCCAACCATGCAACCAGACTGAATATCGGCATGGTACATCAGCATTTCAAACTGGTAAGCAATTATACGATTGCTGAAAATATTATTATGGGGATGGAACCGGTCAGGAAAACATTAGGTCTGTTCAAATCCGTAGATATTAAGAAAGCAAATGAAGATATCCTTGCATTATCGCGCAAATTTGGTCTGGAAGTAGACCCGACCAAAGTGATTGAGCAGGTGAATGTTTCCATGCAGCAGCGCGTTGAAATTCTTAAGATGCTCTACCGTGAAGCGGAAATCCTTATCTTTGACGAGCCTACCGCCGTACTTACTCCGCAGGAAATTGAATTTCTATTGGAAATAATCCGCAGTCTGCGGGACGATGGCAAAACCATCATTCTCATCACACATAAATTAGAAGAAATCAAGAAAATAGCCGACCGCTGTGCTATCCTCTGCCGTGGTAAGCTGATTGACGTACTCGATGTGGCTGCGACAGATACTAAGACAATGGCTAATCTGATGGTCGGTCGGGAAGTCAGCTTCACCGTGGACAAGCCTGCCCCCAAATATGGAAAAGAAGTGCTGCGGGTAGAACATCTGACCGTGCGCAATGAAGATAAATATGAAGTCGTAAAGGATGTCTCTTTTTCCGTCAGAGAAGGGGAAATTTTTGTCGTTGCCGGCGTCTCCGGCAACGGGCAGATTGAGCTTGCAGACGCGATTGCCGGACTTATGAAGCCTGCCAGCGGAACCGTCACCTTAAACGGCACAGACATCACCGCCTATTCCATACGCAGACGGAATCTTGCCGGCATCTCCTATATCCCGGAAGACCGCCACAATGTAGGGCTGGTGATGGATTTTACCCTTGCGGACAATCTTGCGCTCAAAAGTTATTTCAAAGAACCTTTTTCCAAAAAAGGCGTGATAAGCGCCGGGGAATTTACATCCTACGGCGAACAGCTCATCGACAAATATGATATCCGAAGCAGTCAGGGCAACGATACGATTGTCCGTTCCATGAGCGGCGGTAATCAGCAGAAAGCAATCATTGCCAGAGAGATTGAGCTTGGTTCTTCTCTGACCATTTTTGTGCAGCCTACCCGGGGACTGGATATCGGCGCTATCGAAAACATCCACAAGCAGATTGTAGGCGAACGCAGCAAAGGCAAGGCAATCCTCTTAATTTCGCTGGAGCTGGATGAGGTCATGAATCTGGCGGATACAATTGGCGTTATCTACAACGGTGAAATCCAGAAAATTGCCGATGCCAGAGAACTCACCACGACCGAGGTCGGTGAATTTATGATGGGAGTAGGAGGACGACATGAAAAAGAATAAAAACGGCTTCATACATAAATTGATTTTACAGACTATCGGACATGACAAACGGCAGCATTACATGATTCCCGTTTTCACCATCCTGCTCAGTCTGATTTTCGGCGCCATCGTCATCGCGCTGCTTGGCAGCAACCCTTTTAAAGCATACTACAATCTGCTGCAAGGCTCAGGACTTGCCCCCAAGGCTTCCTATGCCGGACACAAAGGCATCATCACAGATTTTACCAGCTTCCTAAACGCGCTGACGCCGATGCTTTTTGCCGCGCTTGCCGTTTTGATTGCCTTAAAAGCCGGTCTTTTCAACATCGGTGTATCGGGGCAGATGTTAGCCGCCGGTTTTACCGCTACCGTCCTAATCGGATATTCCGACCTTCCGGCAGTCATGGCAAAACCGCTTGTGGTGTTGATTGGTTTTTTCATCGGCGCACTTGCCGGCGCAATGGTCGGTTTTTTGAAACATCGCTTCAATATCAACGAGGTTGTGTCCACGATTATGTTTAACTATATTTTTCAATATATTGTCAGCTTCCTCATCAACACCTTCTATGTAGATCCCGTATCGAGGCAGTCCAAGAATGTAGGCGCCTCCGGCAGACTGACTCTGGTGGATGTGGTGATTGGAGATTATAAGATGGATATCCCTCTGGGCATCCTGTTAGCAGCCGTGGGCATCGCCGTTACTGCTTTTCTCTTAAACAAGACGATTCTCGGTTTCGAGATTAAAGCTGTGGGAAGCAGCATCCGTGCCGCAGAATACGCCGGAATAAGGGTCGGTCGGACAAGAGTGCTCGCCATGATGCTTTCCGGCGGCTTTGCAGGGCTTGCGGGCGTTACCTACTACATGGGGTATTTCGCTTCCATCCAGCCAAAAGTACTCGTAAGCACAGGGTATGACGCCATCGCGGTGGCGCTGCTCGGAAACAGTTCCCCCATCGGCATCATCTTCTCCTCTTTCCTGATTACGGTCATCTCGAAGGGAAGCACTTACATGAATTCCGCCTCCGGGGTACAGGCTGAGATAGCCTCCGCCATCACAGGCATTATCCTGCTATTCAGCGCCTGCGGCGCCTATGTGAAATACAAAGTAAGCAGATGGAAACAAGAACAAATCGAGCAGGCTCGATCACGAGATTCGCTTCGCGAACTCGAAAAATCCGAAACAGGGAGGGCAGCGAAATGAATACGATAATTATCGACGGTTTATCTTTTGCACTTCCGCTCTTTATCATGGCAATAGGCGGTATCTACTGTGAACGAAGCGGCATCACTAATCTCGCTATTGAGGGACTGCAGGGGTTCGGCGCTTTCTGCGGCGCGCTTTTTGCAGTCTGTATCGCACAATTTTTTGCTGGCAACTCGCCGGTTCCCTTTTATCTGGCAATGCTGTTTGCCTTCCTCGGCGGTATGCTCTTTTCCCTGCTGCATGCCCTGCTTTGCATCAAATTCAAGGCAAATCAGGTTATCAGCGGCGTGGTCATCAATATTCTGGCAATGGCGCTCACGGAATTTATGACCAAGCAGATTAACGCCAGTATCTTCGGCGCTGCCTCTAACAAATTCGTATTAGGCGTGTCCGCCCGTCTCACGGTTCCGGTGGTATCTCAGATTCCGGTGCTGGGCGCGGTATTCACGAACCTCTATCCGTTTGAGATTGTTATCGCAGCGATTGCCGTGATTGCATGGTATGTGCTGTACAAAACGAGATTTGGCTTACATCTGCGCGCCTGCGGTGATAATCCTCACGCAGTGGACGCAGCCGGTATCGAAGTGAGCCGCGTGCGTCTGATAGCCGTTATGGCATCCGGCGCCTTATCGGGGCTTGGCGGTATTTGTTTTGCCTACTCGATTTCGGCTAACTTTTCAACAAATATTTATTCCGGCTACGGTTATCTGGCTATCGCCGCACTGATTTTCGGCAACTGGAAGATTCTGCCCACGCTCGGCGCATGCCTGCTGTTCGGCTTTGCCCGCTCCGGCGGTTATGAGCTCGTGAAAGTCTTAGAAATGCCCAGCAGCTATCAGGATTTGGTGATGGTGCTGCCCTATGTGCTCACACTGCTGATGCTAATCTTTTTCAGTAAGAAAAATCATTCACCCAAGGCGCTTGGTGAGATTTACGACAAAGGGGCAAGATAATACAAGAAAATCTGCTCCGCAGATTATCTTGGGAAGAACCTTCGGTTCTTCCACTCTTTGGCGGAATTTCCTATCACACAAGAAAATCTGCTCCGCAGATTATCTTGGGAAGAACCTTCGGTTCTTCCACTCTTTGGCAGAATTTTCTATTATAGAACAGGCACCATCAGATATGGAACACCTTCTGTACCTGTTTGATGGTGCCCAGCACAAGCATCGTCTGTTTCGCTGTGATAGCCGTTTCCGGCGCAATCGCAAGGTTTAGGATGCCGTCTTCCTTGAGCGCCATGATATTAAGACTGTACTTCTTGCGGACGTCCAGTTCCCCTACCGTCTTGCCGACCCAGTCCTCCGGAACCGAAACCTCAAATATGGCGTGTTCGTCATCCAGCTCGATATAATCAAAAATATGGTCGGCGCTGTAGCGGATTGCCGTCCACTCAGCAAGTTGTTTCTCGGGGTAGACAATCTCGTCTGCACCGTTCTTTAACAGGAATTTCGCATGTACATCGCTCGCCGCTCTGGATACCACGAGTTTCGCCCCTAATTCTTTTAAAAGGGACGTCGTTTCCAGTGAACTCTGAAAGTTATCCCCGATTGCCACAATACAGAAATCAAAATTGCGGATTCCCAGCGCCACCAGAAAATCCGGATTGGTGCTGTCCCCAATCTGCGCATTGGTGACAAAAGGCAGAATGGAATCTACCCGTTCCTCCTTCCAGTCCACCGCCATCACTTGATGATTCAGCTCGTATAACTTTTCTGCAATATTTCTTCCGAAACGCCCTAATCCTACTAATAATATTGATTTCATACTTTTTTCTCCTCTTATATTCTAAAAAACTTTCCATCCAACACAGAGAATGCCCATCTTTTTGGGCATTCTCACATACGAGAAAAAATCGAGCAAGCTCGATTGCGAGATTCGCTTCGCGAACTCGTACATAAACGTAGAAATTTCCTATACAAGAACAAAATGCCTTCGGCATTATGTTCGGAAGAACCTGCGGTTCTTCCACTCTTTGAAGGAATTTCCTATAGTACAAGAAAGGTTTGCCCTGCAAACCGTAGAAGTTCTTGGCGTTCCGCTCATTAGCGGAGCGACTTTAGAACTTCTTCTCGTATTGTTAACCTACCATAATCTTCTCCTGCGGAAACTCCGACACATAAGGATGTTTTCTCGCTAATGCCGCGTATACGATCGTCATGCCGCCCACACGTCCAAGAAACATCAGTATAATCAGTACAAGCTTGGATGCCGTGCACAGATTCGGCGTAATTCCCAAGGTAATTCCCACCGTTCCGATGGCTGACGCCGCCTCAAAAAGCGCCTGTATAATCGGTATATGCTCCACACTGCCGATAAAAATCCCCCCGGCAAGAAACAGACTCAGATACAAAATCAGCACGGTAGCCGCATAGTGCGCCGTATCGTTCGGAATCCTCCTGCCAAAAATATGGGCGTTCGGTCTGCGCTTAAAAACTGCGATTGCCGTTGCAAACAACACCGCAAAGGTTGTCACCTTCATGCCGCCTGCCGTGGAACCGGGAGAGCCGCCAATTAGCATTAATATCACCATAATCATCTGTCCCGACTCTGTAAGAAGCGTCAAATCAACGGTATTGTACCCCGCTGTACGGGTCGTCACCGACTGGAAAAGCGCCGCCAGTACTTTTTCAAGCGTACTCATGTCCTCCCATGCAGGTGAAGAAAACTCATTCACGTAAAAGTAAACCGCCGGAAGCAGAAGCAGGACAAGTGTAACAGATAAAACGACCTTACTCTGCATACGATAGCGCCGCAGATGCAGGCGGTTACGCTTGATGTCATCCCATGTCAGAAAACCGATGCCGCCCACTATAATCAGCAGCATCACCACCACATTCACAAGCACATTTCCCGTGTAAGAGGTCAGCGAAGAGTACTGCTCTTTGACACCCATCAAGTCAAATCCCGCATTACAAAAAGAAGAAATGGAGTGAAAAGCAGCATACCATATTCCCTTTCCGACCCCAAACTCTGGAATCATGACCGGAAGGAACGCCACTGCGCCCAACAATTCAATGACTGCCACCATCTTTAGAATAAATCCGGTCATCCGCACGATACCGCCCATCTGCGGCGCAGCGATTGCTTCCTGCATGGTGCTCCTCTGCATCAGTCCGATTTTCCGTCCGGATAATCTGGTGATAAATATCGCTATCGTAATCACGCCCAGCCCGCCAATCTGAATCAGACATAAAATCACTGTCTGTCCGAACACGGACCAGTAAGTTGCCGTGTCATTCGTGATAAGTCCCGTCACACAGACAGCCGACGTCGCCGTAAACAGTGCATCTAGAAAAGGTGCGCTCCCTGCACCAGCCCTAGACCACGGAAGCATTAAAAGCATCGTTCCCACAGCTATCACACCCAAGAAGCCTAACAATATAATCTGCGACGAAGACAATTTTCTGTTTTTTCTCATCCACATTTTTCCCATTCCAAAGCGTTCTCCTTTTACTTCTATGCCTTTTTGACGCCCGCACCCTCTTTATAAAGGAATCTCTTTCCCCAGCTTAAAGGAATACAAAATCCGCTCCGTATCCCGGCAGCCGGAAGCCTGTTCCAATGCCTCCGCATAATAGTCAAGCTGTACATGATATCGTTTCACCAGTTCCTCGGCAGTCTCCACCGCATCCGTCTTGTAATCCAGAAGCACATACCTTCCGTTTTCCTCAAAAAAAACATCAATGATTCCCTGAATCAGAACTGTCTCCTTCTCCGGAAATGCATTGTTGAGCCGGTTCGCCGGAAGCCCCATCACAAAAGGCTGTTCCTTATGCAGCTTACCTGCCCTTGCCGCCTCTCCCATTCGGCGCGCCATGTCGGTCATCAAAAATGCTGTAATCTTCGCGCCGGATACTGCCGCTGCATACTCGTCAGACAGTCTTCCTTCTTCCTGCATCGCCGCGAACTGTTCCCGAAAAAGCGCCTCGACAGCTTTTTTATCAGAATTGACTTCTTTAGTCAATTTCGTAAAATCGAACAACTCCATTACCTTATGAAAAGCGCTTCCCCGCATGGAACCGCTGACACGTTCGTCTTTTTCCAGAAATCCGGGCAGATAAGGCACCACAGTCTCTTCCTCGAACAGTTTGAAAGAAAAATCAGTTTCTTCCTGCATTCCTGCCATTTTTAACTCTGACACCGTGGTCTTTGTATATAGATTACTCAAGTTTTCATGCGGATACCGGTAAGCAAACCTGTCTTCCATATATCCCATAAGCTTACCGTCCACATCCTTCACCGCATCGGACAAAAGAAGATTTCTCTTTGCTTCCTCCATGCGCACGCTCTCCTGCAGCTTATCCTCCACGGTGTCTTCCCAGCCGGATAATGAAACCCGGATGCTCATGTCACATAAGTAAATTCCTTCCGAATCGGCTTGGACAGATTCGCTTTGCCTATCTACTTCCCTGCAATGTACCGGTTCCAGTCCGCATGCTACATATAGCTCATCCATACAGTGGTTTCTGGCAAGCGCATACAGCAGTAAATCCAGAAAACTGCCGCTGCCAAGAAGCACGTCATAGGAAAGCAGTGTCCCCTTTTTCTGCCGTAACGGCAAGAGCGAGGACATTGTCTTATTTATATCTTTCACGGTACCGGTCAGAATCAGTTTTTCCTTTGCTCTGGTCATCGCCACATAAAGAATACGCATTTCTTCCGCCAGATTATCCGCCCTCATTTTCTCGGCAATCACATTCCTGCGCAGGTCTCTTCCCTTGACGCGCATTGTCGGATTCACATAATCCACACCGATTCCCGCGTCAATATCAATTACAAGCGCTCCGTTCAGGTCTCTGTTCTGAAATCCTTTCGCCAGCCCCGACACGAAGCAGACCGGAAATTCCAGCCCTTTGCTCTTGTGAATACTCATAATGCGCACGACGTCGGCATTTTCATCCTGCAACCCCGCCTCTCCGTAATCCACTTCATACTTCTCCAACTGTTCCATATATCTTAGGAAATGATTCAAACCGAAATAACTTGTCTTCTCATAATCCACCGCCTTGACAAGCAGCATCTCCACGTTGGCGCGACGTTTATTGCCCTCCGGTTTGACCGCCACATAGTCCAGATACCCGGTTTCCCGTAAAATCACTTGCAAAAGCTCCTGCACAGACAAATATGCGGACAATTCACGATAACGGTCAAGGCGTGCAAGAAAGTCGCGGATTTTATCAGCCAGACAGCTTTCTATTCCGCTCTCAAAGGACGCATACATGACCACCGCATCATATAGATACTTTTTCTTTGGCGCAAACGCCCGTATCTGTGCCAGCTCCTCCTCACTAAAGCCGCCCAAATAAGAATGCATCACGCCATATAGCGGAATATCCTGCAGTGGATTATCCATAATCCTCAGGAAATGCAAAAGCTCCTGCACCTCGCTCGCCGCAAAATATCCTGTCCGCGAAGTCATATGCACCGGGATTCCTTCTTCTTCCAATATCCGCTTAAACACCTCGTCCCAGCCCGAAACCGTGCGTAGCAGAATCACAATGTCCTTGTAGCAAAGCTTTCGGAATGCACCGCTTTCCCTGCTTGTCACTTGAAATGTGCGCATCAGCTCCTTAATTTTTTGCGCGACGCCATAAGCCTCCTGTTCTTTGGTCGAAATCTCCTCCGGCTTCTCACCCGTCCGGTAAAGTAACAGCTCCGTATCGTTCGGATTGACCGTCTGCTCTTCATATTCAGCCTCTGCCGGCATGCCGGTCACATCTAACGCCTGTCCATACGTTTCCCCGTCTGCGCTGCGCATGATTTGGACCGGATATATTGCGCCTGCATGAAGCGCCGCCAGATCGTCATAGACAATTCCTCCCACATCCTTGCCCATAATCTGTGCAAAGACCTTGTTCGTGCTGTTAAGCACCTCTTTGCGGCTGCGGAAATTCTGATGCAAATCAATTTTTTCTGCCAGAACAGGTGCCCCGTCCTGCCCTGCGCACCTGCTTAGCTTCTCGTTTTCCAGCACGTTTCTTCCGTTCTCCGCATATGCCTTATATTTTTCCAAAAATAATTCCGGTCTTGCCAGACGGAATTTGTAAATACTCTGCTTCACATCCCCCACCATGAAGCGGTTATATCGTCCTTCAGCCTCGCCCGAAATGCACGACAGGATATATTCCTGCACCAGATTGCTATCCTGATATTCGTCTATGAGTATCTCATGGAAATAACTTCGATATTCAAGCGCCGTCTCCGTCGGCATACAACCGCCCTCTCCGTCATCCTTGACCAAAATGGACAATGCAAAATGCTCTATATCATCAAAATCCAGAAGGTTCTTATCTCTCTTCTTTGTATCAAAGGTCCGCTTAAACGCCAGCGTCAAGTCCACCAGTGCGTCCACGGCAGCGCCGCACACTTCCATCTGTTGCAGAATCTGTTCTTTTGAACGGAAGAAATATTTCTTCTGCAGCTCTCCCAGCTGTTCTTTCACCTGTGTACGAAGGCTCTTTGCCAGCTCTCGCTTGACCGGCGAAACCGTCTCGTCCTTTTTGGACGGAAGTCTGTCAAACCGCACTGTCCCAAATGCTATGTAAAGGCTGTCATAATCTTCACATCTGCGCAAGATTTCCTCCGCCATCTCCTGCTCACGTTCCAACAGCTCTCCATACATATACGGACCATCCGGTTCGCCGCATAACCGGACTGCCTCCGATAATTTGTCGATACACCCCTGCAGCAAAAGCCGGGTCTGTCTCAGCATGTCCGCCACCCACGGAAGTTCACCGAAATCTGCATCGACACGATAATCCCTCTTCCGCTCTTCCAGCCACTTCTCCGGAAACGGAGTACTCATGGCAAAGTCATACAGCTTTAATACAATCTCCTCCACCGCAGTGTCCCTGCTGCCTGCACTAAAATATTCCATACAGTTTAAAAATCCCGCATCTTCCCCTGCTTCCAGCCCGGTGGTAGCAGCCGAGAACCCAGCAACCACCAATTCATACTCAAAGCCCTGGTCTTCTGCGATGGCTTTGAGCAAATCCAGGTCAATCCCCACCATCTCGCCGTTGTCATCCTCGAACTCGAAAGGTGCAAAGGTGGTATCTGTGGCAATCTTATACACCTTCCCCGAATCCCCTTTATCTTCTGTCCCGGCATCCGCCGCCGTGGTGTCCTCTGCTTTTGACGCGCTTGCCGCCGTAGTATCCTGCGCGGTTGTCGGCTCGGCCGCGGCGCCGCCACACCCGCTTAAAGAAACCGCCATCAAAACCGCCATGGTCATCGCTGTCATTTTCTTCTTCATAATTTTTCCTCCTCAATAATAAAATAGGTGGCTTTACGGGATGCCAGGTCCATTGGGGGGGGCAGCTTCCGGCACTGCCCTGCCGCCCTGTGAAAGCCGGCTGGCCGCGCCTGCGGCGCCGGCCCAATCGCAGCCGGTATCCCTGTTTTGGCCTATGGCCCTTGCCCGTACCTGCTTGCCCGTCCGGTATCCGTGGGACGGTCCATGCAAGCACGGCCGTATATGGCTGCCGGCCGGGGCTTTCACAGGGACAAAGGGTCCGATGAACCGGACCCTTGCGCCGGAGCGCGTCTGCGTCAGCAGACATTTCCCTTAGGCGCGAAGTGCGCATCCCCCGGA
>CANOEC010000050.1 GCA_947564735.1 uncultured Lachnospiraceae bacterium | reverse complement strand
CAACCAGCAGCGTTGCCTGATTTGTATCCCCTTTCCTGCTATACATGCCGTCTGCACTCTTTCTCGCAGCTTCGTTCGACTGCACATCCGGAAGCATACGAAGGGCATAAAGCCCTGCTACAATGTCCCCGCCCACAAAGGCACTGATACCCGGAACAAGCCACACCGAAAAGTCGAACGCAGAATGCTTCCATTCCTGCAAGCCGTTCTCCACCGGTATAAAAGGACTTCTTCCCAGAGAAGACACGTCATATCCCATCAAAAGATGCTCCATCGTCGTATTTCCTGCAATGCACATGGCACGAATCTCTGATTTCTCTCCTGCAAGACTTCTCTCAAACTTTGCAACACCCCGCTCCAAGACCTGCACAACCATCTGCTGCAATACTTCTTTGTTTCCCTCGCAGGAAGCCTTGATTCGTGACAAAACGTCTGCGCCATAGCATCTCTGCGGATTCATCTCACAATACGTATCGAGAATCCTGCCGTCATCAATACAAACAAGCTGCATCGCTATGGTAGTCGTCCCCAAATCAACCGCTATCATCACATCCTCCGCCGCATCCAGCGGCAGACGTATGGCTTCTGTCCGAATAACATCTGATTTTATAGCATTTGATTTTATAACGCTTGATTTTATAACATCTGGATTTTTCACATTTTCCGATTGCGCCTTATCACCTGTGCATACCGATTCCGTAACATACGCTTCTCGGTTTTCAGTCTCTTTATTTTGTTGACTCAAATAGTCATTATTTTCCGTCACTGCTATCATATCGGATACGATAGCAATATTCTGCTCCTCTTCCAACGCCAATTTAATGACACAATCGCCTTTTGGTTTCGCCAGACATGCCAGCCGATACCCCTGCCGCAGCTCCTCCGGCTCCATCACGCTTCTTTCTAGTGGTGTGGGAATCGTCATACCCTCTATAAACTGTATCTTACACCGACCGCA
Organism: uncultured Lachnospiraceae bacterium; assembly: GCA_947564735.1. Taxonomy (GTDB): domain Bacteria; phylum Bacillota; class Clostridia; order Lachnospirales; family Lachnospiraceae; genus UBA3282. The sequence goes on along the minus strand of CANOEC010000050.1, from coordinate 27,156 downwards.
ATCTCCTCTGCCACCACAAAAACTACCACTGATAAAGCCATTTTTCAGTAATGTTGACATGAGCGTCACCGATGAATCATGTGTCACAATTACAGAATCGGCATTTCGTCCCATAAATTCCATATTCTGTTTTTCGTTCTCTGTAACAATTGTAATTTTAATCATCTGCTCAGACAAACTGATTTTTCTCCTTATCGTAATGATAATCAATATTTGACAATTTCGCCTCTATCTCTGTACGTTCAATATCCAAATCATCGCAAAGAGCTTCCAGACTTGAATAGTAATCACGCAATTTCAAATTGATAAAACTAAGTAACATCACAGGGTCTTTTGGAATCATTCTAATATCCGCCTTTCTAAACTTATATAGGAACTGTATTGTCACATGAAGGTCTGCTGCCATAGCATCCCGCTATAAATTATCATATTTTATTGAAGGGTCATCTCTACGCTGTAACTTGCACCGTCACTGACCACCCTTGCCATACTGCCGCAGATAAGCGGCATCATCGGTGATAAATGACCGATATCCACATCCATCAGCACCGGCACATTATATTTTCTAATCATCTCATACGCCGCCTGATAATGGTCGATGCCAAATTCCTCCGCGTCCATGCCAATCCGAGGTCTGCCAATCAAAAATCCCTTACAATTCTGAAACCAGCCGGCATGCTCCATCTGCCACATCGCACGCCGGATACTCATCAAGTTCAAATCGCATGCCTCAAGAAACCAGAGGATTCCGTCATCCTTATATTTTTCGGTAAACGCACGCACCTTATCGTATCTCGTTCCAAGCAGATTAACCAGACAGTCCATGCAGCCGCCCAATAACCTGCCGGAAAAGTCAATGAACGCTGTCCCGCCCTCCGGGTCTTGTAAATCCGCTTTGTCTTTCGTTTCTGCCTTACTAAGACCATCCAAACATTCCTTATTATCCGCCGCAAGACTCCCAATATTTGTCCTGCCATCCGGCAAAATATATTTAATAACAGATGTTTCAGTTAAATGATAAGGCGCATACGGGTGTTCCTCATCCTTTAAAGATTCCTTTTCCCACAGATCATAGCCTTGCATCGTCAGTTTCTTTCCCTGCAGGAGAAGCATCGCATCTTCCAGCGATTGATGCCATGGCTCCATGCCAAACGAGGAAGCGCAGGGACCGTATATCGAAGCGGTATCACACAGCGTTGCCAAAAGAAATGTCATGTTTGTATTGTCAGAATACCCCATATACCACTTAGGCTCCGCTTGATTAATCTTGTCAAAATCCACATTATCCAAGATTTCACACATGAGTTCCCCGCCTCCGCAGGATATAATGCAATCACTTGTTATGTCACAGTAATATTTCGTCAGTTCATCCCCGCATTTATCGGGGGTATTACTAATTCCGATGCCTTCCCCCGCATAGCAGTTTGGTCCAAACTCCAGCAAAAAACCTTGTCTACGCCACTTATCCTGCGCGCGCAAAAAACCACTCTTATATGGTTCTATGGCACATCCGCAAGACGGCGCCACAAAGGCTATCGTACCGTTTTTTTTCAAAAATTTAGGATACCGCATGTTATATACCTCCTGTTATACGCTTCTGTTTCAAATGCCTTTATATAGCGATATTTTTTATCTTTCCACTCTCCGAAGCATCCTTCTACATCGTTTATAGTGTATCATTTACCTATATTACTGTAAATCAGAACTTCACTGCAAAAAAACAGACGGAAGCATCTCTGTCAACCTATCAACAAAGAAGCTCTCCGTCTGCCACAAATCTGTCACAGCATTCAAAACTCAGACAAAGCGCTGTTTATCATCTTTTGCTAAAATATTCCGCTCTAAAAATCATCCCTGCTTTCGCACTGCCGCAAGCTGTCCGTCCCGCAGCACAATCTGAATCGTATCCTTCGCCATCACCTGATCCGCCAGAATCAACTTCGCGGATAAGGTTTCCACATACTTCTGGATATATCGTTTCAACGGTCTTGCACCGTAAACCGGGTCATAAGCATTGTCCACTATAAACTGCTCTGTCTCGGGCGTCAACTCAATCCGCAGCTCCCTGTCGGCAAGCCGCCTGTTCAAATCCTCCACGATAAGACGGATAATACCGCCGATATTTTCCTTCGTGAGTGGTTTAAAGAGGATGGTCTCATCCAGCCTGTTTAAAAACTCCGGTCTGAAATGATTTCTCAAATCCCCCATCACCAGCTCTTCGGCTTCCGAAGTAATCGCACCCTGCGCATCAATACCGTCTAACAGATAGTTGGCGCCGATATTGGAGGTCATAATCAGAATCGTATTCTTGAAATCTACCGTCCTGCCCTGAGAATCCGTAATCCGTCCGTCGTCAAGTACCTGTAACAGTACATTGAATACATCGGTATGCGCCTTCTCTATCTCGTCAAACAGAACGACAGAATACGGTTTTCTTCTGACTGCTTCAGTCAATTGTCCTCCTTCTTCATATCCCACGTATCCGGGAGGCGCTCCAATCAATCTTGAAACAGAATACTTCTCCATATATTCGCTCATATCAATCCGGACCATGTTCGTCTCGTCATCAAACAGCGAGGCTGCCAGCGCCTTTGCCAGTTCTGTCTTGCCCACTCCGGTAGGACCTAAGAATAAGAAGGAACCAATCGGTTTGGTCGGGTCTTTGATTCCTGCTTTGGAACGAATAATGGCTTCCGTCACCTTCGTCACTCCTTCGTCCTGACCAATGACCCGCTTATGCAGCTCCTCGTCCAGATGCAGCGTTTTATTCCGCTCGCTCTCTGTCAGCTTGGAAACCGGAATTCCTGTCCACCTTGAAATAATCTTGGCAATTTCCTCATCGGATACGCTCTCATGCACAAGGGATAAATCTTCCTTGCTGACTTTTTCCTCCTCTATCTCCAGCTGCTGTTTCAAAGAAGGCAGTTTTCCATAGCTTAACTCCGCCGCTTTTTCATAATCGCCGTCACGCTGTGCCACCTGAATCTGACTGTTCACTTCGTCAATCTCTTCCCGTATCTTAGACAATTTTTCCACGGAAGCCTTCTCATTCTCCCACTGCGCCATACGGTTCTTCAATTCTTCTTTTAATTCTGCCAGCTCTCTTTGCAGATTGCTTAGACGCTCTTTGCTTAAGTTGTCATCCTCTTTCTTTAACGCAGTCTCCTCAATCTCAAGCTGCATGACCTTACGCTGCAGCTCATCAAGCTCTGTCGGCATGGAATCCAGCTCCGTCTTAATCAACGCACACGCTTCGTCCACCAAGTCAATTGCCTTATCGGGCAGAAATCTGTCGGAAATATAACGGTTTGACAGTACCGCAGCGCTTACCAGTGCGTTATCCATAATCTTCACACCATGGAACACCTCATAGCGCTCCTTCAAGCCACGCAGGATGGAAATGGTATCTTCCACCGTCGGCTCCTCCACCATAACAGGCTGAAACCGTCTCTCCAGCGCCGCGTCTTTCTCGATGTACTGGCGGTATTCGTCCAGCGTCGTTGCACCGATGCAGTGCAGCTCGCCCCTCGCAAGCATGGGCTTTAACATATTGCCCGCATCCATCGCGCCGTCCGTCTTACCTGCGCCCACAATGGTATGCAGTTCATCTATGAAAAGAATAATCTGTCCGTCACTGTTCTTCACATCATCGAGCACCGCTTTCAGCCGTTCCTCAAACTCTCCCCGATATTTGGCGCCCGCCACAAGCGCGCCCATATCCAGAGCAAAAATTTTCTTGTCCTTCAAGCCCTCCGGCACGTCTCCTCTAACAATACGCTGTGCCAGCCCTTCCGCCACCGCAGTCTTGCCGACACCGGGTTCACCAATCAGAACCGGATTATTTTTCGTCTTGCGTGACAAAATTCGGATAACATTACGGATTTCATTGTCCCTGCCGATGACCGGGTCAAGCTTCTGGCTTCTTGCTTTTTCTACCAAATCCTGCCCATACTTTTCCAAAGTGTCATAAGTTGCCTCCGGATTGTCCGAAGTCACCCTCTGATTCCCTCTTACCGTAGACAACGCCTGAAGGAAACGTTCCTTTGTAATGCCGAACTCTCTGAAAATTTCTTTGATTTCCCTATTAGGTTGCTTTAACATCGCCAAAAATAAATGTTCTACGGACACATACTCGTCTCCGAGCGCTTTTGCCTCATCCTCAGCGCCAATCAGCACTTTATTCAAGTCCTGACCAATATAAATCTGTCCGCCCTGCACTTTGGTCCGTTTGCGCAGCCCCTGCTCCACGCGATTTACAAAGTATTCCTTCTGTATTTCCATCTTTTCAATCAATTTTAAAATCAGACTGTCATCAATCGTAAGCAGACTGTAGAGCAAATGCTCCTGCTCAATCTCCTGATTCCCATATTCATAGGCAAGTTTTTCACACTGCTCCACCGATTGTATTGATTTCTGCGTAAATTTCGTTAAATTCATAATGCGCACCTCCTCGCTGAACAAACTGCATTCCGCTTTTCTGTTCTACTTGCACTATCACAATACATCGTTTTGTTAGCACTGTCAAGAGGTGAGTGCTAAAACATTTATTAAAATTTATTATATGCATTGCTGTCTGAACTTGTACAGACAGTGAAACAACCAGCACATCACTGCGGGCGTGTCTCATGAGATATTGCAGTACCCTGACGTTCATGCATCCGCATCCCGTGCGCCTGTGTGTTGAAATATAATACAGAAAACCGCTATGATACGACACGACAAATTTCAAAATATACGGTTCTTTCTTTGTTCTCCTCTGCCTTGTCTCCAGCCATAGTTTCTTGCTTCTTCCTATCCAAATCCGATATTCCGTTCCTAAATCACCACGCAATGCCCATAGCAATGTATAATAATAAAATAGCGGCTTAATCCCCTCCTCGAAAAATTTGTCCCATCTTCCTAAGCATCAAACAAATGCTAAGAGCAATAAGATAAACGATAATACCGCCTAAAAATCTGCTTAGCCCTAAAAAATGGGATGCGATTGATGAAAGCAAAGGGTGCATCAGGTAAATGCCAGTTCCACAGCTTCCCAACAGGGATATCCATCTTTTATTTTTTTCAGATGCAATACCTATCTGAAAGAGCATCAGAAAAGTGACATTTATAATAATTCCTAATGGAGCGAATTCCCCGTAGACGGTCTGCGTAGCCTCCCCGCTCCTAATTGAAGCGATACTGCTGATGACAAAGGCAGTCAAAACACTAGCGACAAATAAAATGGCTACGACAATGAAAGCTTTTTTGCGGCTTGTAGTATAAGCCATAAAAGGAGAACCGTCTTTCAAGGAACTGGCATTCGCACGATGTCCTGACCCTGTAATGAACGAAAGATAATATCCCAGAACATAGTACATTACATACCCGACAACAAATCTCATATTGATTGTCTCAAACGTGGCGTTCAATCGAACAGAATCATCCAGCTTACCGATAATCGGAATAATTACAGTAAAAAGAACGGACAGTAGCAGAAAATATTTCATCATCTTTTCGTTTCTGACAATCTCATAAAGAAACGGCGTAATAAGGTACAAACCAATCAGGGTCATGATAAACCATGTGTGATATTGTCCAAAAACAATATCTTTTATAAATGCATTCAGAACGATTCGGATTCCATATCCCTCCTGTATGAGGGAAATTCCATCCCGCACCCCAAATACCAGCATCCACGCAATATATATTTTTAAAAGACCGGTACAGCGCATCGGGAGATGAGAAACACAAAATTTATAATTTTCCATTCTAATGATTCCGGAGGCAGGCTTATTCACTCGCCGGAAATGCTGTGCTGCATTACAACTAAAAAAGCCGAAAGCACCCTAAAGGTGCTGTCCGTAAATCCTCTCTTTGTAAAATTATGTCCAGTATGGTTTCTGGTCCTTATGCGTAAACTTGTCCAGACGCTGTTTCATTCCTGCAAACTGACCTTCATAATGCTCTTTTTGTTTATCATTTAACGCATTGTCTTCCTCAAGCTCACAAAGCCGCTTCTCATATTTTTTCAAATACTCCTGCGCGGCATCCTTATAATTATTTGTCTCGTTGTTAAGCACCCCCGCAAGCAGTGCCTCAAGTTCCTTATTCTTTTTCAACATTCCAAACATACGCCCACTCCTCAATCCGTATACATTCTACATCACTTAGATTCCAAGAATCTCCAAAATCTCCGGATGCTTATCCGCCCCGTATATATTTACCAAATCCTCCATGCCGCCACGGTCTTTATAGGCAGGGAAGAGGAACCCGCACTCAGGCTCTCCCGGCTCGTAATCGCTGTCAACAGGACAGACAGCGCCTATTAAAAAACGATAGACTTCTTCCGACTCCCACTGTGAAACATTATCCGTTCCTTTCCGCGGGATGTCATAATTTCCCAGAAAAAAATAGAGTCCATAATCCCCATGACCGCGATACCTTTCCCCGAACACTTCATAAAAAATGTCCATCACTGCATCGTTTTTCAATTCCGTTTCTATGACCCCTTTTAAAAACTGCCACACGCTCCCCTTTCCCTGTCTGTCCTGACGGAAAGGATACTCCTTCAGCTCCGTGTTTGCTGCCGCAAACGGGATTGCTTTCGCAATTTTTAACTTACTCTCCTGCTCCGATTTTGACAATTTCTGGAAATGGATGTTAAAAGTTCCGTCCACAAAGCCCTCACTGTCAAAATAGGCGCCTGCTGTTCTGTGAAAACAGTGTCTGCCAGTCGTCATTCTTCTGGTCAATTCCAACATATCATCGCGGTTTATCTTTCCCATATGATATCACTTCCTCTTCTTTTGTCTTCTATTACAAAATCCGGCTGTATCTATTGTATAAGATAAGCCCCTGACCTCACAACCGAAAACAAGTAAATATTCCATAATGCCCATAAAATGTGCCTCTACAGCACATCATTCCGCCCCCGACACCGCATCATAAACATGTGTATAATAATCATGGCTGAGCACAGCCTTGGAAAACGTCATTCTATTTCTCACGATACTGGATATCTGCTCCACGTAATCTTCCGGAATAACGGCATTTTCATCTGTCGGTGTGAAAATACCCTTGGAGGAACTATAATAGCCTAAGTCCGTCTTCCAGTCATAATTTCCAAAGAAAACGAGCGGGAGAGCATCCGAGAGCACGTCCCTTCCCACATAAAGCCTTGAATCCCATTCCACACCAAAGAGATTGCACAATGTCGGAAGCATATCTACGGAGGAGACAGGCGTATCAACGATAATCGGCTCATGATCTTCAAGCGCACCGCACCAGATAATCGCCCGGCTTCTGTCCCGCTCCTCATAGGTGTTCACCGGATAACCGTATAATTCAGATAAATACGGCATATTTCCCAAGGAGGCGTCCGAATCCAGTCCATAGGGAAAATGGTCCGGCGCGATACAAATGACCGTGTCATCCGCAATGCCTTTTTCTTCAAGGATTTTCACAAGATAATCCACTGCCTTTTCAAGCTCAAGGTTTGCCGCCATATAAGCACGTACAGGCTCCGTATAGGAAAGATTTTTCTCTGTGCACCAAGCGTCTATGGCATCTTTATTTTCCCTTGACATGGCATTGCTTCCGAAGGTGTACACACTGTGACCGCTTACCGTCATGTAATAAGCATTAAAAGGCTGTTTATCAATATACATCGGCAGTGTTGCCTGCATCAGCTCCAAATCGCTTGCCGGCCATTTAGGACTGATAAGCTCCTCAAGCCCATTTCCCACTCCCATATATCCCCCGCTGTAACCCAGTTTTACATGCGTTTCATGCCGGTCATAATAAGTGTAGCTGCTGTTATGGAAAGCCATTCCAAAATAACCCTTGTTATTTAAAAGTGCGCCCATATTGGTATGCGTTCCGTTCTTCGTAATCTCCTTAATAGAACTTCCGCCAGAGGTGGGGAGCAAACCAAATAAAAGCTGATATTCACCGCCGGTTGTTCCGGCAATAGACTGCTGATAGTAGTCATTGAAGTTAATTCCTTTTGTGGAAAGCCTGTAAAGTGTTGGTGTAAGTTCCGGGTCGATGATTGCTCCGGAAAATGCTTCCGCACAGATTAGAATCAGATTTTTCCCCGCAAAAGAACCCGTATAGGCATTTTGGCTTGACGGTGTGAGCGTGGAAACATAAGCATCAATATCGGCACAGTTCCCGCCAGCGGCAGCAAGCGCGGCAAAATCAACGAAAGACACGCTCTGACCATATTCAACCGGTGTTTCTGCTTCATCACCCTGCGCTGTTTCCGTGTTCCGGGCGGAATCCTCATGAGATATGTCCGTCTCCTGCACGCTGACAGTCTCCTTCGCCGGTACGACGGTCTTATTGTCGGATACGGTTTCTTCCTTACTGCTTACAAGCGTATTTTCCGAAGATATTCCGGCTGTAACATGCAGTGCTTCCGCCTCCGTGCTTTCAAAGACAGGAACGGACGTTTTGGATGAAGTAAGATTCCGGATATCCAGACACAGCCCCTCGCCCAGCCCGAACTGCATGACTGCCGACTCAAAATGATATTGGTTTGTATAAATATCCTTATGCAGACCACAGCATAAGATAAGGAACAAGGCTGTGCCATAACAGACAGCGCCCCCTGTAAAAAGCGCCAGTAAAGAAAAAACAGCCCCTCTTGCGCGTCCCCGCCAAATGCCCTTTTCGGGTAACTGTCCTGTTATCTTTTCTCTTAATACAAACCACAAGATAAGCGGCAGCAAAAAAAGCCCAATATGACTGATTCCGTCAAAACAGAAAATCAGCCGCCTGATGTCAGCGCCAAATCCGCCCAGTGCATCCGTTGCAGCATTCAATATGGTATTTACATCATACGCCACCTTAAACTGTCTGTATATGAGAAATTCCACAACGAAAATGAGGAATAAAAGCCCAAGATAAAACGGTGTCAGAATCCGCACTGCTTTTCTTGGGAACAAAGATATAACACCGGAAGCAACCAGCCCTGCACTAAGCGAGAATAGAGCCAGAAATACAAATGAGCTTGCGGTATGCAGTGTTTCGACTGACAGCTTGAAAACAATCTCTGTGTAAAAACATGAAAAAGACAGAAAAACCGCCAGCCATATAGAATTCTGCATCCAAAACTCTTTCGTTTTTTCTGCAGTGGATGTCTTTGCAACAGCCTGTACCGGCTGTTTCTTGGTTGGTTCTTTCTGTGCAGACTGTTTCTGGACTGACTGTTTCTGGTTTGGTTCTTTCTTTGCCGGCTGTTTCTGGGTTGATTGTGTCTGTACGGCTTGCACCGCACGATTCCGTTGTTGCTGCTTCTTTTTCTTCTTTCTTTTCTTCTTTTGTGAACTCATAATGTCTTGTCATTACAAGCGCTTTGACTTGCATCCTCCTTTTGCCTGATTCTGCTCCTGTCTACAATTATATACTAACACCCATTTCCCACAACCTCAATCTATGAAATATGATAAGATTTTTTCTACACTGTTATTTTTCACTATAAAATAATGTTGGGGTCAAAATGAGCTTTTGGTAAACTTAAGATGGCAGATTGTACATGACGAATGGGAAAAGGACGGCTCCATACGTGGAAACGTCCGGGAAGAGGAAGCATATTTCCCGCTGCCCCTTGTCGACGAACTAGAAAATAACGGCTATTATTATTTTGCGTTATGCGCTGTCGGAGACAACATCCAATATACTGACGGTCCCTACGGCTTGTCTGACGTATTCCATTTTACAGGAGAAGCTGCATCGCCGCTTTCCATACCCACGAATCTTGCATGGAGAATCATAGAAGGCGAAGAGTCGCGGGAATACTATGCCACATGGGATTTGGAACCTTATACAGATACAGATATGTTTTACGTGTATGTTTATGGTGAAAACGAAAACTGCATTATGTCAACCTGCAAAATAAAGGCAGATTTAATGGAGAGAAGGCTTGCCGGCAAAGTTCCCGGCGCATACATTCATGCTGAATTTCTCTCCTCAGACGACTCTTTTCGTTTTGCGGTGCAGGCGCTGACTTCCCGCCCCAACGAGTACAGCTCAAGCCCGGCTGTTTATCCCTGCCCAACATCCGAGGAATATTTCAGCCCATGGTATTTTAACAGCCTCGATTAAAAGACCACGCAGTTTATACACTCGATTTTTACCGATCCTGTCCCTTGCAAATTCCTCATGATTGATTTTGATGGAATCACATCCTTCGTAGGAACTGTTGTATCCCCACTCGTAATCTCAAAATCCGTCAACCCGCTTCTTGTACTGCCACGATGCACCATCTCCCCAAAGCGCTGCTTCACGGTTTCCTCCATAAAGGACGTCCCATCTCCTTTCACTGCAATTAGTATCGTATAACGCTCATTATTCACAGCGTCAAGATATTGATAGATATACGTAATGCTTTTCAGTTCACAATCCCGACAAACATCCTCATAATATGCCGCCGTATCTTCCCATTGCGCATCCTGTCCGCCCGCAACGATTATCACAAATAGGTAAAAATGCAAAGAAATATAAACCATGGTCAAAATTTCCTGCGTGTATAAGCGCCAGAAAAAATCTCCCGTGCAGCCGTTCTGCCCTTCCATGATTCCTTTTGCTCCTCCGCCTCCTCATAATGTTTCCCTTTTGTCCGGCTTTCTCATATTATCTCAAATACCCCGTTGTATCAATATAGATACTCCTAATAGATACTTCTATATTGATACAACGGGGTATTTGAGATAATATGAGAAAGCCGGACAAAAGGGAAACATTATGAGGAGGCGGAGGAGCAAAAGAATTCGTGAAGAACGCCAGCCCCTAGAACGGAAACAGATGGCAGTCAATGTACTGCGTACCATTTTTTCCTACTTCGAGGACAAAGATACGTGAAATATCACTCCAAGCCGTTTCCCCCCCCCCCAAATTTTATCTGTCTTGTTTTCTGCCATTATTTATTTTATGTCATGTTTCCATACTTTTGGTGGACCGCCAGTCTACATTTACAGCAAATTTACTTTTGACTGCTTACAAAATGAGAGGATGTAGTTGTGCAAAGTACCGTCTTCGTTTGGAAGCAAACGAAAGCGTGTCCTTTGGATAACTACATCCTCTACACCCATCCCGCTCTTGTCACTTTATGGATGTTTTTGTATAATAATAGAAAATAATCCAGAGGATGTGCAGAATGGAATCAAAATCAACCGACGAGCTGACCAATGAAATCATGATGGCGACAGATATCATAGACTATCTGAAAGAAAATGAAGAAAATCTGCTCACGGTAAGTCTTTGCGAGCATCCAAATATGCTGTTACTGGACAAAAACCTCCGCAAAACAGATATCATACAAGGTTCCCTGCTGGAACGAACCTATGTCTATAAAATATTTGCCGGTAAGAAAATGCCTTCGAGAGATACCCTGATTGCCATTGCGTTCGGGCTTCATCTTTCAGATTCCGAGACACAACGGTTGTTAAAAATCTCCGGCAACAGGGAGTTATACGCCAGAGATAAACGGGATTCACTGATTCTGTTTGCCCTGCATCAAAAGCAGACGATTTTTGAGGTAAATGAATTGTTAGACGAATATCACTTTGCTGCTTTGCCTTGAAAAAGGCTGCATTTATTTGCTTTTCAGCTTATTCCAATCTAATGCCCATGCCTTTTTCAACCTATTTCCACCACTTCATTGACAACAGTATAGTCTTCCCCGGCGCAATATTTCAGCATGATATGCTTTTCATCTACCATCTCAATTCCATGGATTACCGACATCGGGTCCGCCGTTATGCTAAAATCTCTATCTATCTCCTGATACAAAATCCCTTCTTCAAAAATATCCGTCAATATCAACGGATCATCCCACTGTCCGCTATCCCATGAACGGTATGCAATATATTTTTCTCCGAAGACTTTTGCATTAGAAAAAGTATCCGATATCTTACCATCCTCTTTGCGAAAATAGAATGTATAGCTTGCGTTAGTTCCCGTACTGATACCAACTTCAAAAATATCATCCGTTATTTCACGAACCCATGGTTTTTTCGGGAAAACCATCGAGAATACTTCCTGTCTTTCTCCGTCATATAGAATTAATTCATATCCCTCTGACGTCTCCTTCATTGTATACGGAATACTGTATATCGTCTTCTCTATCTCACGCAATGCCTTCTCAAGATAAACGTATTGTCCGCCCACATTTGTAACAAGCATCACTGCGCCAAGCATTCCGGCTATCATTATCCTTATCAATTTTTTGCCTCCCATTTTCATCCAATACAGTCTGCACCTAATTTACTACCCTATCTGCAAAAACTTCTCCTTTACCATTTCCATATCCTTCTCTTTCAAAAAGGCTTTTTGTGCACATTGTTCCCACAGTAATGCTGCCGCCCTCACTTCATCAATCATTTTCCTTACTTTCGTTTTTGACAGATTCATGGCTTTGCCACATTCATAAAAATCCTCCGCCTCAAATTTCTCTGTCTTCCCATTCATGCTCATCTGGTGTCTCGCAAGCCAATAATTCGCCTCATCATTGGCATAAGTAATATCATAAGCGGGTGCAAGACTCCACTGCCCTGTTCTTGACATTAAAAAGGAAATATTTTTTACATGGTCATCCTGATTTCTCATAACAACGTTAAAGACCATTCTCTTAAAAAACTGCTCTACCGCACTTTGTCCAATTCCAAGCTGTTCTATTATGTGAGCCGCCTGCTCATAGCTGTATACACCGGGCATATTATAATCATAATGTGCCAGTGCACCCAATGTCTGCATGTGTATCTTTTTTCCAGTTTCATCCCTGTCAAAACGCTTTGTCATAAAATGATAACGCCCGTTCTCCTTATAAAGCTGACAGTCACTCATCACAATTCCTGCTTCCCTCGCCATAAGATGATAGGCATACTCGATACGCGTATACGCCGGTCCGTCCTCCGCATCCCCTTTGTCTTTGTTATTTTTGACACCGTCAAATTTAATTAGCCAATACTCATATCCCTCTCCGGCATCAATTTGTCCCGAACGGATATCGTCTGTCTGTCTGTTCCACGCAACAACAGCCTTCGCTCTGGCGCCGCCCGCCGAAGTGCCTACATTGATAATCTGTTCCATTGCGTCTTCTCTTGCGCTGATATGGATATTTTCCCTATCTGACAAAATCATCGAAGCAAGTTCAACCAAGGCATTAATATCAACCGGGGCATTCTCCGCCACGTGATAATTTTTTTGTGGAAAAAATTCAAGCGCCCCCATTCCTCTTTTCCCTGTATACAATAAACGCTCCACGGCAGTGAGAGACTGAAGGCTCCTGCCACGTTCTTCCAGATAGCGCTCTATCAGTTTCGTCCCGAACTTATCGGGAAGAGAATCAGCCAGAAGACCCGGCAATCCGTGAAATGTCTGCTTTGATAATGCCGGAAAAGAATAAATTCTTTCCGATAACGGCATAACAATGGGTGAAACCTCAATCCCACTTTTCATAAAATCTTTGTCATAATTAAATTTTGGTATATCATCAATCCCGTCCTGTGCAACGGCACCGATACGAGTTCCCCACAAATGCACCTCAGCTACGTCCATGATACGTTTCTCCTCCCCGTTTACTTCTCGTCACCCCACACCCATGTACTTTTCTCTTGTTCCTTTTTCGCTGCTGTAACCCGCTTTCTCTTCTTCCCGATATCTATGAGTTCCGTGGGGGCAAGTACCTGCTCCTGAATCATCTCATTCAGATTTCCCAACATGCCTAATACTCGCAATATGTTGAGCACACTTTCAACCTTAACGCTTTCGCCGCTTTCGATTCTGACCACCGTTCTGAGCGCCACGCCCGAACGCTCCGCCATCTGCGCCTGCGTCAGATTCATTGCAATTCTTGTATCCTGCATTCTCTGCCCCAGTTCTCTCATAATCGTCTGGTTATTTTCGTTTCCAAAAATTCTCATTTTGATCCTCATTTCTACGCGCTTGTTGCGAAACGGCGTTGGAAAATCAGCTATCAAGTTGATTTTTCAACCTATACTTCCAAACCCTATTGTTACAAAATATAAAATGCCATATTTGACATATATTATACGTTTTCTTATATAATATGTCAAATATGGCATTTTATATTTTTTTCAAAAGCATTGTTCAGAATCGTGGGTATTTCTACGAAATGCATACCCCACTATTGCTGCTCCAAAACTCCCGAAATCTTCTCAATCATTTCATCTTCCTTTAACCGGAACTTAATCTCCACCCGTCGGGAAGCAGGCATATCCACCTCCTGCGTGGAATATCCAAGAATATCCTTCTTATAGACCGGATTGCTCCATGATTTGCCGTTAACGGTAAGAAGCTTCTGCAGTTGTTCAATCTCCGTCTCGCTCAGCCCGTTTCTTTTGTCCAGACAGAAATCCGCCACCGCATTGGCACGCTCATAGGACAGCTCCATATTACTCTGATAGCCACCGTCCGTATCGGTATGTCCCTCAATAATAATTTCAGCAATATAATCGCGGAACTGGTCTTGGAGCAGCACATCCAGATACATCGGAATGATATTCTTAAGCGTCTCTTTGCTGTCCGCAGTCAGAGAGGCGCTGTTATAGCGGAAAAGTACGTCGGAAGAAAAGGTAATCGACCCCGTCTGGGCATCCACCTTCATCGTCGAATTGCTGAACGCAGACTGCAGCGCCCCGATGATATCCGTCCGGATTCCAACGATATCCTGCAATTCCTGCTTCGTCGTCGTAAGCTCCTGTCTGGCATTCTCTATCTCCAGATAAGCATTATTCAATTCTTCCTGCGTCAGTGCCGCCTGATCGTAAGCCTGCTGCAACTGTGCCAGAGACGCCGCCAGCTCCCCATTAGACTTTTCGAGCTCTGCCTTGGAAAGCTCCAAATCTTCTATCGTCTTATCTAACTGGCTCTGCGCCGTGCTAAGCTCCAGCCGTGTTTTATCCAGATCGTTCGTTTTCTGTCTGTAGATAGCAAGGGTGATTGCTATCATCAAAATAAAAATCAAGAGAAGCGCCGCCATCATATCCGAATAAGACTGCCAATAGCTGTGCTCCGCAAAAGCCTCTCTGTTCCTTCGTCTATTTTTCATATAAATTCCTCATCTGCCCGAATGTATATATCTGGCTGCTAATCTCATCGCTCATATCGCTGCATGCATCTGCCAGCATCTTCTTCTGCTCCGCAAGCTGCCCTGCAAAAAGCTCCTGTCTTTCCATAACCTTCGCAAGTGCTTCCTGCACATTGCGGTTTACCTCTACCAGAGCGGTGACCGCTTCCACCATCTCAGCGGCGTTTGCCGCGCTGACCGCCTGCGACTCTCCCGCTTTCTTCAGCTCATTCCCCAGCTTCTTAAAATCGGCATCCAAAGCAGTCTGCATCTGTCCGGTAAATTTATCTACAATGCGCTCCACGCCCGCCGTCTGCTGTGCAGCATCGCCCTTCATGAGTTCCAGCATCTGCTTCAAGGAATTTGCCATCCCCGACTGATAAATGAGCATCGTCGCCGCACTTTCATCATCTTTTATAACATATGGCTGCGCAGTCTGACGGAACACACTTAGGAACTCTTCCAGCGTCTCATAAGCATCCGACATAATGCTTCGGTAAACAATATTGAACACCAGCGAAAAGAGGATGCCATATACCGATGTATGGAACGCCACCTTCATACCCGAAAGCAGGGAACCCACATTATCGGAAATCGTAAAAATATCGTCCCCGCTGAATGCACCCAGCCCCATGGACAGACCGAGAAACGTTCCCAGAATCCCCAGTCCCGTAAGCGTTCCGGAAACACCGGAATTAAAAAAATTCATACCCACCTTGTCCAAAAGGTCTTCGTTGATATACTCCTCCAAATCACAGGAACCGCCTGCACCCCGTTTTGATTTTACGCCCTTTACGCGCAGCCGGTATTTATCAAACGCCTCCTGCAATACTTCTTCTTCAAAGACCTTCGCATTGTCCTTATATTTTCCCCAGAGATTTTTGCCGTTTGCCTCCTTATACTCCTTCTGCAGACGGAACGCAACATCCTCCAATTCATAAGTGACCCTGTTGAGCCTGCCGAAACTGATGGAAGATATCAGAAACAGAATCCCGATGATAATCAAAAATACGATATTGATAATCAGATTCGTATAAGAGCTCCATTCCCCCGTAAATACTCCGTTCAGATACAAAACAAACGCCACGACGACAGCATATAAAAAATACAGTACATAATACAGCCTACTCTTCATCCGTACACCCGCCCTTTTCTCTTAATACAGTTATTGTTACTGTTGTCTTAAGAATTATTCTTATGTCTTACGCTTTAAAAGTATCACATTTTTATCCACACCTCAATAATCTTAAGGATATCTTAAACTTATATTTTAAAAAACCTTATATTTAGGGATTTTTTGGCAAGAATTGTTGCTAACTTGTCGCTAACGGATAGTAATCACTTTTGCTCTATAGTATGTAAAATTCAGCCAAAAGTTTCAAAATATAACTTGATATATTGACATTACTTCACAAAATGTTATAGAATCCTTATAAAGTACATTTGTAGAATAGAACGACTCAGATATTATACTTCAACTAATTATAATGTAAATACATATATTAAGGATGAATATTTATGAATACTACAAGAACATACGGGGTTTATTTATCTTTTGACGCTGACACTTCGCAAGAAACGAAAGATTCTACTTTACAACTATTAAACAAGCATATTTCCATATTAAATGAAAAATATAATGACAGCTGTAAAATTATAAAGAATGTAGATAATTATGATTATTTTACCGCTACCAAAAACCTTTCTTTACTGAACGATTTAATTTCTCAGGTTACACTCTACCTAAAAGAGAATGTTATTAATTATATTATTGCTGTCTCTCTATATGATAAACTAAATTTTCTTCAAAAATCTAAAGACAGCCCTATACAAGACACATTAGATTTCCTAAGAAATTATATCACTATTAATTCTGAGTTAGCTAAAAGTGAATATATTATTGATACCATAAATTATTATCAATCTTCCAGCGATAACATTATATATATGATTAATCTAAAATCCGATTCCATGAGTCAATTAAGCGTAAAAGTTTCATGCATTTTAGATAAATCAGATTCGTTGGAATTATCCCATATTATTTCTATACTAGATTGTGCATATAATGATATCCGAAAAAAAATGGAAAAACTTACAGAAGAAAAAAAAGAGGAGTCAACTTTATGAACAATACTTATGATAATTCAAAAGAATCCACCGCAAAAATAATACCGATGCCTGCCGGGTATAGCAATTTATCGAATTTAGATTTATCAAAACTTGCACGCAATCTTGAAACTATAACAGATATGTACAATACATCACAAGAAGCGTTCGATGTAAAGTTACAAAAACATATTGAGCAAAAAAAACTTTTAGAGAAAAAATTTAATATTGAAATCCAAAAGCAAGCCGAACTAAATAAAATGTTAGAAAGAGAGAATGCTCTATTGAAAACAACGGTTCGTCATTTGGAAACTTCTCTAAAAAAATGTATTCCTACACATATTATTTTATTTCTAATTATTAACGCAATCTTAATGACTCTCAGTCTAGCAATTGCGCTTTTATATTATAATGTACATTTAATTTTATTTGACATCTATTATGTATGGTGCACATTTATAATAAGTATGACTTTGTTTTGTACTGCGTTTAGGTCTCTAATTGATTGGAGAAAAATGTTAAATGAAAAATAATAAACCACAAGATAAATGGTATGTTAGCCTACTAAAGATTTTAAAATTAGAAACTGCAACTCCAAGTGGTAAAATTAATCTTGCTGGAGTTATATTATTAACTGTTTTCTGTCTTTTGTATACCACTCACGATGCATTTATGTATTTTGTATCTGCAACATCTGATACTATAAAAAGTATTAGTTTGAAACAAGATATTTCGCATCCGTATAAAACAATCAGTGTTTTTCAAGCTGCACTTCCAATTTTTATATGCTTTATCATATGCTTGCTTTTCCTGTGGTTTGATAATAAACGTCGGGAGGAATTGACTAAAAAAGAGAAAAAAGAAGTCGATAATCCTCATAATAAATTATAGACGGCAGTATAACCTGCCGCCTCTTTTCTTTTAGAAATTCGATTTAACTGTAACTTTCCCATCATCATTTCGCGCCCAATATTTAGTTTTCCGATTGTCTACATGCACGAACATACTGTATCTTAGCCTCTATTTTTATCTCTACTGAAGTACCTTCTTTTAACTGAAACTCATAATTTTTGCTATAATTCATGTTCCTTTCAGATGTTCGTTTCGTTATCATCACTTTTCACCTCTGTTGTTTGACTGAGTCAAATATATCATATAACTTTTTTCAAAGTCAATGTTATTATTTGACTTTTTCAAACTTTTTTTGATATTGTTTTATTTAAGGAGGTATGAAATGAATGATAGAATTATTGAATTAAGAAAAAAACAAAACTGGACACAAGACGAATTCGCCGAAAGAATGCGGATTTCCAAAAATTACGTCAGTCTTATTGAAAACGGAAAGAAAATTCCCAGTGATAGGCTTATTTCTGACATTTGCCGCGAATTCGGAGTGAACGAGGAATGGCTTCGGAATGGAACGTTGCCTATTGAAAAGACATATAGTACGGGTGTGGACGAATACTCCGAAATATCTACTATGATAGGAGAAAAAGACCCAAAAGCAAAACAGGCAATCATTGATTACTGGAAGCTGACAGAACCTGATAAAAAGTTGTTCTGGAGTTTTATGGAGCGGTTTATTTTAGGAAGCGGGGGTTAATCCCCGTTTTCCTTTAATATTTTAAGATGCGTTATGGAAACGGTATAAATTTTCATAAGTATTTGTTCATCCTCAATTTGCTTCGATATCTCCATAATCTGCTCTCTATACCATTGCAACCAATACATATCTTCATTATTTTCTTTTTTGTTATTCTCCTGCATATCCAGATACCACTGCCATTCCAAAAAGCTCCTAAATAAGCATACAAATCCTAAATCTTCATTTTTCATAAACCTTTACCTTACCACCTCCTCAACCAAATCCACCACACTCACATTTAAAACCCTCGCCACTGCGCCCAGATACTTGGGTTTTGCGTAAAATCCACGGCGGATTGTGTAAACAATGTTCACTGGAACACCGGACTGCGCAGCAACCTCTTTAGGCTCCATCTCTGCCGCCGCCATTGCAATAAGCACCTTGCGGCTGTCCGGCTTAAGCATGACCGTATCCCTCGGTATTGGCATCACATTCACCTCCCCTACTGCTCTTCTTCATAATCCTCGCCATCACATAAGCATTCCCGCATGGATATCTCAAAATCGTCCATGCCGGGGAAATGTATGTAACGGTACCTGCATGTTGTGCAGTCCAAGCAATTCTCTCCCACGTTCCACTCCTCCTATTTACTGATTAATCTTCTTCACATATTCCTCCGACACCATAAGCGGCGTTTCGCCATCCTCACAGGCTGGATTGTAAACCACATCGATACCGATAGTCACGTTATCAATCTGTCTCTCTAATTCCAACATCATGCCGCTTTCTTCTGCATTAATCCCAATCAGTACCTTTGCTACCGTGAATCCCTCCATCATGCTTTCGCTTACCTCTGCATAATCTCTGAATACTACCTTTGCCATTGTCTGTTTCCTCCTCGTTTTGTTATTATTTTGGTCATCATCAACCTTTTGCGCTTTACAATGCCCCATACCCTTCCATATAATTGAACTACAGGCTCTGCCAAGCCGAGTATGCGAAAGGAAAACGTCAAAAAATGAAATTGCTTTTTGTTATCTTTGTCGTCTGGCTGTATTGCATCATCTCAAATGCTTACTGGCTCATAAATGCACACCGCCTTTATAAAAGATTTCTTTCTGGAAAAGAAATGAGTTCTTACATACCAGAAGTAGATGAACTTTTCAGCAAAGCTGACACTACATACAATACTTATTACAATGAAAACAAAGGTGGATACTTACAACGCTCACTCTCACCAGTCGCATATCTATGTGATAAGAAGAAATATTTCGGCGAAGTCAACAAAGTGTTTCTAGTGACTATCGGAATGTTCCGAATGAGATTAAAACATTCTATTTTCCCTATACATTTTGTTTTCTTACCGTCTTATATTCTTCGAGCAAAGGGAAGAAAAGTTCCATCCATAATAAAAATGGTTCTTAATTTCTTATACTGGATTATTACTTCTGTTGCGGTCTATCATCTGAACACATTTCTTGACTTTGTGTACAAATCGTATTTGCAGTCAATATTTGAAAGGATTCTATAAGGAATGCTCTTATGGAGTTCCTTTCTTTTTTTCTCCGACAATTGCGCAATCGCAAAGTTTCGTCAAACATAGCTTGACATAATATCGAAATAGCATTATCCAAATTAAAGTCAAGCGCAACTGATTCCTTTCCCATAAACACAATCTTTTCCGAATCCGTCTCTCTCACCCCTCTCTGCTCTGGATAGCACTCTTAGTCTTCAATGATTTCGGTTACATCAACGCCCAAAGCGTCTGCTAACCTTCCAGCTGAAATAACCGATACTTCCCTTTGGTTAATGATAACGTTTATCCTCGCCCGGCTTACTCCATAGGATTCTGCAAGAGCTTTAACATTCATTTTTTTTCGCGCCATCTCAATGTCGATTTTCTCTCTACTGATTTTCATTGTTACCTCCTTTATTACATTTGTGATATTGCATTTGTAATGTCATATTACAGCATAGTTAGATATTTGTCAAATACTTTTGTAATTTTTTATTGAAATTTTATTGCAAAAGTGATATTCTATAAATGTTTACAATAATTATGGCTTTTGTTATCATGGTCATGGAGGTGTCAATATGACCATAGGCAAAAAAATTTTGGAGTTGAGAACGCAAAAAGAATTAACACAAAAACAACTTTCTGATATGTGTGGCTTTTCTCAATCTGCATTAAATCTTTGGGAAAATGATAAGCGAAAACCTAAAATAGAATCACTACATAAAATAGCAGATGTGCTTAATGTTTCAATATCTGATTTGGTTGGTAATAATTATGATGGAATATTAAAAGATTCTTTATCATTACCTAATATAAATGATGAGGTTGAATACATGGATTACGTACAACAAATTTGGAGTGAATGCGGCTTCAGCAGTTTAAATCCTCCAAAATCAGAAAAAGATAGAAGAAAAATTACTGAGGCGGAGGCTAAATATAACTTATTAAAGCTCTTTGAAATGTTAAACTTAAAAGGGAAACAGAAAGCCGCTTCGCAAATAGAGTTACTAACTAAAATACCTGAATACAGAACCAGAAAAAGCAAGAAAAATCCGCCCCAGAACTAACGCAAAAGAGACCCTATGCCAAAATTAAAACCATCCCCACAGGAAGAACGCAACCGTATAGTCCGGGCATGCATAGCCGGAAATCAGGAAAGATATGCCATAACTGATGAATTTCTGGCTGAACATCTTGGAATAAGCCTTTCAACATTTAAGAAAAAGAAGGCTCACACAGGGACTTTTGACCTAATGGATATCCAAAACCTCTCGAAATACTTAAAATTTACCCCCATACAAGCGGCAAGTATTGCCCTTGGGAGAGATATCACAGCAAAAGAAGTCAGAGATTTTATACTAAGGTAATTTCACCTTAACCTTATTGACTATTCTCCGATTTCAAATCTGGAAGCATCCGCACCATGACAATATAATATGCTTAACCGGGGAGCCGATAGGGTGTGAATACCTCCGTTCCGAGCCTTGAACGGAAGGAGGCGTTTTCTATGAGTACATACGAAGAATTCATGGTATTGCTTACTTTTGGAATATTGATAGTTGCGATTTTGGAATATGCCAATCATAAAAAATAGCACCCCCGCTCTGACAAAGTAAGGTGCTACTTTTTATAACCTAATCTGCGCCGGAAACGGATAGGTATCTGCTATCGTATCGGCTTCCTTGTTAAGTATATTATATTCAATAAGCATTCAAAAATCAATAGAAAACGCACCATGACAATATAATATATTTAACCGGGGAGCCGGGGGACGTGCTCTCATCCGAACCGAGTACCTTCCGGGGGAGGTGATTATTATGAGTACATACGAAGAATTCATGGTGCTTTTAACCATCGGTCTTTTGATTGTCGCAATTCTGAATCTGAAAAATAAGAAATAGCTGTCCTGCTCTCGACAAAGTTTAGGAACGGCTATTTCTTAGCTTATTACTTTATAACGCCGGGTCGGGTGATCTGCACTCACCTTCCGGCTCCCTTGTTAAGTATATTATATGCCATAAATGCAGAATTTTCAATCATAACTTGAAAAGGATTCAGATAATAAAACCGCCCCTGCGCCAACAGGAACGGCTTCATATATATCCCCGAAGAGATACTGCTGGTCCCTGCAACCAACAATATTGTATCATCCAAGGGAGCAGCTTGCAAGCGGACTACTCAGAAAAGTTCAGATAGTCCACTGGCTGTTATTTTTATACCCTAAAACCAGAGAAAAGACACCTAATCACCACCTCTTTCCTGCCTTTATGAACGTTATTCATAAAGTTAAGGATTGATGTGGCATCCAATTATTATCAAGGAGGTTGATGCACTATGCCGCGTGGAAAGGCAATGCGGGCGAGGAACGGCTACGGTTCCGTTGTAAAGCTATCCGGAAAGAGACGCCAGCCATATGAAGTCCGTGTGAATACCCACATGGATGAACGTTATTACCCCGTGTATGACGTGCTTGGACGCTTTGAGACGCGCGAGGCTGCCATGATTGCACTTGCAGACTTCAACAAGGAACCCTACCGCATATCTGACCGGGACATAACGTTTTCTGCCCTGTATGAGCTGTTTTACAGGGATAAATACGAAGAAAGCGGAAGAACCTATTCACAGAGCACAAAGGACTGTACCAAATCCGCTTACAACTATTGTTCAGCGCTTTATGAATTGCCTTATAGGGATTTGAGAGCAACGGACTTCAAAAGCATTCTCGCACAAGAGGGAAAAAGAGGTAACCCATTATCACATGCCCTGCAGGAACATATCAAAAACCTTTTCAGCCAGATGGATAAGTTTGCCCTGCAGAATGATATCATCCAGAAAGGCTATTCTTCTTTTGCTAATATCACAGTATCGGAGGACGATATCCATGGAATACCCTTTACTCATGATGAAATACAAGTGTTATGGAATAATAAAGAAGCACCTTGGGTAGACAGCATCTTAATCTATATATATTCCGGCTGGCGGATATCTGAACTAATCCTCATGCCGCCAGAGAATATAGACTTGAATGCCGGCACATTCCAAGGCGGACTAAAAACCGACTCCAGCAAAAACCGTATCGTACCAATACATTCAAAGATATATGACTTTGTGAAACACAGGCTTACTATGAATAACGGTATACTATTCGCGCTGAATGACCGCCCAATAAGCGCACAGACGTACACCAAACTGTTTAAGGATACGCTGGCTTCTATAGGGTTAACCACATACCATACACCGCATGACTGCCGCCACACTTTCATATCGCTTTTAGATAGTGCCGGTGCCAACCAAGTCTGTATAGACCGCCTCGTCGGGCACGCATCTAAAACCGTCACGACCAGAACATATACACACAAAACAATAGAAGAACTTAGGAACACCATAGAACTAATATAACCCCTCCATATCACCCACCGGAGGGGTTGTATTTTGTCACTAGTAGATTTAAAAACATGCGTTATCAGTAACTACCGTAATCTTTGAAAGGCGCATAAAACCGACATTTTTTATCACGCCACCAGCAAGAAAAACGCCTTTTTTTAAGGATATCTTAAACTTTGTATGCCAAAATAGTGCTATTTTATTGGGTTCGGGTTTTGTGTCGATTGCCTTTTCCAAAGCAATTATCAGCGCATTACTATCTACATTTTCATATGCCGCCGCTAAATCAAGTGCAATAGCTGTTTCTTAATTCTCCGCCAATAAGGTTTTCTTATCTATCGTTTTCTGAATCGTTTTGTTTAATTATCTTCTTTATTTTTTTACTGGCTATCTGATATACTTACTTTTGTAAGTGGTGAAAGGTTGAAAGAATTACATTCTTTCAACCGCGAGTTTGTGCTGACGCCGTTGGCATCAGTCCCAAACATCGCAGGCTGAGGAAGGTGCATGGCTATAAAAATGGATATTGGAAATAATATAAGAGACATACGGAAAGAAAACGACTTTACAGCAAGTTGCTGATGTTATGGATGTTCTTCACAACTCATTTCACAATACGAGAGCGGAAAAGCACATAACGCAGATGGACAGTCTGAAGCCCGCAAACGAATATCTGAACTAACTGGAATCCCGCGATATATCAATCCCGATGCCCCAATGCGATTACACCACAGTTCTTCGATTTCAAATCGAGATATTGCCGCCAGCGTTCCCCTGATAATCTGGGTCTATGTTCTGCAAGGTTCCATTTCAAATGTAACCTATTTATCGATTTCAAGTCAAAAAACCCTGCACCATGACAATATAATATGCTTAACCGGGGAGCCGATAGGGTGTGAATACCTCCGTTCCGAGCCTTGAACGGAAGGAGGCGTTTTCTATGAGTACATACGAAGAATTCATGGTATTGCTTACTTTTGGAATACTGATAGTTGCGATTTTGGAATATGTCAACCATAAAAAATAGCACCCCCGCTCTAGCAAAGTAAGGGTGTTATTTTTTAAGCAAATTATTTTCGCCGGAAACAGATAGGTGTCTGCTATCGTATCGGCTTCCTTGTTAAGTATATTATATTCAATAAGCATTTAAAAATCAATAGAAAATGCACCATGACAATATAATATATTTAACCGGGGAGCCGAAGGGGCGATTACGTCAGCCACCGGACGAAAGAAAGAGGGCTGGTGCTATGGTTACATATAGTGACTTATTCACGTTCGTAATTATGCTTTGCGCCGTTATAACTCTTGTTATCAACATGAAACGCAAAAAGTAGCGCCCTCGTCCCGGTAAGATAAGGCGCTACTTCATGTAACAAATTATTTCCCCGGCGGCTAGGTGTACTCTAGCTTTCGGCTTCCTTGTTAAGTATATTATATGCCATAGATACAAAATTTTCAAATATAACTTGTGAGGATTCAAGATAATGAAATTTTTTATAAAAATATTGAAATCATTACAATTATAGTATATTATTTTTATAAATTATGTTATGGAACCGAAAGCAATCGAAACCACTAAACATGAAATCATATTTATGTGACATCTGACAAGCTTTTTTGACATAAATATATTTATCCACATGTTATACACATTTTTTTGCACATTTTTCTAAAATACGATTGACTTTGTAATCTTTTGCATATATTATATAAGTGTAACAAATGTTACACGTTAATATTGCTCTAGGTTGTACGTCTCTCAATATATGAGAATGACCGAACCCTAGGGCTTTTTAGTTTTGGAGGATACCTATGAGAACAGCAATCTTGGTTGACGGAGGATTCTATCGCAGACGCGCCCAGAAGGCATTTGGAGATATCGCTGCACAAGAACGGGCTAGTGAACTTGCAAATTATTGTAAACGTCACCTAGATTCTCATGGAGAACATAATGACCTATACCGTATCTTTTATTATGATTGTCCTCCAACTGCAAAACGGATTTATCATCCATTTTTAAAGAAACAAGTAGATTTATCCAAATCTGATTTATATATATGGATGCATCAGTTTTTAAATGAACTAAAGAAAAAGCGCAAGTTTGCTCTTAGGCTTGGCAAACTTGCTGAAGAACAAGCGCATTACACAATCAGACCTGAAATTGTCAAAAAGCTCTGTAATGAAACCATCACTTTTTCTGACCTTACCGAAAGTGACTTTTGCATTGAAATTGACCAAAAGGGAGTTGATATGAAAATAGGTCTTGATATTGCTTCAATGTCTTATAAACGACAAGTTGACCAAATTATCCTCATCTCCGGCGATAGCGATTTTGTGTCTGCTGCGAAGCTTGCCCGCCGTGAAGGCATTGATTTTATATTAGATTCACTGGGTGCACCGATAAAACCAGACTTATTTGAACATATAGACGGCTTAAGGACTTGTGATAAAGCCTACACAACTCCCAAAAATTGTAATCCTTAAATGATAGTCCGTCTAATACCACGCAACAATATCATGCTCTGAAAAATTCTTTCTGGCTGAATATTGCTTGATTCTGGTGATTGCGCGAAATAAATAACATATGTGTTTACTGTTTTCTCCCATATCCTGTAACCACTGCCAGCACCAGAATCACCAGCATACACAGCGAATAATAATTCACAAATGGTACGGAACCGGGCGCAACTGCAAATTCTTCTCCGAATGGAGCCGATAACTGCGCCGGAATCACGCAGTGTACCGTCCATGGCGCCAGAAAACAGAACACGCACCCCGTACAGTCCATCAGATTCGCCCGGCGGTATCTGTTCACGCCCGCCTTTTCCCCGATTTCATTAATCAAGTCGCCAAGCGCCACTATCGCTACGGAGATAACACCCGTTACCATGCTTAAAATACCGATAGACAGCACAATGGTAGCTTCCGTACTCCGCTCTTTCCTTGCCAGACGTCCTAACAGCGCGCCCACGTCCTCAAAAAAACCACTGCATTCCAGCACCCCCAAAAGGGCAAACACGCCAATCAGCATTGCCACCGTACCAGCCGTCCCCGTAATGGCTTCTATGAGCGCCCCGGACACAGAAAAACCGCCGGGAAATGCAATCAGTGCTTCCACTGTATAAATACCTGAAATAAGTCCCACGGCAATTCCTGCGAGAATCCCCCATGACAGCGCGGTAATCAGATGCTTTCTCATCATACAGAGCACAATAATCACCACCGGCACCACCAGCATAATCAGACTGAGCGGATTCACGTCTCCGTCTGCCGTCCCAATATCGAAGCCTCCCTGCGTGGTCTTGGCAAACAGCAAAAACAGCACCAGCGCACCTGCCGCCGCTGGCAGACTGTAACGCATTCTGGTCTTCACCACGCCTCCAAGGTCCGCATGCTGTGTTGCGGAAGAAGCAATTGTCGTATCCGAAATCGGACCCAAATTATCACCAAACGCAGCCCCCGATACAATAGCGCCTATCATATATTCCGGCG
>CANOEC010000049.1 GCA_947564735.1 uncultured Lachnospiraceae bacterium | reverse complement strand
GGCCTCCAGAGCCACAATCTGGCGCGCTAGCCAACTGCGCCATACCCACCATATAAACGTGCTCGAAGGGATTCGAACCCCCGACCCACGGCTTAGAAGGCCGTTGCTCTATCCAGCTGAGCTACGAACACATTTCTTCACCCGTACAATAACCATACGAAGCTACTTGTTTAGCACGAATTATACTCTATCACATCAGAAGCATAGTTGTCAATTAAAAAAATACATTTTTCAAGGCTTTTTTCTGATATGAGATATTTGCTATTGTAAAATCTTTGATTTTTCAACCTAATAACCGGTCAAATACCTCGTCGCGCACAACGCGTCCGTTTCCGGTGTCAAAACGACGAGGTATTTGTATAAGCCATTTGCATAAACCATTGTGCGAAGATACATAACTGCCTTGATTTAGCCTTTCACTGCTCCTGCAACCATACCCTTGATAATCTGTTTGCTAAAGATAAAGTACAGAACGACAATCGGCGCCATCGTCGTCAGCATAGCCGACATAATCTTCGGATAATCCGATGCAAATTGTCCCTTGAACATTGTCATGGCAAGCGGAACCGTCTGCAATCTTACGTCCTTGATCAAAACCAATGCAAACGAAAATTCATTCCAGCATGAGAATACCTGAATAATTGCAATCGTTACGAGAATCGGCTTTGCAACCGGCAAAATAATGCTGAACAACGTTCTGGTAAAAGAACTTCCGTCGATTGCAGCAGCTTCCTCCAATTCAACCGGTATCGCCTTAATAAACCCTTCCACAAGAAATACCGCCATCGGAAGACCAAATGCAACATACGGGATAATCAAAGTAAACCACTGATTTCCGAGTCCTGTCTTGTTAAACACCACATAAATCGGTACAAGCAGCGAATGAACCGGAATCAGCATACCCATCAGAAACATTACATACAAAATGCGGTTTCCCTTAAACTTAATTCTGGAAAGGATATATCCCACGATAAATCCGAAAAGCACAATAAAGAATAAGGAAAGAACCGTTGTGCGGATACTCGCCATCATAGACTGACCGATATGGTAGTCCTGATTCGTCATAATCTTTATATAGTTACTAAACGTCGGTTCCGTAGGAAGTCCGATAATGTCCGCATTAAACACTCTCTTTGTCTTCAGTGAAGAGTAAAACATCCATATAAGCGGGAAAATACAGGATGCCGAAAAAATAATCATCAGAGCATTCAGAAAAAATCCGAGAACGCCTCTTTTCACTTTATCGGCGGTTGTATAGCTGCCCTTAATTTCTTCCATCTGTGCCATATTAATCAACCCCCTTACCCTGCATAATCAAATTCACAAGTTTCTGGCTGCCTCCGATAACGATAAGGCTGACAATGAAGATTCCAACAGAAATCGCGCTGCCGTAACCCATGTTCATCTGCGCAAAGGAAATTTTATATCCGTACATCGCCATAACCATAGAAGATGTTCCCGGTCCGCCTTCCGTCATGGTAAAGATATGATCAAAGGCTTTCATGTTACCCGCTACACAAAGCGTAATACATACAAGCAATGTATTTTTAATAAGAGGTAATACTATATAAATAGCCCGCTGGAAAGCGTTTGCACCATCCAGCTCTGCAACCTCAAATATCTCTGCATCGACAGAAGATATTGCCGACAAAAGGATTACCATATAATAACCAATGAACTGCCATACAAGCGGTATTGCCACCAAAAACATTACCAGCTTCGGATTGTTCAGCCATACCTGCACCGAATCTTCATGTCCGGTTGCCGTCAAAAACCAGTTCAAAATACCTCTTTTATAATCATAAATCATAGTCCAGATAAAACCGATACATACCGCCGAAATCGTACTCGGGAAAAATCCGAACGTTCTATGGATGCCTTTTAACTTCACCAGCCGGGAATTTACAATCAATACAAAAACAAATGCAATACCTACCTGCCCGATAATACATGCGACTACCAGATAAATATTATGACCAAACGACTGCCAGAAGGTACCGTCCTTAATCAAAGATACATAATTGTCTAAACCGATAAATGTCTTTTTCGGTCCACCCTTCCACTCAAAGAAACTGTAAAATACTGCTGTAATGAGAGGTACAAATACGGAAAAAACATACCATATTACAGGAATGCAAAGATATAACGCTATTTTCCACCCCTTCGGCTTAATTGACCTAAGCATAATGCGTAACCTCCTCTGAAAATAATAAATGTGAAAAAACAAAAATAAGGTTGAAAATGGGGTTCCGTCCGACTCAATGGACGAAACCCCTTACTTGTACTGCTATTTAATTACGAATCCGATTAATTTTAATAGTTTGCTTCATAAGATGCCTGTGCTGCTGCTGCAACTGACTCGGCGTCTGTATCACCATTCAAGAGATTCTGAAGCTCTGTGTTGTATACATCCCATACTGCACTACTTACGTATGAATCGTAGATTTCGCAAGGCTCTGTATCAACGTAAGACCAGTTGTAGAAATCCTGTGTAATCTGGTCAAATGCACTAAGGTCAACATTGTCTACTGCTGTCAGACCGCCCAGTGCGTAGTTAGTTGCTACGAAATTAGAGAAGTCAGGACCTGTCAGTTTGTAGATTAAGTCAACTGCTGCCGCAAGCTTATCCGGGTCATCTGCTAACTTAGCGTTGATAGCCATACCATATCCCATACCGATGTTCTGTACATTAGACATCTTTGCTCCCTCAATAGACGGGAATGTAGCAAAACCGATATTGTTGTATTTCTCCTCATCTGCTTCTAACAGAGTAGCCATGATATAGGAAACATCCCAGTTACCGCCAATGAATGCTGCTGCATCGCCTGCAATATAGTACTCACGTGCATCTTCATTAGATACTGCATTGAAGTCCGCATTGAACACGCCTGAAGCGAATGCATCCTGAGCAAACTTAAGCGCTGCTACCTGCTCGTCATCCGTAAATGCCGCGCCACCCTTATCGATGATGGACTGGAACCAGTCTTTACCCGTAAACATGGTGCCAATTGTAGACATGAAGCAGGAGTTTGCCTGCCACTTACCGCTGTTACCGAATGCAATTGTGTCAATGCCTTCGCCGGAGAAATAATCCTTAGCCGTAAGAACCTCATCCCATGTAGCCGGGAAAGAATCAAAACCAGCGTCTTTCCACATCTGCTTGTCATATACAACTACCGTACATGTACCGCCTGTCAGCGCCGGAAGTGCGTAAACTTTGCCGTCAGCAGTCTTAAAAGGTGTATAATATGCTTCCTGATAATCTGCTGCGTAAGGAGACTGTGCAATGATGTCTGTCAAATCCATTACCAATCCCTGCTCTGCCCATGCCTTTGTGTTCATACCCTGAAGCAAGAATACATCCGGCAGGTCATCTGCTGCTGCAAGCGTAGCAATCTGTGTCTTGTACTCATCATTTGCAAGAACGTTCTCGACTAAGTTGATGTTCGGGTTAGCTGCCTTCCACTCTGCAATCATGGTACGGAATCCATCAGAACCGCCGTTACCTTCTGACTCCTCAGAAGTAGAATAGTGCATAAGATTCAAGTCGCCTGTGTAAGCAAGCCCTTCTGCTGCAGGCGCTTCCCCTTCTGCTGCGTCTGCTGCCGGTGCCTCTTCTTCTGCAGGTGCCGGTGCCTCTTCCTCTACCGCTGGCGCTTCCTCGGTTGCCGCAGGTGCCGGAGCTTCCTCTGCACCGCCGCCGCAGCCTGTCAGCATAGATGCTACCATAGTGGAGCATACTAAAATACTTACTAATTTCTTTTTCATTTTAATCCTCCCTTAAAAATTTGTAAGTGATAATTGCATTTGTACATCTTTATACATCATCTTTCGACAATGCCGGGCGTGTTACTTTCCCCTTAATCGTTTTCGCATTTTCATTATATAACACATTGTACATAAATAGCAAGCTTTTTTGTGAAATAAATATACTTTTTTCTTCCAAATTGGGGGGAACGCTTGTAATATTCACGTTTTTTTACATTCTTTGTGCTTTGTTTACCCTTTTTAACACAAAAAAACCTCCTTTTTTACTTTAACGTTTTCTATAATAGTTTCTGTAATGTTATAATACTTAGGAAAAAAATGAAAAAGTAAAAACTCTCCGTCCCGTCCAACAGAATTTATGTAGTACAACAAGAAAATCTGCTTCGCGATTATCTTCGCGCTTTGGCGGAATTTCCTAATTATCTTGCTTGTTGCATCAAAAAAAGAGAAGTGCACAACGCACTCCTCTTACGTAAAAAGCGGGTGATGGGAATCGAACCCACGTATCCAGCTTGGAAGGCTGGTGTTCTACCATTGAACTACACCCGCATATATACTTATATGATGTTCTAAACCGCGTCGGGGTGACAGGATTCGAACCTGCGACCTCCTGGTCCCAAACCAGGCGCTCTAGCCAAGCTGAGCCACACCCCGAAAAAGCACCTGCGAATGTCCCATTTACAACGCAAGTTATATTATATAGCATGACATTCCTACTGTCAACTGGTTTTTTGATATTTTTTCATCTTTTTTTATCAAACTTATTTAAACTTTTTCATTCAAGATAATTGATTGTATAATGCGCGTCTCCGTAACGATCAATTTCCATGATGATAAAGCTTGGTTTCCGGTTTTCCTGTCTGGGGTAACTGATACTGCCCGGATTAATCAGCGTCACATCCACGCCTATGTCCACCACCGGTTTGTGCGTATGTCCACACATTATAATATCGACGTCGCGCATTCTTGCTTCTTCTTTAATCACTTCACTGTTCATGGCTATGTAATAATTGTGTCCATGCGTCAGCCACACCTTGTACTTTCCCAGCATAAATTCCCGCTCTCTTGGAAGTTCCGTAAAAAAGTCATTGTTTCCCTGCACCATTTCGACCGGACAGCCCGCCGCCTTGGCAATCAGCAGTTCGCTTCCTTCCACATCCCCGCAATGTACAACCATATCAAGCGGCGCCGTCTTATCCACCACTTTTAAAAAGTTCGTATTGTTACGATGTGTATCACTCACAATCAGTATCTTCATATAGATAGTATCCTTTTCTCCAGTTCTTGTTGCATTGCCCTTAACGCCCTGCCCCTGTGGCTGATACGGTTTTTCTCTTCTTCGGTCAGCTGCGCAGTGGTACATTCGTATTCCGGCAGATAAAAAATTGGGTCGTAACCGAAACCATTATCACCCGTTTCCTGATAACCGATTCTCCCCTCTATCACGCCGCGCGTCGTAAATACTTCTCCGTCCGGCAGCACTGCCGCGATTGCGCAGACAAATCTTGCCGTCCTTTTTTCATCCGGCACGCCTGTAAGCCGTCTGATAATATCTTGATTTTTAACACTGTAAGGCGTATCTTCTCCCAGATAACGGGCTGAATAGACTCCCGGTTCTTTTTTCAGATAATCGACCTCCAAGCCGGAATCATCCGCCAACACTATCGCATGTTGCAATGTTTCATCTGCATGTCCTTTCAGAATATGCGCTATGGCTTTTGCCTTTATGACCGCATTTTCTTCAAACGTCGTTCCATCCTCCACGATTTCCGCGCTGACCCCCGCTTCCTTCATGGAAAGGACATTGATATCCATATCCTTCAGAATCTCTCTGATTTCCCGCATCTTGCCGGCATTTCCGGTGGCAAATACAATTGTTTCCATCACTTATTCTGCTCCTCATATGCTTTCATGACCGACTGGTAAATCCCCTCCGCAATGCGCTGTATATAGTCCTCACGCTGCAACAGAATGAATTCCTGTCCGTTGGTCAGATATCCGACCTTGATAGTCGCTGCCGGTACCGTGGCACGATTGATGACTGCATCTGATTCGGATGCTTCCAGCAATCCATTTGCCTTACCGCTGATTGCCGTGACCACTTCACGCTCCAATATATCCGCCAGTTCCACACTGCCGAATCCGGGAATAAAAAACCTGCTGTTGTAAACCGCCTCCGTGCCGTACTGCTTACTGTTTTCCGCACTGCCGACCTCTATGCGTATCAGCATATCCGCTTTGGTATCTGTCGCAAGCCCCACCCGGCTTTCGATATCCGGATTACTGTCATCCATTCTTGTATAATATACTTTGATATCGGTTTCGTCCAGTTTTGCCTTTAATGCCTTGGCTATCTCAAGCGTCACGTCTTTTGCCTTTACACCGTCCACGGTGACGCCCTTATCCTCCATGCCGTATGCCGCATCAATTACAATAATCTTATCATATGTTTCTTTCGGCGTCATAAACTCCACATATAATGTATTGTCCTCAAAAATACTATGATACTCATACACATCTGTCAACTCAAAACGCAGACATATTCTATGCTTTTCCACATCAAAATGCCCTGTCAGCACTTCCGCACAGTTTCCATACACCCCATTTTCCTCATAAAAAGTTGTTCTGCCGTCCATCTCCTTTGGCTGGATAATCACCCATAATTCCCGGTCCATATAGTGATTTTCAATAATCACTTCCTCCGCTTTTACATCCGAAGGCATTGGAATGCAGAAATAGTTTGTATTCTGACTGGATCGGTCAATTTTTATATTATTTTTATCTTCATCTGACGTAAGCCCAGCTTTTACCTCCGCCCTGCTGCCTTCATCGCCTTCACTGCTTTCATCATTCCCCGTATTTTGCGTGACCTCGTCCTGCGCCACATCCGCCACCACAATAATTTTATGCGCGCAATAATACAGCATTGCGCTCATCACCGTCACCACAAATACCATACAATATGCTGCCATTCTTTTCATCAATTTATCCTGCTGCATCGTCTATCTTTTACTCCCGCCCGGTTTAGGACCCATGAACTGATAAAAATATGTTTTCATCATTCCATTGTATATTTTCCTGTTTTTATCCGCTTTTCTGCCAATCGCCGATTCCGCCTGCTCATAAGCCGTAATCAGATACATGGACCAGCTGTCAAGTTCCTTGTATCGTTCCCCGATAACGCCGTAAAGCGCCGGCAGATTTTTCTTATCTTCAAGCCGCTCCCCATAAGGTGGATTCGTAATGATGAAGCCATACTTTTTCGGATGGCTCAGCTGCTCTATGCCTCTGCGTTGAAAATGAATCAGATTCTCCACACCCGCCAGCTTTGCATTTGCTCTGGCAACAGATACCATATCGTTATCGATATCATATCCTTGAATATCTGTCTCCACATTCCTGTCAACCATCGACTCCGCCTCGTCAACAGCCCTGTACCAGTATTTTCTGTCTGCAATGTGCGTCCACTCTTCCGCCGTAAAATTCCGGTTCATTCCCGGCGCCATATGCGCCGCCATCATAGCAGCTTCAATCGGAATGGTTCCGCTCCCGCAAAAAGGATCGACCAAAATACGACCGCCTCTCCACGGTGTCAACATAATCAGCGCCGCCGCCAGATTTTCCGCGATAGGCGCCTTCGCCTTCAGTTTTCTGTAACCACGCTTATGTAAAGACTCTCCCGTGGTGTCCAGTCCGACTGTCACTTCGTCTTTCATCAAAAAAACCCGCACCGGATAGGAATCGCCGCTCTCCGAAAACCATTCTTCCCGGTAAGTATTTTTCATGCTTTCTACCATAGCCTTCTTCATCACCGACTGAATGTCGGAAGGACTAAACAGCTTACTCTTCACGCTTGCCGCCTTCGTCACCCAGAATCTGCCGTCCTTAGGTATGAACTCTCCCCACGGCAGCGCTTTGGTTCCCTGAAAAAGCTCCTCAAACGTTTCTGCATGGAAACTTCCTATTTTAATCAGAACACGCTCCGCGGTACGCAAAAAAATATTCGCGCGGCACAGCGCCTGTGCGTCTCCAGCAAATGTAATCCTTCCGTCTTCCACCGAAATGATTTCATACCCCAAATCTGCTATTTCTCTTTTCAAAACCGACTCCAAGCCGAAATGGCATGGCGCGATATATTGTAATTTTTCCATCATATGCTTCCGGCTCCATTCTCACCCCGCACCCCGCAGTGCGTCACTCGTAAAACCTTCGGTTTTACTCGTTCGCGGGCGTTCGCCCTATCAAAATGCATTCTGCCAAATCCGACTGCAAGCAGTCGTTTTGCCATCTTGCATTTTGGCACTGCTCAGTGCTGTCTCGTACATTTTATAACAAAATACATCAAATAACAATTGCAAAAAACGGTACAGCCAAAATTGACTGTACCGTTTTCTGCATAAGCGTTATGAATCTGCTGCTTAGTAGTTGTTCTTCTGGTTGTCCTGTGCGTTGCTGCCGGAACTGTTCTTAGAATTGTTCTTCTGGTTGTTCTGGCTATTCTGGTTGTTAGAATTGCTGGACTTATCCTGCTGCTTGTTGTCGTTCTGTGAGTTCTGGTTATAATCATTCTTAGACATCTCAAATACCTCCTGATTAATTTTTGTTACAGGAATAGTATTGCAGAAACCACGAAAGAATATACAAGCAATCTATAGGTCTTTAGTACTAGATTTTTATATAAAATTACTAAATATTGGTACAGTACTTTAGTACTATTTTAAATTGCATTTTTTTTAAATTAGTATATAATAATAAGTGTAGATAGAGACAACCCTTCAACTTCTATCTACAGACCCTTATATATTTAATTATATATACTCCCCTCAATAGACCATTTACTCAAATGGTCTATTTTGTTATAGCAAATTATGAATGTTGCACGGCTCTCTTCACATTTTCTCTCATTCCACCGCCACCATATCCGCATAGATACATCCCCCATTATGGTCCAGCACCAGACAATAGGACGGCATCGTCCCATCTTTCCGGTAAATATAATAATAATCTATACTTCCATGGGTATGATAACAGTCCTCATAGAGAAGCCTTTCCTGCGTATCATAGAAGCTGTGCACCACACTGTCCGTTGTTTCGAGGGCGGAAGAATTGTGTACATAATCCTTTCTCTTTAGCGTACCATCTTCCCTATAAGTAAATTTGATATCCAGCAGATTCATAATCTCGTGTTCTTCACCCACATAAGTTATCCATCCCTGCGACCAAAAATGCTTCGGTCTGCCGTCACTGGTATACGCAATATGCTCTTCATAATCTTCTATCTCCTCATCCTGTGACAAGTCAATTCCGCCTCTGGCAAGCAGTTCATAAGGGTCAGTACAAACCCTTTCCAAAAGATATTCAGCATCAAAATATCCAGCGTCATCCGCCGCCGTTTTCAAAACATCATAATAAAAGCCCTGCGGTTCCCAATCCTTACCCGGATAGTATCTGATACCGCATCCCTTGCCTGTCCCTTCATGATAATAAATTTCAAGCTGCAGTCCGTCATCCTCATCACAATACCGATAAAACGGCTCTTCACCTTGAAATCCACAGTCCTCCAAAAAACTCTCTCTCTTCGTATATTCCGTACAAAATGCGCCGTCCTCAATATTGGTAATCATGATATCCGTCTCTTGCAAATCAATATCCAGCGCAAATTCTTCCCCTGTCAGCTCCTTGTACTTCTCAAGAAACTGTTCTTTCGCAATCAATTTCTTAACCACTCCCCCGGCAGTCCCGGTATCGCTTATCTCCTCCTCATCTTTGACACGCATTCTGACAAAATAAATCCCACCCTGTATGATTTCCGGCTCCTCTCCTTCCCACCACCATAAGCCAGCCTCATCGGGCTCATAGACATCACAGACCGCAAGCCCTTCCCCCGTATTATCAATCTCTTTGATTCCTCCGGCATTCAGCGTACATTCCATCAGCCCACAATAATTGCAGGAACCATTGTTACTTGCCAAGCAATGAATCAGTCTCCCTTCTTCACCCAGCATCAGCCATTCATTTCCGTCACACCAGTCATAGTAGGTACAGACAGCTCCGCCGTTTCTGTAATCAAGGACAAAACAAATCCTCTCATACTCCTCAAAATCATATTGAATCAAAAGAAGCAGTTCGTCAAAACCATCCTCGTCAATATCACACCGCACAGTCCTTCTGGAATCCCCTTCCAGTTCATATGCCTCTTTCAGTGATTCGGCAATTGCCTCCGGATCGGAATATTTACGTATTACTACCGAAAAATCCCCCTCTTCTACGGCTGCAAACACTTCGTCACGGCTTCTATAATCCTTATTATTTTCCGCCGGAAGCTCTATAAAAGACGCACAGTCGTACCATGCTGCCGCACATAATGCCACATCCTGCACTCCGTTTTTCTCTTTCTGATTATCAGTCGCATCCGCCACCCGGATATCCTGACAGATAAGTTTCCCTTCTCCTTCCGCTAATACATAGATGATATCTTCCTTTCCGTCCGTCTGCCTTAAACGGAAGAGCAGTTCCTGCACGCCATCTTCATCCAAATCCGCCACCGCAAACTGCTTTTGGAATTTGCCGTCCTCCATCAAGTAAACTTCATCATCAAAAAAACTCAGCTTCTCCCCGATTCTCGTTCCATTTCCGGCAAAAGGGTTTTCCACCGTCAGATTGTGAAACAAAAACTCCTGATACAACGGATGGATTGCAAGGTCCTGAAGATATCCCTTCGTGTACACCTCGCCACTTTCCCGGTCTATTTCATATACAATCTCAAACTCTCTATATGTTTCTTTGGATACGCCAGAAACCGTTCCACCAAGAGTCACACCCCCGTTTTCTTCCCGACCGGACATGTACACACACAAATCCAAGAAAGACCCCTGCCCTTGCGCTGTGGCAAGACCATATGTATCTGCAAGCGCCTCTTCTATTCCGTTTTCGTCAAGTACCAGCGTTTCTTCCAGAAAGGTCTCCTGCCGCAAGTCTATCGCCCGTATTTGAAGTTCATCACTATTTTCTAACAGCCATAGTGCTGCCCGTTCCTGATCGACCAAGAAATTCTGCACCGGATGGATAACCGTTGTGCCCTCCGGTGCACGGATATAAAGCATAAATCCATTTGCATCATTATAAGAATAAACCTGTATCTGTTCCGTCTCGTACTGAAGATTGCAGTGTCCTGCCAGAATCTCTTCTTCTATTTCCTGCTGTAGCGTCAAATCTTCATCATCCGTCGCATCTTCACACAAATCTTTAGATGCCCCCTCTTCTGCAAAGGCTTCCTCCGTCCCGCCCTGTACGAGCATTTTCTCCAACGCATCCTGCGTTCCCCGGAACACATTCCTATCAATTATCAAAAAGCCAATCAGCGCTGTCAACAACACTACCAATGTCACAACCTGCAAAATCCTCTTTTTCATCATGACCGCTCCGCCTCCAAATGACCCTACGTATCATCCAACAAAAAAATGCCTGTCAAAAGGCATTTTTTACAGCTATGCAACCGTTTCATATGCCGACTGCATCCTTGCTCACCGCGAATTGCTCTGGAACACTTTCACTATCAATACCACAATCAGGACAACAATAATCACCGGCGCAAACAAATAAAGCAGCGAAAACGCCAGTCCGATGACTACGATTACAGCCACCGTGACAATCAGCATAATCAGCCAGCCCGGCAGCATCATTCTCTTCACATGCGGCTGTTCATCGTCCGTCTCCCAATCCTGTACATCGTCCGCCACTTCCTCATCATACGCCCTGTTTGTTCCGTAACTCTCGCCGGCATGTTTGTTCGCCTCGATAATGCTCTTTGCGAGCAGACGCGGATCCCCAAGTTGTGCAAGCACTTCCTCTTCCCTGCGCCCTTTTCTAACCTCGGTGTCAATATAGTCCTGATAATACCGCACATTCTCCGCAACCATGCCGCTGCTTAATCCGCCCGCCAAAGCGCGCTGCAGCTTATCAATAAATTCTGCTCTACTCATCTTTTCTCCTCAATTTCCTGCTTATAGCTTGTCCATCCCCGCCCCGTCATTGAGTCTTCTCAAAAAAGCCTCAGGGTTTTTCTTCATATCCGCCATTGACCGTAACGCCTGCAAAACCAGTCGCTCTTTATTGCACTGCTCCGTGTTCTTGCCGGAATCCCTTTGCAGATTATATTTCTCCATCTGCCACACATACAAATCCGTCACGGAATAACCGCACACATTCATCGCATCCAACGGCATATGATGTTCCAGATAGTAAACAAGCTCATCATACAATTCCCTGTCCGCTAACATTTCACTCCATAATCCGTCACACCATGTCTCGGTAAATCCCGCATATTCACATAATCTTACGAGTCCGTCGTATGCCCTGATTTTCTCTGTACCGTATATAATGCCAGACATTTTTCTCTCCTGCTCCCAAGTAGTGAAACTACTTCGCGCTATGTTGTTCTTGTGACGCAAGCCGCTGGGCTTGCGTCTATTGTACCATGGGATTATATTTTCTTCTATTAAATATATAAAAAATTTTTTATCCTACGCAAAGAAACAGGGCACACCCTTCCCCATGGTATGTCCTGCTCCCTTTATGTATCATCCCTTTTTCTACAATTATGATATCTCCGCCACCGAATTGCCGGCGCACACCTGTCCTTCCACAAGAATCTGCTCAATCAATGTAATCTTAGGATTTTCTATCAGATTGATAATCTTTTCCGCCGCCCTCATACCGAGCTGCTTCGTATCCTGCTTCAGTGTAGTCAGCTTAGGTTCCAAGTGCCTCGCAATACGGATTCCATCAAATCCTACCACCGAAATATCGTCCGGAACCTGCAGACCTCTCTCCCGAATTGCATTCATTCCACCATAGCAGGCAAAATCATCCGGATAAAAAATACAAGTGGGAGGTTTTTTCAAATCCAGCAGCTTTTCCGTCTCGACGTATGCCCCCTTGGTATCACGATACGCCGCCGTCCGTATGTATTCATCTGGAATATCCACTCCGAGTTCCGCCGCCGTTTTATAAAAGGACGCCAGTCTTTTCTGGGTAACAGAAGAATCGACACCATGAATATATGCAATCCGGCGATGTCCTTTATCATATACATAATGCAGCAAATCATGGATGCCCTTGATATTATCCGACATAATCGCACACACGTTGTTGAAAAGATGGTCAATCGTAACCGTGGGGATATCGCTTCTGACAAGTTCCATCACTTCCGCATCATAAAAATTGACACAGACGAGAACTACTCCGTCAAATCCTCTGTACTTGCAATGTTCCAGATAAGACATTCTGTTCGGTCTGGTTCTGCATCCGTTGACAAAAGTAATATCATACCCCTTCTCTTCCGCAGTGCTCTTTAAACTGTCCAGCACACTTGCAAAGTAATCGTGCGTCAGACCGCTGTGGTCTTCTTCTTCAAACAGCACACCCAGATTATAGGTGCGGTTTGTTTTCAAAGCTTTCGCGGCGGAATTAGGAAAATATCCCATCTCTTTCGCCATCTGCCTGACTCGCTGTTTTGTCGCCTCTCCGATATCGCCGTGGTCGTTCAGTGCCTTGCTCACGGTTGCCACGGATACGCCGCACGCTGCCGAAATGTCCTTCATTGATACCATACTGCAAGTCCTGTCCTCTCTGACGTTAGTCTCTTCATGCTGCTTCTTAAACGTTTTCGCACTTTTAGTCTATCTTATTTAAGGAAATTTTGCAATACATATTTTATTTTTTTGTTAGATTTTTTTCGTTTTTTTCTAACACTTCTCGAAATATCGCCTCAAATCGTGATTCCTATTGCATTCATTTACTTTTTTCTGTATAATTGCATTATCATTATGTTGATAGTATATCTCCCGTTCAATGTTTTTCATATACGACAACGTTCACGGGCACGATGTACGGTTTTTT
This sequence comes from uncultured Lachnospiraceae bacterium, assembly GCA_947564735.1. Lineage (GTDB taxonomy): Bacteria > Bacillota > Clostridia > Lachnospirales > Lachnospiraceae > UBA3282. The sequence continues at coordinate 14,446 of CANOEC010000049.1, read as the reverse complement.
ATTTTATCTTAATCGTTTTCTGTATTTTGCATCAAACATGATTTTCGAGACTATTGACAATGAGAAAAGGAGAGTAACACTATGAAATTTGGTTATTTCGATGATGCCAACCGCGAGTATGTCATCACAACACCCAAAACACCGTTACCGTGGATCAACTATCTGGGATGCAATGAATTTTTCAGCTTAATATCCAACACCTGCGGCGGTTACACTTTCTACAAGGACGCCAAGCTTCTGCGTCTCACGCGTTACCGCTACAACGATGTGCCGAACGATATCAACGGTAAATATTTTTATATCAAAGACGGAAGCTGCATATGGAATCCCGGATGGAAGCCTACACAGACAGAGCTTGACAGCTATGAATGCCGCCACGGCATCGGCTACAGCCGTTTTACCGGGTCCAAGAATGGTCTGGAAGCTTCCGTGCTCACTTTTGTTCCCATGGATGACAACTGTGAAATCAGTCAGGTTAAACTGACAAACAAGAGCGATACAGCCAAGAGTATTTCACTCTTCTCCTATGTGGAGTGGTGTCTGTGGAATGCGGACGACGATTCGAGAAACTTCCAGCGGAACTTGAGTACCGGCGAAGTGGAAGTCATCGGCTCCACTATCTATCACAAGACCGAGTACAGAGAACGCAGAAATCATTATGCCGTTTATTCCGTTAACACACCGGTAGACGGCTTCGATACGAGCCGCGACGCATTCTTAGGCGCATACCGCGGGGCTGCCAATCCGGAAGCAGTAGAAAAAGGCAAAGCTACAAATTCCATTGCACGCGGCTGGTCTCCTATCGCGTCCCATCAGATTAATGTAACACTTGCTCCCGGCGAAACAAAATCCTTCGTCTTCGTCTTGGGCTACATAGAAAATCCGGAGGATGACAAGTGGGAATCCCACAATGTTATCAATAAGAAACCTGCTGACGCAATGTTAGCCAGATATCAGACCGATGCAGACGTGGACAAGGCTTTTGCAGCGCTGAACGATTACTGGAGTGAATTATTATCCAAGTACAGCGTAAAATCCTCCAATGATAAAGTTGACCGTATGGTTAACATCTGGAACCAGTATCAGTGCATGGTTACCTTCAACATGTCCCGTTCCGCCTCCTATTATGAATCCGGTATCGGACGCGGCATGGGCTTCCGTGATTCCTGTCAGGATTTACTTGGCTTCGTCCATCTGATTCCCGACCGTGCAAGACAGCGAATCATTGATATCGCATCAACGCAGTTTGAGGATGGAAGTGCATACCATCAGTACCAGCCGCTGACCAAAAAAGGAAATTCCGACATCGGCAGCGGTTTCAACGACGACCCGCTATGGCTGATTGCCGGCACTTCCGCATATGTCCGCGAGAGTGGCGACACCTCCATTTTAACGGAAATGGTTCCTTTCGATAACGATATGAGCGTGGCAAAACCGCTGATGAACCACTTGAAGCGCTCCTTTGATTACATCGTAAACCACAAGGGTCCGCATAACTTACCGCTGATTGGTCGTGCTGACTGGAATGATTGTCTGAACCTTAACTGCTTCTCCGAGCATCCGGGTGAATCCTTCCAGACTTTCGGTCCTTCTGAGGGTCCTGTTGCCGAATCCGTATTTATCGCGGCAATGTTCGTAAAATACGGCGAAGAATACGCACAGTTATGCGAATTGATGGACGATGAAGCGGAAGCGGATTATGCCCGCAGGGAAGTAAAGAAAATGTATGACGCCGTGTTAACAGACGGCTGGGACGGTGACTGGTTCCTGCGCGCATACGATGCCTACGGCAAAAAAATCGGTTCCAAAGAATGCGAGGAAGGTCAGATTTATATCGAGTCCAACGGCTTCTGTCCTCTTGCCGGCATCGGCGTGGAGGAAGGCCTTGCCGAAAAAGCGCTCGATTCTGTCAAGGAAAAACTGGATACCGAATATGGCGTCATGATTCTGCAGCCCGCCTATACCAGATATCATCTGGAACTGGGTGAAATCTCCTCCTATCCTCCGGGATACAAAGAGAACGCCGGTATCTTCTGCCACAACAATCCTTGGGTTTCCATCGCTGAGACCGTCATCGGACGCGGCGACCGTGCCTTTGAGATTTACCGCAAGACGTGTCCTGCTTATGTTGAGGAAATCAGCGAGATCCACAAGACGGAGCCTTATGTATATTCCCAGATGGTAGCCGGCGCCGACGCGCAGATTCCGGGTGAAGCCAAGAACAGCTGGCTGACCGGTACGGCAGCATGGACCTTCGTCAATGTGTCCCAGCATATCCTTGGCGTATATCCTACTCATCAGGGACTCAGTATCAACCCCTGCGTACCGAAGGATTTTGGCGACTTTGAACTGACAAGAAAATTCCGCGAAGGAACTTACAACATCAAAGTCGTAAATCCCGACAATGTCGAGAAGGGTGTAAAATCGATTACGGTGGATGGCAAGACGCTTTCCGGATGTGTTGTTCCTTACGAGAAGGGTAAGACGAATTACGACGTAGTGATTACGATGGGAGCATAAGATTAATCCGCATACATGATATTGTATGCGGATTTTTTTATTGCCACTAGTTTTATAAAAAGGGTTGTTTTTCAGCTAAAAATGTGACAAAATATGACTTGGTGAACTCTTACCATAGGGTATAGTTTCAGAATGAAGGAGCATTCAGGTTCATGAATCAATACATGTCCATCGGGAAAGTAGCAAAACTAAAAAATGTCAGCATCAAGTCGCTGCGCTATTACGACCAGATTGGTATCTTAAAGCCGGCATTTGTCAATACGGAGACGAATTACAGATATTATACCAAAGAGCAGCTCTACCTTCTGGACGCCATTACCGTCTGCATCAAACTGGGCATCCCGCTCAAAGATTTGAACAACTATGTAGAAAATGATTCCATTAATTTGCAGAAACTGCTCTATGACGGCAAGATTCTCGCCGAGCAGAAGATTATGGAAATCCACAACTGTCTGGGAACCTTACAGGAAACACTGCAAAACATGTCCAGCTCCGTCACCGGCATGGCAAAAATTCCAAAAAGCAAAAGCGGCATTCTCCTGCCGGACGGTTTCTATCACAGCATGATCGAAGAGCGTAGGCTTCTCATTGTACCGTTAGAGGAAATGGATACGCCGAAATATTATGGACAGCATATCCTAAAGCTTTTTGTGACCGCACAGCAAAGCGGTATTACCGCATCTTACCCATCGGGCGTGCTCCACGAATACAAGGATGGCATTTACAGCCGCTATATGTTCCTGACGCTCAATCAACCGGCTTCAAAGGATTCTGCAGACCGTTCTGCCTCCGGCATACCCGCAAATTCTTTCTACACCTTGCCGAAAGGCGATTATGCGTGCCGCAAAATCTCTACCCATATGGTAGATTTTTTGTCAGTGAAAGATGAGATGAAGGAAGTGATAAAGGGTGATGATTTCTGCATTATAGAAACGGACGCCTTGTCAGAGCAAAACAAAAAGGATGGATACCCGTTTGAATTGGAATACTATCTGACACACGCAAAATAAAAAAACGAGCGAAGCTCGTTTGCGAGCTTTGCTTCGCGAACTCGTGCATAAAACAAGAAAATCTGCTCCGCAGATTATCTTGGGAAGAACCTTCGGTTCTTCCACATTTGTCGAAATTTCTAATCCCGTTTTAACTGATATAAGATTTCTTCAAAACATACACCGTCTGTTTTTGGCACGCCGCGCTCATCCGAACGCACGATACATTTCTTCACAAATCCGGACGCCTTACGGACTGACCTGTGAAAAGGCACGCCGTTCACCCCGTCCGCCGCAATCACGGCGGAAAATACATCCCCTGTTCCGGAACGCTCCGCTCCCGCCCTGTGGGTGCGGATAATCTGCGGTTCCGCTCCCTGCTCATAGACATAATTGGCGATAAATTCTCCCTGCGGGATTCCGGTAATCACCACTCTCGACGGTCCAAGCGATGCAATCCGCTGTGCAATCTCGCAGAGTTCTTTCTTGTGCCATACACCCTCCCGGTACATGGTGTCCGCCAGTCTGCACGCCTCTGTCAGATTCGGCGTCGTGATATCTGCCATCCCCACCAGCGCTTTCATTCCAAGGCATAACTCTTCCGTATAGGTAGCGTATAACCTTCCATGGTCTCCCATGACAGGGTCAACGATTACCAACGTTTCCTTCCCGCCAAACTCACGGATAAATCCCTTTACAATCTCTATCTGGTCTGTGGAGCCCAAGAAGCCGGTTGCTATCCCGTCAAACCGCAGACCTAATTTCCGCCAGTTATCAATATAAATTTCCATGCGGTCCGTATAATCATCAATGAAATAATTCGGATATCCCATATGATTGGACAAGACTGCCGTAGGTACCGGACAGCACTGCACGCCCATATATGAGATGATAGGAAGCGACACCGCAACGGCGCACCTTCCGAACCCTGCTATATCGTTTATGACTGCTATTTTTTTCTGCACTTGCTTTGTCCCTTATTCCGCTCTTAGTCTGTTTCTTTCTTGCTTCTGTTATTTCCTTCCTGCCTTATTCCCTCCGCAGGACGTCACCGAAACCTATTCTACCATAAACAGTTCAACGGGACAATGTTCTTCTACTGTTTCTTCTACTCCTCGTCCTCTTCTTCCTCCGCCTGTTCCACCGGCGTATTCTTCATGTTATCAATCTCCTGCATCGCGTCACGCGTCTGCCGCACCTCTGTGATTTTACGAAGAATCGCATTGACATCTTCCGGCGAGAACATATCCAGACATTTCATGAGACTATCCAGATCATTCAAATCAATGTTGACCGTTCCAACGGAAGTACTTACCTGTATCCAGTCCGGCTTTGAACTGCCTCCGATGGTAATCGTGTTGCCATACAGCGCATCCTTCGTCACCACCACGCTGACGCCGTTATGGATGACTGTCTTATTTACCTTGCCGCCTGCCTCCGGCTCCTCCATCTGACGCAGAATAATACCGATGGAATCCGTGGCGCCGCATGTGTTACCCGATGCAAGATACTCGTCCGCTTTCTTAAGCTTCGCCGCAAACGAATTTTCATCCGCGCCGTCCCCTTCCAGTCCCATCTGTCTGCGCCTCGCCGCCGTCTCGGCATATTTCCTTATCTGCTGCGCCGTATTGCTGTTATCTGCCACCCCCGCCGGGTAAAATGTATGAAACGGATTATTTCCTATCATCGTTCCTGCTCCTTTCCTATCCTGTCACGCTCTCAGCCGTTTCGAGCGCAAACTGCTCTATTCTGTATGTTGTCTGCTCCTGCACCTTGCCTGTATCCACCTGATAAGCTTCCTGCCTGCCGTCGTCGTACTTTGCCTCCACATAGACATGGCTTCCTTCCAGCTTTCCTTTCAAGGTATACCCTTCCGTCACGGCAATCTCTATGTTGTCGCTTTCTTCATAGCTCATATTCCTCACCTCCGCAGTCCGTACCGCCTCACGTCCTGCCGCCTCGTTGACACGGATTCTTGCCATAGTGCCCGTCATGCTGACGCCCGACTTACGCCCGCCCGGACTTGTACTACCCTCCGTCTCCGCAGCTACATTGTCTTCCTCCTGTGATTTCAGATTCTGCATGAGGCTTTCTTGAAACCTCTCTGACTGCCCTGCCTTTTTCGGATTCGTATACTCCGGTATCTGTGCTTTTCTTTTCACACCTATTTCTTCTATGCCCATAAACTCTACGGCCTCCCTTCCGTAAGAATCTTCTTTACTTCTTCCCTGCCGCGTCTTAGTCTTGTCTTAATGGTTCCTTCCTTCTCGTTCAAGACCCCCGCTATCTCCTGTATGGAATAATCTTCGTAATAGAACAGATAGATTGGATTGCGATAGTGCATCGGCAGCTTTAACACAGCCTCCAGCGTCGCATCGTCTTTCACCTGATAGGGCAGATAAACGCTCCTTGACTCGGCAAGCAGCGACTCGTCGAGTCCGACCGTTTTCTGATGCCAGCTGCTCTTCAGGATATCCATACAGATATGAATCGTCGTGCGTATCAGCCACGCCTTCTCATGCTCTTTGTTCAGAATCGGCTTCTCATCCTTCATATAGCGAAAAAAAGCCTCCTGTACCGCATCCTCCGCGTCCGCCCGATTCTTCAGATTGGAAAAAGCAATCCGATACAGCATCGTCTGATATTCCCCTGCCAGCTCATTCCATCTTTGCTCCTTCTCAAACTTGTGCTCCATCCCGTCATAATCCCTTGTTTTATCGTGTATATTTTTTATTCTATCACGCTTCTATCAGTAATACGAATGAAACGCGGGAAAAGTTTCATTCTCTGAAAATTTTCCCGCGTTTTCTCTTTTTTATCTTGCTAACAGTCTCTCTTATCCGTCATGGCAGCACACAATCCGATTGCCGCCACAAACATGATAAGCGATGCCGCCAAAGCAATCCCGCCAATCAGATTCAAGTATCTGCCCACTGTCTCCATCCCCTGCATCATTTTGTCCGGCTCTTTTACAATCTCCTTCGATAGTTGCGCCGTGATAAAAAAGAAGCACATGCCCGGAAGAACCCGGACAATGCCGAGAAGATTCTGCGCTGTATTTTCCCCAAACAGATAGAAGAAAACATATTCTGCCGTCATAATGAAGATTCCTATTGCAAGCGCGAGCAGACATAACGGTATATCCCATGCACTGCTTTGAAGTCCGAGCAGCCAAAAGACTGCCATTGCTCCCGCTCCCAGCACTGTCGCAATCATAAGCAGGGAAATGCCGTAAAGAAACCTTCCCGCCACCCTGTCCCGCGTCGTTGCTGGAAGAAGCTGTAAGAAGCCTGTCTCCTCCCTCCTGCATGACCCAAAAGGCGAGCAGGAGAAAATAATCATCATGAATACCATATAAGAAAACGGCACCACCGCACTATACTCCCTGATATCAGAATCCGGTGCCATCATGATACCCACAATAAGCAGCAAAATCAAAGGGGTGACAATCATCTGCTGTTTCGTCTTCACATAATCTATTTTCATAAAATGTAATGCTCTCATCCGTTTTTCTCCTTATCTTTGATATAATGAATCACAATCTCGTCAATCGTAGGCTTCTCGAAATGAAAATCATGATTGAGCAAATCCGCCCTGTCACTTGGCAGAATTGCCTCAAAACCATATGCGTTATCCATAATACCGACAAGCGCTTTCTGAAGCTGTGGTGTGATGGCGCGTCTTTCTCCTTTTACGAGCAGATAACTCTCTAACAGTTCATCCTTCGCATCATAAAGCACCTTCTTGCCGTCATGGATAAAAAAGATATAATCCGCTATCTGTTCCAAGTCGCTCAAAATATGGGTGGAAAAAATCACGCTCCGCTCCCCGTCCGCGATATACTCCTGCAACAGCTTTAATATCTCTAACCGCACGACCGGGTCTAACCCGTTGGTCGCCTCATCTAACACCATCAGTTTTGTGTCTCTGGCAAGCACCGCTGCAAACATCAGCTTCACCTTCATGCCCTGTGAGAAATCCTTGACCTTCATCTTGTCCGATAATTTCCATTGATGCAGCAGCTCATTAAATTGCTCCACCGAAAACGTACTATAAAAATTCTTCAAAATTCCACGTATATTTCTCACCGTAAAATTATTGGGATAATAGAAGTCCCCACCGATATATCCGATGCTCTCCTTATACTGCACGGTGTCTTCCATGCATGTGATACCGTTCACACGGACTTCCCCTACGCTGCTTTTGCATAGATTCGTGATAATGTTAAGCGTCGTACTCTTGCCGGCGCCGTTTTGTCCCACATAACCCATGATATAACCCTTGGGCAGAACAAAATCAATATTTTCCAGACTAAAATTTTTGTAATGCTTCGATACGTTATGCACTTCTAACAGTTCCATAGCCCTTATCATTCCTTTCTTTGTGCCGTGTTCTTCCGGCATGTGTCAGCTCCGCCGTCAGATACGCTCTGCTTTTCACCTATCTGCCGTTTCGCGTCTCATGCAGCAGATTGTAAAAAATCCCGACCAGCTCTTCTTCCGACAGCCCCATCACCCGTGCCGTATCAATGGCTGTGCTAAGCCCTTCTTCAATGCGCAGCAGATACTGTTCCTGTAACATACTGTTATCCTTAGAGAGCACCACGCTTCCCTTGCCCTGCATGGTTGCGATAAATCCCTCCGCTTCCAAATCGCTGTAGGCTCTGGTCGTAGTGATGACGCTGACTCCCACTTCCTTTGCCAACTGCCTGATGGACGGCAGTGTACTCCCTTCCGGAATCTGCCCATTTAAAATCTGCTCCTTCAACTGCTCCTTAATCTGCGCATAGATGGGCAGTTCGGATTGATTCGATATGATGATTTTCATTGGTTAACCTCCTCGCGGCATCCTGTCGTCACATTTTGCCACGGTCTAAAGTATATACTGTTTATATATCATTATATACAGTATATGCAATTTGTCAACACTTTTATCTGATGAATTTGGAAAGAATTTTGAATGGGAATTTTGAGTGCCAGCTTAAAATGATGCAACTATGATGCAATTATGATACGAATATGATACATACCGCCTGTATAATGAATTGTGAAATCATGGAGGCATGTATGAAAAACAACCTGAAAAAGTATATCCAAAAAACCATCCCCATCCCTTTTGCCATCGTCTTTCTTGCACTTGTCATAGCGTACTGGCAAAAAATCTTCGTCTCCGTATCCCATAACCGCTCCGGCACCGATACCCAGCAAACAACAGACGCAGAAACAGCGTCGGCAAGCCTCCCGCAAGCTGCAGGCAGCCCAACAACAGCCATTGATAAGGCTTTAAAAGTACTATCCCTCCTATCCGGAACGATATCGGAACATACCGCGCCAGAGGAAGACGAATACAACAACGAAGCATTTTTCTATCAATATGCCAAGGAGCAGCGCCTAGACCGCCTTACAGCAGACAACTGTTGGAAAAGACTCCTTGCAGACAATGTTTTTCAAGACGATTCCATGCGGCTTACCGGGCTTGTCATCGAAGATATGGACCACAACGGACAGGACGACCTTATGGTTATGATTTTAAACCGCGACGACTGGGCTTATTACGGAACCGGCTGCGTGTGGTTTTATATGAACGACGATGCACCCTACTGTTTTGACGCGGACGGCTGCTCTTACTACGGTTCTTTTGATTTTTTTGCCGAAGATATCGACAATGATGACCATGTGGAACTGGTTCTGAGCACACAAGGGACAGGCTGCGGCGCCACCGGAGACTTCTATAAGGCAGTCTTCAAATACAAAGACCACGACATCACACGGATGGAACTTCCCTCTGACTTAGAGGGAGATTACGATTGGGGAATCCGCATCACCGTAACGCAGGAGGCGGAGAAAAACCGTTACAGCGCGTATTGCTCCTACTTTGACGAGACCATTTTCTTTACGTCGGAAAATATCTTTCAGCCAAACGGCTCACGGTGCGTCGGCGGCAGTAATGTGAGAGGCTTCTATGATTTGCGTCCTGTAAAGTATGCGGGAAAAAACGCTCTGCAGGCTTCAGAATACTTATCCGGAGAAGGCGGCAATGTACATAACGTTGCCACCGCAAAATTTATCATTCTCTGGGATCAGAACGGTCACGGCTACGTTGATAAATGGTGGATTGAGACCTCCGAACATACCTATGCAAACAGCAGGGCGTTTTTCTTATGCCATAATGAACGGAGACCCGAAGGTCTCCGTTATGCTAGGGGTTTCGGTATTATCAGATACACTCATAATACCTATAACATTTTCTTCATTTCATCGGCTACAAACTGCACTTTGGTGCCCACGATAACCTGCACCGAAGTCTTACCGGGTCTCATAACACCCGCAACTCCTGCTGACTTAATCTTCTTCTCGTCAACCAGCGTGTAGTCCTTAATCTCCATACGAAGTCTCGTAATGCAGTTATCAAGCGATGTAACATTCCCTTTACCGCCTAATCCTTCCAGAATGATAGAAGCAACTTCCGCATAATCGCTGTTAGATAAAACTGCCTTCTTCTCCGTCTCTACATCATCGTCTTCCCTGCCCGGCGTCTTTAAATCAAATTTCACGATGGCAAAACGGAATACGATATAGAAAACTGCGAATGCCGCAATACCAAGCGGAAGAATCATCCATGTATTCTGTGCCGCCGGCAGCGGAGCCGAGAACACAAGGTCCGTCGCGCCCGCCGAAAAGCTGAATCCGGCCCTAAAACCGATAAGTGCAACGACTACGGTAAAAATACCGTACAGCAATGCATAAATCAGATAAAGCACAGGTGCAAGGAACATGAAACCAAATTCAAAAGGCTCTGTAACACCGCAGACAAACGCACATATCGCTGCGGAAGCTACCAGACCGATTGCAACCTTCTTCTTGCCGCTCTTCGCCGTATGAACCATCGCCAAAGCCGCACCCGGAATACCGAACATCATACAAGGGAAGAAACCGGACATATACATGCCAAGACTCCATGTTACGTCCGCACTTGTCTCGCCTGCCCAGAAATGGGACAAATCGCCAAGACCGATTGTGTCAAACCAGAATACATTGTTCAATGCATGATGTAAGCCGGTCGGAATCAACAATCTGTTCAGGAATGCATAAATACCTGCGCCTACCGGTCCAAGTCCTACAATCGCCTGACCAACAGCTATCAGTGCACCAAATATTACCGGCCACACAAACAAAAGAATTGCTGCTGCAACAATAGATACGACACCGGAAATAATTGCCACACAGCGTTTTCCACTGAAAAACGACAGCCAATCCGGCAGTTTCGTTGATTTAAACTTATTATAACAGGTTGCACCGATGATACCTGCAAGAATACCGATAAACGGATTCGCAATCTTATCAAATGCCAATGTTTTGTTCACATTCTCTGCTACAGAAGGCATCAATGTTGTCACAGTACCTGTAGCAAGCAGATTCGTCATCATCAGCCAAGATGCTAACGATGCAAGACCTGCCGTGCCGTCATGGTCATCTGCCATGCCTACCCCGACACCGATAACAAACAAAATCGCCATATTGTCAATCAGCGCACCGCCTGCTTTTACAAGGAAAAATCCCAACATGTTTGCAAAGCCGCTCATCTCGCGCCCAGCAATCATCGTCGCCGGACACAGTGCATATCCGATTCCCATCAGAATACCGCAAATCGGCAGACATGCCACCGGCAGCATCAATGACTTGCCCAGTTTTTGTAAATACTTCATCATAATACGTTACCCCCTTCTCATTTTATTATAGTTCCGCCCCAGCACGAAACCAATGTTTCATTTTATATTCCATGGACCGCCGTCCTTGAATATCGTTGTAACCCTCACCACACTGCCACTTTTACCATGTTCCTTCAAGGCTCCGTTACGCCTTTCGCAGCGTCAGAATCTCATCGCCCTGCACCACATCGCCTTCTTCTTTCATAACCACCTCCGTATAATCATCCGAATTGCAAATGATAATCGGCGTAATAATATCATAACCCGCTTCCTTAATCTGCCCGATATCCGCCTCTATCAGCAAATCGCCCACCTTCACTTCCTGCCCCTCGGAAGCATGGATGGTGAAATGCTCTCCCTTGAGCTTCACCGTATCCAGACCAATATGAATCAAAATTTCCTCTCCGCCCTTACCGGTTACCGCAACAGCATGCCCCGTCGGAAATATTGTTGATACCACGCCGTCCACAGGCGCACAGATCCGGTTATCCGACGGAATCACAGCCGCACCCTTGCCCACTATCTCATCTCTGAATGTGGGGTCGCTGACCTTCTTGATACTGACCAGTCTGCCGTTCATGGGCGACGCCACTTTCACACCGCCCTTTGAAAATAAATTTTGAAAAATTCCCATTATATCCTCCTTTCAACGTCAACACGTATACAAATCCCGCATACGCCTAATATGAAGCACCAAATAAATAATTTCTTCCTCCGTCATCCTGCAGCTATAATTTTTCTCTATATACTCGCTAAGATTCCTGATAATCTGATATTCGTCCTTATAATTTTCCCTCACAAATTGATAGAGAAGGTCGTCCTTGCGCCCACTCATCGGCTCCTCTGTGACCAGACGGTTCGCAAGCTGCTTCAAATCTGCTATCAGCTGTTCCTTGGGATACGTCCGTCCTTCCGGAATCGGAATCTGCCGGCTGATAATCTCCATCATTTCACGCATCATCTTAACCATGATAAACGTTGTTCCCATTGCGGAATTAATCTCCCCATTGACAAGATGCAGCGCAATACTTGCCGCCTCGTCTTCCGCCAGACGGAACGATGTTCTTTCTTCTATCAGTTCCAGCGCATATCTCCCAACCGAATATTCCAGCGGATAAAAAAGCTTCACTTCATCATATAACGCATTGTTGAACGCCATACCATCACGGTGCCTGTTCAACGTAAACCCGATATGATCCGTCAGCGTCAGATACACATTCTGGCTTAAGCTAAGCCCAAGACTTTCCTTTGCATAGGCGATAATGTCCGCCGCCAATCTGATATGCTCTATTGGAAGGGACGCAAGCAGTTCTTTAAAATATTCCTTGTTGTCCATGTTCTCCAGTCTAAAGATTTTTTCAACTGCCCTATCATCAATTTCGTTTCCCGGTCTCTGCGCAAAACCGATTCCCTTTCCCATAGCCATCAGTTCTATGCCCCGATCGTCTCTGGTTGAGATGATATTATTGTTAATAATCTTTTCGATACGCACTTTCAAATCTCCATTGCTGCTACACTCACTTAAACATAAAAAAACCAAATTCTATAAATCAACCTGCTTCAGCCGAATTACAAAATCTGGTTTTGCCTGCTCTGGTGCAGTAACAACCCAAATAGTATTATGATTAGTTGAATTATATCAACTTGCACAATAATTGTCAATAACAATATTTGTGTGGTTGTTGATTTTGTACTATTATGCACAATTTATTTCTTTCTTTTTGTAAATATTACACATTGTGCCTGTCCCTTGCTAATTGCATTATTATACATCCTAATACTTTTCACACACCCATCTAATTCGCATCCTTCTTAAATAAAAAGAGCGGAAACACTGTAAATATCAGTATCTCCGCATCTTCCCAACAACGTGCGCTAGAGGATTCGAACCCCCGACCTTTTGGTCCGTAGCCAAACGCTCTATCCAGCTGAGCTAAGCGCACATGTCATAAGAGTTTTACAACAAAAATTATTATATAGATTTTTATCACAAATGTCAATAGGCATCTGACATTTTATATTTTCAATCTTTTTCAAGTCTATCCGCAAACTTCCTGCCTTTGCAACGCCAAGCCACCTAAAGCAGAGCCTGTCCAATCATCATTAACGCAAATAACTCACAGTATATCATCATTCCCACATTTACCATAGATATCTCAAACTTATTTCCTTTTCTGAGAGTAATCTCTCCGGGCAAAACTTTGAACTTAGATAAATTCGTAAGCAGCAGAACACCTCCTGCAATTACCATACCATAAATTAACAACATATATAATGCCAGAATTACCATATCGGAAAACTGCATATGGAGTATATCACCACTCAAATCAACATTTTGGAGCAGTAATCCTCCAATCACGCTTCCAATAAAATTCACCATCATGTGTAACCCTATCGTATACTTGATATTTCCGGTCTTCACATAAATAAAGGCAAAGAAACAGCCGATAAATGCCGCATAAAAGAACTGATTGAAATTGCCGTGGAACAACCCAAACATCAAGCCGGATATGATAATCGCCATACCCTGCCCATATTTCACCATGCGGTCACAGATAATCTTACGGAACAGATATTCTTCAAATATTGGCGCAAGCAACACAATGTAAATGGAAGAAACCCAAATATTCCCATTGCTCACAATATCCGTCAGATTATTAGACACCGGTTCGCCCTTGAGCAGTCCTATACCGCTTGTAACGCCCACCCCTACAATATTCCCAAGCATCATAAGTGCGTACGACATCAGAAACGCCATGATAAACTGTACCGGTTTCATTTTATGCTTCTCAATCGTACTGCTCTGGGTGCCCACCTTCAGAATCAAAAAGGCAAGCGGATAGCCGATTGCGTACATCGGAATCATCGTCGCCGCCAACAAAATATTGATATTGTATGCCAAGCTTGAATCAATCCACAGCACGATATACTGCCCAAGCAGTTGTATGCCGAAAATCACGACGGCAGCGGCAACCATACGCAGTCCTAAGTTGGAAAAATCTTTTTTGCACGCTTTCGCTCCCATATCTGTCACTCCAATCCTACTGCTATTATATGCCACTTTCTCTGTCTGCACAAGCAGTTGTCTGTTTTCATCCCATATCTTTACCAGCTCTATATACAAAAAACGAAGAAACGCTGTAAAATATCAGCGCTTCCCCGCTTTCAAAACAATGCCGGCGACCGGAATCGAACCGGTACGGGAGGTTAGTCCCGCAGGATTTTAAGT
>CANOEC010000048.1 GCA_947564735.1 uncultured Lachnospiraceae bacterium | reverse complement strand
CAGGATTCAGAAGCAGCTGCTTTTGCATTTGTTTTGGCAAGTCTATAGAAATATGCTATCTGCTGGCTGGGGCAACTTGCAAACGGCTTAATCAGCAGACACTAAATAAGTAAAAAAAACGATAGGATAAAAACCCTTGCAGGTATATTTAGAAAAAGCGATATTCCTTATCAGATGGTTTTATATATGTATAATTGGATGATTTCCTATTTATTTTATATAAGTAGGGAAAAGGTGAAAATGCAAAAAGCAGCAAAATTAAACAGTAACTTTTCAGACCACTATTTGAACGTCGCCGGGGATAATGGCGCGTCTTATTATGGCGGCAACCAAGGCTGGTGGATGGATAAGGTAATGACCGGCGATGATACGAAGAGAAGACTTATCAAGGATAAATATTATCGTCTGGCTAGGATAGGCTGTGGAACAATCGCCATGAGTGATGTAGAATTATATCTGACGCTGCAGAACAGAGGGTATTGCTTAAGTGTGTCTGCATCCTTTGATAGAGATTTTCCAGAAACCGGATTATGTAAAATTGCTGCATACAGAGATTATATAGAGCAGATGTATGCAACGAAATATGCCATCCCCGATGTTGTTGCCGGACTGCATCCTTCGGCTATGAAAAAAGGACTTGTCAGTTTTTTAACGGCAAATCACAGTCCCTACACAAAGGTTAAATGGTCCAGATACGGCAAGGCTGCCGGCGTTATCAGAAAACAGAAAATCCTTAGTGAAATTGAAAGGATGCTGAATGCGGATATACCGGTGGTATGTGCCTATCACAGCTTTGCCAGAAAAGAAATCCGATTGTATACGAGTCTGCAGAATGCAAAGGAAAATTTCATGACGGAAGCGGACGGACGCGTAACATCCCATTACATGACGATCATAGGGCTTTATCAATACTCTGATGAGCAGTCCGGAAAAGATAAGTATATCTTGGAAGTGGTAAGCTGGGGAAGGGTATATTATATTGATTATGATAGATATGCAAAAAAAATAGACTATTTTTCCAATATTTTGTCCGTGTATTGATTGGAAAAGCGTGAAAGAGTAAGGAGGAAACGGCACATGAACACAGTAAATTCACAGCGGCTTTTTCAAAAGGCAAAAGAGCTGATTCCCGGCGGGGTTAATTCCCCGGTAAGAGCATTTGGAGCGGTGGGCGGGCAGCCTTTTTTTGTAGAGAGGGCGCAGGGACCGTGGATTGTGGATGCAGACGGGAATCAATATGTGGATTATGTCTGTTCATGGGGACCGGGCATTCTGGGACACGCCCATCCAAGAGTTATCGAGGCGGTGAAAAAGGTGTGTGAGAAGGGACTTACCTTCGGTGCACCGACAGCCGGAGAAGTGGAGCTTGCGGAAATGATTGGGACATGTGTTCCGGATATGGAGATGGTACGGTTAGTCAGTTCCGGAACCGAGGCGGTGATGAGCGCGGTACGTGTGGCAAGAGGCTATACGGGCAGGGATAAGATTATCAAATTTGCGGGCAATTATCATGGGCATTCGGACGGACTGCTTGTGAAGGCGGGCTCCGGGCTGATGACGCAGTCCGTGCCGGACAGCGCGGGTGTGCCGGAAGGGTATGCGGCAAGCACTTTGACGGCGGTATACAATGACGAAGAATCGGTGTTAAGACTGATGGAGGAAAACAAAGGGCAGGTAGCGGCAGTCGTGGTGGAGCCGGTGGCGGCGAATATGGGCGTAGTATCGCCGGAGGCAGGATTTTTGGAATTTTTGCGGCGTATTACGGAAGAAAATGGAGCGCTTTTAATCTTTGATGAAGTCATTACCGGCTTCCGGCTGTCTCTTGGCGGCGCAACGGAATATACGGGAGTCCATGCGGATTTACATACGTTTGGCAAGATTGTCGGCGGTGGGATGCCCTTGGCGGCTTATGGGGGCAGACGTGACATCATGGCTAACGTCGCGCCGCTGGGAGCGGTTTATCAGGCAGGGACGCTGTCGGGCAATCCGGTGGCGGTGACGGCAGGCATTACGACATTGAAGATTCTGATGGAAGATAGGGGAATTTATGAAAGGATTGACCGCAGGGCGGCAAAGCTGGAAACAGCTTTTAGAAAAACGGGGTTATGTGTAAACCGTGCCGGTTCCCTGCTGTCAGCATTTTTTGTTCCCGGCTGGGATGTCTGTGGTCAGAAAGCGGCTGCACCTGAGCTTCAAGAACAGAAAGTGAAAAATTATGAAGACGCCTGCCGATGCGACAGGCATGCCTTTGCAGAATATTTTCATAACATGCTGGCGCAGGGAATCTATGTGGCGCCATCTCAGTTTGAGGCGATGTTTGTGTCGGATGCGCATTCAGATGAACTGATTGAGAGGACATGTGAAGCGATTAAAGTAAGTGTTAAGGGACACAAGCTGGCGTGATGTATACTGCGTCAGACATCATGGCATGAATCCAGCCAATATTTTTTAAAAATAGTCGGAGAAATATGCCTTTTCTACAGGTATGATACGTTCTAACCATGTGAGCATATAGTATTCGGTCTGAAGCTTTTCGTGCTCATAGAGATAGGACGGTCTTTTATAACCCATCAGCATCGTAGTCAGCGTGTTGACTGACAGCTCCACGACATTGATAGACTGGTTGTCGTCAACGCGTTCACAGATGGTCTTCCCGTCGTGCCATGAGACAAGATAGTCGCCCTCGTTCCACGGAGCCATTTCGTCATGAACCTTGAAATGCAGTTTGAAATCTTCGGGCTGTACCTGAAAAGGATATTCGGACAGAAATTCTTTGACGTCTATGATGCGTGCCATAATATAAGGTGAAATGGTCTCGGTAATCTCACTGTCCTCAAACAGATAAGCCATTGTTTCACCGGAATAATTGTCGCCCTGCACCTGCGTAATCATGGAAAAATGTGCGCTGATGTAGTTCCAGAGTCCGTGGTTTGCCTCGATATTCAGGTACACCATCTCTTTGATATGAAAAACCTCGTTTGCAATATAGTACACAACATAGCCCAGCGGTTTATGTTCTTTGCTGTAATAAACGGCGGCGATAATGTCCTCATTGTCCCAGCGCCAATATTCTTCCCATGAAAGCGCGTCGCGGATGAGTGCGCCGTGTCTTTGCAGGGCGAAATAGGAATGTACATTATGATAATCCTCGGAATCCAGACTGACCCGCTCCACCATACCGTCTACAGGAATTGCTTTTGGAAGCTGCGTGTCTTTGACTGTAAAAGAGAGCTTGTCGGATACGATTTCCCAGCCCATCTTGCGGTAAAAGGGGATGGAGTAAGGGTAGAGAAAGGAAATCAACATTTCCTGTTCGTGGATGAAATTCAGTGCGCGGCGCATCAAGGAATGAATCAGTCCGCGCCCGGTATATTCCGGGTATGTGGCGACGCCGGTGATGCCGCCCATGTCCATGATTGTGTCGTGAACGTTTACCTTCATGGAGTAGACGACAATCATGGAAGCCAGTTTATCATGGTAAAACCAGCCCAGCACATATGCCTCTTCCAGAATAGGACGCTTGGCGTATTTAATCTCATCCTGTTCCCATCCTGTCTGAAATAAATCGTAAGAAGTGACTTGGAAAGCGTATTGCAGCAGGGCATTGAACTGTTCCAGATCGCCGCGGTCTAATTCCCGCATTTTAAAGTCTCCGTCGGTTTCTAAATAAGTATGTGTCTGATGATGTTCTTCCATGGAAAACCTCGTTTTTGTGTATAGTAGTGTGAGAAGTACTTCTATCCACTCGCAGCAATGGCTGCTTCGCGGAGAAGTACTACGATTTGCCAGAAGCATATTTTCTTATTGTATAGGAAATTTCGACAAATGTGGAAGAACCGAAGGTTCTTCCCAAGATAATCTGCGGAGCAGATTTTCTTGTAGGATATTGAGATTCCGCGAAGCGGAATCATGGTGGTTAGTGCGAAAAATTAAGCGCAAGCGGTTATATCAGCGGAAATATTTAGCGTATTTTCCATCGTCGGCGTCAAAGAAACAAAAGCCGATAATGCCTCTTCCGGTGTGTGCGCCGATGGCGCAGCCCACTACAGAGATGATAGTATCCTTCGGGTGGAATGTCTCTTGTACCAGTTCGTTTACAAACGCAAGAGATTCCTTATCTTCTCCGTGACAAAGGGCGATTGTCTGGTTTTCAAGCCGGCAGGCGTTTTCTTTGGCATAGTCGATAAGATAGCGCAGTGATTTCTTCCTGCCGCGGACTGTTTTGATGACAGCGAGTGCGCCCTCTTCATTTACAATCAGCACAGGTTTCATATCCAGTGTTTCCGCCAGCGTTCCCTTGAATTTGGTAAGTCTGCCGCCCTTGATTAGATAGGCGAGGGTCTGTACCGTAAAAACATGCTTGATGTGGGAGATAAAATAGTCTGCCGCTTCTATGAGTTCTTCCTTGGCAGCACCTTTTTCCAACATGGTAACCAGTTTACTCACTAACAGACCAAATCCGGCGGAAGCGCATTTGGAGTCAATGATTGTCAGGTCAAAATCGGGATAGTCTTCCAGCAGATTACTTTTGGCAATGTTCGCCGCATTGTAAGTTCCCGCAATTCCCGTGGAAAAGCATAGGTAGATAATGCTGTCCCCGGCTTTGGCATAGGGCAAAAAAGCCTCTGTAAACATTGCCGGATTAATATGATAGGTCTTAACGTCTCTCTTGATATCGTCCAGTATATGATAAAATTCTTCTGTCTGTATTGTTTCTCCGTCAAAATAATCAACATCGTCAATGACGACCGGCGTCGGAATCACATGCAGGTTATGCTGCCTGCTATAATCTTTCGGCAGGTCGCTTGCAGAATCTGTAATGATACGAAGCATAAAACAATCCCTCCTAAAATGTATTCCCCCTAGTACATATCATACTGGAATAAAAATTACTTTTCAAGAGAAATTAGTTGGGGTGTGTAAATGTCTTTTTCAAATTGGATATGCCAAAAGAATATAAGAGAAGAGGTAAAGAAATGCTATTTCAATGCAATTAAAATGCAGATTACATTGACGAGCCTATAAATTGTGCATATACTAAAAGAAAACAAAAAGGAGATGTTGATTATGGCAAATTCAATTTCAAATGTTAGTTTTCGGATTGACAGTGAACTAAAGAGTAATGCGGATAAGCTGTTTGCGGAATTGGGGATGAATATGACAACTGCATTTAACATTTTTTTACGTCAGTCCGTTAGGGAAGGGAGAATACCTTTTGAAATTTCCCTTTATACACCTAATGCCGAAACAATTGCAGCTATGCGTGAAGCAGAAAGGATAGCTCACGACCCAACAGCAAAGCGGTTTGCGTCTGTGAAAGAGCTGATGAAGGATTTGAACATGGAAGAAGAGCATTCCATGGAAGAAGAGCATTCCATGGAAGAGGGAAATTTCGATGAAGTATGAAATCAGCAGGACCACAAAATTTAAAAAAGATTACAAGCTGGCAATTAAAAGAGGTCTTGATATAGATGAACTTGAAAAGGTTATCGGATTTCTTGCAGACGGTATTCTTCTACCTGAAAAATATCATGACCACCCACTTAGTGGAAATTGGGCAGGTCATAGGGAATGTCATATAACTCCGGATTGGCTGTTGGTGTATTATCATGAGGATGATGTGCTTGTGTTGACGCTTGTAAGGACGGGAACACACAGCGATTTATTTGGAATGTGATTGATTCGCATGAGACGATTGCTTGGATGCGATGGGCTGGTCGGATTTTATGCGACAAGCTCGTTGTGTCGAGTGCTATTCCGGCATACTTTTCCAATATTTTCTACATATTGCGCCGGATATAAAAAGCATAACAACAATATTCCAGAATACAGGCATTAGAAAACAAAGATTGAATATTGCATGCAATAAGGCACACAACAAAATGTTATTGTGTTGATACCGTAAAATTCCAAGAATGATAGCGAGGAGCAAACACCATAGAAATAACAGTGCAATATCCCATAACCCCAGCATATTTCTGATATACCACATAGGAATATGCCATAGTCCCCATATCATACCAGAAAAAAGTGTGTAGCGAATCCTTTGTTTTTGCATAGACAATTTATCAAGTAAGAATCCTCTCCAAGCCGTTTCTTCAAGGAAAGCCATTGCAAACAAATAAGCGCATTGTACAGCTAACGATATAAAATTTGGATAACTCACTGTCAGCAGCTTAGATTGTGATGTCAGATGAGAATAAAGAAACGTAGAACAAATACCTATTGCCGCAAGTCCGAGGCAGAGAAACAAACCTGCACCACATTTTTTGCACTCAAATAATCCTTTTATCCATTGCTTTGTATTATGTTCTTTCAGAACAAAACAAATCGAAACGACCAACGGAACAAGCACAAATAAATATTTTGCATTTATCAATATATTAGGAAAGGACTTTCCAGACCTTTCTAAAAGCATAGGCAGATAACAGAGCGTTGAAAAAATGAGTACGATGAAGCTCCAAATGAAAATTTGTAGATTTTTGTTGTTATAGTTTGCCATAGTATCTTCCACACAATTTCTATTAATTCTGGTTTGTTCAGCACTACAAATATTAATTCGCCGGCTTTTTGACATGCATATTATAACACTCATATCTAAATTTCTTCAATGTAATTCCGAAATTTAGATTTGCTTTGTAGGTTTCACAATGTTAATGTGCTGAAATAAGGGATATGTTATAATTTACAGATAAAGCATCACAGTTTTAGTAATACGCTGCGTTGGAACACTATGCGTATATGAGGGTGGGAGAGGCATATGATTTTTGAAAAGGCAGCAAACCAAGATATTCATCAGCTTACACAATTAAGGGTTGCGTATTTGATGGAAGATTATGGTGCGTTAAGTGAAGAAGAATTAAAAAGTATCGAAGGAAATTTACCGCATTATTTATCTGAGAATCTTAATAAGAATCTTTTTGCCTATATTGGGAGGAAGGGGGAGGAGATAGTTGTGTGCGCACTGTTACTTGTTGTAGAAAAACCAATGAGTCCCGCATTTATAAATGGGAAAACCGGTACAGTTTTAAACGTATATACGAAGCCGGAATGCCGTCATAGGGGATATGCAAAGCAGTTGATAAATATGCTGCTTCAAGATGCAGCATCTATGGGGCTTTGTATCGTGGAACTCAAGGCAACGGAAGCAGGGTATTCATTGTATAAATCGATGGGATTCAAAGATTCCATCTCAAAATATCATCAAATGGAATGGCGTAGGGAAAAATATGAGAACGATATATCGCAGGCATGATGTTGCAAAAGAATTGTTGTCCAAAGTTGTAAATGAGGCGAGAGGGTATGGTTGCGGCGTTGTGCAGATTACGGCATTAGATATGGGGTGCTGTTATATAAGGATTTTGGATTCGTAAAGAACGGGAATTTCATGCAATATAAGCTATAGACATTATTTACTGATACGAATTGGCGGTATAGTGGAAGACTGTCTGAAAGAATGCAGCGAAAAGTGGGCAGAGATGGAGATTAATATGAAAGATATTATAGCAAAATATAGAGGAAATTATATTGCACAGATGCGTAAAGATGTAGGGCATGCGCCTCTTATGGTAATAAGCTGCGGAGTTATTATCGAAAACGATAAAGGGGAAATATTGCTTCAAAAGCGACGTGATAATGGACTTTGGGCACTCATTGGTGGTTCTATGGAGATTGGTGAGAAATTTATAGAAGTGGTAAAAAGAGAGGCATTTGAAGAAGCAGGAATTGAAATAGGAGAACTGACATTATTCGGTATTTATTCGGGGGAAGATGGAATTATCACTTATCCAAATGGAGATATTTGTTACGGGACAGGTATTATTTTTAAGACAAATATATATAAAGGGGAAATACAAAATAATACAGGAGAAGCTCTGGAACATAGATTTTTTAATAAAACAAATCTACCTGATAATATTAATAAATATGATGAACGGGTAATTATTGATTGGACAAAAGATTTACAACAAGTAATTGTTGACTGACAATTTTCCACACAGTTTCAAACGAAAGTTTAGTAATAGAATTTCCGTCGTTAAGGTGCATTTTAGTAAAAATACTGATAAGACATTTAAGGACAGAGTGCAAATTTCACACCGATGTTTGGGAGGACAGAATGGAATCCGGAAATACGATATATTATAAGAGCGACGATACAGATTGGATTTCTTGTTTTAACTCCACGCGGACGTATCCTCTCCATACACATGCAACTCACGTTACGATTGGATATCTCATGGAGGGAATGGTTTCCGTTCTCTGCAACGGAGAAGCACGCTTATGTCGTAAGGGTGAATCGTATTATATTCTGCCGGATACGCCTCATGCGTTAGCACCGGTAAATGATATGCCCTATTCCATGATAAGCATATGCCTGCCTGCTGACAATATGCAGGATGGGGCAGACAATGAAATGAGCTATACAAAGAAATTGAAACAGATGATACTGGATGCGCCGGAAAATAGCGTTTCGGTTGCGGATATGGCGCGGCAGATAAGCGTAAGCCCCTATCATATGATACGGCAGTTTAAGGCGGCATGCGGATTGACGCCGCATCAGTTTCTGATACAATGCAGGGTCAGAAAAGCACAGAAGCTTCTGGAAGACGGGAAAAGCGTAGTCGAAGCGGCATATGCCACAGGATTCTGCGACCAGAGCCACTTCGACCGCTGTTTTTACAAAATAGTCAGACTGACGCCAAGCGGATATAAGCGGTCGGTCAAACGGCTTGCCTAGCATAATGCCGGAATGAATTTGGCAAACAGGCAGAGTCCGCAAGCTCCGGCAGTGACTTCGTGTGGAACTTTGGCAGGCATAATGGAAATGGTTCCGGGGTCATACAGGATTTTCGTTCCATGATTTATGCACACACCAGAGCCGGCAATTACTTCATGGGTTTCTAACTGCGTTTCATGGATATGGTTTTTGATGCTTTTGTCCGGTGCAATGCGGACAAGGTGGTAACTGAATCCTCCGTCTGTATCTTTGGCAGTGACGATGTGCTTGAGCTCCACTCCTTCATAGCTAGGATGCTTTGACCAAGGAATGTCTTTAAATTCCACGGTGTCTGCAGGCAGTTTCAGGGAACCGCTGTTAAATGCTTCAAATAAATGGTTTTGCATAAGTTGTTGTCTCCTTTCGCTTCATGAGAACATTGTAAAAGAAAAGAGGCGGTTAGACTTGGATAAAATTGCGGGGTTATAGTTATGGATTCAATTTGTAGAATTATATTTTTGGATATAGATGGCGTACTAAATTCAAATTTTTGGAATGATACACATCAAAGGGAGCTGAGTGACGGAACCTTGATTGATATGGATAAAGTTGCGTTATTGGGGAGCCTTGTGAAAAGAACCGGTGCAAAGGTTGTGCTCCATTCCGGCTGGCGATTCTGGTTTGACGGTAATTTTAAGCCATTAAGGATGGAAGCGCAAAAGCTGGTGGATATGTTTCAAAAAGAAGGAATAGAACTATATGATGTGACGCCGGATTATACAACAGAAGAAATCAGAAGGACAAAAAGATTTAGTCTTGTAAAAGCGAAAGAAATCTTAGGCTGGTTAGATATACATAAAGAAGTGCAAAGCTGGATCGTAATCGATGATTTGGATTTGCATAATGAGCATGTCCGTCATCACCAGATAAAAACAGACCAAGAGGTTGGTCTGACGCGGCAGGATGTGGAAAGGGCTGCTGCAATGTTGCTGTGACAGCCCAATCCTTGAATTTTTTCTATTGATTCATCTGGTCCAATAATTGAATCTTGATATCGTACAGCTTGTGGGACAAGTCTACATATACTTTATGCGGATTCACAAGACGTCTGGTTTCTTCCCAGAGTGTGCCAAGTTCTTCTTGACAGTAGGCGCGGATGTCCATAACTTTCGGCGAATTGTAGCAGCATTCGCCGCCTTTGAAAATAGGAATCATCAGTTCTCTCAGTGTATAGCTTCCGCCTGCCAGCTTCGTCTTTTTCCACGGTTCGTTGGGGTCAAACAACAGCATCGGTTCCTTTTCATCAAATTTCTCATCTACCAGACAAATGAGATCGGCTTTGATTTTGCCGGTTTCTTTTTCATAAATACGATAAATCGTCTTATTGCCCGGATTTGTGACTTTCTCCGTATTTTCGGACAACTTGATTTTGGGAATAAAGTTACCGTCTTTGCCCATCACTGCAGCCAGTTTATATACGCCGCCGAAGGAAGGACAGTCTTTGGAAGTAATCATGTGTGTGCCTACACCCCATGACGTGATGGCGGCGCCCTGTTCTTTTAAGCTCTGAATCAGAAATTCATCCAGATCGTTGGAGGCGGAGATGACTGCGTCAGGGAAACCGGCGTCATCCAACATCTTGCGGGCTTTTTTGGATAGATAGGCAAGGTCGCCGCTGTCCAGTCGTATGCCGTAGAAGGTGAGCGGAACGCCTGCCTGCCGCATCTCGGTAAAGACGCGGATTGCATTAGGCACACCGGACTTTAACGTGTCGTAAGTATCTACCAGAAGGATACATGCGGAAGGGTACATGTCCGCGTAGGTCTTAAACGCTGTATATTCATCTGGAAAACTCATAATCCAGCTATGTGCATGGGTCCCTTTGACCGGCACGTCAAAAAGCTGTCCGCACAGGACGTTGGAAGTGCCGACGCAGCCGCCAATCATTGCGGCCCTTGCCCCGTAGGTGCCTGCATCCGGTCCTTGGGCGCGTCTAAGACCAAACTCCATGATACCGTCCCCATGGGCTGCATAGCAGACTCTTGCCGCTTTCGTTGCAATCAGACTCTGGTGGTTGATGATATTTAGGATGGCGGTTTCGACAAGCTGTGCCTGCATAATCGGCGCAATGACTTTCACGAGTGGTTCCCGTGGAAAAACAACGGTGCCTTCCGGAATCGAATAGATGTCACCGGTAAATTTGAAATCTTTCAGATAGTCAAGGAAATCCTTGTTAAAAATTCCAAGACTTGCAAGGTAGCTGATATCCTCGTCGTCGAAATGAAGATTCTTGACATATTGGATAACCTGCTCCAATCCTGCCGCGATGGCAAATCCGCCGTCACAGGGATTGTTCCGGTAGAAGGCGTCAAAAATTACGGTTTCATTCTGGTCTTTGTTCTTAAAATATCCCTGCATCATTGTCAATTCATATAAATCGGTGAGCAGTGTCAGACTTTGGCTGTCCATTGAATTTCCCTCCATATATTATGTATGTTTATCATTACCTTACTGAGATATTTTACACCATATTTGCAAAAGAAGGAAGAGATATATGGAGGAGAGTCCAGACGGGAAATTATTGTTTATATTCCACCCTCATACTATGCAACCAGAAACATCATTCCCAAAGAAATCCGATAAAGAGTATAATGTACCGGGAGAAGGTAAAATCTTTTAAGATATTCGCTTTAGTGTATATCATTTAAAAGAGGAAATCAAAATTTTTTTGATTATCGAGGCACAGAAGCAGACAGAAAACAGGTTTTACGCACCAGTTTTTAGAAATAATCTATAGGCAGATACAACAATTTTAATTGTATCTGCCTTTCTTGTCCTTGAAATTACTTATTCTTTTCTTGCAGCGGTTACTTGTATTGGTAAAGAAACCATTCCATGACCTATGTATCAGGCAAAAAAATTGCACCCAGATGATTTCCTATGAAAATATCCGCATACAATTGTTCGGCATTACAATCATTAAAAAGTAGGAGCCTTCGTATGTCTCCTAAGGCAGCTGAGAATTGTCATCGAAAACCGTGGCAGGATGTTATACCAAAAAAATAGGTCAAAAACACCCTAGTGCTAATAAGTCGATTTGCCATAATTAATTTAAAACGGTCTGCTGATTACAGATGAAACGATTAGCGAAAAAAGGAAGATATATGGAGCGGCTTAAAAAATTAAGAAAAGAAAAGGGCTATACCCAGATTAAAATGCAACTTTTAACAGGAATTGATCAGAGTGATTACTCAAAGATTGAAAAAGGAAAGCGATATTTTACTTTTGAACAGTGTAAGAGAATTGCACTGGTTCTGGATACGAGTATGGACTATCTTTCGGATTTGACGGACGATCCCAGACCGTATCCGCGGAAACAGTCAGAGAGTATGGGGAAATAGAAAAATGAATTTTATTGTTAAAATATTTATTATTCTTAGTATTTCATTTGCTATCCAGATCAAGTTTAAACGCACATTTGCCGAATCTGTTTCCGTATCTGTAATGACTATCATAATGATTTTATATGTTTTTACACTATTTATGCCGCTTACTTATTCTGGGTATGTCGTTGCAGGCATTGCAATGGCTGCTTTTATATATAGTGCGTTTTATCTTATAAAAAATTGTCGCAAGATACAGATGCGGTACTTTTTATCTTTCCCCTTTTTATTTTTTATCCTATATTGTGTCTTTACAGATATTGCGTTTGAACAGTATTATGCGGTTTCATGGGACGAGTTTTCTCATTGGATGTTAGTCGTTAAAAATATGTACCGTTTTGATAATTTTGGTGTTACCGGAGCTTCCACGATTATATTCCCCGGTTATCCTCCGGCGGCTGGTTTATTTGAAATTTTTTTCAATCTATTTTCACGATCATTTACGGAAGGCAATATTTATAAAGGTCTTAATATTTTATTAATATCTTTATTGATAACGCCTTTAAAAAGTTGCGGCATAAACTTTAAAAGATCCTTTTTTCTTTTTGTGGTACTGCTGTCTGTACCTATGTTATTTTATCACGACACTTATACCACTCTTTATGTTGATGCTCTGTTGGGGATTATGTTTGCCAGACTGGTATATATCGGATTTTCGGAAAAAAGGTATGATTTTTTCTTTCTTTATAACTTTGCGGTCTCATCGGCGGTATTAGTATTAACAAAAGCATCCGGTATGGGATTATATTTGTTTGCCGTTATTGTACTACTGGCTGATATATTTTTCTTTAGAAGAGAATTAGTTGTAAATGGATTAACGATTAAAAATAAATTGCTAAAAGTCATTGCGTGGGCGGGTATCTTAATTGTTCCGCTTGTCGCAGATTGCTCTTGGAAATTATATGGCAAAGTCAATGGACTTAGAGGTGCATGGGATATCTCCGGCGTAACATTGGGAGGTATTTTAGAATTATTTACTGATTATATTCCCGAATACCGCGTTACGACGATCGAAACCTTTATAGATAGCTATTTTCAGATGAATGCAATTGGGGATATTGGTTTTCAAAGTTCATATTTTCTTTTTCCGATTATCTTTACGCTTATGATGTATGCGGAATCACGTATATGGGAAAATGGGGGACGGGTCAGATTTCTTAATCGTCTTCTTTTTCTATCGTATATTTTTTATACAATCAGTCTGCTTATTTTATATTTGTTTACATATTCCGAAGCAGAGGCCCAAAGAGTCGCTTCGTTTTTCAGATATATGAACACGATTACACTGGGCTATATGCTGGTGGCTGTTCTCTGTCTGATAGCCCCGGTGGATGTTCATAGAAACGAGAGCGGTAATGAAAAAAATACAATTTTTATCATGAAAATAGACGTTGCAGTCATGATAGCAGTTTTGTTTTTGTGCAGCGTTGAGTTAAAGGATCTATTCTTCTGGCAGCCCCGGTGTGAAGAAAATCAAAGCCATAGAGAGGGCTATGGTCATCTCTATGGACTATATGATATGTTCGATTATGAGACAGACAGAATCTACTATGTTGCACAGGGATCAAGTGGGTATGAATATTGTATTGCCCGTTATGCCCTTACTCCTGTGAGCGTCAATCCGGCTTTTAGCTGGGCGATTGCCTGCGAACCGGATGAAAATGATTTGTATACAAGAAAAACGACGCTACAGGAATGGTCGGATGAATTAAAGGCAGATTACACCTTTGTATATTTGGATATTATTAATGAACAATTTTGCGAAGAGTATGGTGCGCTTTTTGTAGATCCGGATCATATTTTAGAGAAAACAATTTATAGGATAGATGTTACCGAACAAAATAATCTCGTAACGCTTATTCCTTTTACATTTTAATAATGAAACTCGATACGTGTTTCTCGGCGTAAGAATGTTTTGGAATGGAGGACAAGATGAAGGAGTGCGTAATTGTGATACCGGCATATCAGCCTGACGTGAAATTAAAAAAACTGATAGAAAATTTACAGTTTGAATGGGTATCAAAAATTGTCTGTGTGAATGATGGAAGCGGAACGGAATTTACTGAAATTTTTGACCAGATTGAAAAGCTTGATAAGGTTTGCGTCCTTAAACATGCCGTTAATATGGGGAAAGGCAGGGCTTTAAAAACTGCATTTAATTACATATTAAATGAACTTCCAGATAACGAAATGGTCATTACCGTAGACGCAGATGGACAGCATACACCTGCCGCCGTTGAAAAAGTTTACCATGCATATCGCAACAATCATCGTATCATATTAGGCAGACGGGAATTTACGAATATTAAGAGTAGGAAGGAGATACCGCTTAGGAGTCGGTTTGGAAATAAAATGACCAGACTGGTATTTAGTTTCTTATGTAATATCGATATTTCCGATACCCAGACGGGGCTGCGCGCAATTCCAATTGCAATTATTCCATATCTCATAGGAGTGTCCGGGGAAAAATATGAGTATGAAACAAACTGCTTATTGTGGTGCAAAGATTACTCGATTGAAATAAGCGAGACGGAAATCGAAACAATCTATGAAAATAATAACGAATCATCCCATTTTAATCCGTTGCGTGATTCCTTGAGAATCTATCTGGTGATTTTTAAGTATATGTGTTCTTCCGCTTTGGCAATCGTAATCGACTACTTGGTTTTTTTTATATTGGCAGGTCATACCGGCAATCTCTTTTTGCTGACTTATTCGGGAAGGATATGTTCATCCGTCGTTAATTTTCTGGTAAATAAAAAGCTGGTCTTTGGCTCGAATGAAAAAGGCGTCACGCAGGCGGTTAAATATTTTCTGCTGGTGTTTTTGTCAGGGACGATTTCTGCCGCTATCGTATCGATGGTTCAAATACTTATTAATAACCTATATATTTCAAAAGTTTTAGTGGAAATGCTTCTCTTCTTTTTTAACTTTTACATTCAGAAAAATATGATATTTGTGAAGAAGGGAACAACGATAGATGACAGATAAATTATGCGCTGACCTCCTATCATCAAATCGGAGAAAAGAATTAACAACGGTCATTCGCACTGTCTTTTTCTACATATCCTGTTTCTGTATAAATTCTGATTATGTTCTGATATCATTCCGTAAAAATGTAACAAAATGGATTGAATGTAGCTTGCTATCTATAGTAAAATAGGTACTATAGTATAGTAAGGGACATTATGTGACAAGAAAGGTCAGGTATCGCTATGAAGGATGTGCGGATTCTGGAAATCAAGCAGAGTGTATATGCGGACAATGATAAACAAGCGGAGGAACTCCGCAAGGAGTTAAAAGATAAGGGGGTATTCCTTTTAAACCTCATGTCGTCGCCCGGTTCAGGGAAGACGACTACCCTGATGAAGACCATCGAGGCATTAAGAGACAAATTAAAGATTGGCGTGATGGAGGCGGATATTGATTCCGACGTGGATGCCAGAACGATTTCTCTCTCCGGCGCCAAGGTCATTCAGCTTCACACGGGCGGTATGTGCCATCTGGATGCGGGGATGACCAGACAGGGGCTGGACGGTCTGGAAACGGAGGGCATTGAGCTGGCAATCCTTGAAAATGTGGGGAATCTGGTGTGCCCTGCAGAATTTGACACAGGTGCATCGAAGAATGCCATGATTCTGTCGGTGCCGGAGGGAGATGACAAGCCGCTCAAATATCCGCTGATGTTTTCTATCTGTGATGTGGTACTGATTAATAAGATTGATGTTCTGCCATATTTTGATTTTGATATGGAGAAATGTAAGGAGTATATTCACATGCGTAATCCGCAGGCAAAAATTATTCCGATCTGTGCAAAAACCGGAGAGGGCATAGCACAATGGGCGGACTGGCTTGTACAAGAGGTGGAGAAATGGCGCAAGGTATAGGTGCAACGCCACAGGAATAAATATAGAATGATGAAATGATTTGCCGGGACAATGCGGTTTTTGTCCTGAAATGATACAATACAAGGGAGGAAGGTATGGAGAGAAAACTAGACAAAGAACTATATCCGGATTACGTTTATCCGGAACACAAATCGGATCACAGCGAACCTACCCGTGAGAGCATCGTCAAATTGGGGAAGATGATTACGGACAGGATTCCGCAGAAATTGGGGATTAAGAAGATTACACAGGATGATCCGGAGTATTGGGGACTGGCAGGCGTTGTGACGGATGAGGAGGCTGAGATTGCCTTGAAACTCGGCGTCAGAAAACCAAAAACGCTGCCGGAGATTGCAAAGCTTACGGGTATTTCCGAAGAAGAACTGGAACCGAAGCTGCAGGAGATGTCGGTTAAGGGGATATTGGAATATAACTGGGAGAATCCGAAACATGAGAAGCAGTACATTCTTCCGATGTTTGTGCCGGGTTCGGCGGAATTTTTCAATATGAACAGCAAAGTAGTTAAGGAGCATCCGGAGGTTACGCTGTTCTTCGAGCATATGTCGAGACTGCCGCTTGAAATGGTAACGCCCTTTGTGGGGGAGGGCGGAAACGGTATCGGTATGCATGTCATTCCGGTGGAAAAAGCGATTGAGATGGAGAGTGAGTCCATTGACTTGGAGCATATTTCCTACTGGCTGTCGAAATATGAAGGTAAGTATGCGGCAAGCCCGTGTTCCTGCCGGCGTTCCAGACTGGTGCACGACGAAGGCTGTGGGGACGACCCGGAGGGCTGGTGCGTTGCAGTGGGTGATATGGCGGATTACGTGGTAGAGACGCAGAAGGACGGACGCTATATTACCAAGGAAGAAGCGCTGGATATTTTTAAGCAGGCGGAAGACAACGGTTTCGTGCATCAGATTACGAACATTGACGGTGCCAACAAGATTTTTGCAATCTGTAACTGTAACGTGAATGTGTGCTATGCGCTGCGCACATCGCAGTTATTTAATACGCCTAACATGTCGCGTTCGGCATATGTGGCGAAGGTGGATAAGGACAAATGCGTTGCCTGCGGCAAGTGTGTGGAGGCATGTCCTGCGGGCGCCGTGAAGCTTGGACAGAAACTTTGCAAGAAAGACGGCAGTGAAGTGACTTATCCGAAGATGCCGCTTCCGCAGGAACAGAAGTGGGGCGAGCACATGTGGACGCACAATTACAGGGACGTGAACAGAATCAACTGTTATGACACAGGAACGGCTCCCTGCAAGACGGCGTGTCCGGCGCATATTGCGGTACAAGGCTATCTGAAGCTGGCAAAGGAAGGACGTTATGAGGAAGCGTTGGCGCTGATTAAGAAAGACAATCCACTGCCGGCAATCTGCGGACGTATCTGTAACAGACGATGTGAGGATGCATGCACCCGCGCAACACTGGATGAGGCGGTTGCCATCGACGCGGTGAAGCGTTTTGTGGCGGAGAGAGATTTGAATGCTGATACGCGCTACATACCAAAACCGACAGTACCGTCATTAAAGGGCAGTTTTGACGAGAAAATCGCTATTATCGGTGCGGGTCCGGCGGGGTTATCCTGTGCGTATTTCCTAGCGGATAAAGGCTACAAGCCTACGATTTTTGAAAAGAGTGACAAGCCCGGCGGCATGCTGACTTACGGTATCCCTTCGTATAAGCTGGAAAAGGATTTGATTGAGGCGGAGATTGATGTCATTAAGGCAATGGGCGTGGAGATTAAATGCGGCGTGGAGGTTGGCAAAGACGTTACCATTGCACAGCTGCGTGAGCAGGGCTATAAGGGATTTTATATTGCAATCGGCTGTCAGGGCGGACGGAAACCGAATGTACCCGGTGAGGATGCACAGGGCGTTTATACGGCGGTAGAGTTTTTAAGGGAAGCCGGGCAGAAAGAAAAGTTTGATTTGGGCGGAGACGTCATCGTTGTGGGCGGAGGAAACGTTGCGATTGATGCGGCGAGAGTGAGCACCCGCTGCGGTGAAGGTAAGGTATCCATGTTCTGTCTGGAAAGCCGGGATGAGATGCCGGCAAGCCGCGAGGAGATTCTGGAAGCGACCGAAGAAAATATTACCATCAACAACGGCTGGGGACCGAAAGAAATCCTTACGGAGAATGGCAAGGCAGTAGGTGTGGTCTTCAAGAGATGTACCCGTGTATATGACGAGAACCATCGCTTTGCGCCGGTGTATGATGAGAATGACACCATGACTGTTTCCTGTGCGAGCGTCATTTTCAGTGTTGGTCAGGGAATCCAATGGGGCGACCTTCTGAAAGATACGAAGGTTGAGCTTCGACAAAACGGCGGCGCGATTGCCGACAAACTGACGTATCAGACGGCGGAGCCGGATATCTTTGTGGGAGGAGACGTTTACACGGGACCGAAGTTTGCGATTGACGCGATTGCGGCAGGTCGTGAAGGCGCAATCTCCCTGCATCGTTTCGTGCATGAGCACTGTACGCTGACCATCGGTAGAAACAGACGTGATTTCATAGAGCTTGATAAAGAGAATATTTTCATTGCAAGCTATGACAATACTGACAGACAAAGACCTGAAAAGGCGGAAGAAGCGCAGGCGCGTTCGTTCCGTGACTTGTCACATACGCTGACAGAGGAACAGGTGAAGGCTGAGACTTCCCGCTGCCTTGGCTGCGGTGCATCTGTGGTTGACCCGAATAAGTGTATCGGCTGTGGTGTCTGTACGACGAAATGCGTGTTTGACGCAATTACGCTACATAGGGAGCATCCGGGCTGTTCCGAGATGGTGAAGTCAGAGGATAAGCTGAAGTATATCCTGCCCAATATGGTGAAACAGTCGATTAAGGTGAAGTTTGCGCCGAAGCCGAAGGCTGAACTGTAAGGTATAGATGGAGAGCGTAAGATGCATGAGTTAGGCGTTGTATTTCATATCATGGATAGTCTTGAGAAGGTTGCGGCTGAGAATGAGGTGGAGGGCATTTCCAAGGTAGTTCTGGAACTGGGCGAGGTGTCTACGGTCATTGAGTCTTATCTGCAGAACTGCTGGAAGTGGGCGGCGAAGAAGAGAGAGCTTTTCGCTGAAGCAGAGCTGATTGTGGAGATGTTGCCTGCAGTTACTTATTGTGAAGGCTGCGAAAAGACTTATCCTACCGTGGAATACGGAAAGATATGTCCCTATTGCCATAGTCCGGACACATGGCTTTTGCAGGGAAATGAATTTAATATTAAAGAGATAGAAGTGTATTAATCCAATAACAAACATAAGATGAGCAAACGAGAGGGGGAATTTATATGTTTCATTTAAGCGGAGGTATGATTGGCTGGCAGATTTTAGGATGGGTGCTTGTATTTGCCGGGTTGATCATTATGAACGAAATTGCACGCCGGACAAAGATTGGCGGAGGAATCTGCTTCTTCGCGATTCCGGCAGTGCTGACCGTGTATTTTATATCTATTTATGTGGGCGCGGCAAAAGGCGCAGAGTGGGCGCTTACGAACCAGACTTATGTGCATATGAACAGCTGGTTCCATTACGCGAAGCTTTACGCGGCGCTTGCCGGGTGTATCGGTTTTATGATTATCAAGTATCACTGGGGCAAGTTAGGAAAATCCCACGCATTTAAAGCGTTTCCCTTTGTGATTGTGGCAATCAATATTATGATTGCAGTGGTATCTGATTTTGAGTCCGCTGTCAGGGCAGGCGACATCATGGGCGGTTGGTGGAAATCTTCCGAGGGTGTATGGCTTTACGGCGGCTGGTGGAATATTTTAAACGGTATTGCCGGCATCATCAATATTGTCTGCATGACAGGCTGGTGGGGAATTTATTCATCCAAGGACAAAAAAGATATGCTTTGGCCGGATATGACATGGCAGTTTATTCTCGCGTATGATATCTGGAATTTCCAGTATACTTACCTGAATCTGCCTACCCATGCATGGTACTGTGGGTTCGCGCTCCTGCTTGCGCCGACGGTGGCAAATGCGCTCTGGAATAAGGGCGGCTGGATTCAGAACCGTGCCAATACATTGGCAATGTGGTGTATGTTTGCACAGGTGTTCCCGCTGTTTCAGGATAACAGCCGGTTTACGACCGTCTCTTCCGTGTATGGGAGTGCGGGGGCGGCAGCGGCATTCGGTGAAGCGATGCCGACGATGGCGAATCCAACGGCACAGGGAATCATTTCCGTACTTTCTATTGCAGTCAACATCGTAGTATTTGCGGTGATTTTGAAGCGTGCGAAGGCACAGAAGAAGAATCCTTATACGAACGAAATCTTTACGGACCAGAAAGATTTCATACTGGCAATGAACAGGGCGGAATAGCAAAGATGACAGGAAGATAAAAAAGAGGCGCTTTTTGGTCTATGACCAAAGAGTGCCTTTGTATGTTGTGTTTATTTCATGATATCCGCTAATGTAATCCCGTCAAAATATGTGTTGGTAAGTTTGTAAAATTCTTCCCACATCGGTAATGTCTTACAGGTTTTGGCACGCTCGCATGTGTTTGCGTCACAGTCAAGGCAGGCAACCGGCGATAGATTTCCTTCCGTAAACCGCAGAATGTCTCCGACACGGTATTGGTCGGGAGAAGCTGTCAGACGGTAACCGCCGCCCTTCCCTTGAAGCCCTTCAATCAAGTTGTTTTTTGTTAAAGCAGGGAGAATACGTTCCAGATACTTCAGAGAGATATTTTGTCGTTCAGCGACTTCTTTCATAGGGACGAAGCCTTTACCGTAATTCTCCGCCAAGTCAAGCATTACGCGGAGCGCGTATCTTCCTTTTGTTGAAATCAGCATATCAGTCACCTCTGTTAATTATACTATATTGGAAACGGGAATATCAAGTGTTACCGCAATCTGTACAATTTTCGGAGTCGGATAGCAAATCATGATTGTATTCTATACCGTTCTTTTCATAGTAGTTTTTTAATGCCTGCTTGATTGCTTCCTCCGCAAGCACGGAGCAGTGGACTTTATGAGCAGGGAGACCGTCCAGTGCTTCGACAACTGCCTGATTGGTGAGTGTAGGCGCTTCCGAGACAGGTTTACCTTTTATAAGTTCGGTTGCCATGGAACTGGATGCGATCGCGGAGGCACAGCCAAAAGTTTCAAATTTGGCATCGGCAATCATATTATTTTCTATTTTCAGATAAATTTTCATGATATCTCCGCATTTGGCATTACCGACTTCGCCGATTCCGTCGGCGTTCTCAATCACACCGATATTTCTTGGATTACGAAAGTGGTCCATAACTTTTTCACTGTATAAAGACATAATGTTCCTCATTTCTGCGCACGCTTTTTTAAAATTTATTTTTACACTATAACCGCGCTATTTTTATGATAAAAATTTTTCTGCTATTTTATAATAAAATTTCTTTTACCGCTTATAAGATCGCGCCAGACAGGGGAAATGCTGCGCAGATATTCGACGACGGTCTTTACTGCTTCAATGGTGTATGTGATTTCTTCTTCCGTGGTTTCCTCCGAAAGAGTAAGGCGAAGGGAACCATGGGCAACATCGTGCACTCTGCCGATTGCAAGCAGTACATGGCTTGGGTCAAGCGAACCCGAAGTGCAGGCGGAACCAGAAGAAGCACAGATTCCTTTGTCATCAAGAAGAAGTAAAAGGGATTCACCTTCGATTCCTTCAAAGCAGAAATTTACGTTACCGGGAAGCCGTTTTGCGGCGTCACCATTAAGGATGGAATGCGGAATTTGTGAAAGACCGGCAATCAGTTTATCGCGTAATGCGCACAGGGACACAGCATTCTCATCCATACGGGTGCAAGCTTCTGAGAGTGCGGCGCTCATCCCCATGATTGCAGGGATATTTTCCGTGCCTGCCCGGTTCCTTCGTTCCTGCGCACCGCCTTCAATCAGAGATGTTAGAGGAATCCCCTTTTTGGCATAAAGGACGCCGATTCCTTTCGGACCATGGAATTTATGTGCCGAGAGCGAAAGCATATCAATATTCTGCTTCTTGACGTGAATGTGCAAATGTCCTGCCGCCTGCACAGCGTCCGTGTGAAAAGGAACGTTTTTTGCGCGGCAAATGTTACCAATCGCTTCAATTGGCTGGATGGTTCCAATCTCATTATTGGCATACATCACGGTGACGAGGCAGGTATCCTCGCGGATAGCGGAGGATACCTGTTCCGGCAGGATGATACCGTTGTCGTGAACGTCCAAGAGGGTGATTTCAAAGCCTTCTTTTTCTAAGCGGTCCAGAGTATACAGTACTGCATGATGCTCAAATGCAGTAGAAATAATATGCCGTTTGCCTTTTTTCTGGCCAATGCGCGCAGCGGATATGATTGCCTGATTATCTGCTTCGCTGCCGCCGGATGTAAACGTTATTTCCTCAGGAGAAGCTCCGATACATCCGGCAATTTGTTTTCGTGCTTTCGCTAACGCTTCTGCCGCCGCCTGTCCGGCTGAATGAAGGCTGGACGGATTCCCGTAAATGGTATCCATATATGGGAGCATGGCGTCAATTGCCGTTTTGCTCATTTTTGTAGTTGCTGCATTATCCAGATATATTTTCATGGTACGCTTATCAGCGCCTCCTTTTCGAGTTCACGAAGCGAATCCCGCAGTCGGGTTTTGCTCCGTTTATTTTGCTGCCTCAAAACCGTTCTGCAGGTCGGCAAGGATATCGTCAATATGCTCTGTGCCGATGGAAAGTCGTATGGTATTGGGCTTAATGCCTTGGTCTTCCAATTCATCCTCTGTAAGTTGGCTATGAGTAGTAGTTGCCGGATGAATCACCAGACTTTTTACATCAGCAACATTTGCAAGCAAAGAGAAGATGTTAAGATTGTCAATAAATTTGTGTGCCTCTTTTACGCCGCCCTTGATTTCAAAAGTAAAAATAGAGCCTCCGCCATTTGGAAAGTACTGTTTATATAGCGCGTGGTCGGGATGACCGGGCAGGGACGGATGGTTGACTTTCTCCACCTGCGGGTGGTTCTCAAGAAATTCCACCACTTTTTTGGTGTTTTCAGCATGTCGCTCTAAACGCAGGGAGAGTGTTTCTATTCCCTGTAAAAGCAGGAAAGCTGCAAACGGAGAGATAGTTGCGCCGGTGTCACGCAGCAGAATCGCACGGATATATGTCACAAATGCTGCGGGTCCAACCGCTTTGACAAAGGATACTCCATGATAACTCGGGTTAGGTTCTGCGATTGCCGGGTATTTGCCGGAAGTGGTCCAGTCGAATTTACCAGAATCGACAATGATGCCGCCAAGGGTCGTTCCGTGACCGCCGAGGAATTTCGTGGCGGAGTGTACGACGATATCCGCGCCATGCTCAATGGGACGAATCAGATACGGAGTGCCGAAAGTATTGTCTACGACCAAAGGTAAACCGTGTTTATGTGCAAGTTCTGCCAAAGCGTCAATATCGGGAATATCGCTGTTGGGGTTGCCGAGGGTTTCAATATAGATTGCTCTGGTGTTATCTTGAATCGCATTTTCAACCTCAGCAAGATTATGTATATTTACAAAACTTGCCGTAATGCCGAATGCCGGGAGGGTATGCGCCAGCAGATTATAGCTTCCGCCGTAGATTGTCTTCTGGGCGACAAAATGACCGCCGTTTTGACCGAGGGCTTCCAGTGTATAGGTAATTGCTGCGGCGCCGGAAGCGAGGGCGAGGGCAGCGACACCGCTTTCCAGAGCAGCGATACGCTGTTCCAGAACATCCTGTGTGGAGTTGGTCAGCCTGCCGTAAATATTTCCGGCATCGGCAAGGCTAAAACGGGCAGCCGCGTGGGCGGAGTCCTTGAAAACATATGAGGTAGTTGCATAAATAGGGACTGCGCGGGCGTCACTTGCCGGGTCCGGCTGTTCCTGACCTACATGAAGCTGCAAAGTTTCAAACTTATAATTGGACATAATACTGTCTCCTTTCGATATATCATCATAAATTTTTAATACCTACTAAATAGGTTGGTATTATTCTAAAACGTTTTTTTTTGCATGTCAATAGTTTTTTAGATGAATCTTGTAACGTTTTTAGGAGGATTTGATGGTAAAATAGATGCAGACACAGCCCAGCATAAAACTGCACTATGGGGTGGCGATAGGAAGGGAGCCGGTTATGAATAAAATTCTGCTTGTGGAGGATGATCGTCTTTTAAATAAAACGCTTACCTATAATTTGTCATTGGACGGTTACGAGGTAGTTTCCGTATTTTATGTCAGGGATGCCGTCGAGGTGATTCGGTCGCAGCGGTTTGATATGACGCTGTTAGACGTTAATCTGCCGGATGGAAACGGCTATGAACTGTGCAAACTGGTGAAAGCGGAATGTCCGGATACGTTGGTGATTTTTCTGACGGCGAACGACCAAGAGCGGGAACAGGTGCTTGGCTACACGGCAGGCGCCATAGATTATATTACGAAGCCATTCTCCATCGTGGCATTGCAGCATAAGCTAAGAGCGATGTTTGCGATGGTGGAACAGCATAAGTCCTTTGAGGATATTTATGATGACGGAAAATTGTTCCTTGATTTTTCACGACAGACAGGGACGCTTGCAGGAAAGCAGCTTGCGCTGTCGGCGATGGAATATCGGATGCTTGCGTTTTTTTGTCAGAATGCGGGACTGGTGCTCACACGCAGACGGCTTTTAGAGAAGTTGTGGGACGCGGAGGAAAACTATGTGGATGAGCATACGCTGACGACCGCGGTTAGCCGTATACGCGGTAAGATTGAGTCGGAAGGTGACCGCTATATCAAGACCGTATATGGTATGGGGTATCAGTGGATGGGAGAGAGCCAAATGAAACATAATGACAGATAGAAACAAAGAGAAATGAGTTTGCACAAAGCAGAGCAGTGACGGTTAGCGTGAGCAGTGTCGGGCGCAGAAATGGAGTAAGGTATGGGGATAAGTGTATATAAAGAAGAGATGGAGGGAGGCAGTCAAAGAAATGCTTTGGAAAAAGAGAGAACGCCAGTGTCAGTAAGGACGATTTATATCATATCCATGCTGGGAATGACTGTTACGATAGCAGCGGTCGGTCTTCTTTTATATCGGATGACCGGCGATGTGCTGATTCCGATATCAGGTATGTTGTTTTTGGCGTGCGCCTTTGTATGGACTACGGCTTTAGTGATATTTACGAGTAAGAAGCTGGTGTCATTCACCAATGATATCTGCGGGGCGATGGACCATATGATAAACGGAGACGTCGTATTGGAATGGGATAATGACGGCGAGACGCTTTTGGCGCGTGTCAGGCATCGGCTTATGCGGTTGTATGAGATATTGTGTGACAGCAGGCGGCAGGCGGCGGAGGAGCGGCAGAAATTACAGGAGCTTGTGTCGGATATTTCGCATCAGGTAAAAACGCCGGTCAGTAATTTGAGGATGGTAAAGGACACATTACTGACGAAACCGGTCAGCGAAAAAGAGAGGGAAGAGTTCATGCAGGGAATCAGCGCTGAGACAGAGAAGTTGGATTTTTTATTTCAAGCGCTGCTCAAAACATCCAGACTTGAGAGCGGAGCAATCTGTCTGGAAAAGACGGACGGATTTATTTACGATACGCTGGCGCAGGCAGTAAGCGGCATTGTTTACAGTGCGGACAAAAAGATGATTGATGTGACGATAGACTGTCCGGAACAGCTTCATGTGCTCCATGACAGAAAATGGACGGCGGAGGCGCTTTTTAATCTATTGGACAATGCCGTGAAATATACGTCTGAGGGTGGCAGAATCAACATATCTGTGGAGCAGTGGGAGATGTATGTCAAGATTGACGTATCCGATACCGGCAAAGGGATTGTCGAGAGCCGGCAGGCGTCTGTCTTTCGAAGGTTTTACAGGGAGGAGGAGGTACATGATGAGCCGGGCATAGGCATCGGGCTGTATCTGACGCGTGAGATTATCACACGTCAGGGCGGGTATGTCAAGGTGACGTCCGAAGCCGGAAAAGGTTCGACGTTTTCGGTTTTCCTGCCGTGGAGATAACCCCCGTCGCTCTCTGTGGCAATGAGGTCTTATTGGTGTTTATACGGTGACGTCCATCAGGATGAAGTTTACAATGCGCTTTAGATCTTCCAGTGAAGTTTCAACCTGATAGCCTATCTTGCCGCCACTGTATATGATAGTGGAAAAATTTCCAGCGGATGCATCGATAATGGTCTGAAACTGTTTTTTCATGCCAATCGGAGAACATCCGCCATGAATGTATCCGGTCAGCGCCAGAAGCTCCTTTGATTTCACCATACTGATACTTTTTTCTCCGGCTGCCGTGGCAGCCTTTTTTAAGTCCAGTTCCTGACTGACGGGAATCATAAAGACATAATGATTTTTTGAACTTCCCACTGTCACTAATGTTTTAAATACCTGTTCGGGGTTTTGCAGCAGGACGGTCGCAACGTCGATGCCGCTGATAACATCGGAATCGGCATAACAGTAACTCGTATAAGGTATTTTCTTTTGGTCTAATATGCGCATGACATTTGTTTTTTCGGTATTTTTCTTCATGGCTTGCTCCGTTTCTGCACCGTTTTGCGGATGCTTTTTAGATTGATGTGTGCAGGAATCAAACGAACGAATCTCGCAAACGAGTGAATCTCGCAAACGAGCAAAGCTCGCAAACGAGCAAAGCTCGTTTTTTTATATAATTAGGAAATTGTTCCGTGTGTGCACGAGTTCGCGAAGCGAATCTCGCAAACGAGCGAAGCTCGTTTTTTTATTGTACCAGATTGTTGTTGTAGTGGCTAGTTGCATATCCACAAATAACGGTGAATAAACGTGTTTTCGTAAGAGCTATTTTTTAAAAACAAAAGAAAAATAGCAATATAAAGATAGTATTTTTTTATAGAAAATATACAATAGTAA
This sequence comes from uncultured Lachnospiraceae bacterium, assembly GCA_947564735.1. Classification (GTDB taxonomy): domain Bacteria; phylum Bacillota; class Clostridia; order Lachnospirales; family Lachnospiraceae; genus UBA3282. The sequence goes on along the minus strand of CANOEC010000048.1, from coordinate 1,311 downwards.
AAGATACGTTTCTATGGTATGATTATATCTATCTGACTGTTAAGCGCATTTTATGTTGGAAAAGGATTTGGGAATTTTAAAGAATCATCATTAAAATTTCCGATTGCGGGATTTGTGTCTGCGCGTGGCTTACCGCAAATATGTTATGTGCAGAAATGGGGAAAATATGAAATGGAGAATGGAGGACACAGATTATGAAACTAGAATACGGCAGCAGTTTGAAAGGTGATGTGTCAGCGGCACTAAGAAGTATTAAAGAGCCTGAAGCACTGTTTTTTTCTGTTGCGAGCGAGGATATGCTTGAACATGCAGCCAGTGAAATTGAGAAGACTTTTCCCGGTATCCCGTCAATAGGAGGAGTCGGTCAGGCATATATTGGCAAGCAGTTTTATGATGAAGGTATTACGATTATTGCATTGAAGGATAACATCAGGGTTGCAGCGGACGTTCTTGAACAGGCATCTGTCATGCCGATGAAATATATCAGAAGACTTGAGGAAGCGGTAAAGACAGTGGACGGTGAACGGAGAACAACGGCGTGCTTTGACGTCTGTTCGGCTGGGGTAGATGTCCGCGCTGTCACGACATTGTCCAATTATCTTTGCCCACGGGGATTTGACCTTGCCGGTGGAACGAGTAATTCTTCGGCGGTTGCCTGCAACGGGAAGGTATATAAGGACGCGTGTGCCTTTTTCATTATAAAAAACCTTAAAGGAAGGATAAAATCATACAAGGAAAATATATACATACAGCCGCAGGGAACGGAGAAGCAGTTCATGGTGACAGAGGCGGAACCTAAGGATTACAAAATCCGCACATTGGAAAACATGTCTGCCGAGAAGGTGTATACTTCCGAGCTTGGAATTAGTAAAGATAAGATTACCACGCAGACGTTCAAAAATCCATTCGGACATGTGTGCGGTTCCGATACCTATATTGTCTCGATAAAGGGTGTCGAGCCGGATGGAAGTATCACAACATTCCGACCGGCAAATAAGATGGACTTTCTTACGATACTGAGCATGGGTGACTACAAGGAAGTAGTGCAGGATACGTTATCAAGGATTCAGAGTGACCTCGGAAATGTGTCCGCAGTTTTTTCCGTCAACTGTCTGTTCCGCTATATGATGTTTAAAGAAGATTACTACTGGGACAGTTATCTTGCGGAAATGTGCCGCAACTTTTCACATGCGGGTATGGTTGGCGTTGGTGAACATTATAATACGCAGTTTGTCAATCAGACAATGTGCTGTCTGGCATCTGCTGTGTCGTCTGGAAAACATCCTCGGCAAGTTCGTTGACCACCTTATA
>CANOEC010000047.1 GCA_947564735.1 uncultured Lachnospiraceae bacterium | reverse complement strand
GGTGTTTTTGGTGGAAGACGAGAGTATTGTCAGAGAAGGACTCAGGGATAATATTCCGTGGCAGCAATGGGGGTATCAGTTCATAGGGGAAGCAAGCGACGGAGAGATGGCGCTGCCGCTCATTCAGAAAATGAAGCCGGATGTACTGCTTACGGATATTAAGATGCCTTTTATGGATGGGTTGTCTTTGAGCCGCATTGTGCATCAGGAGTTTCCGGATATGAAGATTATTATCATCAGCGGTTATGATGATTTTGAGTATGCCAGACAGGCGATTGCCGTAGGGGTGGAACAGTATCTGCTCAAGCCGATTACCAGAGGAACGCTGCAGAAAGTGCTGGCGCAGTTGAAGACGAAGGTGGAGACGGAGCGGGAGCAGCGCAATTATCAGGAGAAATACCAGAGTGAGACGAGGGAATATGAGCAATTTTCCAGAACCAATTTTTTTGTCAAGGTATTTGAGGGCAGGATGTCGGTTCAGGATATTTATGAAGAGGCGGCGGAGTTGTCGTTAAAAATCAATGCGCCCTGTTATAATCTTTTGATGTTTTGTCTGACGGAGAAACGCGCGGAAGATAACGGCTGTCTGGAATCAGAGGCTTTTGCGAGAAAAAGGGAGGAGCTTCTGAGATATTTTTTAAGGTATCCGGAGCATATTGTATTCCGGTGGAATGTCAACACATACGGCGTTCTGATTAAGGGAAGTCCGGAGCAGATGAAAGAATTGACCGGGAGATGTCTGGAGAATCTGGAACGCATCTGCAAACCTGCAGAAGAAGGGCTTGACTGGCATGTGGCAGTGGGCGAACCGGTGGAGCGTCTCAGTATGCTTGCGGAATGCTACAGCAGAGTGAATCATTTGTTTGCGTATCGTTTTTTAATGCCGACGGCACATGTTTTTACGGGTGAGGTGACGGAAAGTTACATGCCCCTTGAAGCAAGCGATAAGATAGGGGATATTGATTATGCGAAGGTGGATCCGGATCTGATTAAGGATTTCTTACGGCAGGGCAGCCTTGATGAAATCGCAGAGTTTGTAGACAGCTGGCTGCTTAGCATCCATGAGGCGCTTAAGTCCAGACTTTTCCAGAATTATCTTGTGTTCCATGTGCATTTTGTCACGATGTCTTATGTGGAATCCATCGGTTATAATAAGAAGCAGCTTCTGGAGCTTCTGGGAGAAGAGCAGATACAGGAAGTGAATCTTGGAATAGAAGAATTGGCGCAGTATATTTGCACGATTTTGGAGAAGGCGATGGAGCTGCGCAATCAGGAATCCGATAACCGTGGAAGAAAAGTACTGAAGAAGGCGCTCGAATATATAGAAGATAATTATATGCAGGAAACGCTGTCCCTCAATACAGTGGCGGGAGAGGTCGGTGTCAGCGCAAACTATTTCAGTGCGGTATTCAGTCAGGAAATGAATGTGACGTTTATCGAATATGTGACGCAGAAGCGCATGGAAAAAGCCAAGAAGCTGCTGCGTCAGACCGAGAAGCATTCGGGGGATATCGCACTGGAAGTAGGATATAAAGACCCCCACTATTTCAGTTTTGTTTTTAAAAAAACACAAGGTTGTACGCCGAGGGAATATCGTGCCGGCATTAAGGATTAGGGGTGTAGGGCGCATCGCTCTCTTTGCGGACGAGCCGCCACGGAATCGTGTGGGAAACGATGGGTACACCGCGCAGATGGCCGATGACGCATTCGGTCACGCAATCGCTGATTTCATGCGGTGCATGGGTCAGCGTGGTGATGCGCACGCTGCTTAACTCGCTTAAGTAACTGTTATCGAAGCAGACAACGGAGAGATCCTGCGGCACATGGATGTTAGCATAGGACAATTCTTTAATCAGCCAGTAGGCAACTTCGTCGTTATAGCATACGACGGCGGAACAGCCGAATAAACGTTCCTGTATGAAATCGGTCAGGAAACGGGTGTCCTGTCTGGATTCCAGTGCGGCAATGTCCGGGGAAGAATACCAGCCCACATGAGTGTCTGATAAGGGATGTCCAAGGTCGCGCAGACGGGACGCCACGCCATGATAGCGTTCCGGGCCCTGCGAGTCGTCCATTTTAAACAGACCGGCAATCTGCGTATGTCCCAGTGAGACGAGATGTTCCGCCAGCAGACAGCCGCCATAATAATTGTCGTCTTTCACATAAACACATTCCCGAACTGCCGGATAATAATTATGAAGGAACAGGATAAAGGTTCCCTGCGCCTGCAGTTGTTCATAAAGGTCTATATTGGGATTGGGCAATGTGCTTTTACAGCCTTCTACGATGACGGCACAGGGCGGGTTATTCAGCAGTACCTCCAGATGCGCCCGTTCCACGGAGGTATTGTTGTCAGTAGGGTAGACCTGCAGCTTGTATCCGTGTTCCGAGAGAGCCGTCCGTATCTCGGACAAAAGCTGGGGATAAATATATTCCTGCTGGCTGGCAATCAGGATTGGAATGATGTTGCGGTCGCTGTCGATGGAAAGACCGGTGGCATAAGAACCGCTCCCCTGTTTGCTTGTGATGATGCCCTGTTTGTTGAGCAGTGTCAGCGCCGCGCGCACGGTCTGGCGGCTGACTTTGTACTCCTCGCACAGTTGTGATTCGGTGGGGAGTTTAGATATGCCGTTTTGCAGATTGCGTGTTATCTGCTCTGTAAGGGCGCTCGCCAATGTTTCGTATTTTGTCATAGCTGGTATCTCCTATTCTTAAGTCTGTGATGCAGATTCTGAAATTGAGCGAAGAGCTGCGTTCTTTTGTGTTATTTTCTATACACCTTAGAGGAAAATCTCCTTAAATGTTCACAAACTGTTCACAAAATATACAATATTTATTCACAAGCTCGCACATTTAGCGATAAAAAATCAACTTTTTAATTGAAAAATATCATTATCGCAATACAATTTGACGGATGATTAAAATGAAATATCAAACAAAATCATAAAATATTCTACCAAATCAATCAAAAATATAAAAAATACACAAAAATAAAAAATTTGTATTGATTAAAAGTAGTATATCATATAATTTGTATTGTACAACTCCTCTAAATCATAAAATTTTAAAAATTTTGTATTGAGGGATGGTGAATGTTTTGATAAAGTGTTAACAGAAACAAGGAGACAATATCGTTTCCGTTTCAAACATAATACATTATTTAGGAGGAGGAATTAAATAATGAAAAAGAAATTGGCAGTTTTACTTGCAGGCACAATGGTAATGGCAAGTCTTGTAGGATGCGGCGGTGGTGACGCAGCTCCGGCTGAGACATCCGCACCTGCAGCAGAGGCAGAGGCACCTGCAGAAGCACCCGAAGAAGAAGCTCCGGAAGCAGAGGCAGAGGCACCTGCAGAAGAAGCTCCGGAAGCAGAGGCAGAGGCACCCGCTGAAGGCGGTACAATCAGTGTTGGTTTTGCACAGGTTGGTCATGAGTCTGACTGGCGTGCAGCTAACACACAGAACTATCAGGATGCATTCTCAGAGGCTAATGGCTATGAGTTATCTTTCGTAGATGCTGATAATGACAATGCGGTTCAGTTGGAAGCAGTTCGTACTTTCATTCAGCAGGAGATGGATTACATCTGTATCGCTCCGATCGAGACGGCTGGTTGGGACACAGTTCTTCAGGAAGCACAGGATGCTGGTATTCCGGTACTGATCGTTGACCGTTCCGTAGACGCTGATCCTTCTTTATATACCACACAGCTTGGCTGCGACATGGTTCTTGAAGGTGAGACAGCAGGTAACTGGTTGGCAGAGTACTTAGACGGCGCTGACGCTAAGATTCTTGTAATTGAAGGTTCCGTTGGTGCATCCGCAACACTTGGACGTACAGAAGGCTTTAACAACATTGCAGCACAGCATAGCGAGTGGGAAATTCTTGATTCCCAGTCTGGTGACTTCACACAGGCAGGCGGACAGGAAGTTATGGAGTCCTTCATCAAATCCTACAGTGATTTCAACGTAGTAGTTTGCCAGAATGATAACGAAGCATACGGTGCAATGGATGCAATGGATGCAGCAGGTATCACATACGGCGTAGACGGCGATGTAATCATCATCTCCTTCGATGCTACTCATGATGGATTACAGTACACATTAGATGGTAAGATTAACTGTAACGTAGAGTGTAACCCTCTGCAGGCTGAATTTGCGGCAGAAGTTATCCAGAAGTTAGAAAAGGGTGAAGCTGTAGACGCTCAGACAATCGTTAAGGATGAAGCTTTCGTAGCACCCGGTATCACATCTCAGTACGCTATCACAATGACTCAGGAAGTGCTTGATGGTCGTGCATACTAAGATTTAAATCTGAACCGAATAAATAAGAATAGAATAGGGAGAGAAATTTTATTTCTCTCCTTTTTCTTTTCCTAAATTTGGTGTATAATATAAAAGTATTGTAGTTATTGTCGGAAAATTGACGTAATTGCAGTGGAATGTGTGACAGTAGGAGGTATTAGTATGGATAGCAATATTGCTTTAACAATGCGCGGCATCTGTATGACATTCCCGGGGGTCAAGGCACTGGATAATGTGGATTTTACTTTGAAAAAGGGCGAAATCCGTGCGCTGATGGGTGAGAATGGCGCCGGAAAATCAACATTGATTAAGTGTTTGACGGGGGTCAACAAATTTGAAGCCGGTGAAATTCATGTAGACGGTATTGAGGGTCCGATTGTCAACAAGGATACGATGGATGCTCAGCACAAAGGTATTTCTACGGTTTATCAGGAAGTAAACCTCTGCCCGAACCTTTCGGTTGCAGAGAATCTTTACATCGGACGTGAACCACTTACGAAGCTTGGAACAGTTAACCGCCGCAAGATGAATCAGATGGCGGCGCAGTTGATGAAGGATTTGGATTTAGATATTGAAGTAACGAAGAATTTGGAAGAATATTCACTGGCGTTGCAGCAGATGATTGCAATTGCCCGTGCTGTAGATATGGAGAGCAAGGTTCTGATTCTCGACGAGCCTACTTCTTCGCTGGATGACAACGAGGTAGAGAAGTTGTTCGGTATGATGAAGAGACTGCGGGATCAGGGCGTTGGCATTATCTTTGTAACACATTTCTTGGAGCAGGTATATGCGGTGTGCGACGGTATTACGGTACTTCGTAACGGTACGCTGGTCGGAGAGTATACGGTGGAGGAACTTCCGAGGGTAAAGCTGGTAGCGGCAATGATGGGTAAGGATTTTGATGACCTTGCATCCATTAAACCGGAAGGCACCATGGATTTGGAACATGCGCCGCTTGAGATTGAGGCAAAGGGATTAAGCCACTCTGGAACGATCAAACCCTTTGATCTGGAGATACATAAGGGCGAAGTGGTAGGTCTTACCGGTCTGCTCGGCAGCGGGCGAAGTGAACTGGCACGTGTGATATACGGTGCGGACAGGGCACAGAGCGGTACGCTTAAGGTCGGCGGCAAGGAAGCTAAGGTTAAGAGTCCGATAGACGCTATGAATCTTGGTATGGGACTGCTTCCGGACGACAGAAAAGCGGAAGGCATTATCGGCGATTTGTCGGTGCGTGAGAATATTATCCTTGCGATGCAGGCAAAAGCCGGAATCTTCAAGAAGATTCCCATGGCGAAGCAGATTGAGATTGCGGATAAGTACATAGAGATGCTTCAGATTAAAACGGCAAGCAGAGAGACACTGATTAAGAGACTGTCGGGTGGTAACCAGCAGAAGGTAATTCTTGCAAGATGGCTTGCGACCAATCCGGATTTCCTGATTCTGGATGAACCTACCCGTGGTATTGATATCGGTACGAAAACAGAGATTCAGAAGCTGGTCATCAAACTGGCGCAGGAGGGTAAGAGCCTTATCTTCATTTCGTCGGAGATTGAAGAGATGCTGCGTACCTGCAACCGGATGGCTGTCCTTCGTGATGGCGCTAAGGTCGGTGAAATCGGCGGCGATGAGATGACACAGGAAGGCGTAATGCACGCAATTGCGGGAGGTGCAGCACATGAATAAAATAAAGAAAATAACAAAAATGCAGTTGTTTCTGCCTATTTTCAGTATGCTGCTTGTTATGCTGGTAAATGTAATCTATGATTTAGTGAGCGGAAATGCTCCTTTTGGATTCTTTTCCATCAGCACGCAGGTTACTTCTTCCGGCAACACAATTTTGTACGGACGTCTGATTGATATTTTAAACCGTGGCAGCGAGGTTGCGATTCTGGCAATTGGTATGACGCTTGTTGTATCGGCTTCCGCCGGAACGGATATTTCGGTTGGTTCCGTTATGAGTTTGTCGGGCGGTATGTGCTGTATGCTTCTGGCAGGATATGGTGTGACCAATGTTTCCGAATATGCGCGTCCCCTCTGGGTCGGCATCGGCGCAGGTATCTTGGTTGCAGTTGTCTGCGGCTTATTTAACGGTTTCTTGGTAGCGTACCTGAACATTCAGCCAATGGTTGCAACGCTGATTCTGTGGTCGGCGGGACGTGCCATCGGATTGCTTCTGTGTAACAGTGCAATCGTGTATGTGCGTGTACCTTCCTTCCAGTTTTTCGGCTCTTATGTGGGTTTCCTTCCCACACCGATTCTGATTGCGGCAATCTGTGTTCTGATTATGGCATTGTTACTGAAATTCACAGCGCTCGGCACGTTTGTGCAGAGTGTTGGTATCAATAAAAAGGCGGCGAGGATTTCCGGATTTAACTCTGCGAAGATTATTTTGATGTGCTATGCAATCTGCGGTCTTTGCGCAGGTATCGCGGGTATTACGGCAACTTCCCGTATTTATTCTGCCGATACGAATAATATCGGTCTGAATATGGAATTGGATGCCATCTTGGCGGTAGCGCTTGGCGGCAACAGCCTTGGCGGCGGTAAATTCAATCTGGCAGGCTCCATTATCGGTGCATACACGATTCAGGCAATCACGACGACTTTGTATGCATTGGGAGTATCTTCAGCACAGGCGCCGGTATTTAAAGCAATCGTGGTAATTCTGATTGTGGTTATTCAAGCGGAACCCGTAAGAGAATACTTTAAGAAATTGTCGGCTAAAAAAGCGGCTGCAAAGGAGGCGTAAACAAGTATGAAGAAGAAGTTGAACGGCAACAGTATCTTATTACTTATCACCGTCATCCTGTTTGTTGTGATGTATGCAGCGGGCTGTATCGTGTATGCAGACAAGGGATTTACGCATTTACAGACTTTCCTGAATATTTTGATCAATAATGCGGGGCTGATTTGTATCACGGCAGGCATGACATGTGTTATGCTGACGGGCGGTATTGATATTTCCGTAGGTTCTGTAGTAGCTATGGATTGTATGTTTCTGGCAGTAGGTATGGAGCATTGGGGCATGAAGAGTCCGGTGCTGATGCTGCTTGTACTGGTGATTGGCGTTGTGTTCGGTATCGTACAGGGATTCTGTATTGCGTATCTGGATATCCAGCCCTTCATCGTGACAATGGCGGGTATGTTCTTTGCAAGAGGTATGACGGCGGTCATCTGTACCGATCAGGTGAGTATTGTATCGGACGCTTTTTTTGTAAAGCTTTCCAATATGAAGCTGAACATTCCTTTTAACATCGGCGCTTATGAGAATAAGAAGGGTATCCTTCAGGTTCCCTATGTGAGAATCACAGTAGTGATTGCACTGCTTGTTGTTTTGTTGATATTCTTAATGTTGAAATACACAAAGTTCGGAAGAAGCATCTATGCGGTGGGCGGCAACAGCCAGTCTGCGACTCTGATGGGGCTGGATGTACGCAAGACAAAGATGAAGACATACGTTCTTGCCAGTTTCCTTGCTTCCGTAGGTGGTATCTGTTATTGTTTAAATACCATGTGCGGTACGACCACACAGGCAACCGGACTTGAGATGGATGCGATTTCCTCCGCCGTTATCGGCGGCACGCTCCTGACCGGCGGTGTCGGCAATGTGGGTGGATCCTTAGTCGGTGTTCTGATTAACGGTACGATTTCGACGCTCGTTAAGTCGCATGGTAAGCTGGTCAGCTCTTGGGCGAACATTGTGACAGCAATCTTGTTGTGCTTCTTTATTGTATTGCAGGCGATTCTGTCTAAGATTAAGGAGAGCAAGAAGGCATAAATGTAGGCGCTTAAACAAACATAAGAGACGTGCATGTCATGTGCGTCTCTTTTTCACAACATAGGAAATTTCTACAAATGTGGAAGAATGCAAAGCATTCTTCCGAACATAATGCCGAAGGCATTTTGTTCTGTAATAGGAAATTTCGCCAAACGTGGAAGAAGCGAAGGTTCTTCCCAAGATAATCTGCGAAGCAGATTTTCTTGTCATTTGGGCGCTGGAAAAGGAGTACGGAATTATGAAAAAAGTAGCCTATAAATTTGGGATAGCAATGATTATGATGGTGGCGGTTGCATTGGCAGCATTGACGATTCTTGCCAATACCATTATGCATATATCGGATAGGAGCCAGACCTTCATGGATCATGAAGTGAAGGAAATCGACACAATACATGTAATTAATGAGAACTATCTGCAGATCTACACGGCAATGTACGCCCATGTGAATACGAAGCTGGCTTCTATCATGGATAAAAAGGCGGATCAAATCAGAGCCACGAGGGTAGAACTGTGGCAGAAGATGAAAGAGTATGAGGAACTGATTGCAAGCGAAGATGTACAGGCTGTCTTTGATGTTGTAGAGAGCAAGATGAGTGATTATGATGCAGCGGTGGAAGAGATTCTGGCAGCAAGCCGTGCGGGTGACAAGGAGACGGCGAATCTTCTCATTACAAACAAACTGTATATGCTGAATGACTCCATCGTGCTCAATATGGACAGGCTGATGTCGGCTTCGGAAATCAATCTGGCGTCGGGTGAAGTAGAGCTGGAAGACGCTGCCTTAAAGTCACAAAGCGCAGTGACAGCAGCAGCGGTTTTGTTAGTAGTCATGGCGGTGGTAGTTATCATTATCTCAAACAGGCTGATTGTTGTGCCCGTTAAAAAGATGGCGGCGGAGATTGAAGAAATGATTGCAGATATACAACAGGGTCAAGGAGACCTTAAGAAGCGGGTTGCCATCACTACAAAAGATGAGATTTCAGTGTTGGCACGGGGCGTCAATCAATTTCTGGAGATGCTGCAGGATATGATTGGCGGCGTGATTGCCTGCGGACAGGAGATAGACGCGCAGCAGCAGAAAGTGAATGATGTGGCGGAGCTGACTACGCGGAATGCGGGTGAAACCTCCAATACACTGGAGGGGCTGGCAGCCACCATGCAGGAGATATCGGCAACAGCTTCCTGTGTCAATGAGAGTACAAAGAACGCGGAGGAATCTGCGGATAACATTATAAATAAGGCTGTGGAAGGTACCGCCTATGCGGCGGAGATTAAGCAGCGTGCGGAAGAACTGCAAAGCAGAGCGCAGGATAACAGACAGTCTGCGGAGAGCGTTATCAGACAGCTGGATGCGGCGCTTAAAACATCGATTGAGGACAGCCGCCAGATTGAGAACATAAACGGTTTGACGGATACCATTCTGAGTATTGCTTCCAAGACGAACCTGCTGGCGCTCAACGCATCCATAGAGGCTGCAAGGGCGGGAGAAGCAGGAAAAGGCTTTGTAGTGGTAGCGGATGAGATTCGTGTGCTGGCGGATAATGCGAAGCAGACGGCAAACGGTATTCAGGCGATTTCGGAAGGTGCGATTACCGCTGTTATGCAGCTGGCGGAAAATGCAAAACGCATGGTACGTTTTGTCGATGATCATGTCATGCCGGACTATGAAGAACTGGAAAAGACCGGGGAGAAATATTTGCAGGATTCTATTGCGGTAGACCAGATGATGGGAGGTATCAGGGCTGACATGGAAGCCTTCGGCAATCTGATGGGCGCCGTAGCGGAATCCAATGATACCATTGCAAGCAACGTTCATGCCAGCGCGCAGAATATATCGGATGTGGTAGGCAATACAACGGCGCTTACGGATAGTATGCAGGACATTCTCAATGCGCTTGACAGGGTTTCCGAGACCATTGCGCAGTTGGCTGAGCGGACATCTGTTTTTTCAAAAACTGCCCATTAAGAGATATTATACAAAAATATAAAATAATTTAATTAATTCAATACATATTGCTTGCATAATGGTAGGGACAAGTGATAAAATTTTTAGTAGGTATTATATAGAAATATTATGGAGGGCATAGATTGAAAATTAAAATTTTCAATCACGAGATTTGTGTCTGCGCGTTGCTTGCCACAAACTCGTCATGCGCAGAAAGCAGCGCAGAAATGGAGAGAAAATGAAAGCAGTAAAAAATTACAAATTCTGGTTTTGTACGGGGTCGCAAGATTTGTATGGTGACGAGTGTCTTAAGAAGGTGGCTGATCACTCTGCAAAGATTGTTGAGGGGCTTAATGCTTCCGGTAAATTACCGTTTGAAGTCGTGTTAAAGCCTACGCTGATTAGTCAGGCATCTATCAGACAGACTTTTAATGACGCCAACAATGATCCGGACTGCGCGGGAGTGATTACATGGATGCATACGTTTTCACCTGCCAAGATGTGGATACTTGGTTTAAAAGAATTTAAGAAGCCGCTCTGTCATCTGCATACGCAGTTTAATGAAGAACTTCCTTACGACACGATAGATATGGATTTCATGAACGAGAACCAGTCGGCGCACGGCGACAGGGAATACGGTCATATTGTGAGCCGTATGGGTATCGAGAGAAAGATTATTGTGGGTCACTGGGCGAATCCGGATGTTCAGGAGCAGCTTGGAAGCTGGATGCGGACGGCGCTTGGCGTGATTGAGTGCTCACATATCCGTGTATGCCGTTTCGGCGACAATATGAATAACGTAGCCGTAACAGAAGGCGATAAAGTAGAAGCGCAGATTAAGTTTGGCTGGGAAATCGACCATTACTGTGTCAACGATCTGGTTGATTATGTCAATGCGGTTCCGCAGGGCGACGTGGATGCACTCGTAGAAGAATATTACAGTAAGTATAAGATTATCGACGACGGTCGCGATGCGGCTGAGTTCAGACAGCATGTGGCAGTGCAGGCACAGCAGGAAATCGGTATTGAAAAATTCCTGACGGATAACGATTATCATGCCGTAGTAACACATTTCGGTATGCTGGGCGGATTAAAACAGCTTCCGGGACTCGCAATCCAAAGACTGATGGAGAAGGGTTACGGCTTCGGTGCGGAGGGTGACTGGAAGGTTGCCGCTATGGTGCGTATGATGAAGCTGATGACGGCTGACATCAAGGATGCAAAGGGAACGTCCATGATGGAAGATTACACCTACAATCTTGTTCCGGGCAAAGAAGGCATTCTGCAGGCGCATATGTTGGAAGTATGTCCTTCCGTGGCGGACGGTGAGATTGGCATCAGAGTATGTCCGTTGTCCATGGGCAACAGGGAAGACCCTGCACGTCTTGTATTTACGTCCAAGACCGGTCCGGCAGTGGCATGTTCACTGGTTGACCTTGGTACGAGATTCAGACTGCTCATCAATGCGGTTGATTGTAAGAAGGTGGAGAAGCCTATGCCGAAGTTGCCGGTAGGTACGGCGTTCTGGACGCCGCAGCCGAATCTGGAAGTGGGTGCAACGGCATGGATTCTCGCGGGCGGCGCTCATCATACGGCATTCTCCTATGATTTGAAGGTAGACCAGATGGTAGACTGGGCTGCAGCTATGGGAATCGAGAGCGTTGTCATTGATAAGGACACGACAATCCGCAACTTTAAGAATGAATTGAGATGGAATGAGGCGGCATTTCGCTAGAAAAAGACATGAAGATATACTAAGGCTGTAAAGGACACAGCCTAAGTATATCCAAGTCATGTCCTGAGGTGTAATAGACAAATAAGGAGGTATAAGGTAATGGGAGCAAAAGAATGTATTGCAAGCGGCAAGGCAGTGCTGGGTATTGAGTTTGGCTCAACCAGAATCAAAGCAGTTCTGGTTGATGAGACGAACCAGCCGATTGCATCGGGGGCGCATGACTGGGAGAACCGGTTGGAGAATGGTATCTGGACATACAGTCTGGACGATATCTGGACAGGGCTGCAGGACTGCTATCAGAAGCTTGTGCAGGACGTACAGGCACAGTACGGTGAGAAGCTGACAAAAATCGGTGCGATTGGGTTTAGTGCGATGATGCACGGTTATATGGCTTTTAATGAAAAGGACGAATTAATGGTTCCTTTCCGTACATGGAGAAATACGATAACGGAAGAGGCGTCTAATAAACTGACCGAATTATTCAACTACCATATTCCCCAGAGGTGGACGATTGCCCATCTCTATCAGGCAGTTTTGAACGGGGAAGAGCATGTGGCGGATTTGAAATTTGTTATTACGTTAGCAGGTTATATCCAGTGGAAGCTGACGGGTGAAAAGATTGTAGGCGTGGGTGAGGCGTCGGGTATGTTCCCGATTGACATTGCAACGGGACAGTTCAACGAGAAAATGCTTGACCAGTTTGACGCTGCGGTGGCAGACAAAGGATTTGCATGGAAGCTGCGTGACGTACTTCCCGCAGTATACACGGCAGGACAGCAGGCAGGAGCGCTTACAGAAGAAGGCGCAAAGCTGTTAGACCCTACCGGAACATTGCAGGCTGGCGTGCCTTTCTGCCCGCCGGAAGGCGATGCAGGAACGGGCATGGCGGCAACCAACAGTGTGGCACAGCGTACAGGTAACGTATCTGCAGGAACGAGCGTGTTTGGTATGATCGTATTGGAGAAAGAGCTGTCCAAGGTATATGATGCCATTGACCTTGTGACGACGCCCGATGGAAGTCTGGTAGCGATGGTACACTGTAACAACTGTACATCTGATTTAAATGCATGGCTGAACCTTTTCAAAGAGTATTCAGAGTTGATGGGTATGAAGGTAGATATGAACGAGTTGTACGGCAATCTCTACCGTAAGGCATTAGAAGGCGATGACGACTGCGGCGGTCTGCTTGCCTATAACTATTTTTCGGGTGAACATGTGACAGGATTTAACGAAGGACGTCCCTTGTTTGTACGTACACCGGATGCAAAGTTTAATCTGGCAAACTTCATGAGAGTGCATTTATTTACTTCGCTCGGCGCTTTGAAGACCGGACTTGATATTCTGTTAAAAGAAGAGGGCGTACAGGTAGACGAGATTCTTGGACATGGCGGACTCTTCAAGACCAAAGGCGTTGGACAGAGCATTCTGGCAGCGGCGATCGACGCGCCGGTCAGCGTTATGGAGACGGCAGGCGAAGGCGGCGCATGGGGCATTGCGCTTCTTGCTTCTTACATGATGAACAAAGGTGCGGACGAGAGCCTTGCAGACTTCTTAAACAGCAAGGTATTTGCGGGACAGAAGGGTGAGAAAATGGAGCCGAAGGCGTCCGATGTACAGGGCTTTAATGACTTCATGAAGCTCTACAGCGCAGGACTTGCGATTGAGAGAGCGGCGGTAGAAAAGATATAAGTTATGTCTGGAAGAATGCCGCGATGCGTGCATTCTTCCGGGATGGGAAATAATAAGCAGAAAGGAACTGAGAATATGTTAGAGGAGTTAAAGAAACGTGTCTATGAAGCGAATATGCTTCTTCCGAAATACGGACTTGTTACTTTTACATGGGGGAATGTCAGTGAAATTGACGCGGAGAGCGGCATTTTTGCAATCAAACCCAGCGGCGTGGATTACGATAAACTGACGCCCGACGATATGGTATTGGTTGATTTGGAAGGCAATAAGGTGGAAGGCAAGTATAATCCATCCTCCGACACGGCTACCCATGTGGAATTATATAAGGCATATCCGGAAATCGGAGGTGTAGTGCATACACATTCTTCTTATGCCACAAGCTGGGCGCAGGCTGGCAGAAGCATTCCATGTTACGGGACGACCCATGCGGATTATTTCTATGGGGAAATTCCTTGCTTAAGATGCTTAAATGCGGACGAGATAGCGGATGCATATGAGAAAAATACAGGACTTCTGATTGTCAGTGAGTTTGGAAGAATGGAGAAGGATCCGATGGCGGTTCCGGCGGTGCTCTGCAAGAATCACGGACCGTTTGCATGGGGCAAGGATGCTCATGAGGCAGTACATAATGCGGTTGTCTTGGAGGAAGTGGCGAAGATGGCTTATCGCGCTGAGACCATCAATGCAAGGATTCAGCCGGCGCCGCAGGAGCTGCAGGATAAGCACTATTACAGAAAACATGGTGCAAACGCATATTATGGGCAGGGCAAATAGTGTAAACCAGCAATATTCGTCTAGAGGATTCGCAAGAATCGTGCTATGATGAGAATATCAATGCTGATACCTTTCAGATTTGAAAAGTGAGGCATAAGTATAACAATCACAAAATAAAAAACGGAGGTTAGTGATGAACAAATTAGAGTTACAGAAAACAGCTAATGAAGTTCGTAAAGGGATTGTAACCGCTGTGCATGGCGCGAAAGCGGGACATCCGGGCGGGTCATTATCCGCGGCGGACATCTATACCTATCTCTATTTTGAAGAGATGAATATCGACCCGAAAGACCCTAAGAAAGCGGACAGAGACCGTTTCGTGTTATCGAAGGGTCATACGGCTCCGGGGTTATATTCCGTACTTGCAAACAGAGGATACTTCCCGGTAGAGGATCTTCCGACACTGCGTCATCTTGGTTCCTACCTTCAGGGACATCCTTGTATGCAGGAGACGCCCGGTGTGGATATGTCTTCCGGTTCTTTGGGACAGGGTATTTCTGCGGCGGTAGGTATGGCGCTGGCGGCAAAGATGGACGGTAAAGATTATAGAACCTATACGCTGCTTGGCGACGGTGAGATTCAGGAAGGTCAGGTATGGGAGGCATCTATGTTTGCCGGACATCGTAAGCTGGATAATCTCGTGGTAATCGTGGACAATAACGGATTACAGATTGACGGTAAAATTGACGACGTATGTTCCCCTTATCCGATTGATAAGAAATTTGAGGCATTTAATTTCCATGTAATCAATATTGACGGTAATGATTTTGACCAGATTGACGCTGCATTCAAGGAGGCGAGAGCGACCAAAGGAATGCCTACGGCAATCATCTGTAAGACAGTGAAAGGCAAGGGCGTATCCTTTATGGAGAACAATGCCGGCTGGCATGGCAAAGCGCCGAATGATGAAGAATATAAGACGGCAATGGCTGATCTGGAGAAGATTGGTGCAGAATTAGGAGGTGCAAACTAATGGCAGATGTAAAAAAAGTTGCTACTCGTGAAAGCTATGGCAATGCACTTGCCGAGTGTGGTGCAGATTTCCCGAATCTGGTTGTGCTGGATGCTGACCTTGCCGGGGCGACGAAGACAGGTGTGTTCCAGAAGGCATATCCGGAGCGTCATATCGACTGCGGTATTGCAGAATGTAATATGACAGGTATCGCGGCAGGACTTGCTACCTGCGGCAAAATACCTTTTATCAGCTCTTTCGCTATGTTTGCGGCAGGACGTAACTTTGAGCAGGTTCGTAACTCTATCGGTTATCCGCATCTGAATGTAAAGATTGGTGCGACCCATGCCGGTATTACAGTCGGTGAGGACGGCGCAACCCATCAGTGTAATGAGGACGTAGCTCTTATGAGAACGATTCCGGGCATGACCGTTATTGTTCCTTCTGACGATGTAGAGGCAAAGGCGGCAGTAAGAGCAGCCATTGAATTTGAAGGCCCTGTATACCTCCGCTTTGGTCGTGCAGCGGTTCCGGTAATCAATGATACGCCGGATTATAAGTTTGAGATTGGTAAGGGCGTACTGTTGCGCGAGGGTACAGACGTGACCATCATTGCCAGCGGTATTACCGTTGCATCTGCTCTGGAAGCAGCCGACATGCTGGCGGCTGACGGAATCAGTGCGGAAGTGATTAACATTCATACCATCAAACCGCTTGACGAGGAACTGGTACTGGCTTCCGCTAAGAAGACAGGCAAGGTTGTGACGGCAGAAGAACACTCTGTAATCGGCGGTCTTGGCAGTGCGGTATGTGACTGCTTATCCCAGAACTGCCCGACGCCGGTGCTCAAGATTGGTATGCAGGATGTATTCGGCGAATCCGGTCCGGCAAATGCTCTGGTAGAGAAATACGGATTAGACGGTAAGGGAATCTATGGTTCTGTAAAAGAGTTTGTGAAATAAAGTCATGAACGTTCGGTGCTTGCGGCGGACTGCTGACTTAGAAAGGCACGGTCATACATATGTCTGATAATGTGAAAAGAAAGAATATCTTGTCGCCCTCTATACTTGCCGCTGACTTCTCCGTTTTGGGAGAACAGATTACAGAAGCGGCGAAGGCGGGTGCAGAATATCTGCATATCGATGTAATGGACGGAGTATTTGTGCCGTCGATTTCCTTCGGGATGCCGCTTGTGGAGTCTATCCGCAGGATTACCAATATCATATTTGATGTGCACTTGATGATTGTAGGACCGGAACGTTACGTGAAGGAGTTTGCGCGGATTGGCGCCGACAGTATCACGTTTCATCTGGAAGCTGCGGAGGATGCCGATGAGCTGATTGACCAGATTCATAGTCTGGGCTGTAAGGCTGGCATGTCGATTAAGCCGCAGACTCCGGTGGAAGTGGTAAAAAGATATCTTAACAAGCTTGATATGCTGCTTGTGATGACGGTGGAGCCGGGTTTTGGCGGGCAGAAGTACATACCGGAGTCCACGGAGCGTATCAGACAGGTAAGACAGATGGCAGACGAGCTGGGGACGGACCTAGACATTCAAGTGGACGGCGGAATCACAAAGGATAATGTAAATGTGGTCCTAGATGCCGGAGCAAATGTCATCGTAGCCGGTTCAGCGGTTTTTAAAGGAAATATCACGGAAAATGTCCAAAATCTTATGGCGCAGTTTTAACTGCGCCATTTTTGGGCTTCAGTGTGGATATATTTTTCACTGTCAGATGACAGTGCTGTATAGGAGCATAAAAGAGGACTTTATTGAAAAAATAAAGTTTTTGTGCTACGATAAGCATAAAGAAACAGAAGAAAAAGATAGGAGAGAACATTGACGGAGAATAGATATGATTCTGTAAGTGATAAAGCACAGAATCAGAATAATATTATGAAGTATACAATCAAAGACAGTGTTTTCACAAATTTGTTTCAAGACAAGAAATATCTGTTACAGTTGTATAAAGCGCTACATCCGGAAGATAATGATGTTACAGAGGATGAGCTGGAAGACATTACAATCAAAAATGTTTTAACCGATAATATTTATAATGACTTAGGATTTACAGTGGGCAGTAAGCTTGTGGTTTTAGTGGAGGCGCAGTCTACTTGGACGATGAATATTATAGTCCGGGCTTTTTTTTATCTGGCACAGACATATTATGATTATTTTATCCGTACGAGGCAGAATTACTACAAAAGCAAAATGGTACAGATGCCCAGACCGGAAGTTTATGTGATTTATACCGGAGATAGGAAGGCAAGACCGACGGAAGTTTCTTTGGCACAGGAATTTTTTGATGGAATGGAATGCTGCATGGATATGAAAGTCAAAATTATCTATGACGGTGAAGATGGTGACATCATCAATCAGTATATTATGTTTACAAAAATCTGTAACGAGCAAGTTGCCCTGTATGGCAGGTCGCAAAAAGCCATTTCGGAGACTATCCGCATCTGCAAAGACAAAAACGTATTGAAAGAATATCTGACTGGCCGCGAAAAGGAGGTTGCAAATATCATGACACTGTTGCTTGATCAGGAAGAAATTACAAGAAGTTATATTGAGAGTGAAATATATGAGGCAAGACTAAAGGGACATCAAGCAGGACTTCAAGAAGGACTGCAAGCAGGGAAAACTGAAACTGCAAAGCGTATGCTCAATACCGGAAAGATGTCCTGTGAAGAGATTGCGTTTCTCTGCGGTCTGGACATAACGCAGATTGAAGAGCTGAAACAGCAGATGAATGATGAACGCTAGGACATTTCAATAAACTGGAAGCATCCACTTTGGCGTGGATGCTTTTTCTATATTCATAATTCAGTTTCCATAATCCGCTCTACATTTACAGTTCACTTTGTAATCATAGTTTACGCCACAATATTCTGCATCCAGACACCCTTCTTCACCAAAACGAACCCGATGATACATTTGATGATATCACCAGCCTGCACAAGTATGAAGACGGCTACTACCGGAAGCGATGTAAAACGGCTTAGTGTGAAGGCAATTGTCACACTGACGCACCAAATGAACACGCTGTCGAATAAGAAGGTGACAATCGTTTTACCGCCGGAACGCAGTGTGAAATAGGACGCGTGAAGAAATGCATTCTGGGGCATAAAAATGGCGGAGACCATGATAAAATATTTTGCAAGCTGGCGCACGCCGTCATCCGTATTGTAGAGCATGGGAAACAGCGGCGACAGGAGAAACATCAGTGCGGCGATACATGTGCAGCAGAAGACGGAAAAGGCAATCATCTTATTGTCGGTGTCTTTCGCCTCCGCCATTTTGCCGGCGCCGAGAAGTTGTCCGACAATGATTGCGACAGAATCGCCCAGCGCAATAAATACAATATTAAATACGTTGTTGATTGTGCTGGAGATATTTTGCGCCGCAATGACGTTTAAACCGCGCACGGAATAGCATTGCGTAAGCATTGCCATGCCGGCAGCCCACAATGTTTCGTTGAGGAGCAGAGGCGTACCCTTGATAAAGATTTTCTTAGCAAGGGAAGCAGGAACCTTTAATGTGGAATACAAACCATGCACAAAGGGACTCTGTTCCTTATGCTTGTGGGTGTGAATCAGTACGATAGCCGCTTCCGTATAACGGGAGACAATTGTGGCAAGTGCTGCGCCCTGCACACCCAGCGCGGGGACGCCGAATTTACCATAAATTAATATATAGTTCAGAATCAGATTTACAAATACCGCAATCACGCCTGCTTTCATGGGCAGTATTGTCTGCCCGCATTCGCGCAGCGTGCTGGAATAAACCTGCACCATCATGAAAGGCGGCAGTCCGAGCAGCATAATCAGCAGATACTGCTGTCCATAATGGAGTGTTGCGGCAATGCTTTCTGCTGTTCCCTCGCCTTGAAGATACAATTCAATGAGCGTAGAGCCTGCAGTCAGAAACAAAACTGTGGTAAATAGAGTGATAAGCGCGACAATCCATAGCTTGAAACGAACCGTCTGTCTGACTCCTTCATCATTCTTCTGACCAAAATACTGCGCTGTAAAAATACCGGCGCCCGATACGCCGCCGAATAGGCACAGATTATATACGAAGATGAGTTGATTGACAATGGCAACGCCCGACATCGGTTCCGTGCCGATGCGCCCAATCATGATGTTGTCGAGCAGGCTCACGAAATTGGTGATGCCATTTTGTACCATGATTGGAACGGCGATGGCAAGAACCATTTTGTAAAAAGCCTTGTCGCCAATCAGATTATGCAGAAAATGTTTTTTGGTCTTCGCTGTGGGCTGCATAGCGGTTTCTTCCTCTCTTTGTTTTAGCACGACCATTGTCCATCCGCACACAACGAAACGGAGTGAACAATATAAACGGACGTTGAAAAGAATAAATAATCAACGTAGTATATAAACATACTATAAAATTTATTTATTGCAGTGACAATAAAGCATTTTACAGGTTTTGCGAAAAATATGCAATATGCTTTATTATTTGTCTGTAAAATTTATCGAATTATGTCGGTATAACTACACAATACGTTTATTTTCGGAGATTTTTTAGTCAAATTTTGCTTGATATTCTACGAATAATAAAATAGTATTGAATTATGATACTATTTTTAATATTATTACTACAATGCTAATTGTAGTAAGTACAGGAGGCAGAATATGACACTTGAAAATTTAACAGATTGTGAGCAACTGGTCATGAAGACAGTTTGGGACGCTGAAGAAGAGCTCAGCCTTATGGAAGTATTGCAGAGAGTAAATGATAAATACCATAAGGAATGGAAGCCGCAGACGGTATCTACTTTTCTGGCGCGTTTGGTGAAGAAGGGATATCTGAGACATTATCGTATGGGACGAGTATTTTATTATCAGATATTAATCCCTCTTGAGGAGTACAAAGGACAGTTGACGGAGGATTACGTGGACTTCTGGAATCACAACAATGCAGACGAGTTCCTCTGCGCATTATCGCAGAAAAGACCATTACGACAGGATGAGGTTGAAAGGATACAAAAAATGATCGATGGACTGGCTGAGTAATTTATTTATTGCACTGTTGCTGACGGATATTACGGGGACAATATTCTTTCTGCTGGGCGAGTTGTTAAAGCTGACGCCGATTGGACGAGATATCAGAGTCCGGCGGTTTTCAATGTATGCTGTATTATTTGCATATCTTGTACCGTTTGTTTACTTGGCGTTTTATCTGGACAAACGAATCCATGCAGTCGAAATGGAAAGTGCAATCAATTTGTTTTACACCACGCCGATGCTACGGAGAATCAATGCGGCGCTTGCGTGTATATGGGTCGGGGTGTTTCTTGGGC
Source organism: uncultured Lachnospiraceae bacterium (assembly GCA_947564735.1). Classification (GTDB taxonomy): domain Bacteria; phylum Bacillota; class Clostridia; order Lachnospirales; family Lachnospiraceae; genus UBA3282. The sequence goes on along the minus strand of CANOEC010000047.1, from coordinate 8,440 downwards.
TGTTGTCGTACAGGCTGTACCGCCGCTGCAGGTGGATGATGATATGCAGAGGCAACATTCCCGAGGAAGATGAAGCTGTTTCCAAAGTGTTTGATAAGATTAGCAATGAGCTTGGTATAAGCGGTAAGGTATCGTTGTGCAGGAATGATTCCATAGATGTGCCGTGTATTACCTACCATCACGGATTTGTGGTGATGCTGCCATTGCTACGCTATACGGAGGAAGAAGCGCAAGTCATCTTTTACCATGAATTGTGTCATTATTTAAATCGCGATATGTATCTGAAAGCGATTGGAAGTATCGCAGCTTTGTTGCATGTTTGTAATCTGTCAGCGCGACTACTGATGGAACAGTTGGATTTACTGTGTGAAGAATGTTGTGACAAAGAGGCATGTAAAAAGGGAAAAGTAACATTTACGCGTGACGAGTATTTTCAAACTATTTTGAGATTGCTCTTAACGGACGGCAAGAAAGAACGGTATCGTTTGTTCGCATTGGCGGACAGAAAATCAGATTACGAAAGGCGGGTAAAGTATATGTTAGATTATCATAAGCAAGGTGGGATGAAGAAAGGGGCCGCGCTTGTGGTGGCGGCATGTTTCCTGCTGGGTAGTAGTGCCTCAGCGCTCGCGGCGGGCAATGGGGTAGCGAAAGTGTATCAAGGCTTGGCGGAGGATACGAGTGTTAAGGAAGAAACCAAAATGGGAGCGGTGAGTCCAGATGAATGTCTGGAAGAAAATGCAGATTTGGGCGATGCTGCCGGTTTGGATGTTAATGCAAGTTTAGGCAGTAATACAGTGATTTTGACGGCGAAGTATGATAATTTGGATCCGAACAAGGTTCTTATAACAGATGATGAGGTAGTTGTAGGACCGGGTAGGGAAACTCGCGGTATTACTTGGACGATTGAGCCGGGGTGGACCTATATGACTTCTGGGTTCAAAGTTGAGAAGGGTGATACGATGTCGGTGCTTGTGGTGGCGACGCCAGATGATATTGAATATGAACTAGGAATCAAAGACGGTAAAGATATTATGCATTATGCTAAAGCTACCGGTGCGGCAGCTGCACAGTATACAGTGGAACAAAAGGCACGACATTACTTCTATATCACCAACCCGAGTGAAACGGAAGACTTGCATATTGAGGCGGCAGTTATTGTTACAAGCAAGGACGAGGAAACAGAGCCGACAGAACCAACGGAGTAACATTCTCCCCACTATTAATAGATACTAATCAATAATACTAAAACACTAAAATTCAAATATTACATATCACAACATAAAGCTAAGCAAATTGTGCCGATCCACAGCCCTTGATATTGTGTAGTTGTCCTAAGGGTCATTGGAAAACGCCGGCACTTGGTAAGGTTATGATTTACTTGCAAATCCTTTGCAAGTAAATCACGAACCTAGTACCGTTGCGTTTGGAGCTGAGCGCAAGCGCACCCTTAGGACAACTACACGATGTCACGGGCGTCCGCCCAATCCAATATGTCCAACACCTCTGTCAAACCCAATACCCCCAGCACATCTCCCCAATCCAATTATCCATCCCCATTCGTCCTACCCCATATCCTCGGCATGTCCATTACATCCAGTACACTTAATATATCCACCCTCCCCATAATCCCCATTGCTCATGATACCCATTGCCCCATGAGCCCCATCCCCAAACCCAACCTCCCGTATCCCCATTTAACCAACAAACATTCAGCACCTACAATAACCATAACCACCCCAAAAATAAACATGCCAAAAAAGGGGTATCAATCCATAGCGGTTTCAAACACCCCCTTCTTTTCACCCGATCAAGAAGTTGATAAACCTTTTTTCGCCTGCCAAGGAATCCTTATGTACTTTCTATTTGGCGTGCTTGATGCTATTGCGCAACACCAATAATTCATAATAATCCATGAGCGACTGCGTATTGCGGTCGTCCAGTTCCAAGACAGTGTTCAGCAGGTCACAAATCGTAAAGTCCGGTGCAATTTGTTTGTTCAGCATACTTATACTCGATTTGTAGTTTGTTCGCTGTAATAAATAATCCGTAGAGACGTCAAAAAAGTCTGCCAGCAGGATTAAAGTTTCGAGGTCGGGCAAATGTACGCCCTTTTCGTAATTGGAAATGGTTGCCACGGTTACGTTCAGATAAGCCGCCACTTCCTTTTGCAGCACACCTCGTTCTTTGCGCAGAGTCGCGAGTAATTCCCCAAATTCCATATTTTTCTCCGGTATTTATCTGTTTTTTTATTGGATAGTATGATATGTGAATAATTCCGAAACTGTAGTTATACTACAGTTCTCACCTTGATTCTAGGATAAATTTCCAGTAAAAGGAATGAAATTAAACCATACAAATAAAATTACGGTGAAATTGGGTGTAAAATTAACGAAACATTAAATCGTTTCTATGCTGATAATGAAAAATAAGTGTCAGAAGGAAAATTTGCGGGAATCAATTCGCATATTGTTCGTATTGGCAGGAAGGACAAAAACGGACAGCCGGAATGGGGAGAGACAGCCCCGTATGACTTGCAAAGACCCCGAACAAGGAGTACTATTATTAAAATGAGGATAACAATTCGACGCATGAGTCGGCTGGATTGTGCCTGCAGCTCAAATTCGCAGGCAGGGAAAGGGCATGGTGAATTAGTATGGCGGTTTATTGTAATCAGACAGGGTATCTGCCGAAAGGAACAAAGAGGGCGGTGATGACCGCAGGCGGACATTGTCAGGTATTTGAAGTGGCGAACGGAACAAATGGCGGAACAGTGGACGGTATGGAGCAGAAAGGACAGGTGGTCATGGAGGGAGAGGCGCTGGATATGGGCGTCGATGCTGCTTCCGGCGATCATGTGTATGTTTTGGATTTTAGCGGGTTGGAACAAGAAGGAACCTATTATGTGAAAAATGAGATAGGCGAGACGTCGCACCGGTTCCGTGTGGGGACGGATGTTTATCGCGCGTTACAGAAGGATTTGACAAAGGCGTTGTACTATCAGCGCTGCGGTTGCGAATTGACCGCAGAATATGCCGGAGCGTATACGCATCCGTGCTGTCATATGGATGATGCTGTTTTGTGGGAAGACAGGAGCGTGAGGAAGGAAGTGAAGGGCGGCTGGCATGATGCGGGTGATTACGGCAGATATATTTCTCCGGCGGCTGTGGCTGTGGGACATTTGCTCTATGCGTATCAATTGTTTCCCGAAAGCTTTGAAGATGCTCTTGGGATACCGGAATCGGGTAACGGCGTACCGGATGTGTTAAATGAGTGCAGATATGAACTGGAATGGATGCTCAAGATGCAGGATGAGGAAGGCGGTGCCTACCATAAACTGACATCCGAGCGTCATGCGGATTTCATTATGCCGCAGGAAGATAAGGCGCAGTTCTATCTTTTTCCGGTTTCGTCGATGGCAACGGCTGATTATGCGGCGTCGATGGCGCTTGCATCCAGAGTGTACAGGCAGTTTGACGTACAGTTTGCCGACAGGCTGTTAGAGGCGGCGCGGAAGGCGTATGGCTGGCTGGAGAAACATCCCGGATATGTGGGCTTTCAGAATCCGGAGAGCTGTAATACGGGTGAGTACGATGATGTCTGTGACCGTGACGAGCGGCTGTGGGCAGCGGCGGAGATGCTTGTCACCACAGGGGAGGCGAAATATCAAGAACAATTGACCCTGCTTCTTGCAGAAAATCTGACGAAGACGGATTTTGGCTGGACAGATGTATCGGGGTTTGCGGCGTTAGCAGTTCTGACGGATAGGGCGCATCGGGCATCTGAGGAAAGCGTTAAGAATCTCAGACAGGCAGTGCTTGCGGAGGCGGACAGGCTGACGGCGGTAGCAAAGAAGTCCAGATACGGCGTGGCGATGGAGCCGGAGGATTATGTCTGGGGCAGCAATATGGTCGTGTTGAACAGGGCGATGCTGTTAATTCTGGCAACGCTTATCACGGAGCAGGATGTGGCGAAAAACACCGTGGACAATCCTGCATGTGGCGGCAGTGCATGCGATGGCGGGGCATCCGATGAGAAGGGGGCGGTCTACGAACAGATTGCGCTGGCGCAGATGGATTATCTGCTGGGTGTGAACGCAGTGGATTACAGTTATGTGACGGGGCATGGGGAACATGCGTATAGGCACCCGCACAACCGACCGACGGAATGTGACGGCATTGAACTTCCCATGCCGGGATGGGTCAGCGGCGGTCCTTTTAAGACGCCCTGCGACGAGGTTGGCAAAGAGCGGATTCCGGTGGGTACGCCGCCTATGAAATGTTATGTGGATCATGCGGCATGTTATTCTCTGAATGAGATTACGATTTACTGGAACAGTCCGGCGGTGTTTGTCACGGCATATATCAACCGCGGACAGGCGGAAAGGCAGATACGACAATGAAGAAGCTTGGAAGAAACGACCCCTGCTGGTGCGGCAGCGGCAGAAAATATAAAGCGTGCCATATGGCGTTTGATGAAAAGATAGAACATTATGCGTTGCAGGGACATATCGTGCCGCATCACGATCTCTTAAAGACACCGGAACAGATTGAGGGAATCAGAGAGAGCAGCAAGTTAAACATTGCGATTCTGGATGAGATAGAGAAACAGATTCATATCGGCATGAGTACGGAGGCAATTGACCGTCTGGTGTATGATATGACGAAAGAGATGGGCGGTATTCCGGCGCCCCTTGGGTACGAGGGGTTTCCGAAGAGTGTCTGTACCTCCATCAATGAAGTGGTATGTCACGGGATTCCCTGCGAAGAACGTCTTTTGCAGGACGGCGATATTGTCAACGTGGATGTGTCTACCATCTACAAAGGATATTTTTCCGATTCCTCGCGCATGTTCATGCTGGGCGATGTGGCGCCGGAGACGCAGAAATTGGTGCGGGTGGCACGCGAGTGTATCGACGTCGGACTTAGGCAGGTGAAGCCTTGGAACTTTCTGGGGGATATGGCGCAGGCAATCAATGACCATGCCAAGGCGAACGGTTATTCCATAGTGCGTGAGATTGGCGGTCATGGTGTGGGACTGGAATTTCATGAGGAGCCTTTTGTCAGTTATGTGACGAGTAAGGGGACGGAGATGCTTATGGTTCCGGGTATGGTATTCACCATAGAACCGATGGTGAATATGGGAAAAGCCGATATTTATATTGATGATAAGGACGGCTGGACCGTTTATACTGATGATGGGAAGCCGTCTGCACAGTGGGAAGTGACTTTGGCGGTGACGGAAGACGGTTATGAAATTTTAACATATTGACGGAATACCGTTTGTGAGGGTGAGAGCCAGAATACATCGCAGGTTAAGATGTATTCCGGCTTTTTCTTTCAAAAAATTTGTGCATTTTTCCGATATTGTAAAATGGGGAAGAGTTTGATATCTTAACTATACAATCTTTGGATTCATTTTAAAGTATACTTTATTCCGTGTATCGTACGACACGGTTCTATGGCGAATCGCCGTTGATTTCCAAAAGTTGAGATTAACCATCAAGAAAGAGAGGACAAATCATTTTATGCGTGAATTTATGACAAAAGTGTCAGATTATTTGAACGAGAGAAGAAATGACCCGGACAGGCGGGAGGATAGACTCGCAGTTGTGATTATCGGGGCGGTTGCCGTAGTGGTTATCGTGATACTGCTGTTAATTCTGTGGAGACACGCCGTCGGGGAAAGGGAGAAGGAGAAGGAAGCAAAAGCCCGCTGGGAGCAGGAGCAGATGCTGAAGGCAGAAGAGCATGAGGAAAAGGCGCCGGAATATATGGCGTCTGCAGAGGAACAGGAGACGGTTGGCGAAGATTATCTGACCAGTATAGAGTATCTGAACGGGCAGGTGGAGGAACTGCTTGCCGCCATGACGCAGGTAGAGCAGAATCTGACGGAGACGATGGAACGGTATCAAGAAGATGATGATAAGCTGCGGGGACAGATGGAAGTCATCCGGACGGAGGTCAAATCGATTGTACAGAATTTGAAAGAGACACAGACGAAATTACATGATTTGACGGACATCGTACAGATTTTAGATAAAGAGAAGCTCCCGATGGTTCAACAGCAGATTCTGGAGATTCAGGGCGACATGAAACAGGTGCAGACGGACATTACGAATTTGTATGCCAAGATTACGGCATTGGAGCAGGAAGATGTCAAGCTGTGGGAGGGCATCGGTACATTGGAGCAGACGCTGCGCACAGTATTGAACCAGAATATGGCGGAGGTAAACAATCAGTTTGACACGCTGCTCGGACAACTTAAGACTGTTGAAAACCGTATCGGGAAACTGGCTGTACAGACGCTCAGATACCGATATGATGCAGGGGAAAATACACTTTATCTGGAACCATATACAGAATGAGTAAGGATAAACAGGAGGAGACGATGAATAGAAGAATGATAATTGCAGTTTGTACCGTCATGGCATGTCTTGCGCTGCCGTGGGTCAAGACGACGGCGGCAGCCGGTGAGGAGGGACAGTTTCGCAGCAGAGGCGTTATCCGCTATCAGGATAGCGGCGGACAGCAGATTATATTGGACGCGGGGGATATTGACAGGCTTTTTCAATATGCCGCTGAGGGCAAAAGGGGCTTGTCAGAAGTGCTTAGCGGCATCGGAACGAAACTTATACGGTCAAAGGAGGGGTATTCTTATACAAGAGACCCGGCAGTGGAGGCGCCCGCTCTCAAAATACAGACGGAAGATGAAATGCAGGAAGCCGCGTTTGATTTGCTGATTCGGGCGCTGGCGGAGTCTCAGACGCTGCCGGACGGATACGGAGAGACCTACGTGCTGGCAAATTCCGATAATCTGACGCTGGGCAGGTCGGCGTGGTCGGACGGCAGTCTGTTGCGGGGAAATAATTATGATTTGACCGAGCATTATATACGGGGCTGGCTGGAGGGCAGTGGATGCACGGATTATGAGGCGGTATATGACGGGGAAGGCAGGTGGATCGGTTATCGTGCGAAGCAAAGGCAATAGATTGAGAAAGGGCATGGTTATTAACGTGAGTGAAATCAATAATGATAGAAGAACAAAATGTAGGACGAAGAAGATTGTGTCGGGAGCAATCTGTATGCTGGCATGCTTCCTTGCTGCGGCGGCAGTACCCGGAATGTATGGAGGCACGGCATGTACGGTACAGGCGTCATCGCAGGATAACGCGCCGGAAGGAACCGGGACTGCTCCTGGGGTGGGGCGTGTTCGCAGCAGTGGCAGGGTACAGTATGAATATGCCGTCATAGATGCGAAAGATTTATGGGAGATAGATGCCTATATTTCTTCTAAAAAGTCAGCGGCAGCGGACGCATTGGTTCGTCTTGGCACCAGATTCAGACTACAGTCCGGGGAATATACTTATGACAGGAACCCTGATGTGGGAGCGGAGGAGATTGATAGCAGCGGACTGAGCTGGGCGATAATAACGCGTGCGGCAGGAGAGTCGCAGGGCGTACCGGAAGGACTGGCAGTATTACATCCGGAGACCGCATTGCAGATAGAGGGTGTGGAGGAGCGGACGGACTGCTATGCGGCGGCTGTGGAGGATAATCTGTCTGCGGGGAAAGCCGCATGGGTTGACGGCAGACTCCTTTTAGGCAACGGAGCGGATAACGACAGAGCATATCGGCAGGGGTATAAGGACGGCGGTGAGGGACAAGTGCTGGAGCAGTTCCGACCGATTTACGGGGTACGTGGGAGTGGAATGGAAATCCGGCATGTCCATGTCGGGAGTGCGGAGAACAGGGAAGGTACTTCCGGCTGCTATCACAATTATTCCGTGACAAGCAGTGTGGTGGACCGGTGTGTACGTCCGCTTGAGTATATGCAGGCGGTATGGATTCCGAACGGCAATGAGCCGGACGGCGGTTCGTGGCATGGCGGCTTTTATTCCTGCTCATCCCATGGCGGCACATATGAGTCGCCGGGAATGTGCAGTTATGAAGAAGTCATCAGCCAGACGGAGTGGCGTCATGATATCGCGTGCGGACGGGAGAACATGCTGTACGCCCGCCTCGCAATTAAAGAAGCAGACACAAGCGGAATGCAGCCGGTGAAGAAACAAATGGAGGAACAGCAGCCGGAAGCACAGCAACCGGAAGCGGAGCAGACGAATACGGAACAACAGCCGGATACGGAGACGATATGGGGGCGGATTCATCTGGAAGCCGTGCTTGAAAAAGGAGAAGGCTTTGACAGGTTGACGTGGCTTAGCAAAGAAAGGCTGGTCTGGACGGATGTACGGGGCAATGTACTTGGAACGGGTCCCGGTCTTACAGTATTTGAGCCGGGTATCTACCGATGCAGCGTGAATGTATCTAATGCGGATATAAGCGGCAGGATGGCAGAGGCGATCGTTATTGTTTCGGGATTGATGGCGCAGCTTTGAAAGGAAAAAATAATTCGCACAAATCATGCTGAAAACCAGCCCCTT
>CANOEC010000046.1 GCA_947564735.1 uncultured Lachnospiraceae bacterium | reverse complement strand
ACAATGCGTATTAGTACGTATATAATACAATTAAAATATGTGCATTAATACGCATAGAGAAAGGGGATGTGCTATGTTTGAAAGTATCTGAATTAATCAAAATATTAAAAAAGAATGGATGTTATTTAAAAAGAAATGGTAAAAGCCATGACATATGGTACAGCGAAAAAACAGGAAAGCAATTTTCAGTACCAAGACATTTATCACAAGATGTTCCGAAAGGAACATATGAGAACATAAAGAAAGATGCTGGGTTTTAGAACCCGGTAGATTTCTTTCATATATGAAGACCTGTTATCGAGGAGGTTATTAGATGAGTAAGTATGTATATCCTGCAGTGTTTACAGAGGAAGAAGACGGAAAGTATTCGGTTACATTCAGAGATTTAGAAGGTTGTTATACCTGTGGTGATGACATTGAGCATGCGATTGAGATGGCTGAGGATGCACTTGCTTTAGTACTTTATGAATATGAAGCAGAGGGAAAGGAAATACCAGTTGCGTCCAATCTCAATTCAATTCCTATTGATTCTAATGAATTTGTCAATTATATCAGATGTGATACACTAGAATATAGAAAGATGTATCATAACAAATCTGTGAGAAAAAATGTAACTTTGCCGGAGTGGCTGAATGAAGAGGCAGAGAAGCTGGAATTAAATTTTTCACAGATTTTGCGGGAGGCACTCATGCAGAAAGTAAAAAACATCAGATAAATGTAATGCGAAAAGATGGTAGCAATTGTTTGAAATAAATAGAAAATGTGTCACTGATAGCCGTGGCACTTCATACTTTATAGCATATCAATCTGTTGATTTATGATATGAATATGGTTATGAAGGAGAATGGATTATGGCAATCGGTTATCTGATGATGCAGGCAAGAACGGCACATGATGCGCTGCCCTTAAGCGGCGTACAAATCAGTGTGCTGGATGATGAACAGAATCGCGTCTATGAGTTGACGACAGATGAAAACGGAGAGACGAGAAGCGTATCCTTGGAGACTGTGGACAAGAGTTATTCGCAGGATGAAAATTTTGCAGGGACGCCGTATGTAACTTATCATGTACTTGCACAGGCGGAGGGATTTAACGAGCTGTATGTCAAGGATATACCAATCTTTGACGGAGAGCTTGCAGTCCTTCCGCTTTCGCTTGTTCCCATGCAGGAGAATCAGCGAAGCAGGGAACAGTCGGAGATTATGGTGGGCGCCCCGGCAGTGGCGATGGGAGGAGAACGCCAGCAGGAAGGAACAAGAGGAAATATGGGGTCCCCTTTTGTGCTGCGGCAGGTGGTAATCCCGAATCCTATTACGGTTCATCTTGGAACGCCGGATTCTTCGGCGTCAAATGTGCAGGTCTCTTTTCTGGATTATGTGAAAAACGTTGCCAGCAGTGAAATCTATCCGACATGGCCGGAAGCCGCTCTTAGGGCAAATATCTACGCAATCATTACGTTTGCATTAAACCGGGTATATACGGAATGGTACAGGTCAAGGGGATATCATTTCGATATCACGAACAGTACGGCGTATGACCAGTATTTTGTCTACGGAAGACCGATTTATGAGTCTGTCAGCAGGATTGTGGATCAGATTTTTAACGAGTATGTCCGCCGGCAGGGACAGAATGCGCCTTATTTTACGTCTTTTTGTAATGGAACGACGGCGTCCTGCGCAGGATTATCGCAGTGGGGGACGGTCACGCTGGCAAATCAGGGGTATACCCCAATTAGGATTCTGCGCTATTACTATCCGGATGATATAGAGATTGCGGAGACGAATGCGGTCAGCAACGTGGTGACTTCCTATCCGGGAACGCCGCTTAAGGCGGGCAGTACGGGGCTGGATGTGGAGACAATACAGACATATTTAAACAGAATCAGAAGAAACTATCCGGCGATTCCGGTGATTACCGATGAAACCGGCGTATTTGGGAACAGTACGAAGGCGGCGGTGACGAAGTTCCAGAGTATTTTTAATCTGGCGACGGACGGTATTGTAGGAAAAGCCACATGGTATAAGATTTCCAGTCTGTATACGGCGGTGACCAGACTGGCGGAATTAAATAGTGAAGGCACTACGCTTGGTATCGGGACAGTACCTCCCTCAGCCGTACTCAGACAGGGTTCGCGCGGACAGGATGTGATTACATTGCAATATCTGTTAGATGTCATAGCAGAATATTATCCGGAGATTCCGGCGCCGGGACAGGACGGTATTTTTGGGAATGCCACAAGGCAGGCAGTGATTGCATACCAGAGGCGGATGGGGCTTGACGACGATGGAGTGGTCGGGGCTTCCACATGGAATTCGCTGTATAGGACTTATCAGGGAATCGGGCAGAATGTACCGCCGGTAAATCCGAATCCATCGCCCAACCCGCTCCCTAATCCGGGAAATATCATTGTGCATACCGTCCGTTCGGGCGATACGCTGTGGCTTCTGGCAAAACGTTACGGTACGACGGTAGAAGCGATTAAGCAGGCAAACGGATTGACAAGCGATAATTTAAGCATCGGGCAGATACTCCGGATACCGGTATCACAGGATTCACAGTATTTTTTGTATACGGTTCGTCCCGGTGATACGTTGTGGCTGCTTGCAAACCGGTTCGGCACGACCGTAGATGCGATAAAAAATCTGAACGGACTGACGAGCAACGCGCTGCGCATAGGGCAGGTGCTGCGGATTCCGGAGTAAAGCCTGCAAAAAACACATAGGACGCAGGATGATGCTGGGGTCAAAATAAGCTTTTGGTAAACTTAAGATGGCAGATTGCACAACATATTTGCGAATATTTTGTGCAATCTGCCAGTAGTATTTTGTAAAAGTTCATTTTGACCCCAACATCATCCTATCAGACGCTGCGTAATGGTATAGTTGACATGGGGTCTGAACTTCTATGCCCGAACTTTATGTGCTGAATTTTATGTGCAAAAAAATATTGACAAATAATTAAATAAGTGTTTAAATGTTCATATAACAAATCAATGCATTTTTAGTTGATACAACAGAATCCGCAAAGGTCGCATCGCATGAAACATCGGGTGCGACCGATAGCGGTAAGGATAATCATATTGGTGACAAGGGAGGAGATACATTATGACGAAAAAGCAGAAGAAGGTTTTGGTCCGTATTATCATATCGGCGGTGTTGGTGATTGGACTGCAATTTATTCCGGTGGAAAATCCGTATGTCAGACTGGCGTTATTTATGGTGCCGTATCTGATTATCGGATATGACATTTTAAAAAAAGCCGTGCTGGGAATTATACATGGAGAGGTGTTTGACGAGAATTTTCTGATGGCGGTTGCCACAGTGGGCGCGATTGCCCTTGGAGAGTATCTGGAAGGAACGGCGGTCATGCTCTTTTATCAGATCGGAGAGCTCTTTCAGAGTTACGCTGTAGGGAAGAGCCGTAAGAATATTACCGCGCTGATGGATATCCGTCCTGATTATGCCAATGTGGAACAGGACGGGGAACTGGTGCAGGTTGACCCTGACGAGGTTGCGGTGGGGACTGTCATCGTCGTGCAGCCGGGTGAGAAGATACCGATTGATGGCGTTGTGGTAGAAGGAACCTCATCTTTAAATACGAGTGCGCTGACAGGCGAGAGCCTTCCCAGAGAGACAGCGGTGGGCGACGAAGTCATCAGCGGATGCGTGAACATGTCCGGTGTGCTGCGCATCAGAACAAGCAAGGAGTTCGGGGAATCCACGGTGTCCAAGATACTTGATTTAGTGGAAAACTCCAGCATGAAGAAATCCAAATCCGAGAATTTCATTACAAGGTTTGCCAGATATTATACACCGGCAGTCTGTATCGGCGCTCTGGCGCTGGCAGTGCTGCCGCCGGTAATCAATCTTTTTATAGGGAATCCTGCAAACTGGTCGCAGTGGGTTATCAGAGCGCTGACGACGCTCGTTATCAGCTGTCCATGTGCGCTTGTTATTTCCATTCCCTTAAGTTTCTTTGGCGGGATCGGCGGGGCTTCCGCAAAAGGAATCCTTGTCAAAGGCTCAAATTATCTGGAGGCACTTTCGCAGACGGCGTACGTGGTATGCGATAAGACCGGAACTTTGACGAAGGGCGTGTTTGAGGTGACGGATATCGAGCCGGCGGAAGGATTTTCCAAGGATGAGCTGCTTAAGCTGGCGGCATACACGGAGAATTATTCCAACCATCCGATTAGCAGGAGTCTGAAAGAAGCATACGGAAAAGAAATTGATGCGTCGAAAATCAGCGACGTGGAAGAGATTGGCGGACATGGGGTGACGGCGACCGTGGACGGCAGAAAGACTGCGGCTGGCAATGTGAAATTGATGAAGCGGCTAAATATTGCCTGCAGGAAGCCGGAAAAGACCGGTACGGAAGTGCATGTAACGGTTGACGGAGAGTATGCAGGTTATATTCTGATAGCCGACGTGGTGAAGCCAAACGCCAAGGCAGCCGTTGCCGGACTGAAATCGGCAGGTGTAAAGCAGGTTATTATGTTAACCGGAGATGCAAAAAACGTTGCCGAGAGCGTGGCGGAGGAACTCGGTGTGGATGTGGTGAAAAGCGAGCTGCTTCCGGCGGATAAAGTGACGGAAGTGGAAAAGATGCTGGAGAAAAAAGGAAAACGAGAGAAGCTTGCTTTTGTCGGGGACGGGATTAACGATGCGCCGGTGCTTTCCAGAGTTGACTTAGGGATTGCCATGGGAGCCCTCGGCGCGGATGCGGCGATTGAGGCGGCGGATATTGTGCTGATGGATGACAATCCGGAGAAAATTGCGACTGCAATCGGTATTTCCAGAAAGACCCTCCGCATTGTACACCAGAATATTGTGTTTGCTCTGGCGGTTAAGTTTCTCTGTCTGGCATTAGGCGCCGTCGGAACGCTCAATATGTGGTGGGCGATTTTTGCAGACGTGGGCGTGATGATTATCGCCGTGTTAAATGCCACGAGGGCGCTGCGGTTTCATGAGGAGGATACGTATGTTCTGGGATAAAATTTCGGGAGTCTATGATTTGGCTGAGACAGTATGTAATGGAAAAGTGTACCGGGCGCTCGGCGAAAAAACAGCCGCCCAAATCGGGCATGAGGATATCGTATTGGAATGTGCCTGCGGGACAGGTGCAATCAGCAGCCAGATTGTCAAGAGGTGCAGATATCTGGTCGCAACGGATTTGTCGGAGAGGATGTTAAAGCAGACTGCCAGAAAGTGCAGGAAGTATCATAATGTTAAAATAAGACGTGCAGACATCATGCAGTTAAGATGCAGTGACAACAGGTTTGACAAAGTGGTTGCCGGAAATGTGATTCATCTGTTAGAGGAACCCTATGCGGCGGTCAAAGAACTGGAGAGAGTCTGTAAGGCAGGCGGTAAAATCATTATCCCTACTTATATCAATCTATCTGCCGGCACGAATGGTTTAGCCGTCAGGCTGCTTGAGCTTGCGGGCGTCCGTTTTAAGCGGCAGTTTGATATGGATTCCTATCAAAAATTTTTTAAAGATGGGGGATATGATAACGTTGAGTACTACTTGATTGACGGAAGGATGCCCTGTGCCTTGGCAGTGATTACAAAGAAGGGAAAAATGTAAATGGTTGACATAAAATTACCACATCATCATAGTAAAGAGCTTGAGAAAGTTCTGCCAAAGCTGCCGAAAGCAGAAGAATGCGTACAGGTGGCGGAGATATTTAAACAAATCAGCGACGGCACGCGGCTGAGGATATTATGGCTGTTGTGTCATTGCGAGGAATGTGTCAGCAATATCGCGGCTGCCATGAATATGAGCGATCCGGCGGTATCGCATCATCTGAAATTATTGCGAAAAAGCGGTCTGATAGTCAGCAGAAGGGATGGAAAAGAAGTGTATTACAAGCTGGCGGATACGGAACAGGCGCAGATTGTCCATCATTTCTGTGAGGAAATGTTCAAGATGGCGTGTCCGCTTCTATGAGAAACTAAAAAGATAATGTGCTAAATCCTTCATTTAGTCTGACAGGGGGTTGCTGCGTTACTGATTGACGTGGCAATCCCTTTTTGATATGAATCCGGATGAAAACTTTCGTAAAATGTTTGATTTCATGAAAACAAATATCTTGTCATTTTCCCCAAGACATCTTGTATCTTATCACCATCTTTATAAAAAAGCAACAGTAAATAATATGTTTCAGTCAATTTCAGATTATGTTGTATACTGAATAAAGTTACAACCAAGCGGCGAATCTATCCATATTTGAAAAAATATAGGCGTAGAGCCGTCAAAATATTTGTCAGAAGGAAGGAGACACTTTATGCCGAAAAGAGGAGAAAACATTTATAAGAGAAAGGACGGAAGATGGGAGGGCAGAATCCGCAGATACTCTGCTGTAAAAGGAAGATATTATCAGTCGTTGTACGGTAAGAGCTATCGTGAAGTGAAAGACAAAATGTACCGGGTCAGGCAGGAAGAGTGCGAAGTCTTAACCTGTAAATGTACAATGGCTGAAGCGGCACAGCTCTGGATGCAGTCGCAGTCCGTATGCTGGAAGGCAGGAACCTGTTCCGCCTACAGCCAGATGTTAAAAAAGTATATCATTCCTTATATGGGAAAGATGGAGATGCGTCAGATTACGGACAGAGTCATGTGCGAATTTGTTACAAGGGTGTGTGAGGACAAAAGCGATAAAGCACTGTCCGACAATTATCTGTTTCAGATTTGTGCCACAATACGCAGAATCATTAACTATATGAACGTGCAGACAGAGGAGCGCATTGTGCTGCCCAAAAATCCGATCGTGAAGAAAAAGCCGCGAACGATGATTCTGCCAAGTGAGAAGTCACTCTTGGTTTTAGAAGATTATCTGTATGCACATTGTGATGACGACACTTGTCTGGGGATTTTGCTGGCGCTGCATACAGGGATACGCATAGGAGAACTGAGTGCATTGACATGGAATGATATTGACCTGCAGGAAGAAATCCTTTATATCAGAAAAAATCTGCTGCGTGTGCATCGGGACGAACAGGCGCAGATGTCAGAAAGCGTGACGCAGGTGGTACAACAAAGTCCCAAATCATCGGATTCCGTGAGGGCAATTCCACTGCCGCCAAGACTTATCTGTCTTCTGCAAAAATATCGGAAGCAGGGTACGGATTATGTGATAAGCGGGGTAAAATCGCCATGGGCGGAACCACGCACCATTCAGTATCGTTTTGAGAGAATCCTCAAAACGTGCCATATCGAACATTTTAATTTTCATATGCTGCGTCATGCTTTTGCCACAAGATGCGTTGCAATCGGACTGGATGTAAAAAGTTTAAGTGAAATACTCGGACACAGCAATATCCAGATGACATTAAATCTGTATGTGCATCCGACGCTTCACCAAAAACGACTGTTGATGCAGCAATATGATTCGGTTATCCATTAACTTGAAAAAAGACAGAGCTTTTAAAAAGAAAGCCGTCAGAATGTACGTCGTCAAATTGCTTTTTTAGCCTGCGTCTTAGCATTTTAGGCTCATTTCATAAAATCAAACATTTAACGAAAACAGTATTCCCACAAAATGAATCAAATATACGGAGAATATATGGCTGGCATAGATAACATGATTGATATACATTCCCATATTCTGCCCGGTGTAGATGATGGTGCAGACTGTACAGAGACAAGCTGTAAGATGCTGCAGATTGCGGCTGATAATGGTATAACGCATATTATTTTGACTCCGCATAACAAACCGTCCCACCATAATGTATCGTCTGCACATATGGCGGAATATATGGAGCGGCTGCAAAGAGCGGCGCAAAAACGACAGGTTGTTATGAAGCTTTATGCGGGAAACGAGCTTTATTACAGAGACGGGATTGTAGAAGAACTGGAAGCAGGAGAAGCGATGACACTTGCCGGTTCCCGTTATGTGCTCGTAGAGTTTTCCCCGATGGCGGAGTATGACTATATCAGAAACGGGATTTATACATTACAGTCCCATGGATACCGTACCATACTTGCACACGCGGAGCGCTATCGCACTGTCTGTCAGGGAACGGACCAAGTTGAGGACTTAATAAATATGGGATGCTATATCCAGATGAATGCCGGAAGTATTATGGGCAGATATGGGTTTGCGGCAAAACAGTTCACCAGAAAACTTTTAAAAAATAATCTGGTGCAGTTTATTGCGACCGATGCGCACGATACGGATAAAAGGTCTCCAAGGATAGCGGACTGTGTGGGATATGTGGAAAAGAAATTAGGGGTGGAATGTGCAAAGAAGCTCTTCTACGACAATCCAATGTGTATCCTGCAAGATGAATACCTATCGTAAATGCCGGCAGCAGCGTTATTTATGTATATTAGGAGGAAGAAATGGATAGCCGGAAAGAAAGAGAAAATCAGGAAATTGAAATAGATTTATTGGAATTACTCCACATCCTTCTTGGCAGAATCGGATTGATCTTAAATGTAGGATTACTGGTGGCAATTTTATGTTTTTTCATCAGTAAATTTATTATGACGCCGGTGTATGAGTCAACGACAAAGATTTATATCTTAAATAAAACGGAAAGCGCGTCGGTTACCTACAGTGACGTGCAGATGGGAACACAGCTGACGAAAGACTACGCGGAACTGATTGGAAGCCGTTACGTGCTGGAGGAAGTCATCCAGAAACTGGGACTTGAGGATGTGGACTATAAAGGGCTGCTAGGAGCCGTGAGTGTGAATACGCCGACAGATACCAGAATTGTGTCAATCACGGTGAAAGATACGGATCCCGTGCAGGCGATGAAGATTGCGAACTGTATCAGAGAAGTGGCAGGCGAGCATATCCAGAATGTTATGGATATTGAAGCGGTTAATGTGGTAGAAACCGCCAACATGCCAATCAGCAAAGCGGGACCGCCGGTGTTTAGAATGACGATTATTGGAGGTCTGGTGGGTGTGCTGTTAGTCTGTGCCGTGATTCTTGTGCAGTATCTGATGGACGATACGGTGAAGTCGGCGGAGGATGTGGAGAAATATCTGGGACTGAGTACACTTGCGTTAATCCCGCTTACGGAAGAAGCAGAGAACCGTAAAAAGGCAAAAAAGAAAAAACGGAAAAAGACGTAAGCAGAAAGTGTGAAATAAGGAGTCTGTTATGCAGGAAGTAAATTTGCAATTTGATAAAAATGTGGATTACCGTGTAAAAGAGGCATATAAGACACTGCGGACAAATGTGGAGTTCTGTGGGGGAAATGTGCAGGTAATTGCGCTTACAAGCTGTACGCCGAATGAAGGAAAATCCAGCATTACAATGGAACTGGCAAAATCCTTTGCGGAGGCGGGCAACAAGATTCTGTTAATCGATGCGGATATGCGCAAGTCAGTATTGGCGGGACGCTACAGAACAGGCGGGGTGAGACTTGGATTGAGCCACTGTCTGGTCAAGAAGTTCAGTTATGAAGACGTAATATGCAGCACAAATGTGGCAGGGCTTGATATGATTTTTTCCGGACCGGTGCCGCCGAATCCGAGCGAACTGCTTGGCAGTGATAGATTTATGGAGATTCTGGAAACAGCCAGAAAAAAATATGACTATATTTTTGTAGATACGCCGCCGCTCGGAAGCGTGATTGATGCTGCGGTTGTGGCGAAGAGCTGTGACGGGACAATGCTCATTGTAGAGAGCAATGCTGTAAGCTACCGTTTTGTACAGCAGGTAAAAGAGCAGCTGGATAAAGCTGACAGCCGTATCTTGGGAGTGGTGCTCAACAAAGTGGAATTAAACAGCAGAGGATATTACGGACATTACGGAAGATATTACGGCAAGTATTACGGAAAATATTACGGAAGGTATGGAGAAGAGAACGAGAAAGCGGCTACGGCAGAGGTAAAAAAAGAAAGCGCACAAAAGAAAAGGATGCCGGCAAAGAGACAGGAAGAGGACGAGATTGAATTTATTGAGGACTTTTAAGGACTCCGGAGGAAACAGATGAAACAGGATAAAGTAATAAACAGCATACTGCTTATTGTCAATGTGGTTCTGGCGGTCGTCTGTGTGGCGTTTTATTTAAGGACTGACAGGACAGAGCCCAGATTTATCATAAAACCCGCGGAGATAATCTATACGCCCGGTATGGATGCGGCAGCCCTGTATGAAGGAATTGAGGCGTACGATGAGTGCGACGGGGAACTTACGGATAAGATTGTCATCGAAAAAACAGTGGAAAATTCGGAAGAGGGTACTGTCATTATCTACTATGCGGTCAGTGATGCCGCAGGGAATGTGTCAAAATTTTCCAAGCTGTTTCAGGCAAACTATCCGGTTGAAGTATCCATGGAGGTCAATGAGGCGGAAAGGGAAAACCGGACGGTGAGGGAGTTAGAACAGAATCCGGTTATTCAGGATGACGCCGTGACGGCAGAGGATGCTGCAGAAGGCGCTGGTGCAGCGGCAAATGAGCAGGAGATTGCAGAAGGAGACGTCGGACTTCATGAAGATGATGAAGAAGGCGACGGACTGCAGGAGGATGACGAGGAAACGGCAGACGGAGAAGAGTCGGAATCAAATGAAGATGATTCAGAAGAAGAAACGCAGGGCGGCGCAGACGATATGGCGGTAGAGTCGCCGGCGGCTCTGGAACAGACAGCGGCAGGAAGCAGTGCACCGGAACTGGTATTCCGTACTACGGAGGTAACCGTGGATGCCGGTGCAAACGTACCGTGGACAGAAATCATCAGCACACTGCGGGACGATAAAGACGACTATGCGACCTTGTATTACAACCTGCATGTCGGACAGTATAACAGAAATAAAGCCGGAACTTATAGAGTGAACGTTTATACGGAAGATTCTGACGGGAACCGGTCGGCGGAAGTTCCGGTTACGATTACCGTCAGATAGAAAACGGCTGTGAATGAGGTGGAAAAATGGCTGCAAATCATAAAAGAAAGCAGGATGAACAAATTAATCTGGAAAAGGAACAAATCTTAAATCCAGAGAAAGTTCTTGCAAAAAAGCGGCGTAAGAGAAGAAACGTTATCATAGGTGTGATGGCGGGTATCGTGCTTGCGGTCTGCTGTATTGGCGGCGGATTTCAGATTGTACGCGCCATGGGAAAAAGCCGGCTGATCGCGGCGGCGCAGACTGCCCAGCCGAGTATGCACGAAGCTTTCGGGGAGACAGTAGCAGAAGAGGAACAACAGGAAAGACAGTGGCAGGAAGGCTGGATTAAATATAAAGATCATATTTATGCATACAACGAAGAGATTATGACATTTCTGATTATGGGAATCGATAAAGTCGGTGATGTGAAGGATGCAGGCGAGGGTACAAGCGGCGGGCAGGCGGATGCACTTTTTCTGGCAGTCGTAAATCCGAAGGATAAGACGATTAAGATTATCGGCATCAATAGAAATGCGATGACGGATATTGATTTCTACAGTGATACGGGCGCTTATATGACGACCGCAAAGGCGCAGCTTGCCATTCAGCACGGTTTTGGCAACGGGATGGAGGAAAGCTGTGAATATCAGAAGAAAGCGGTTTCACGGTTGTTCTATAATCTGCCGATTCATGGGTATGCCGCAATCAATATGAGCGCAATTGCGACCATCAATGACGCGGTGGGCGGCGTGGATGTGACCGTATTAGAAGATCTCACTGCTGCGGATAAAAGCCTTGTAGAAGGTGAGACAGTACATCTGATTGGTAAGACGGCATTTTCCTATGTGAATTATAGGGATATGGACAGTTTCGGCTCTGCGGATTTAAGACTCGACAGACAGAAACAATATTTGAAGGCATTTGTTGGAACAGCGGCAGGAGCCGTAAAAAAGGATTTGTCAGTGGCAACCAATTTATATCAGGCTGTTGCACCCCAGATGGTTACGGATATTTCGATTGATGAGGTGGCATATCTTGCCCCGCTTTTGGTAGATTATCGATTTGATGGGGACAGCTTCTATACTCTGACAGGTGAGACGGTTATGGGAGATACCTTTGAAGAGTTTTATCCGGATGAAGATGCATTGTGTGAAATGATTTTGGAGATTTTTTATGAAAAAGTGGAATAAGGAAACAGGGTATAAAGTAAGGGCAGGAGCGCTTTGCAAGCAGATGGGCATGGGAAGATGCGTGGGAAGAAAGGTAGTGGCAGCTGCAGTTCTGACATTGTGTCTGACCGGATGTGGAAATGCACAAAAGCAGGGCGAAGCGATAAATGAAGATAGCGGAATGCTCACTGAGGATGCTGCGGAAGCAGAGCTGGAGGATGGGATGGAAAACGCTGATACGGAGCATATAGGGGAAGATACCGCAGCGGCAAATGATGATAAGGCAGGGACAGCTGGCGGAGACGGTATTGGTGATGAGAGCGCAGCGGATACAAGGATAGATTTTTCGGCGTTACAGGAGAAAAATCCCGAAATTTTTGCATGGCTGTATGTACCGGGTACAGAGATTGACGTGCCTGTATTGCAGAGTATGCAGGGGGATGATTACTATGAGACCCATAATGCAGATGGGGAGGAAGATACAGACGGGGCTGTTTACATAGAACTGGCAAATGTGGCGGATATGTGTGACTTTAACACGGTAATACACGGCAAAACGGGAATCGGAGAGACAGGACCCTTCAGTGATTTGTATCGTTTTGCCGACCCGGATTTTTTCAAGGAACATGAGCAGTTTTATCTGTATCTGGATGGAAATGTCCTGACCTATGAGATTTTTGCGGCTTATGAGAGAGAAAATACGAGTCTGCTCAGAGAGTATGATTTTACCTATTATATTGGCTGTAAACAGTTTCTGGATGATCTGTACGACACAAGAGATTTGGGCATGAACCTGCGGGAAGGCTGGGAAGGTCTGACACCGTATCAGTTTCTGGTTACGCTGACGACACAGAAAGAAGTAAGCGATGACAAACAAATGGTGGTAGTCGCCGTGTTGACGGCGGACGCCGCGGGCACCGTCAACAGGATTGTTGCCGAGTAGCCGGAGAAAAATGATATTTCCGCCCATGGGCGAAAATATAAACCACACCTATCGGGCATGTCAGCCTGTAAAGGCGGTGCCCGATCCACACTCAGAATCATGAAAGGAGGAATGTGCCATGAAAAAGTTAATCGCATTAGCGCTGGCGGGAGCAATGGTTGTTTCCATGCCTGTCATGGCTGCACCGAGCCCGTCCACTCCGGCAGTGGCTCCTACGGTTGTACCAACAGTAGAAGCACCGGCTCCGGCGCCTGTAGTGACAGCGGCTCCTGTAGTAGCAGCAACACCTGCGCCGACAGTGGAGGCAGGAGCAATTGCTACAGCAGTTGTGGAAGCGGCTGCAGCGGAGGGTAAAACCGTCGGTGAATATATGAACAATGCAGTTGTGTCCGTACCGGGACTGGAGAATGTAACTCCTCTCGGACAGGGCGGTCATGTTATCATCAACGGCGCACCGAGCAATCAGGTATTTTCAGTATTAAAACCGTCATCTGCAAGTGTTGCATCTGCAAAGGCATTTGCAGCAGGTCTGGGCGGCAAGGTTATGAATGTTGCACAGATTAAGGCATCCGTAAGCGGATTTAACACAGCAACCGTAAACTTTTATATGAAAGGCGTAACAGCCGGACAGAATATTAAAGTTTACCAGCTTGTGAACGGTCAGTGGGTTGAACTCACTGTAGCAGAAATCAGGGCTGACCATGTCGTAGTAGACATGACTTCCCTCGGAACACTGGCATTTATTGCATTATAAGCCAGTTTAGTAACAAGATAATTTCCTTATAGCAGAGTGTGGGTGGGCAGGTCGTCCTCTGTGGCGGCCTGCTTCTAAAAAAAATCTGTGGAGACGAATCGTCGCATTGGCGCGTTCGGGGACGCAGTGGTTATAGAGAATGACATGGAATCCGCATGGAACATGGCGGAGTGGCGAAGCCATGTCAATTTGTGGGGCAGGAACGGATGCTGTGTAATGGTTTCACACACAAATCTGATATTTGCGCAGTCCATCGCGTAAATGCTCCGAAATGGAGATTACTATGTGGTATGTGATGCAGGTGCGGACCGGGGCAGAAGAAAAGATGAAAGAGCAGTGTCTTAGGACAATTGACCCCAATACACTTAAGATGTGTTTTGTACCTTATTATGAAGAAAAAAAGAGATATCGGGGAGCATGGCATACAAAGAGGCGGGTTTTGTTCCCGGGATATGTATTTGCAGTCAGTGAATCGATAGAAGAATTATATAAATGTCTCAAGAAAGTAGCAGGTATGACAAAGCTGCTTGGCACGGGGGAAGAAATCGTACCATTGAAGGAAGAGGAAGTGGAGTTGTTGCAAAGAATGGGAGCAGATAAGAAGCCTTTGGAAGTGTCAACAGGTATGATTGAGAATGGCATGGTTATGATTACAGACGGTCCATTAACAGGAATGGAAGGCTGTATTAAGAAGATAGACAGACATAAAAGGAAGGCGTGGCTGGAAATCGATATGTTCGGAAGGACGACTACGATGGAAGCAGGGCTTGAGATTGTAAAGAGGATATGATGCGGAAACTGATGGTGTTATGTGGATGTTTTATATGCGCCCTTGCATTTCTGTTGGGAGGGGCAGCGGTGCTTGCTGTTTCGGGGAAATACAACCTGAAAAGTCAGGCGGTGAGTTATGCAGCCGGAACAGAAGCTGCTGTGCAGGCTGTTTCAATGGTAGCGGAGGATGAGGATGACCGGCAGGAAGGCAATGTCCGTTTTGATGAAAAGAATTACCGCTATAATGAGGGCATTCTTACCTTTCTGCTGATGGGAATCGATCGGGAAAAGAGGGAGGAAGCATTTGACAAATCTACAGCTGGTGGACAGGCTGATGCCTTGTTTTTGCTTGTATTGGATGCCCATAAAAGAGCAATCAGGGTGATTCCGATTCATCCCGGTACGATGACAGAAATCACTATTTATGATGAGCAGGGTGAACAGGAAGGTGCGGTGACGGCGCAGATTTGTAGCCAGCACAGCTTTGGTGACGGCGGGAAGCTAAGCTGCGAATATCAGGTAAAATCAGTAAGCAGATTTTTTTACGGGATTCCAATCAACGGATATCTGGCAGTGGAGATGGAAACGCTTCCAACAGTGCTGGGGCTGATAGATGGAATCAATTTGGAAGCATTGGAAGATGTCAAGGACGCTGGCGAAGGGCTGTCAGAAGAGGGCAGGATGGATAAACAGAAACAATTTCTGACAGAACTGCTTGTAAAAGTAAAAGAGCTGATGAAAAGGGATTTTACGCTTCCAGTCAAGATATACAACAAAATATCGGACAGGGCAGTTACGGATATCACGGCGGATGAGGTGGCTTATCTTGCGATGACGGCGGGCAGCTATTATTTTGACGCCGGGCAGGTAGTTACGATTCCGGGAAGAAGCAGCGGCGGGGAAAGTAGTCGGGAAAGTGTACATGATGCGTTCTATGCCGATGAGGAGGCGCTTTTTGAACTGGTTCTTGAGGTTTTTTATGAACCGGCAGGGTAGGACGGGAGATGAGTATGTGAATGTGATAGAGGAAAAAGACAGTCTGGTAGCCAAATCCAAAAAAATCGTAAATGTATATATTGTTTTTTTATTTGCCGTTGTCTGGTTCTGCTATTATAACCAGTTTGTATTCGGTGTCAACCGTATGGCAGGCGGCGTGGTCAGTGTTCTAATCTATTTTATTATTTATCATTATTTTGCGAAGCTGTACCGCGCTTATAAGATTGGCACTTATAAAGTAACTGAGATTATCTTTTCACAGTTTCTGGCAATCGGGATAGCGGATACGGTGCTGTATGTGGAGTGCTGTCTGGTGAGTCATCATTATGTCAATATTTTTCCGGGACTGATCACAGCGGGCATACAGATTGCAGGTATGGTGGTCTGGACAGTCTACACAAAGCAGTATTTTATCAGATACATAGAGGCAAACGATACGATAGTCATATTCGGCGGGGAAGATTCAGAGGAGTTTGTGCGTAAACTTAAGCGGAAGTACGAACATCTTTTTCAGATTAAAGAATGCGTCGGGATAGAAAGCTGTACGACAGAGGAACTTCAGCACAAAATAGAGCAGTTTAGCACAGTTATTTTGTACGAGGTAGATAAGGGCAGCAGGACAAGCACGATGGAATACTGCATAGAACATCAAAAGACCCTGTATATTACGCCGAGGATTTCTGACATTATTTTACAGGGGTTTGAAGAGCGGACGTTGATTGATACACCGCTCTTTAAGTATGAATATCATTATCTGGATGTGGGGCAGTATCGGACGAAGCGTCTGCTGGACCTGACGGTATCCGTGATTGCGCTTGTTCTGACCGCAGTTCCCATGCTGATTACTGCGGCAGCAATCAAGCTGGAAGACCATGGACCTGTTTTTTTCAAGCAAAAGAGGTGTACGGTCAATGGGAAAGTTTTTGAGATTATCAAATTCCGCAGCATGATTACGGATGCGGAAAAACATGGAGCGGTAATTCCCTGTACTGACCATGATCCGAGGATTACGAAGGTGGGGAATGTCATCAGACGGTTTCGGATTGACGAACTTCCGCAGATATTCAATATCTTAAAAGGGGATATGTCCGTGGTGGGACCCCGCCCGGAGCGTGTGGAGCATGTGGAGAAGTACTGTGAGGAAGTACCGGAATTTGCCTATCGTATGCGGGTGAAGGGCGGACTGACGGGGTATGCACAGATATTCGGGAAATATAATACGAGCGCTTATGACAAGCTGAAGCTGGATTTAATGTATATCGAGAACCAGAGTCTCCGGCTGGATTTGAAGATGATTATGCTGACGGTGAAGACGCTGTTCACTGCGGAGAGTACGGAGGGGTTCGAGGAGGAGAAGAGTAAGATGATTGGGAAGTGGGAGGGGGAAGGATGAAGAGAATATTACAAATATCCAAATATTATTCCCCAGAAGTTGGCGGTATGGAAAAAATAGCATCAGCAATTTCTGATTCGGTTGCAGATAAGTATGAGGTGAAGGTTTTGTGTTTCTCAAGAAAATCAAAGAGCAGCACAGATATTGTTGGGGACATAGAAGTAGTGCGCTGTGGAACGAAGCGTAAAATTGCTTCACAGCCAATATCCTTTGAAATAGTAAAGAAATTAAGAAGAATTATCAAAAATTATGAACCGGACTATATCATAATCCATGAACCAAATCCATATATGACATTTTTTATGATGAAGTTTATTCCGCAAACGATGAAACTGATTGTGTATTGGCATTCTGATATTGTGAAACAAAAAATAGGGGAGCGTGTACTACGTGGATTATATTTTAAAGAATTGAGGCGTGCAGATGCAGTTATTGCAACAAGCCCAAATTATATTGAGGGTAGTATTTATTTGTCTTATGTTAAAAATAAATGTTTCGTAATACCAAATTGTATTAATGAAAGTATGCTTCAAGTTACAAAAGAAAGTCATAAAATTTCTGAAGAGGTTCGTAAGAGAAATCCAGACAGGATAATATGTGTTGGGATAGGCAGAGTTGTTCCGTATAAGGGATTTGAATATCTTGCAAAAGTAGCAAAACTTCTTGATGATAGGTTTGTATTTTATATATCTGGCTATCCGGGAGAATCCACTCCCATTATAAAGAAGATGGTTAAAGGACTAAATAATTTTATTCTTTTGGGAGAAACTTCGGAAGATGAACAGAAAGGATATCTTGAGGCGAGTGATATTTTTTGTTTTCCATCGATAACCAAAAATGAGGCCTTTGGTCTTGCGCTTGCAGAGGGTATGTATTTTAGCAAACCTGCCATAACATATCAAATTGATGGGTCTGGAGTTAATTATGTAAGTATAGACAAGCAAACAGGAATTGAGGTCAAAAATAGAGATGTAGAGGGATATGCCGAGGCACTAAAAAAACTTGCTGATGATAGGGAATTGCGTATTCAAATGGGAAAAGCGGCGAGAAAGAGAGTCGAGGATAATTTTTTAGCAGCTCAGTTTCATAAAAATATACTTAAATTATTTGATAAATTTTAAGGTTCATAAAAACGTATATATTTAGGAGAACAAAGTGAATATTTGTTATGTTATTAACAATAACAAAAAATTTATACATATATTGAAGGTATCGATTGCAAGTGTACTGAAAAATAACATCCGAAAAATAAATTTTTATATTTTGTATGATGGTCTGACTAAAGAAGATAAAGAGTCAATAAAATTGGTCATAAATAATACAAATTCTGAAATTTCTTTTATAGATGTATCTTCCTACCTTAATAGTATACATTTAAATACTGAGTGGTCCAATATCGTGAATGTGCGTCTTTTTTTAAGAGAACTGTTGCCAAGCGATGTTGAGAAAATTTTATATTTAGACAGTGATACATTGGTAATAGATACACTCGATGATTTGTATGATACAGATATTACGGATAAAGCGGTTGCAGTAGTTGCAGATACCGTGAAAGATACATTTAAAAAAAAGTTGGGGTTAAGGGAAGATGACGTATATTTTAATTCGGGAGTAATTCTTATTAATGTAAAGCGGTATTCATATTTTCTCAGTATGGCAGAAATAAATGAAACAATTGAAAAATATGGAAGACATATCAAGTATCCGGATCAGGATTTGTTGAACTGTTGTTTTGTAAAACATAATGAATATGTATTGTTGTCTTTACGATATAATGTGCTGCCACCATATTTCATGTTTGAATATCAATGGCTGATTAAATATAAGGAGAGTAAGTATTGGAAATATACAGAGAATGAATATAAAAGCGCGATAGAAAATCCGTCAATTATTCATTTTGCCGGAAGTTTTTGTTACTCCAGACCATGGACAAAGAAATGTGGGCATCCTTATGCTGGAAAATTTCAAGAAATATCTAATAAGATTAAGATGGATGGTTATGTTTATAAAGATGATAGAAATGTAAGACAAAGGATTCAGGCAGTTCTTTTTAGCCGGCTTCCAAAAGCTATTATTGTACCATTAATATGCGGAGGAAAAGTTTTTTATGAAAAAAGAAACAAGAACTAAAGTGATAATCAATGGTGAATTTTATGATCATAAAATAACAGGAGTACAAAGATATGCAAGTGAGATGATTCAAAGGCTAGACGCTATTTATGGAGAAAACCATGAAAAACTTGAAATGGAATTGTTGATGCCGGAGGATGTGGTCAATACGCCTGTATTGAAGAATATTAAAATCGTAAAATATAAAAAACGTGCCGGATGGAGAAAAATAATCTGGCTCCATTGGAATTTATATAGATATTGTAAAAAAAATGATGCACATTGCCTTTGTCTGCACTCCTTTGCACCTGTTTTTTACAGCGCAAAGTCGATTGATTTAATATGTGATTGTGCTACGTTAGCGTATCCAGAGTTTTATAGTAAAAAGACAATTTTATACTTTAGACTTTTTGGGTGGAATCAGATTAAGAAATTAGAACGTATTATTACAATATCACAGTTTTCTAAAAATGAGCTGATCAAGTATTGCAAATTAAGTAACGATAGAATAACAGTCGCATATGCTTCCTGTGAACATTTCAGCAGAATGGAAGCAGATGATAAAATATTTGAAAAGTATCCAATTCTCAAAGAAAAATCTTACTGCTATACCTTGTCAAGTCTTTCACCAAATAAAAATTTAAAATGGGTAATTGAGGTGGCAAAAAGGAATCCGGAATATTATTTTGTTGTCTCGGGAGCCAGATTTGCAATGTTTAGTCAGCAGAACAGAGAAGTATTAGATAATGTTATTTATACGGATTATGTAACAGACGAAGAAGCAAGAGCGCTGATGGAACATTGTAAATTATATTTATTTCCAACTTTGTATGAAGGATTTGGGATGACGCCGCTTGAGGCGCTGATGGCAGGAGCAGATATTGTTGTATCGGATACACCATGTATGAGAGAAATATATGAAGGTGTGGCAGAATTTGTCAATCCGTTTCAATATGATTATAGGGTAGAAGAACTTTTGCATGAGACACCTGAGAAAGAAAAAAGGGCAATAGCTGAAAGATATTCGTGGCGAAAATCAGCCGAAATTATTTGGGATTTATTAGTGGATTTATAAGAGGAAAGCAATGCATACAGCATCGTATATATATCTTTTTCTTATGCTATATATTTTTATAAGCAGAAGAAAAATGAAAAATATTTTTGTGGAATTGGTTGTTTTATATTCATTTACATATATTTCTGTGGAAGCGGGAAGTTTTGTAGATGCGTTTGGTATAAGAATTAGTTATGCCATGTTCGTTCAATTATTTGTACTCTTGTTCGCAGTTATTATAATCATATATTACATTCTAAAAAAATGGCTGTTGATACCAGATTTGAAGCGTATTGGAGTCAGTCTGCTATGTGTAATAATAGGAATCATTAATTTGGTGTGGCATCCGGCAAATGTTTTGGTAGTAAATGGAGAAACGCTGCCGGATCAGGTTTGGATTGGGAAGGTTGCATTAAGGTTTCCTTCCTTTAGTGCAATGACAGTATCCACGTTTAGTGCTTATACGCTATTTTTTATAATTTTGTACGCTATTTTTTTGACCTTTAATTTTGATGATTATCAATATGCAATCAATGCATTTGCAAGATATAGTAAGATTCTGGTTGTTACCGGATATGTAGAATTTATAATAAAATTGTTGATTTCTAACCAGTTATATTCAGATTTTATGATTTCCTTCTGGGGAACAAATAGCAGGATAGAGTATTCTGAGCAGTTGAGAAATGGACTGCCAATGCTATATGGATGGACGCAGGAACCGTCGCATTATGCATATACCTTATTTGTAATTATGGTGGTCATGCTTGCAAGGAGTGTTGAAGGTAAGAAACAGGCTAAGTGGATTATAGCAGCCGGATTGCTTTTGGTACTTACAATGGCATTCAGTGCGCTTTTATTTGCTGTAACTTATATAGCTATACTATATGTGTATAGGAACAAAGGAACAAAATCTTATTTAAAGCGCATGTTTGGAATTGTTGTTATCGCCGTCTTGATTGTCGCTGGTATATGGTGGATTATTTCAACGGGAGCTTTTGAAGGAAGCTTTTTTGGAGATCGCTTAAGCAATATTCTCAAGGAGTTACCAGTGCTATTGAGACTGGATATTTGGAATGCTTCCTTAGCGTATAATTCATATAGGGTTCGGCTTGTAAGTAGTTTTAGCACATTGAAATTAATTGTCCATCGACCGCTACTTGGATTTGGAATTGGCTCTCTTTCCTCACATGGGTCAAGTGCAACAATTTTGTCATCTATTGGAATGATTGGAACTTATACATGGTTGAAAGCAATGTTTGGAGGAAGGATTAGAGAATTTGTAGATATAGATATGACTGCGTATACAATAATAATAATATTCTGGTTGGTTATGGGAATTTTTATGAGTCATTTCCTTGGCATGCTATATGGAGGGGAAAATTATATATTAATTCCGGCTTATGCAATCATATGTGAAAATCTGGTTAAAGAGAAGAAAGAAATAGGGGAGTAGGTGGCGTAAATTGTTCAATACGGTGAAAAGGGATGCGAATATCGAGTTATTGCGTATCGTTTCGATGATATTAATTATTGCGGGTCATCTTGTGGAACAGAATAATGTTATAGAAAAAATAAATGGCATTTCCTTATTTACTGCTTTGTTATTGGGTTCTGCATATAGGATTGCTGTAAATATTTTTTTACTAATTGGCGTATGGTTTATGGTAAATAAAGAATTTTCTGCCAGAAGAATAATTGTTCTGTATGGTGAAGTCTGGTTTTATGGGATATTTTTAACTGGTATTGTAATATTCGGGGGGGGGGGATTTGACTCCGTTAGGTATTTTGAGGGTGGTTTTTCCATTTTCTTTGCGTGGAGCATGGTTTGCATCCTCCTATATAGCTTTGTTACTAATAGCCCCTTTTTTAAAATTAATAATAGACGGTTTGAAGAAAGATATAGCATTTAAATTTATTTTTGTATTGTTTTGTTTGATATGTGTTATGGATTTCTTTAATAAGTGTCAAGATCATTGGATTGATAATTTAGCATGGTTTTCGTTTATTTATTTAGCGGTTGGGATATATAAAAAATTCTGCTGTGGTGATAAGTTGAAATACCATTATAGAATAATTGGTTTAATCGGATTACTATGTTACATATTTATGGTTATCATGATTTATATGTGTTGTAAAAGACAGGGCGCTGTTTGGAAAGGTATATACAGTATTTTTAATAGAGGAGTTTTTGATATAAAAAGTTTGCCGAATATTTTATGTGCAGTCAGTTTATTTGTTTACTTTAAAAATATAAATATCAGATATGGAATTAATAAAATAAACTTCTGTGCAAAACATGCTTTTTCAGTATATATCATTCATCAGACAGGGACTTTTATCAGATATATGTGGGATAGAATTTTCAGATGTACTGAATGGATTCAGTCCCCTTATTTCATTTTCTTTTATATTATAACGGTGAATGTTATTTATTTTGGCTGTATGCCGGTTGATTGGTTACGAAGAAGATTTGTGGAGCCTGTTTTTATCAATTCAAGGTTATTTAAGGCAGTGGAGAAAAAAATAGATTCTTTTTATAGATGGAGCGAATAGCAAATGGATATGTATCGGAAAGATGGGCGTGAAAGGGATAGGAAAAAAAGTGATATTGCGGTCATTATAGTTAATTATAATGGGGCAAAAGATACAATTGCCTGTTTGAAGAGTATAGAAGAATCGACAGTTCTGGTAGATGTATTTGTGGTAGATAATGCATCAGGAAATAACGATATTGAAGAAATAACCAGAGAATTTCCGAATATAAATATGATTACGAATACCGAAAATTTAGGATTTGCAGGGGGAAATAATTTAGGTATTCGATGTGCACTGGATAGGGGATATGAGTATATTACATTGCTAAATAATGATACGATAGTCGATAAAAATATGTTTTCTCAATTATCCCATTTTGCAAGTAAAAATATGGCAGTTTTACCGGTCATGTACTATTATGATATGCCGGAAAAAATTTGGTATGCCGGGGGGATTATTGATAAGAAAACAGGGATTGTCAGACATGTACAACAAACTGATAATAGTAAGCAAAATAAGCAATATTGTGAATTTGCAACTGGATGCTGCATGATGCTCCATAGAGAAATCATAGAAACAGCAGGGATGTTAGATGATAATTTTTTTATGTATTGTGAAGATGAAGAATACAGTTTGCGGCTTGCAAAGCATAATA
Organism: uncultured Lachnospiraceae bacterium; assembly: GCA_947564735.1. Lineage (GTDB taxonomy): Bacteria > Bacillota > Clostridia > Lachnospirales > Lachnospiraceae > UBA3282. The sequence goes on along the minus strand of CANOEC010000046.1, from coordinate 6,865 downwards.
TTAAGATTGCTGTTATTTCTAAAGCAAAGTTATGGCATAAGGTTGCGCAATCCAGTAAAAAAGGATCTCCATTTTTTGAGTATTATATTTCAAGAAATAGAATGCTGTGCATAAAAAAATATAGAGAAGATTTTAGAAAAACGGCGTATCTTTACAGTACAATTACCAGAATTGTAAAAATGACTGATTATTTTATAAGAAGAGATGAAAGATATAAGAGTTGCATGTATGCAGTGATAGATGCATTTAAAGAACAATATATAAAGAGATATTAGAATAGATCTAAGGGGAACATTAGATGAAGACTTTTTTGCTGATACATATGCATTGGAATAACCGTGGAGACGAAGCGGCAAATCGGGCGCTTATTGAGCAGATTAAAACGAGCTATCCAGATGCAAAGGTATATGTACAATTACTTGTACATTCAAGATATGGAACGGAAGATTTAGAGAATCAAGGAATCTGTTTTATAGATTCCTTATTCCCAAGGCGTCGTTATTTTTTTGAATATTTATTAGTGTATATTACAAAGGGACGATGTGCCATTACCAAAGCAGGGAAAGAGTTCTCAGAAATACTTAAAAAGAGTGATATTGTGATTCACTGTCCCGGTGGACCTGCTTTAGGGGATATTTATATGAATGCGGAAATAACATATTTGGAAAGGCTCTTATTAGCATGTAAATTGGACAAAAAAATTTTTTTATATGCTCCTTCGGCTGGACCATTTCGGAATACGAAAAGAAATAAGTATAGGGCAAAAATATTTAAAAGTGCAGCTAAAATAATATTTAGAGAAGCGATATCGGGGAAATATTTACAGGAATTTTTACCAGATGTTAAATATAGTGTATCTGTGGATACTGCTTTTTTAAATCATAATATCGATATACATGAAAATGAAAAACTCTTAGATTCGGATATTGAATTAAGTTCTTTTTTTGAATGCCATTCGAGGATTATAGGGATTACAATAACTGATTTGATGTGGAATCCACTATATCAGAATAATTTCAGCCTCAAAGAACATATTGAGGAAATATTTCGCAAATTTATAGTATTTATTCTTTCCAAAGGATATGCGGTATTGTTTATTCCACAATTGTTTGGGGAACAGAATGACTATCATTATATGAAAAGCTTTGAACAAGACGGATGCTATACGGTCAAAGATATATATAATTGTAATTTTCAACAATATCTTATATCAAGATTATATGCGGTGGTAGGGATGCGATATCATTCAAATATTTTTTCGTGTAAGATGGGCGTTCCTTACATTTCTATTTCATACGAACAAAAAATGGAAGGATTTATGAAAAGCGCCGGGCTTGAAAGATGGTGCATTAGGATAAATGAGTTAAATGCAAAAGTTTTATCTGAAAAGTTTGAACAGCTAGAAAAAGAACATGATGATTATAAAGAGCGTTTGGAAGGCTTATCGATACAAATGAACAGACAGGCACAAGCAACATTTTCTGAGTTAGTAAAGGTTCTTGAGACATGAAATTAGAAAATTTGATAGAAAAATATAAAAAGCTGCCAATACAGGTAAAGGCGTCTTTTGTTTTTTTAATATGTGCCTTTTTTCAAAAATCAATTTCCAGTATTACGACCCCCATTTTTACACGTCTTCTGACAACCGCAGAATATGGGCAGTATAGTGTGTTTAGTTCATGGATGGGAATTTTGTCTATTATTGTATCCATGAATCTTTGGGGCGGCGTATATATGCAGGGAATGGTCAAATATGATAATGAGAGGCAAGAATTTAGTGCATCGTTTCAAGGATTAACATTAACGCTTGTTCTTGTATGGACAGCAGTTTACTTGGCGTTTCGCTCATTCTGGAATACGCTGTTTTCTTTGACAACAGTACAAATGCTTGCAATGTTTGTGTTGATTTGGACAACCAGTGCATTTAATTTCTGGGCTGGGGAACAGAGAGTAGATTTCAAATATAAGAAGCTGGCAATCCTTACAGTTGCTGTTTCCATTATGAAACCGTTGGTTGGTATCATTTTGGTTGTGTTTACCGATGATAAGGTTACAGCGCGGATACTTGGTCTGGCACTTGTGGAGTTGTTTTTTTTTAGCGGCTGCTTTTGGCAGCAGGTGAAAAGCGGACGGACTTTTTTTGTTAAAAAATATTGGCTTTATGGAGTAAAATTCAATGTGCCATTGCTTCCACATTATCTAAGCGGCGCTATTTTGTCAGGTGCAGATAGAATTATGATTCAGAATATGCTGGGAAGCAGTGAGGCTGGAATCTATAGCTTAGCATATTCGGTTTCTTTGATTATGACCATGTTTAATAACGCATTGTTTCAAACAGTCGAACCGTGGATTTATAAAAAAATAAAATCACGGGAGATTAAGGAAATTGCAAATGTTGCGTATATTACATTTGCAATGATTGCCGGAGTAAATATTTTCTTGATTGCATTTGCACCGGAGATAATCAGATTTTTTGCTCCAGTAGAATATTATGGCGCAATCTGGGTGATTCCGCCGATTGCAATGAGTGTATATTTTATGTATGTATATGTTTTTTTTGCCACATTTGAATTTTTCTATGAGAAGCAAAAGTATATTGCAACGGCGACCATGATAGGCGCGATTGTAAACGTTATTTTAAATGATAGTTTTATTGGATATTGGGGATATGTTGCGGCTGGATATACAACTTTATTCTGCTATATTTTGTATGCTTTGTTTCATTATGTCTTTATGAGAAGAATATGTAGAAAAGAATTAAATATAGAACAGCCATATAATTTAAAAACGATACTTATGATAACAGGGATGTTTATTGGAATTAGTTTTGCTTTATTTCTCACATATGCTTATACGGCAGTCAGATATATCCTAATTTTTCTGTTGTGTTTTGTTGTGGCTGTATTAAGAAAAAGAATACTTGGATATGTGCGGGAATTAATAAGCATAAGAAAGATTTAAGAGCAATGTAAGAGAGGAATTATATTATGAAGACATATTATTCTGTTGAGAAAAACGTACAAATATTGATTGCTTTGCTAAAAGCGCATGGGATTAGGAAAATAGTGGTCAGTCCCGGCACTACAAATATATGTCTAGTTGCAAGTCTACAATTTGATTCTTACTTTGAATTGTATTCATCTGCTGATGAACGATCGGCTGCATATATGGCATGTGGTTTAGCAGCCGAATCTAAAGAACCGGTGGCAATTAGCTGTACGGGGGCAACTGCATCACGAAATTATATCCCTGCTTTAACGGAGGCTTATTATCGGAAACTGCCTGTTCTGGCTATTACATCCACGAGGTCGATTGGTCAGATTGGTCAAAACATTGATCAGGTGATAGACAGGACACAATTGTTGAATGACATTGCAAGGAAAAGCGTACAGATTCCTATGCCATATTCTGAAGAGGATATTTGGGAGTGTAATGTAAAAATTAATACGGCGCTGATTGAACTTCGCAGACATGGCGGGGGACCGGTGCATATAAATTTGACTACAGTCTATAATCCGGATTTTTCTGTTAAGGAACTGCCACTGGCAAGGGCAATTCAATATTATACATATGGAGATGAGCTGCCAAGTCCGCCAAGCGGAAAGATTGGGATTTTTGTTGGCGCACATTTGCAGTGGACAGATGAGTTGACAGCTATAGTGGATTTATTTTGTGAAAAATATAATGCGGTTGTTTTGACAGACCAGACAAGCAATTACCGGGGAAAATATGGTGTCTGGTTTAATATGATAATTCAACAGAAAATGTCGCATCCTGCATTTACTGAACTTGACATGATGATACATATAGGAGACATTTCGGCGTCCTATTATGGACGGACGAAGCAGATATGGCGTATCAATCCGGATGGGGAGGTTAGGGATACTTTTAAATCATTAAGCGCCGTTTTTGAAATGGATGAGGCAGCTTTTTTTTCCTATTATGTGGAAAAGGCAGAAGATAAAAACAGTCGTACTGATTATTATGATAAGTGGAATCTGGTATATAATGATTTAATCGAAAAAGCAAAGTGTATAAGTGATGCGATTCCTTTTTCAAATGCATGGATTGCGCAGCAAATTCACAGCCAATTGCCCGAAAATTGCATACTGCATCTTGGAATACTAAATTCCCTTCGTTGCTGGAATATGTATAAGATTAAGAATAGTATCTGCAGTTATTCTAACACGGGCGGATTCGGAATTGACGGGGGAATATCATCGTTATTAGGGGCCTCGCTGGTGCATCCTAATAAATTATATTTTGGTGTTGTAGGAGATTTGGCCTTTTTCTATGACATGAATGCTATCGGCAACCGTCATGTCGGAAATAATATCCGATTAATGGTTATTAACAATGGACTGGGAACTGAATTTAAAAATAAAATGAATTTGGCGTCCAAAGCAGGGATAGGAGATGACGTGGATGCCTATATTGCGGCAGCAGGTCATTATGGTCAGAAATCAAGGGAATTAGTAAAACACTATGCGCAGGATCTTGGATTTATTTATTTTTCAGCAGCATCTAAAGAAGAATTTTTAGAAAAAAAGGAAATGTTTCTACAAGATAAAATGCTTGATAAGTCGGTACTATTTGAAGTATTTACGTATAGTCAGGATGAAACAGAAGCACTTGAGTTGTTGCAGACACTTGATACTTCTCCGATAGGAGTTGCAAGAAGCATGGCGAAAAATATTTTGGGTGAAGAGGGTATTCATAAAATAAAGAAATATATCCGAGGTGTGTAGGAAAAAAGATTTATGGTGAAGTCATGGAGGAAATGATGGGGATAAAGGGACAGATAAAAACGGGAATAAAATTTCTGGTTTCAACAGTTAAAGAGAAGGAGCTGGTGCCGATTATGACACCTGTTTTGCAAAGTGAAATATTGAAAGGAAAAGTCGCGCTCATTACTGGGGGCAGCAGCGGTATCGGTCGCGCTATGGCAGAAGCCTTCAAGAATAGCGGATGTGATGTAATCATTGCGGGAAGAAACGAAAAAGCCCTGTTGCAAACAGAAAAAGCGATTCATGGAATAAAGCATATTGTTTTAGATGTGAATAACGTGTCCGTAATATCATCAAAAATTATGGAAGCCGCCGCATTATTTGATGGAAATAAAATTGACATTTTAGTTAATTCGGCTGGTGTGTTGGCGAAGGCTTCTTTTATGGATATGACAGAAGAAGAATATGATGAGATTATGGATACGAATGCCAAGGGCACATTTTTTATGAGTCAGGCAATGGGTAAATTTATGATAGAAAGAAAGATTAAAGGTCATATTTTGAATGTGACTTCTTCGTCTGCGCTGCGTCCGGCATGGACACCTTATCAAATGTCAAAGTGGGCAGTGAGGGGGTTGACATTAGGACTTGCAGATACTTTGTTACCATATGGAATCGTGGTAAATGCCATTGCGCCGGGACCAACTGCGACCCCTATGGTTGGAAAAGAGGTGGGGGGGGGTAAAAGTATTTATATGAGTAACAGCCCCTCAGGACGATATGCCGTGCCCTCAGAGATTGCCAATCTTGCTGTGTTTATGGTTAGTGATATGGGAAATATGGTGGTAGGGGATACGTTTTATATGACAGGAGGCAGTGGCGTGATTACGCTTCATAATTAATTATTTATGTGGTTTGTGTATGACGTTTTAGTTACCAAAAGGGTGAATGGTGTGCAGACAGAGAGGAAAGGGCAGGATGGGTAAGAAAAAAATATTAATCACGGGATTCTCTGGATTTGTGAGCAGACATTTGCTTGCCTATCTGCAGGAGAATGATAATGATGTGGAAGTGTGCGGAATAGATATTAATCAACCGATGTTTAACATCAAGACATTTGATAATATCGAAGTGAATTATTATATGATGAATCTGCTCGAAAACAATGCCATAAGAAGTCTGCTGGATTCGTTCAGACCAGATTATATTATACATCTTGCTTCTTTTAGCAGTGTTGCTTATAGTTGGAAACATCCAATAGAGTGTTTCCAAAATAATACAAATATTTTTTTAAATATTTTAGCGGCTGTACAGGAACTTCAATTAAAATGCAGGGTTCTGTCAGTAGGTTCATCTGAGGAATATGGGAATGTGAGTGAAACTGACCTGCCTTTATGTGAGGACAGTAATCTGCTGCCTATCAGCCCTTATGCGGTCGCGCGTGTGGCACAAGAAATGATTTCGCGCGTATATGCTGATAGCTACGGGGTAGATATTATTATGACGCGCTCCTTTAATCATATCGGACCATGGCAGGATACGCGTTTTGTTGTGCCGGGGTTTATTTCAAAGATATTGGCAATCAAGAATGCAGGGAAATCGCAAGGGAGGATTGAAACAGGAGATTTGTCGATTATTCGCGATTTCGTAGATGTACGTGATGTTGTGAAGGCATATTATGATTTGTTAATGTATGGCAGGACAGGTGAATTGTACAATATTTGTTCTGGGACAGGCGTCAGATTAGCAGATATCGTTGATAAAATTGCTGATATTCTAGAGGTGAAGGTTGATACAGTTGTTAATCCAAAACTGGTACGGTTAAATGATAATCATATCATAGTAGGTTCCCATGAAAAAATCAGCAGGGATATTGGCTGGGAGCCGGTCTTTTCACTGGATACGACGCTTAGGGACATGGTTGAGGATTATAAAGGAAGATAGTATCCGAAATCTTTATGATGAAAGAAAACGTAACTATTTAGACCTCGGTCTCATAATTACAAGAAAATACTAATTTATTAGGAGATCACTTGACAAATATGATAAGGCAGGGGAGAATTTTTGACAGACAGACAGACAGACAGACAACGTAAGGGCATGTTCGGGTTCACACTGCTTTGGTGTTCTCCCAGTAC
>CANOEC010000045.1 GCA_947564735.1 uncultured Lachnospiraceae bacterium | reverse complement strand
CTTTCTGTTTTATTGATTGACTATATGTATAAAAAGAGAGGGGATGAATGAGATGCTTCGCATGGTTAAGACCGAAATATGGAAATTAAAACGGTATCATATGATATGGGCGGGGGTTTTCCTGATGCTGCTTTCCGTTCTTCTTACACTTTTTTCCACAACAGCAATGGACGGAACTGTCTGGACGTTTCCTTTTTTTGCGGAACAGGTAATTAAAAACAATGTTACCATGATTTTTCCGATGTGTATTGCCCTCATTGCCGGATATGTTATAGCAAGGGAAGGGAAAGACGATACGCTGAAAAGTATTATGACAATTCCTGTTTCTTACAGCAGCTTATTGTGGGGGAAATTACTTGTATGTGCATTGCTTTCTCTGCTTTTTGGGTTGGTAAGTGCAGTATTTACAGTAATCGCTAATTTGATGATGGGATTTCCGGGGCTTTCCGCACAGTCAATATTACAGACATTTATTCAGATTAGTCTAAACTGTCTGTTCCTGTATATTGCTGTTATGCCGGTGATTGCATTTGCCGCCCGAATACCGAGCGGGCATATGATTGGAACGGTTATTGCTTTTGTTTATGGATATGGCGGTATGTTTGCTTCCGGAAATGTAACATTGGCAAACATTTATCCCGTTACCGCAAGTTTAGGGTTAATCAATTACCGAAGTTATGATTCGGCCATACATTGGAATGCTTTTACCTGCATATTAAGTATGATTGCCGCGTTGCTGATTTCTGCCATATTTGTATTTACTGTAAAAGGGAACATAGCAGTGAAAGCTACTAAAAATCACAAGAAAACTACAACAAAGAAAGGCTGGTAAATGGATATAGAATAATAATCTGCCCTCATATAATCTTATACTTGAATCCTGCTTCCGGTTGTGCTATATTAAAAATATAAAAGGGAAAGCCATAGAAGCGGCTACCCTCCAAATAATAATTAGGTTAATGCTTTACAGCATCAGCCGTCACTATTGGTAGTAGTGGCGGCTATTTCTTTTTTCCCTTACCAATTTGATATATTAAATTGGCAAGGGCTACAATGAGTATTCCTATCTGGATCAAGTCTCTATGGTTTCCCATGGATGGAGTATAGCACACATTTCTGTTGCCGACAATATAAAATTCCTAATCCCCTGCAATATCAGGACATGATTATAATTTCCGTGCCTTGACAATTATTTTGGAATTTATCATTTTTGCCCGATTCGCTGAGTAAAAGCTACCCTCCTGAAACATTTCAGCTTCCTGCTTATCGTAGTCAGATTCCTCAACAATCCGTTCAATCAAAAAACCATGGTCAGCCAAACAATTCAAATAAGTGGAAAGTTTCCAATGGTGCATATGCAAGGGTTGTTCCGTCTTGTAAATAAGAATATCTCTTTCTTCCAGATAAGAACATGCCAGCACGTACTGTCCCTCTTTTGCATCGATACACTGCATCAGCGGGTTATCCCATGAAAAAACAAATCGACCTCCTGATTTCAAATACTCTGCGACACGGGTAATCGTTTCATCTAAATCAACAGACCAGCCAAGAACATCGATACAAAATACCAAATCAAAATGATGGTGTGGTATGCCGGGATTTAATTCCATAGGTGATACAAACAAAGTTGCGTCTTGTTCCTTTATGCGTAACAGTTCTTTCGCCTGCTTAATCTGATGGGAAGAAATATCCAATCCCCACAATTCTTTTGTACCCTTTTCCCCTAACCATGCAAGTGATTTTCCACTGCCACAGCCTATTTCCAATATGGCTTTTTCGCGCACATTGCCCAATAAGCACAATGATTCTTCCGAAGGCGCATAAAACCCCCAAGAAGGCAAAGATGGCATTTGCACCTGTGCATCAACGACTTTTTCCCACTCCTTTGCATCCTGTTCTGCCATATTCATTGCTTCTTTCGTCATTATGGTTCCTCCTTTCTCCGAAAACAAACTATCTATAGTAACACCAAAATACTTTGCCAGTACCGGCAGCAATGCCAAATCAGGATTGGTTTTCCCGGTTTCCCATTTACAAACCGCTGCGACGGAAACACCTACGATTTCCGCCAAATCTTCTTGCCGTATGTGTCTTTTCTTCCGCAATATAGCAATATTTTTCCCTACCTGACATTCCATCTGAGGACCTCCTTATTTTTAAATAAGTATAAATTGATGCATCTGTTTGTATTATAAGGTTATAACGATATGTTATCAACAGAATGAAAATCAAATAAATTTAACCGATTGTTAAATAGGTATTACTGTAAGCAACAGAGTTTTTACATTTGCAATGACAATAATATTGGGATGATGAAACATTTAACAAAACCATTAAATACCATCCGGAAGAATATAAAAACCCGTGTATTAAATTCAAAGTAGGAAATACGGATTATAAGAAACACTTTGATAAGAACTACCGGTAGCCTATTACGAATAAGAAACTGACGGGGAAAGTATCCGTCGTTACTGTTCACGGCTTTGCCGTTCCAGTAACCAGCAGTGCCTTACGGCACTGAAATGCACACGATTTGTGCAAAAACAGCACAAATCGGCGCTGTTAAATTCGTATTTTTGACCTAAACCAGTCAAAAATCCTCGAATTTAATTGGACTGTGAATAGTAACTATCCGTCAAACTTAAAAAGGGATTCAAGGCCTCACGACGGCAGGAACTATAGAAAATGGAAGCCATATCTGCTATGATTCAGCGGATGCGGCTTCATTTAACATAAGGCTTTCGAGCCTTGAAATGTCGGGAAATACAATCTTTTTCCCTCGTGCATGAAGTTGTAATATACGTTTCATTTTTGTGCTTATTTCAGTCTGTATAGAGTATTTAACAGGAACGGGATTATTATTTCGGGTATGTACATGGTCAAGATATTTTTCTGTGATTGGAAACATATTTTATTTGTTTATCATAAATCGCTTGAAACTTTTTAACACGGCTGCTGAGAGGAACCAGCCAGAGCAAAGATGTTTTTTTTCGATGGCGGATTGCTCCGTATCTAATAGTATTAGATGCAACTGCGTGAAATATGTCAAATAAGTTTTAGTTAAATTTGAACGCATCATTTGACAATGTTACATAGAGTTAATAGAGCCGGATGAACTGGAAGGATATATCCGGCTGGACTAAGCGTTCTTTACACCTCATAGGGAGTTTGGTATAATATTGGAAAAGTTACCATTGGCAAGTGGATAACGGTCATAAGGTGTAAAGCACATGCATCATTCATGAGCCTTACACCTTTTGTTGACGGTTCGTGGAAGTTTTGGACGATTGGAGAAAACAATGCAGTACACAAATCACTACGAATCGCCGCTGGGCAATATTGTACTGGCGGCGGATGCGATCGGCTTGACGGGATTATGGTTTGAAGGGCAGAAATATTTTGCGCTTTATCTCGATAAGGAAAATGAAGAAAAAGAACTGCCAATATTTGAACGGGTGCGGGCATGGCTTGACATTTATTTTTCGGGAAAGGAGCCGGATTTCGAGGTGCCGCTTCACTTTGCGGGCAGCAGCTTTCAGAATGAGGTGTGGGAAATGCTCTGTCAGATTCCCTATGGACAGACGGTGACTTACGGAGACCTTGCAAAACAGCTTGCAGAAAAAAGAGGACTTGCAGGAATGTCGGCGCAGGCTGTCGGAGGCGCAGTGGCGCGCAATGGGATTTCCATTATCGTGCCATGTCACAGGGTAGTCGGCAAAAGTGGCAGTCTTACCGGATATGCAGGGGGAATTGATAAAAAAATAAAGCTTTTACAAATGGAAAAGGGGTACATGGATACTTTTTTTGTTCCAAAAGAAAGTACCGCGCCATGAGAAAGGGGGATATGGTTATGGCAAAAACATTTCGATTTGATGATGTTCCGGCGCTTGAGACGACCGGGGGAAAACTGAAGGGGTATTTCTACGACGGCGAATATATTTTTAAGGGAGTGCCGTATGCGTATGCAGACAGATTCCAAATGCCGAAGGAAATGAAATGGGAGGGCATAAAAGAAGCAAATTCCTATGGATTTGTGTGTCCTCTTATGGAGAAGGATATCCCGTGCGCGGAACTGATGGTTCCCCATCGTTACTGGCCGCAGGATGAGCATTGCCAGAATCTGAATATCTGGACGAAAAGTCTGGATAGCGGAAAGAAAATGCCGGTTGTTGTATGGCTGCACGGAGGCGGATATGCGGCGGGCTCATCCATTGAGCAGGTTGCATACGACGGATTCAATATGTGCATGAATGGGGATGTGGTTGTGGTGTCTGTGAACCACCGTCTGAACATTCTCGGTTATCTGGATTTGTCGTTATTTGGCGAGAAATATGCTAATTCCGGAAATGCAGGTCATGCGGATATGGTGGCGGCGCTTAGATGGATTCATGATAATATCGCATTATTCGGCGGCGACCCCGATAACGTGACGATTTTCGGGCAGTCGGGCGGCGGCATGAAAGTCGCGGATTTGATGCAGATTGCAGAGGCGGACGGACTCTTTCACAAAGGGCTTGTCATGAGCGGCGTAAACGATAAATCGCTCATGCCGGCATGTACGGGAGACGGACAGGAAATCGTCACAGCGCTTTTAAAGGAGCTTCATATCCCTGAAAATGAGGTTGAGAAGCTTGAGTCCATACTCTATTATGAGCTTGTGAAGGCGTATCAGAAAGTAAGCCCGGCGATTGCAAAGCGCGGCGGCTATATTGGCGGCGGTCCCCTTGTTGGCGATTATTACAAAGGAAATCCGCTGGATTACGGATTCAGGGAACATGCATTTGAGATTCCGCTTATGGCGGGCAGTGTATTTGGTGAGTTTGCATTTATGCCGGCGCCGTTTGATAAGAATGCACTGACGAAAGAGCAGATGGTTGAGGCGATTAAGCCTGTATACGGCGAGCATACCGGGGAGATGATGGAGTTGTTTGGAGAAGCTTTTCCGGGGAAAAATCCGACGGACCTTTTGTGGATAGACCGGGTGATGAGACAGCCTACAAAGCGTCTGGTAAAGCTTCACGCGCAGGGAAGTAGTGTGGGCACCTATCTGTATGATTTTACACTGGAGTTTCCGCTGCATCATGACAAGATTGCATGGCACTGCTCCGATATTCCGTTCTTCTTCCACAATACGGAGCTGGTTGAAGTGTGCCAGATCCCGGATGTGGGTGTGAGGCTGGAAGCGCAGATATTTGAGGCATTTATGTCCTTTGTGAAAAGTGGAAAGCCGGAAAGTGATAAATTACCTGCTTGGGAGCCGGTGACGCAGGATAAGGAGCCGACTATGATTTTCGACAGAGAATGCGAGCTGCGCTGCCAGTTTGATGACAGACTATATGAGAAAATCGACAGCATCCTACCGCCGTTCAATCTGATGCAGATGACAGAAGAGCAGAGTATCCAGCATTAAAGAAGCAGCCGCTGCCGTGCTGGCGGATGTTTTGGCTAAAGAAGCGGCACGGAGGAAGGGGCAGGAAGATGCAGGGTGAAAATGGATGCAGAAACGATAGAAATGATGAAATCATAGAGGTCAATAAGTCCTACTGGAATGACCATGCGGATTTGTGGTTTGGAACCACGTCGCTTCCGGAGTACGGAGTCCGTTTTCCGACAGAAGAAGATCTACATCTGTTCGGGGATGTTGCAGGTAAGAAAATGCTGGAAATCTGTTGCGGAAGCGGACATTCATTGAAGTATCATGCCGAGCGTGGAGCGGGAGAACTGTGGGGCGTTGATTTATCATGCAGACAGCTTGAAAATGCGCATAAACTGCTGCATGAGAGCGGATATACAGCAAAGCTGCTGTGCGCAAAGATGGAGGATAAGCTGGACGTTCCGCAGGCATATTTTGACTATGTATATTCTATATACGGCATCGGATGGACAACGGATTTGCAGGGAACATTTGATAAGATTGCCTCCTATCTGAAAAAGGACGGTATCTTTATCTTCAGCTGGAACCATACGCTGCATTATTGCGTAGCATGGTCCTGTGAGGAGCGGAAGGATGTTTTTGTGGATGATAAGCTTGTTCTGATGAAAAGCTATTATGATGAATCCTATTTTAAAATGCCGGTGCATGACAGTGAGATTATTCTTTGCAACCGGAAGATTTCAACGTATGTCAATGCCTTGGCGAAGGCAGGATTTGCCATAGAGCAGCTGATAGAGGAGACAGACGAGCAGACATTACATGCGCAGGGGGAGGTTGACCCTAAGAGCAGAAAAGCGAAGATGATGCCGATTTCATTTTGTATTAAGGCGAGGAAGCTGTGAGGGCGATGGTTTCATTGACTGATATAGCGGGCGAAGGACTTCTAGTCACTCCCAAAAAGGCGCTTGCATCACAATACAGAATGATGTATAATGAATAAGAATTTTAAGTTTAGGAGATTTTTTTGTATGTTAAGCATTGTAATGGAGAAAGTTGCAAAGTAAATATTGCAAGGGCGGCTTTTGCAGTTGACGATTTGAGAAAATTCGTTGGCTGATGTGTATTCTACAATAGGAGTCTGCCCATTTATCGACAGCAGTTGCTGCCGATGTTTTCGCCTTACAATTGCTTAATATTGTGGTAACTATATTTTTGGGATAATATTAGCATGGCTGTATGGTCATGCTATATTTTATATAAGGAAGTTCCGCCAAAGAGTGGAAGAATGCAGACCGTTTTTCTCTGCATATCGGGATAGAAAGACCATGGTATCTTAATGCACTTAGGGTACTTATGGTCTTTTTGCGTGTTAAGGCGATGGGAGGGAGTTGTGTCTGCGCGTTGCTTGCCACAAACTCATTCATGTGCAAAAAGCAGCGCAAAAAGGAGGAAAAGATGAATCAAACGATTATTAAGACAGAAGGATTGGTTAAGAAATATTACAGGTATCAGAAAAAGGAAGGAATCAGGGGAAGCATTGTCAGCTTGTGGAAGAGAGAGTATGAAGAAAAACTGGCGGTGAATGGTATCGACCTTAATGTGGAGGAAGGTGAATTTATCGGGCTGATTGGACCGAACGGGGCAGGCAAGACGACGCTTATTAAAATGTTGACGGGCATCATTGCACCCACGGAAGGGAGCATTGACGTGCTTGGATATTATCCCAATGATTTGAAAAATGAATTTAAGAAACAATATGCTGTCGTCATGGGGCAGAAAAGTCAATTGTTTTATGAGCTGACAGTGAACGATACGCTGCGTCTGTTCAAAGAAATCTATGAGATTCCGGAAGCGGAGTTTCAGGAGAATAAGAATTATTTTATCCGTCTGTTCGGAGTCGGGGCGCTCATGGATGTGCAGGTCAGAACATTATCGCTTGGGGAAAGAATGAAAATGGAATTGTTTGCAGCCTTATTGCACAATCCCAGAGTTTTGTTTCTGGATGAACCGACGATTGGATTAGATGCTGTGGCGTCCAAACAAATCCGCAGTTTTTTAAAGGAAATCAATGAGGAAAAGAAAACCACCATTATTCTGACGTCACATTATATGGAGGATATCAGAGCGCTTTGCAAAAGGATCGTGGCGCTCAATCATGGGGTCAAGTTATATGATGGCTCGGCGGATGAGTTGTTTAAAGGGAAGAATGCAGATGACGTGATAGAGCGCATTTATCAGGAAGGGGGCGACTTTTGTGGGTAAGTATTGGGCAGTTTCCAAAACATATATGAAAACGCAACTTGTATGGCGGGCGGATGTACTATTCAACATGATTTTTACGGTCAGCAAGATATTGTTCGCCTATTTGCTGTGGGGCATTATTTTTCAAGGAAGAGAAACAATAGGCGGATTTACATTCCATGGAATGCTCTCCTATTACATTATCAGTTCGTTTCTGCTTCAAATAGAGAAATCCGAAGGAATCAGCAATGAAATACATGACAGAATCCGTAACGGAACATTCTCCAAATATATGGTAATTCCTGTCGGCATACAGAAGTATTTTATGGCGATGGAGCTTGGCGTTGTGCTGTTTTATCTGCTATTTGACTTGATTGCGGCAGTCATCTGGATTTTGATATTCCATATCCGGTTTGTCTTTACGGACAGTCTGGCTGTAGTTGGCTGCGCAGCGCTCATGGCAGCCGCAGGGATGATATTTATGGTACAGCTCAATTATTATCTTGGGTTGTTAACGTTAAAATACCAAGGCATCAATACATTTTTGATGATAAAGAACAACTTGCTCGCCTTGATTATGGGGAGTATCGTTCCGTTAACACTTTTTCCGGAAGCAGTGATAAACATGATGAAAGCGCTCCCATTCTATTACGTGGTCTATCTTCCTTCCATGTTGCTTAGCGGAAAATGTCAGGAAGAAGCGGTAAGAGGATTGTTTGTAATCATTGCATGGTGTGTTGCAATGCAGCTTGTGATTTATGTGACATGGAATCAATATATCAGAAAGTATGACGGGGTGGGAATCTAATGAAACATTTTAAGAAAAATTTACGTGTATTAAGGGAACTGTTCTATCTGCGGTTTCATGGACTTACGGTATTTCGCTTGGATTTTTTTGGACCATTCTTTGTGGACGGCAGTTTATTTGTGATGCAGTTGCTGGCATTTGGTGTCATCTATTCCAATGTAGATACGATAGGCGGATGGCATCAGGGAGAAATGATTTTGTATATCGGGACTTTTTCGCTTTTAAATGCAATCAATATGACGTTGTATTTCTTCGGCGTAAACGGGATTCCTTATAAAGTGAGGTCCGGTGAACTGGACTTATATCTGACCAAACCGGTAAGCCCTTTGTTCAGATTATCGTTTGAGAATATCAGTCCGGGTTCGGTGCCGCTTATTATGATGAGCATCTGTATCATTGCGTATGGAGTCCATAGGATGGAGGCGCAGCTGGATGCTGTGCGGATATTGGAGTATCTGTTCTGGGTGATTATCATGGCAATTCTGTATTACGATATGGAAGTTGTCATCCGCTCCTTTTCGTTGTATGTCCTATCAATGGCGCGGATGGAGCAGATAGAAGAAGCGGGCATTGATTTGTGTATGAAACTGCCGGGCATTGCTTTTTACGGTGTGTACAAATTTATTTTTTATCTTCTGCTGCCCTATGGAATCATGGCGACGCTTCCGGTGCAGAGCATGATAGGCGATATGGATTGTATGCTGGCAGTGTATGGAATATTTGTTGTAGGATTGTTTTCCGCGCTTGCCCATCTTATGTGGAAACAGGGCTTAAAGCGGTATAACAGTGCGAGTTCGTAGATAAGATTAAAAATGAAATTTTTTCAATCGCGAGATTTGTGTCTGTGCGTTGCTTGCCACAAACTCGTTTATGCGAAGACGCAATCAATTGAGTCAAGAGCAGCGCAGAAATGGAGAAGAGATGAACATTGAAAGACAGATTGAATTTGACAAAATAAAAGAAATATGGGCTGGCTTGGCGGTGACTGACCGGGCAAAAGAAAAAATCATGGCAACGTCCGTGCTTTTCTCTGAAAATGAACTGAGAAAGCAACTGCGGGATACAACGAATGCGAGAGCTTTGATTGAGAAACTCGGTACGCCGCCGTTACAGAATAGTTCCGAAATAAAAGAAATACTTATGATTGCGGATAAGGGTGACTGCCTGACGCCCTATCAACTGGAGCGGGTAGAGAAAGTTTTGGTGGCAATAAGACGTTTGAAGGATTACTTGGAAAAGGGCAAGGCATACAATAATTCTTTGTCGTATTATGAGGAAAATCTGGATGCACTGGAACCGCTGCGGGAAGAAATACGCATGAAAATCAGAAACGGAGGCGTGGATGATTATGCATCAAAAGAATTATGCCAGATGCGCAGGCAAATCATAAGGTGCGAAGAGCAGATGAAGCAGAAGGCGGAACAGGTCATGCGTTCTTACAAGGAGTGCATGGCGGATCATTATTGTACGATTAGGAACGGACGGGTATGCATTCCCGTGAAAAAAGAATATAAGCTTAAGATATCCGGCAGCGTTATTGATAAGTCTTCTACCGGGAACACGCTTTTTATCGAGCCGGCAGGCGCCGCGAAATATTATGAGGAACTGCAGGCGCTTAAAATCGGTGAGGAGAATGAGGTATATCGTATTTTATATACGTTATCGGTAATGGCTGCGGCATCATCCCCGGCACTGCGTGAAAATCTGTCAATGATTGAGAAACTGGATTATATCCTGTCAAAAGGGAAGCTGAGTATCGACATGGACGCTGTGGAGCCCTCTATCAACACGGAGCGCAGGATTCTCTTATCCGGCGCAAGACATCCGCTGATGGATAGAAATACTGCGGTGCCGTTACAGTTTGACATTGGCAGGAAGGTGCGCGGCATTATCATAACCGGACCGAATACAGGAGGGAAAACGGTGGCAATCAAAACCGTTATGCTAAACTGTATCATGGCGCAGTGCGGATTGCATGTGACATGTAAAAGCGCGGATATTTGTATGAACAGCGCCTATCTGTGCGATATTGGAGACGGACAGAATCTGTCGGAGAATCTGTCCACCTTTTCGGCGCACATCACGAATGTGCTGGAAGTGATAAAGGAAGTGAATCGGGACAGTTTCGTTATCCTAGACGAACTGGGTTCGGGAACGGACCCTGCAGAGGGAATGGGGATTGCGATTGCGATATTGGAGGAGCTTCGAAAGAGCGGTGCAATTTTCTTAGTGACGACCCATTATCCGGAGGTCAAAGAATATGCGGCAAAGACAGAGGATATCGTCAATGCGAGAATGACCTTTGACAAGGAGACATTAAGCCCCACATATCAGATGGTGATTGGGGAGGCGGGCGAAAGCTGCGCGTTTTATATCGCAGACAGGCTGGGGATGCCGAGTAAGATGCTGCAGGTGGCGATTCGTGCCGCATATGGCGATAGCGCGGTGGATTCTTATCAATTTGTTAACGCAGGACATCCTATCGTCAAGACAAATACATTTAAAATTACAAAAGCAAAAAAGACCGGCAGCCATACCGATTATCGCCATCAGTATCATCTAGGCGACAGCGTCATGGTCTATCCGGAGAAGAAAATCGGGATAGTGTGCGCACCAGTCAATGAAAAGGGTGTGCTGCGCGTACAGCTTCCCAACAAGAAGATTTGGATTAATCACAAACGGGTCAAGCTTCATGTGGCGGCGAAGGAGCTCTATCCG
The DNA here is from genome assembly GCA_947564735.1 of uncultured Lachnospiraceae bacterium. Taxonomy (GTDB): domain Bacteria; phylum Bacillota; class Clostridia; order Lachnospirales; family Lachnospiraceae; genus UBA3282. Next base: position 19,371 of record CANOEC010000045.1, on the reverse strand, counting down.
GAGGATTATGACTTCTCGATTATATTTGAGACGGTAGAAAACCGTAAAAAGAGGCATGATATGCAGAGAAAATACACGGACGAAGTGGTGGAGTGCGAGCCGTAAAGAAGCACTCAGAATGAGGTTGTGGAGAGTCGTTTTCCGTGATAAGATGATGATAATTGCAGGTAAGAGATTTGGCGGCTGGCTGTATGTCAGCCGTTAAACGCTAGAAGGGGGAGATGATACGATGCTTCACATAGCAGTCTGTGACGACGATGCAAAAGCGGTGCAGGCACACAGGCAGATTGCAGAGGAATGTGTAAGGCAGTGCGGGGGCATTGGTGAGATAACGGAATATACCGACAGCGCGAATCTGCTTTATGATGTTACGGAAGATAAATTTTTCTTCGATTTGATTCTGTTGGACATAGAGATGCCCGGCAGCAGCGGCATGGAGCTTGCGGAAAGAATCAAACCGTATCTTCCGAATGTAAAGATTATTTTTATCACATCACATGTGGAATATGCCATAGACGCATTTGAGCTGGCTGTTTTTCGTTATGTGCCAAAAAGCGATAGTGCCCAGAGGCTTCCGGCTGCGATAAGGGATGCCGTCAAATTGATTCTGTTAGAAGACGGTAAGAACTATACGATTCAGACCAACAGCAGACTTGAGAAAATTCCCTATCAGGAGATTTATTATATTGAGCGCGACGGCAAAAACGCCAGCATGATTACCGGTGGAGGGATATCTAAGGTCCGTAAAAGTCTGGGGCAGGTATATGAAGAGCTGGGAGCGGAGGAATTTATCTATATTGACAGAGGCTGTATCGTCAATATGATACATATCATGCAGGTGAAGGATGGCATGGCAATCTTAAGAAACGGCATATCGCTTCCGATCAGCCGTTCCCATTTACAGGAAGTAAAAGAGCGAATCAATACATATTGGGGGACACATATATGACACTTTTATTTGCAGCCGATATTCTGATGAGCGGATTGCGCGTCGTTTTATGTCTCTTTCTTATATCGCGGCTGTTGGGGGCAAAATCGCCGGATTACAAAAGTATAATGGCAGGTCTTGTCGGTGCGGCTGCGATTGCCGTGCTGCAATTTGTGACGAGGATGCCGGAATTATACCGAGAGGCGTTGGAGGCGGTATGGATTGCGGTATGCGGAAGCCGCCTGCTTGGAGCCGATAGGAGAATGGGATTGTTCATCAGTATTTATTATGAGATTGCGGTTTCCTTCTGGACGTTCCTTTTCATGGCTGGAATGGGAATTGTTTCTGGCTCGGCGGCCTTTCTTGATAAGGAGACGGTGAATGGGCAGGCTGCTGTCTGGCTGCTCCATGCCCTGTTGTTTATCGGGATGCTCTATCTTTGGAAAAACCATGATATTGTAAAAAAAGGAGCGTTCCGCGTCGCTTCTGCTGTTTCGGCAGCAGGGCTGATTGCCGTAGTCACTTTATCTGAACAGACGGTTCTTACACTGCCGGAGGATGTCCTTGGTACATGGACGATTCAATCGGTGGTGCTGATTGTGTCTGTGATGGTATTTCATATGAATCGTCAGTATGAGAATGAAAAAGAACTGGCGCAGCTAAAATCCGAGCAGGCAGAGCTTTTGGAGAGGGATTATGCGACGTTAAATAATGCTTATGCCGTGAATGCGAAGCTGTTTCACGATTTTCATAATCATATCGGCGTACTGCGGCAGTTTCTTATACATGCAAAGTATACGGAGGCGGTACAATATCTGGATGAACTTCAGGCGCCGGTCAGGGATATGACGGATATGGTATGGACGGGTGACGAGACGGCGGATTGTCTGATTAACAGCAAAGCCGCAGCGGCAGCGGCAGACAATATACGATTGCAGGCACAGGTGGAGTTTCCGCGTCACACCAACATCCGGAGCGCTGATTTATGTGCCATATTGGGAAATCTTCTGGACAATGCGCTGGAGGCGGCGGGGCAGGTGGCGGAACCGGAGGAGCGGTTTGTGCTGCTTACCATCCGCCGCATCAACCAAATGCTGGTTATCAAGGTAGAAAACAGCTTTGCGGCTGTTCCGATAGAAGAACAAGGAGAGCTGCAAACGACAAAGACAGAGGGCGGACTGCACGGCTGGGGATTGAAAAGCGTCCGGACGGCAGCAGGGAAATATGACGGTATGATACAAACAGGATGTATTGGAAATACGTTTCGCGCAGTTGTTACGTTGTCCTTCGATGGAGTGGATGTTTAGGGTGGATTTAATGTGAATTTCATTGTAAAGACAGTCGTTTTTTTGTATAATTGAGATGTGGCATGAGCAGGCTATATCGCATCTTTTGTCACATCAGATTGAACATTGGCAGTTCAATCAGCATGGATTTTTAGAAACCGAGGTGATAAGGTGTCAGATGATACAAAACAGACGCAGGAAGTAAAAGCAAAGCGTACTGCAAAAAACAGTGTATTTTTAGACCTTTTCCAAGATAAAAAGAATCTGCTCTCACTGTATACGACATTGCATCCGGAAGATACGGATGCAACAGAGGACACGCTGGATATTGTAACGATAGACAATGTTTTGACAGATAATCTCTATAATGATTTGGGTATTATGGCGGGGAACAACAGATTACTGTTGCTTCTGGAAGCGCAGTCATCATGGACGGTCAATATATTAATCAGAATATTATTGTATCTAGCGCAGAGTTACCATGAATATTTTGAGAGAACCAGTCAAAGCCTATACAAGAGTACAAAAGTTAAAATGCCCAAACCCGAATTGTATATCATCTATACAGGCAATAAAGGCAGGAAACCCGATACAATATCGCTATCAAAAGAATTTTTTGACGGTGCGGATATTGACGTTGAGGTAAGGGCAAAGGTCATCTATGAGAGCGATACCACGGAATCCGCAGGTTCCGGGGACATTATCAATCAATACATCATTTTCTGTAAAGTTTTTGATGAACAGAGGAAGCTGTATGGAATGACAGAGCAGACAGTCAGAGAAACAATCCGTATCTGCAAGGGCAGGAATATCTTAAAGGAGTATCTGATGAACAGAGAAGTGGAGGTAGTAACGATTATGATGAGTTTATTTGATGATGAACAGATTATGAGGACTTATGCGAAAGATATTAAAAGGGAAACACTGATGGAAAATGCTAAACATATGTTAAAGATGGGAAAATTGACTGTTGAGGAAATTCCAGCCTGCTATCCTGACTTAACGATTGATGATGCGAGGGAAATTGAGGAAGAAATTATGCAATTTGCATAATCAATCATATCAATTAAATATTGTAACAGCGTTAGAGCATATAGAACCGAAAGCTATATGCTCTATTTTTTTGCCATAAAGGAGGTACATTTTTCTGATACGAGTACCCAAAGCGTAAAGGACAAACTAAAGCGTGTTATTCTCCACGATTGAGAGCATGGGAAACAGGGCAGACCAAGAAAAAGTGATGAAAAATGATGAATAAGTCCTTGATAAGTAGCAACAGGGGTGCCGGAATTATACGAGAGGCGTTGGAGGCGGCAGCAGGGAAATATGATGGAATGATACAAACAGGATGTATTGGAAATACGTTTCGCGCAGTTGTTACGTTGTCCTTCAATGGGGTGGATGTTTAGGGTGGATTTAAGCAGGAGCAGTTGTCAATTTCTATCTTATGTGTTATAATCTCTCAAACAATTGAATAGTGATGATGTCTTCAGGGCAGGGTGCAATTCCCGATCGGCGGTTATAGTCCGCGGGCGCGAAAGCGCGGGGTTTGGTGAAATTCCAAAACCGACGGTATAGTCCGGATTAAAGAAGGTGTATTGAGATTGTCAGAATAAATCTGACTATGATTTTTGCACTCTTTTTTGTCAAATTGCTCTGTTGGCATTTACAATACACCTTAAATTTTAACACCTGAAAGGCAGTCAGATACTTTCAAGTGTTAATTTTTTTTAAGGAGGTATTCCAATGAATATCAGTAAAGCAAAGAAGTTAACAACAATAGGTATGCTATGCGCACTTGCTTATGTCGCAGTGGTTGTCGGGCGTATCCCACTCGTACTTTTTTTGAAGTATGACCCTAAAGACGTTATCATAGTAATCGGTGGATTCATTTTTGGACCGATTACATCATTTACGATAGCAATAATCGTATCTATAGTGCAAATGTTCACAATTAGCGGAACGGGAATTTTGGGTTGTATGATGAACATCATTTCAAGTTGTACTTTTGCGTGTACCGCATCATTCATTTATAAAAGAAAACATAAATTGTCCGGTGCATTACTAGGACTTTTTTGCGGTTGGGCTTGCCAAGTTGTGGTTATGATGCTTTGGAATTATTTGATTGCGCCTATCTACATGGGCTATCCGAGAGATACTGTTGTAGAATTATTAATTCCGGCATTTTTACCGTTTAATTTGATTAAGGGTGGGCTGAATGCGGCAATAACAATGCTATTATATAAACCTGTCGTCACTGTTTTGCGCCGTTCAAATTTAATTGAGTCTAAGAAGGATTCTGGGAAAATGCATATAAATATAGGCGTTTTATTGGTGGCATTGCTAATGCTTATAACTTGCGTATTATTGATACTTTCTTTTAATGATATGATATAGTGCGTCGCTGCAAGGAAAGTTTTGTTTATGCAATATTGTGCGTGCAATGGGGCGTTTGATATGGGAAAATAATCAAAGATACAATTTATTATCAATAAAGCATGCACCTGCGGATACGTTATTCGTGGTCAAAATCCAACCGTTTGCGGACATTTTTGCACGGGCATCCTTTTTTCGTTATGATATAGACACAGTAAATCTTACAGATTCCTACAGATGCATGGGGATACGGCAGGAAGATTTACGAAAAAATGTCTGACTGATGAAGGAGGAAATCATATGCGTCATATGTATATCCGTGGTATTTTAGCGTTGGTCTGGATAGCGGCGGCTATCGTCTGCGGCTTGTCCGGCAGCATGGAAACGTCAATGATTTATGTTATTATGGGCGGTGTGTTTTTATATTCTGTATACGTTGCATGGAAAAAGGAAAAGAACGAAAAGGGAGAAAAGTAGGTTAAAAAAGCATGGACATTAAGTTAGGAGAGAATTTGTTGACTATAAAAAATCTCAGTGCGTGGTACAATGAAGAGCAAACAGTATTGTCGGATTTTTTATTGGAGCTGAGGCGAAATGAAGTGGTAGGGCTGATCGGGTTAAACGGCGCAGGAAAAACAACCTTTATCAAGACGCTGTCCGGTCTGCATGAAACATTCCGGGCGGAGGAAATCAGGCTGCATGACTGTGCCGTGAAATTTCGGGACAAAAAATTTAAGCTGATACGTTATACCGTGTTTGCGGAGGATAATTCCTTTCAGTATTTTACGTTTTGGGAGTATCTATCGTATGTCTTTGCAGCTTACAGGCAGAAAGCACCGGATGTAGCGGCGCTGATACAAGGATTTCATTTTGAAGAATATACAGATGTACTTATGAAAGATTTGTCAACCGGCAGCCGGAAAAAGGCATTTCTGATTACTGCCTTTGCCCTAAAACCGGAGCTGCTATTACTGGATGAACCGGTAAACGGTCTGGATTTTGAAAGCACGGAATTTTTGTATCGGCTGATTGCCGGATATAAAGCGTATGGGACAGTTCTTTTCTCTTCCCATATTCTGGAAAGTATCACGTTGACGTCTGACCGGGTACTGGTATTGGAAGACGGGTGTATTCGGCAAAGCTTTGAGGGCAGTCAGATAAATGCCGCAGACATCCGGGCGGCGTTATCTTCCGATGATAGTGTGGAGGATTAGTATGAGAGCGATGTTTTTGGTATTTGCAAAAGGGCTGTTTGGCGTCAAAATGGAAAGGGTGCCGCGGACGCTGCTTGCGTGGCTGCTTGCGTTTTGGGGGATTCATCTTGCGCAGATTCAGATACAGATTGCACCATTTATATTGTATCTGATGACCGGCAGCGTCACCGCAGGGGTAATGTGGCAGGCTTTGTCTTCGGATACCTATGTCGAAACCATGCAAAATATGCTGATGATGCCTTTTCGGGAAAAATATTTCATTTTCTCTTATGTGTCTGCCTTGGGAATCTATACGTTTCTTACGAAAACCATGGGGATTATGGCAATAGCGCTGGCTGTTTGCAGTTGGAAGGGCACAGAGCTTCTGGGGAGTATTCTTTGTACGGTCAGCGCAATTCTCATGACAGCCTTTGCCTATGCGGCAAAAAAACACCGGGGCATGTGCGCAGTCTGGGGAGGAGGCGTTATTGCGGCTGCTTTCCTGCTCTGGGACAGCGTATTTTTTCTTCCGGTGATGGCGGGAAATGTACTGCTGGCAGGGATGTTATTATCAGGTGTCGATGCCTACGCATTTTGTTTTGGCACAAGCAGCAGGAAACGGTGTGCAAGAAGCGGGAAACATGTCTTGATAGGGCGCTATCTGTTCCGCTATCTGGCGGCACATAAAAATTATCTGGCGAATACGGCGGCTATGTGGATGGTGGCATGTGTACTGTCTGTTTTTCTGGGGAAGGTGGAAGGAGTGCTCGTCATGCCGATTGGCTTTGCGGTTCTTTCACTGAATACGCCTATCTGTATTTTGTTGTCCTGTGATCCGGATTTGGAGCAGGCGGTCCGTTTTCTGCCCGGTCAAAAGACTGCTTTTTGTGTGCCGTATGGTCTTTTTATCTTTTTATGCAATATGACTGCGGACTTGATTTTTATTGGCAGCTGGTATCTGTTCAACGGCGGTTTTTTGATAAATGGGGTGCAGGGCACAGGCGGATATGTGATGATAACGGGGGTCTTTTTCGCCATGCAAAGCGCTGTCGGTTCGGTGCTCCTGGAGTGGTTTTATCCCGTCAGGGGCTGGAAGATTGAGAGCGATTTGTGGCATCATCCGCGGAAATATATTGTTCCGGTGGCAATGCTTTTGCTCGCGGGCGTTGTGTGGACGATACCAAAGATGGCGCCGGTCTTGTTGGCGGCATTGGCAGTTGAAGTTGTGGTTTTGCTTTTTTTATGCAGGAGGTGCTAAATGAAAAATAGAGGAAAATGTCCTAAATGCGATTCGGTGAATCTTGTCCGTATTCCGGATAATCCATATCGTCATGCCAGCGGCAACAATATTTATACCAGTACGGCAACGTTGCTTGGAAAAATTCCGGTCATCAGGTATGTTTGCTGTGACTGCGGATATGTGGAGAACTGGGTGGAGAGAGAACAGGAGCTCAGGAAAATCAAGAATGTTTTTGGCTGAGAAAGGAGCATGATTATAAAGATGATGACAAACAGGGAAATATTACAGATTGCAATGGAGCAGTCAGCACGGGATATCAACTGCAGCGCGGACGATTTTTTCGGTAGTCAGCACGTAATCGTCAAGTCTGGTGTGGGAGCAGTCTGATTTTGTAAATTTATACCAGCTTGAGTGGAGCAATGCGCTTTGTGCTGACAGGAAAGAACTTGATGTGTTAGGGATTGGGGCATATGATTGTGGAACATTAATCGGTTTTGCAGCCTGCTCAGCAGATTGTGAAACCATGTGGCAGATTGGGGTTGATGTACTTCCGAAATACAGGAGACGCGGGGTAGCGGCTGCGCTTACGAGCGGTTTGGCGGTGGAAATATTGCGAAGAGGAAAGGTGCCGTTCTATTGTTCTGCATGGTCTAATATCAGGTCCGTGCGCAATGCGGTCAAGAGCGGATTTCTTCCGGCATGGGTGGAAATGACGGCGAAACCGGAGGATATTGTCAATGAAATGAATCAGTGAGAGGAGAAGAAGTATGCGTATAGAACATATTGCCATGTATGTAAATGAATTTAACAGCGGATAAAGATAAAATGTGAGAAAATCTATGTTTCTGTACATTGTGTCCAAAAGATAATTTGTGGAAAGACTTTATTTATGCGGTTTATAAGCATTTTGTAAAATATTTTACCCAAATGTATACCACGATGTTCATAGTATTTAAGCCCCTGCTGCATATAAGCAAGGGCTTTTTGTTAGTGTTTAGTATCTTAGTCAGTATCAGGAGTTTTCCGGGAATGTTCCCTTAAATAATTGTCATGTAGCTTTTTCCGCCAATCACGCGATTGCTTTTCTGCATTACGCAAATATACCTCGCCAAATTCGCTGCAGTCTTGATGTTCAATATCACATTGTCCAGTTTTCATGCGTTCTGCTGTTAATTTCTTTAAAATTCGTTTATCGTATATATAGTATACACTATTGAAGCACAGCAAGGATATCATCATGGAAACGGACATTGCGGAAGATATGCGCCTTAGAGGGGCAATCTCCAATATTGACGGTGTGGCGCTGATTAAGGTTCCGGTGGTAAGGTTGTCGGAGAATTTTTGGATAGGACTGGTTAATATTTCGTATTCGCGTGAGACTGCACAAGCGGCGATACTGCATTTAAACGGTTCGCAATATCGTACAAATGAAAACCGCATATTGTAATTGTCTGACACGGAAACGTGTGCTATACTCAATTCATGGGAAACCATAGAGCCAAAGGCGGCTTTACCCCTCTTGTTTTTTGCGGAGGGTTCAAGTAGCCCTCTGGACGAAAGAAAGGAGGGCGATACAATGGTTACATATCAGGATTTATTTTTGTTCTGTACGTTCATTGTTGCCCTTATTAGTCTGCTTTATCAGATTTTTAAGGGAAAGAAATAGCCGCCACTACTACCAATAGTGACGGCTGACCGTTTATAACGGTATAGTTGTTTTTACGGAGGGTAGAGCCGCTTCTATGGCTTTCCCTATTTTTGTTTATAATATAGCATATCCGGCAGCAGAGCGCAAGAGAAGAACGCCCGTTTCTTCTGCATAATGTAACAATTCAGCCTTATATGTCTGTTTATCCATCCGAACGCGTAGTTTTTCAACGGTCCTTTGTACAACTACATCCTATCAGACGCTGTGTAATGGTATAGCTGACATGGAGGGCTGAACTGTTACTGCATAATCAATCCGCAAATTTTACAGAAATTTGACAAAAGTCATGTTTTGGATTTTACAGACAACACTTATCATAATAAGCACAGAATAAAAAATACCAGATTAGAGGAGAAAATGTATCATGAAAAAATTTGTCACTTTTATTACCATTGTATCACTTGCGCTTACTGCCATGACAGGATGTGGAAAAACAGTCAGCGGATCGGTGTCTACGGACGGTTCAACTTCTATGGAAAAGGTCATCGGTGCATTGGGGGAAGACTTTGAGGAAAACAATTCCGGCATAACCTTTACATATAACCCTACCGGTTCCGGCTCCGGGATTACGGCGGTGGCAGAGGGACGCTGCGATATTGGTCTTTCCAGCCGCAACCTAAAGGAAGAAGAAAAAGCGCAGGGATTGACTGAAACGGTGCTTGCCCTTGATGGTATTGCCATTATTGTAAATCTTGATAATTCGGTGAATGACCTTGACCTTGAAACAATTGGCAAAATTTACACGGGCGAAATAACGAATTGGAAGGACATAGGCGGCAGTGATTTAGAGATTGTTCTGATTGGTCGTGAAGCGGGAAGCGGTACAAGAGATGGCTTTGAATCTATTACAGGGACGGAAGATGCCTGCAAATACCGTCAGGAACTTACATCTACCGGGGATGTGATAGGGGCGGTGGCGGGTAATCCTGCGGCAATCGGCTATGCTTCCCTTGCCTCTGTAAAGGAAACTGTAAAAGCGCTTTCCATTGGCGGCATTATGCCTACGGAGGAAACAGTCAAAGATGGCAGTTATGTGGTGCAGCGTCCTTTTGTGCTGGTAACAAAGAGTAATACAGAACTTTCGGAGGCAGCACAGAAATTTTTTGACTATATCACATCATCTGAAGCAAATGAGATTATCTCATCTGCGGGTGCTGTGCCGGTAACAAATTGAGCTTCGCTCAATTGCGAGCTTCGCTCAATTGCGATATTCGCTTCGCGAACTCGAAAAAACAAAGCAATTTCATGAAAGGTGGAGTCAAATGAAGAACAGAAAACGGCTTATGGAGAATGTCATACACGGCGTTTTCTTGATGCTTGGTCTGATTACAGTTGGCTGTGTGTTGTTAATTACTGTTTATCTTGTCATATCCGGCATTCCTGCTATCCGTAAAATAGGTGTTTTGAAATTCCTTTTTGGGAAAAAATGGGCTTCTACGGCGGCACAGCCACAATATGGCATTCTGCCTTTTATCCTTACAAGTATTTACGGTACGGCTGGTGCAATCGTGGTCGGAGTGCCGATTGGTTTCCTGACAGCAGTTTATCTCTCTAAAATTGCACCGCCAAGAGTAAAAACTGTGATTGAATCAGCGGTCAGTCTGCTGGCAGGTATCCCCTCGGTAGTTTACGGACTTGTAGGAATGATGGTGCTTGTTCCGGGGATACGGATTGCTTTCCATATTCCGGACGGGGCAAGCCTGTTTGCTGCCATTATAGTGCTTGCCGTTATGATTTTACCGTCGATTATCAAAGTGTCGCTTACGGCGTTAGAAGCTGTTCCAAAGGAATATGAGGACGCTTCCCTTGCGCTTGGCGCAACGCCGGTTGAAACATATTTCCGTGTATCTGTTCCGGCGGCAAAAAGCGGCATTGCGGCAGCGGTCGTGTTAGGTGTCGGCAGGGCTATCGGCGAGGCAATGGCTGTTATGATGGTGGCAGGGAACGCACCCAATATGCCGGAGATGTTTCAGAGTGTCCGCTTCCTTACAACTGCCGTAGCAAGTGAAATGTCTTATGCGGCTGACGGAAGTTTGCAGAAACAGGCATTATTTTCGATTGCGCTGGTGCTGTTCCTTTTTATCATGCTGATAAATGCCGTACTGAATTTCTTATTAAAAAGAAAATCTGACATGGAGGATTAGAATGCAAGGAAAATCAATTTCCCTCAAAAGGAAAACCTATATTACCGTCATGCGTGTGCTGATGGGACTTTCTGTAAGCATTACCTGTGCATTGGTAGTATTTTTAATTGGTTATGTGTTGTGTAAAGGACTTCCTAATATATCATGGGAACTGCTTGCAACAAAACCGAGTTATCTGTCGGATCGCATAGGGATTCTGCCGGATATTATCAATACTGTCTATATTGTGCTGGCAACTTTGGTATTGGTTCTTCCTTTTGGGGTAGGCGCTGCAATTTATCTGACAGAATATGCCAAAAATAAAAAGCTGGTAGAAATGATTGAATACGCCGCCGAAACTCTGTCGGGGATTCCGTCTATCATTTATGGTCTTGTGGGGATGCTGTTTTTCTGTCAGTTTTTTGGCATGAAAACTTCCCTGTTAGCGGGAGCATTTACATTGGTAATCATGAATCTGCCCACGGTCATGCGTACTACTCAGGAGAGCTTGAAAACAGTGCCGGCAAGCTTTCGTGAAGGTGCTTTCGGATTAGGAGCCGGAAAATGGCGTGTGATTTATACCGTTGTGCTTCCCAGCTGTATTGATGGTGTCATAACGGGCTGTATCCTGTCTGTCGGGCGTATTCTTGGGGAATCAGCGGCACTTCTTTTTACGGCTGGCTTTGCCCACGCCCTAAATGGAATCTTTGAGGGACTTGGCAGCGCAGGAGCAACACTGACAGTCGCATTATATGTCTATGCAAAGGAAAACGGGGAATTTGGAATTGCTTTTGCAATTGCCGCCATTTTGATGATTCTGACCGTGTTCATCAATCTGTCAGCGACATTGGCAGGCAGATATTTCCAAAAAAGGGCGCACGATATCCGGGGGATATCGGTTCTGCGCCGACCGAAACGAAGTGGAGAAAAGGTATGAGTAATGTTATGACAGTAAAAGACCTGTGCCTTTGGTATGGCAGTGCGCAGGCTTTGAAAGATATCAATATTGAGATTGAGGAAGGTCGCATTACCGCATTCATCGGTCCCTCCGGGTGTGGAAAATCTACTTTCCTTAAATCATTAAACCGAATGAATGACCTTATCGCTAATGTGCGGATTACAGGGGAAGTGTGTTATAGGGGGCATGATATTTTTGATGCCGATGTAGATGTCAATGAGCTTCGCCGCAGTATTGGCATGGTCTTTCAAAAACCGAATCCGTTTCCTATGAGTATTTATGATAATATTGCTTACGGACCGAGGACACACGGAATTAAAAATAAGGCAAAACTGGATGATATAGTAGAGCACTCCCTGCGAAGGGCGGCAATTTGGGAGGAAGTAAAGGACAGACTGAAAAAATCGGCGTTAGGATTATCGGGCGGTCAGCAGCAGAGGCTCTGTATTGCCCGTGCATTGGCGGTTGAACCGGATGTGCTTCTGATGGACGAGCCTACAAGCGCCCTTGATCCGATTTCCACCTCTAAGATTGAAGAACTTGCAATGGAGCTTAAGGAAAAGTATACTATTGTCATTGTAACGCACAATATGCAGCAGGCTGTGCGGATTTCCGATAATACGGCGTTCTTTCTCCTCGGTGAATTAATCGAATATGGAAATACGGAAAAGATGTTTGAGCAGCCAAAAGACAAGCGGACGGAAGGATATATTACGGGGAGGTTTGGATAATGAGAAGTCGTTTTGATGAACAGCTTGCCACACTGAATAATGAGCTTACGAGGATGGGGGCAATGTGTGAGGAAGCGATTGCGATTGCGTGGGAGGCGCTCTCTACGGGCAATGTGAAGCTGACAGACAAAGTGATATCCCTTGATGGGGAAATTAACCATATGGAGCGTACAATAGAAACACTGTGCTTGAAACTACTGTTGCAACAACAGCCGGTGGCAAGGGATTTGCGACAGATTTCCGCTGCCCTTAAAATGATTACTGACATGGAGCGTATCGGAACACAGGCGGCGGACATTGCGGAAATTATTACATTTCTTGACGGGAGGACAGGTGGGGAATGTGAACATATCCGTTTTATGGCGGAGGTGGCGAGCCAAATGGTCACAGAAAGCATTGATGCTTTTGTAAAGCAGGATGTTGTGCTGGCAGGCGCGGCGATTGACCGTGACGATGTGGTTGATGATTTATTTTTAAAGGTTAAAGCATCATTGATTGGACTGATAGCAGAAAATCCGACAGATGGAGGATACGCATTGGATTTACTAATGATTGCCAAATATTTTGAGCGTATTGGGGATCATGCGGTAAATATTGCAGAGTGGGTGGTATTCTCCGTGACCGGAGCGCACAAGGGAAAACAGGTATAGTAACAGGGGGCAATATGTGGATTATATTTGCATTTGGATCGGCTTTTTTTGCGGGCGTTACATCTATTTTAGCAAAGCAGGGAATCCGAAAAACGGATTCTACCGTAGCAACAGCAATCAGGACGATTGTTGTCTTAGGTTTCTCATGGCTGATGGTATTGGTGGTGGGTTCAACATCTCAGCTTAAATCAATCAGCATGAGGACGGTTGTATTTCTATTATTATCAGGATTTGCTACCGGAGCGTCATGGCTGTGTTATTTTAAGGCTCTACAAATAGGTGATATTAACAAAGTTGTGCCGATTGACAAATCAAGTACTATTTTGACAATATTGTTGGCGTTTATTTTTCTGCATGAAGAAATTAGTGTGTACAGCGCCATTGGCATTATCCTCATTGCTGTTGGTACATATCTGATGATTGAGAAGAAGGATGTACATAGTCTGCCGGAAAAAACGGGACAGGGCTGGTTCTTTTATGCAGCAGGCTCTGCTGTTTTCGCAAGCCTGACATCTATTCTTGGGAAAATAGGAATATCAGATGTGGAATCAAATTTGGGGACAGCAATCCGTACCGGCGTTGTACTTATTATGTCGTGGATTATGGTGTTTGTAAGCGGAAAACAGAGGGAATTAAAAGGAATCACCAAGAAAGAGCTTCTATTCATCTGTCTGTCCGGGTTTGCAACTGGCGGCTCATGGCTCTGCTATTATAAAGCTTTGCAGATCGGACTTGCCAGTGTGGTTGTTTCTATTGATAAGCTGAGTATTCTTGTTACGATAGCTTTTTCCTATATTGTGTTCCATGAAAAGCTGACAAAAAGGTCTGCCGTCGGGCTGACAGGTATTGTAGCGGGAACGATGGCAATGTTAATCCCATCCTTGATAGGATAAATAAAAAGTTATAGTTTTGGAGGATATGTATGAAAATATGGTGTGTAGAAGATGATGCAGGCATTCGGGATATTGAAGTATATACGCTTCAGTCTACTGATTTTGAAGCGGTCGGCTTTTCTGATGCGGCAGCTTTTCGTGATGCACTGTCCACAGATAAACCGGATTTGATTATACTTGATATTATGCTGCCCGGAGAGGACGGCGTGGAGCTGCTGAAATTTTTGAAGGACAATCCGGATACTCGCAGGATTCCCGTTATCATGGCAACTGCAAAGGGGATGGAATATGATAAAATCCAAAGCCTTGATTTGGGGGCGGACGATTATCTTGTAAAGCCTTTTGGAATGATGGAAATGGTTTCCCGTGTGAGAGCTGTGCTTCGCCGGTGTAATCCCGCAGATGTAGAGCATCTTTTGAAAATAGGGGGACTTGTTCTCAATTTAGATGAACATACTGTTACCGCTGACAACGAAAGAATCCAGCTCACTTTAAAAGAGTTTGAACTTCTCAGGCTGTTCCTCTCCCATCCGGGGATTGCGTTTAACCGTGACCAGCTTTTTAATGATGTATGGGGGACGGATTATGTCAGCGAGACAAGGACGGTTGATATGCATATCCGTACGTTGCGTATGAAATTGGGGGATTATGGGAAAATGATTGAAACCGTGCGGGGCATTGGTTACAGATTAGAGGTGCAGGCATGACAAAGAAAATTTTTAAATCTATTATGGCTGTGGCGGTGACTGTACTGATTGCAAGCCTTGTTATCATAATGGGGTGTCTTTACCAGTATTTTAGCGATGTTCAGGGGAAACAGTTAGAAGATGAACTGTCTTTGGCTGCTACAGCCGTCGAGAAGGACGGACAGGAATATCTTGAAGAATTGCGGTTAAGCCAGTACCGTCTGACATGGGTTTCCGGGAACGGCGATGTGATATATGATACACAGTCCGACGAGGAAAGTATGGAAAACCATGCAGACAGGGAGGAAATCCGGCAGGCGTTACAGAGCAGGGAAGGAAAAAGCTTACGTTATTCCACCACACTCTTGGAAAAAACGCTTTACTGCGCCAGAAGACTTAATGACGGTTCAGTCCTTAGAATTTCGGTCAGCAGCGTTACCGTGTGGGTGCTTGTTTTGGGAATGATACAGCCGATTTTCATTGTGATTGTTGTAGCCCTCGTTTTATCGGGCGTTTTAGCGGGCAGGATTTCCAAACACATCATGGAACCGCTGAACAGCCTTAATTTGGAAAAGCCGCTGGAAAATGATACTTATGAGGAGCTGTCCCCTTTATTAAACCGTATCAACAAACAGCACAGGCAGATAGAAATGCAGTTGTCGGAACTTCGGAAAAAGAATGATGAGTTTACGCAGATTACGCAGGGTATGACGGAGGGGCTTGTGCTTTTAAATGAAAAAAATATCATTCTGAACATCAATCCCGCCGCATTGAAGCTGTTCCATACAAAAAAATCCTGCATAGGTAAAGAGTTTCTGACAGTGGAGCGAAGCCATGATGTGAGCCATAGCATACAGGACGCATTTTCAAGCGGACATAGCGAAATCCGCATAGAACGTGAGGGAAAAGAGTATCAGCTCCATGTCAACCGCATTGAATCGAACGGTGTTGTAATTGGGGCAGTTGTCCTTGCATTTGATATTACAGAAGCAGCTTTCGCAGAAAGGAACAGACGGGAGTTTACTGCCAATGTATCACATGAACTAAAAACGCCGCTGCAATCCATAATGGGGAGTGCGGAGCTAATGGAGAATGGTCTGGTAAAACCGGAGGATATGACACGTTTTGTAGGGCATATCCGCACAGAGGCAGGGAGGCTTGTAACATTGATTGATGATATTATCCGCTTGTCACAACTGGACGAGGGTTGCGATATGCCTTTTGAAAATGTTGATTTGTATGAGGCTGCAACTGATGTGGTGGCAGGACTGACGGATATGGCAGCGGCAAAAAACATTGAAATTATTGTGGCAGGAGGGGCAGTCAGGATAAAAAGTGTCCGGCGGCTGTTGACAGAAATCATATTTAATCTTTGTGATAATGCAATCAAATATAATAAGGATGGAGGCAGGGTGGAGGTTTCCATAAACAGAGAGGAAAATCAAGCTGTAATCTCTGTGAAGGATTCAGGGATTGGCATTCCGCCGGAACACCAGACAAGGATATTTGAACGGTTTTACCGTGTAGATAAGAGCCGTTCTAAAGAGTCTGGCGGAACGGGGTTAGGGCTTTCCATTGTAAAACACGCTGTACAGTATTTGAACGGTCAGATTGACTTACAGAGCAGTCCCGGAGAGGGAACGGTTATACGGATTTCTTTTCAAGAAGATAAAAATGCTTGACCCTTACGCGGCGTAATAGTTTAAAGTATACTTACACGGGAGGAAATGATAATGATGACGGTAAATGAAGTCAGCAAATTGACCGGAGTGAGTATACGCGCTCTGCAATATTATGACAAAATCGGACTGCTTCGACCGACGAGTTACACAGCGTCCGGCTATCGGCTGTATGACGATACGGCTATGGAGACGCTGCAGCAGATTTTGTTGTTCCGTGAGTTGGAGTTTCCGTTAAAAGAGATTAAAGAAATCCTGTCAAAACCGAACTTTGACAAAGAGACAGCATTGGAACAGCAGATAAAGCTGCTTACCATGAAGAAAGAACGTCTGGAAAATTTAATCGGATTTGCCCGTGAAATACAGTTGAAAGGAGCAAAGACAATGGATTTTTCGGTATTTGATACAAAGAAGATTGACGAATATGCATTGCAGGCGAAAAAGCAGTGGGGCACAACCGCTGCATACAAAGAGTTTGCGCAAAAGAGTGCAAAAAGAAACAGAGAAGAAGAAGGAAATGTGGCGGAAAAGCTGATGCAGCTTTTTGTAGAGTTCGGCAAGCTGAAAGAAAGTACGCCAGACTCCGATGCAGTACAGCAGCAGGTGAAAAAGCTGCAGACCTACATCTCAGAGCATTACTATCAATGCTCTGACGAGATTCTTTTTGGTCTTGGTCGGATGTATGCTGAGGACGATGAATTTACCGGCAATATCGACCGTGCCGGCGGCAAAGGGACGGCAGCGTTTACAGCCGAAGCAATTCGGGTTTATTGCGGGAAGTAACTGTTTGGCAATGCGACGAATTATAATTTGCTCAGATGCTTCAGATATCGGAGGTATCTGAGCAATTCTCTTCTCTCGCGGGGTTTCAGTTTTTGGATATCATACATGATGTCGTGCAGGGTGATGTCGTCCAGATATACATTTTTGAGATTCGTGCTGCCAAGATAGCCGGAGTCTGCACCCAAGAGATAGTCTGTGCTGACCTTGTAATACTTCGCCAAGTCCGTGACAATCCCGACAGGTATTTCTCGCCGTCCGTTTTCATAGTTGGAGTAAGTCTGCTGGGAAATACCCAGATAGTTTGCAATTGCTTTCTGTTTGATGCCGGAAGCTTCCCGTAAGCTCCGCATCAGTTCGCGTAATTCTTTCATATGCATACCTCATATGCAGAAGCATTCTCTTAATCGTCGCTGTCTGGCGACGATTTTTTAACATCATCGTCATAGGAAATTCCTACGCTAATGCACGAGTTCGCGAAGCGAATCTCGCAAACGAGCTTCGCTCGTTTTTTTTTACTTTGTCTGGTCAATACTTTTCAAGTAACGGATGTATTTGACCAAATCTCTGCGCTCGTTTCGCTTTAATTGCTGGATATCGTACATAACGTCATGCATTGTGACGTTTTCCAGATAGAGCTTTTTAAGGTTTGTACTGCCAAGATAGCCGGACTCCGCACCAAGCAGATAATCGGTGCTGACTTTGTAGTATTTTGCCAAAGCAGTGACTACCCATATAGGAATTTCGCGATAGCCGTTTTCATAGTTGGAGTAAGTCTGTTGGGAAATACCCAGATAGTCTGCAATTGTTTTTTGCCTTATATCGCGATCTTCCCGCAGTTCCCGGAGTTTTTCGCGCAATTCCTTCATGCTTGTACCTCACAAATGTATGTAGTGTTGTTGGTTGTATTATTCCACAACGAATAATTGTATATACAAAAATGCGCGATATGTGGTGGAACATCATTAATTTCAATGTGACGTTGTAAGAAAAATGCGCTGTGGATATTATGGTGTGACTTGAAAAATACCCCCGTTTCACATATAATTATCCAGTAAAGTATGTGTAGAATAAGAGGGGAAATGATTATGGAATTACAGTTGACAAAGCCGGAAGCGGTTATCAGAGCGCAGGAGAAACAAAAGGGCATGAACTGGTTTCTGGAAATACTGGTTTTTGTTGTAGTATTTCTTGTTGGAGGGATTGCACAGATTTTATGTATGCTGCCTGCGGAAATGCTGATTCTTGCGCAGGATAAATTGTATCGGGCTGCTATGGAAGCGGGAGATGTAGAAGGCGCGGCAGCGGCGGCGATGCACATAGCCGGTTCGGATATTTATACGGTTGCATCACTGGTTGCCACGATTGGCATGACGGCAGTTACGATTGCATTCTGCAGGTTTATTCGGAAGCGGCGAATGGATGCAATCGGATTTACAAGGCAGAGAGCGGGCAGGGATTATCTGATTGGGTTTGGCGTTGGGTTTGCGCTTTTCTCAGCGGCGGTTCTTCTGTGTGCACTGACAGGGGCATTGAGGATAGATGGATTTTCGGGGACATTCAATATCGGGATGTTTGTGCTCTTCATAATGGGCTATATGCTTCAAGGAATGAGTGAGGAAGTCATATGCAGGGGATATTTGATGGTGTCGATTGGCAGACGGTATTCCATGTGGGTGGCAGTATTGTCCAATTCACTGATATTTGCGGCGTTACATCTATTCAATAACGGAATTAGTGTGCTTGCCTTTGTGAATCTGGCTCTTTACGGGATATTTGCTTCTCTGTATTTTATAGAAAGAGGAAATATATGGGGTGTAGCCGCATTCCACAGCGTCTGGAATCTGGTGCAGGGGAACTTCTGGGGACTTCGCGTGAGCGGTATGGTCACTGAGTGTTCCGTACTTAGATGTTCGCTTACCGATAATCGGGATGTTATAAACGGCGGCGCCTTTGGACCGGAGGGAGGTCTTGCGGTAACAATTGTATTGACGGTGGGAATTGTGTTTTTGCTCAAGAGGATACAGGATAAGAAGCAGGACGTAACAATTTAACCTTCCATGTCGGTTCATCCATTCGGATGCGGCAGCTTTGAAAGGAAAAAATAATTCGCACAAATCATGCTGAAAACCAGCCCCTT
>CANOEC010000044.1 GCA_947564735.1 uncultured Lachnospiraceae bacterium | reverse complement strand
AGGAAGGAAGAGGGTTATTGTTCAGGAGATTCAGGTTCGGTTTTGAGGGTACGTCTCTTAATTATAAAAATTGAGTGAGAAATTTTCACACTATTTGCAAAAAAATGCAAATAGTGTTTTTTTTTTTTATTATTTATGATATAATTAAGTAAATTTGAGTTTGCTGTAGATTTTATACTATAATTTACAAGCAGGCATACAGGTTTAAATGGTGTTTCTAAATATATAACTATAACGTGAGGTGGATTACATGGATACAAAGATTCTGCTTGAGAACGGAACCAATGAGCTGGAGGTGCTTGAATTTAAACTGGATGGTAATGCGTATGGTATTAATGTTGCGAAGATTAAAGAAATCATTACATATCAGCCTGTGACGCCAGTGCCGAATGCACATCCGAGTATTGAAGGTATTTTTATGCCGCGTGATACAATGATTACGGCGATTGATTTGAAGAATTGTTTACAGCGCGGTAATGCGACTCCGGGAGGACTGTTTATTATAACAAGTTTTAATAAGCTGGATATTGCATTCCATGTTGATTCTGTAATCGGTATTCATCGTGTATCATGGAGAGATATTATTAAGCCCGGTGCGACCGTTTCGACAACGGAAGAAGGAGTTTCAACAGGTATTATTAAGTTTGAAGATCGTTTGATTATTATCTTGGACTTTGAGAAGATTGTAGCGGATATTAATCCGGAGACAGGATTAAAGACGACGGAGATAGAAGAACTGGGAGAGCGCGAGAGAAATGATATTCCTATCTTAATTGCAGAGGATTCTCCGTTGCTGAACAAGTTAATTGTTGATTCCTTACATAAAGCGGGTTATGCGAATCTGATTCATACAGAGAACGGTCAGCAGGCATATGACGTAATTGAAGAGTGCAAGAAGGAAGGTACATTGAAGGAGCATGTACAGTGTGTTATTACAGATATTGAGATGCCTATTATGGATGGTCATCGTTTGACTAAACTTATTAAATCTGATGAAGAGACTAAGGATATTCCGGTGGTAATTTTCTCCTCTTTGGTTAATGAGGAAATGAAGCGTAAAGGTGCAGCGCTTGGTGCGAATGCACAACTTTCAAAACCTGAGATTGGTAATTTGGTTCGCACGGTGGATAAGTTGGTTTTAAATCTGAAGTAGTATATACCAGAGTAATAAGAGCCGGGAAATTCCCGGCTTTTCTTGTAGTATAGGAAATTCCTGCAAAGAGTGGAAGAATCCGTCGATGTGCGGCACGTAAGTAATAAAATATGAGGATATATTATGAAAGACGATAAATTGAGAGAATTGAAGGAGAAGATAGAGGATGCGGAATATGTTCTGTTAGGTGTGGGAGAGGATTTTCAGTATGACTGGAATGAATTGATTGAGGATAAGCGCTATCAAGAGATAGAAAAAGAAATCGGCGATAAAGAAGCGTATATCTGGATTGTGCCTTTTTTACAAAAGATGATATTAGAGCAATCAAGGGAAGATAAATGGAAGAAAGCGTATAGACAGCTAAGTAGTTTGGTTGCAGGAAAAAATTATTTTATAGTATCTTTATGTATGGATGATTATATATTTGATACAGGTATGGATGAAAGAAGGATTGTGACACCGTGCGGGGGATTTCGCAAGATGCAATGCAATCACAATTGTTCCCATACAGTGAGCGATATTCCGCTGGACAGTTATCGCTCCGTATTGCAATATTACAATAAAGAGCTTAGTCTGCAGGATATGCAGGAGCCGCATTGTGAAATTTGCGGGGCTGCTCTTCGATTTAACCAATTAGGAGTAGACAAATATGCGGAAGAAGGTTATATGGAACAATGGAATGCCTATACGAAATGGTTGCAAGGCACCCTTAACAAGAAATTATGTGTTCTTGAATTAGGGGTTGGAATGGAATATCCGACAATTATTAGATTCCCCTTTGAAAAGATTGTTTTTTATAATCAGAAGGCACATATTTATCGGGTTCATCCGTTGCTATATCAGTTAGGCGAAGAAATAGCAGACAGGGGATGCGGTATACGGGAGAATCCGATAGAGTTTCTATGCCGGTTTGAAGGAATATAAGATAAAAGGATTGTTTGTTCAGAGAGAAAAAGGAAAGAAAATTGTGAAATACAGCAATATATGTTAGAATGAAGCATAAAAAGTTTTTGGAGAGAGATTATGAGTTCGAGTGAAGAGTATTTAGACAGCCTTTTAAAGGCATTGACAGAAGGAGAAGACAGCGCTGACAAAGCTTCTGCATCCGATGATGTATCAGAAACAAGGAGTGCAGATAGGACAGACGGTATGCAGAGTAATGGCGCTGATGCCCTCTCGACGGATGAAGAACACAACAAAGCTATGAGCATGAATGAAATTGAAGCGATGTTTGCGTCGATGGGTGAGACATCTGCGGAGGAAGAGGGAGAGCCGGATGGTCTGGCGTCAGATGGGATCTTGTTGGCGGAAGAGACAGATTCAGATGAAGGAATGACTCCGGATGACTTTATGCTGGAAGGAGAACAATTGCCAGAAACAGAAGGAATCTCAGACGGGCTTGTGCCGGGAGAAATGGAGCCGGATACTGGCGAAGCAGCATTGCTGGATGATTTTGCGTTAGACGAGAATATGATGCCGGAAGAGATGGCGCCAGATGTCGGCACATTGTCAGATGACTTTGCATTGGACGAGAGTCTGATGCCGGAGGAGATGGAGGCGGAGACAGACGGCGGTACACTGTTAGATGATTATGCATTGGACGAGAATATGATGCCGGAGGAGATGGAGGCGGAGACAGACGGCGGTACACTGTTAGATGACTTTGCGTTAGACGAGAGTCTGATGCCGGAGGAGATGGAGGCAGAGACAGACGGCGGTACACTGTTGGACGACTTTGCGTTAGACGAGAGTCTGATGCCGGAGGAGATGGAGGCGGAGACAGACGGCGGTACACTGTTAGATGATTATGCATTGGACGAGAATATGATGCCGGAGGAGATGGAGGCGGAGACAGACGGCGGTACACTGTTAGATGACTTTGCGTTAGACGAGAGTCTGATGCCGGAGGAGATGGAGGCAGAGACAGACGGCGGTACACTGTTGGACGACTTTGCGTTAGACGAGAGTCTGATGCCGGAGGAGATGGAGGCGGAGACAGACGGCGGTACACTGTTGGATGACTTTGCGTTAGACGAGAGTCTGATGCCGGAGGAGATGGAAGCGGAGACAGACGGAGGTATATTGTTGGATGATTTTGCGTTAGACGAGAGCTTGATGCCGGAAGAAATGGAAACGGAGGAAAGCAGTGGTTCGGATGATTTGAGCTTGGACGATTTGAATCTGGATGATTTAGGGCTGGATGATTTAGGGCTGGATGATTCAGTACAGATGGGAGAGGCAGCCGGTTCGGACGATATTTCTGTGGATGATTTTGCATTGGAAGAGTCAGGTGAAGATGACGATGATTTATCTGCACTGCTTGCAGGTATGGGGTCTGACGATGATTTGGCGGAAATTAATGATTTGCTGGAGAAAGCCGATAAGGGCATGTCGGATGATGATGACATGCTTGCCATGCTGGGTGGAGTTTCGGGTTCGGGAGAAGATGGAGAATCCGATGATGATTATAACTTTTTTGGTGAAGATCGTTTAGGAGAAGAAACAGGCGAAATACGTGAGATTACGTCTGGAGAGCTGGAAGAAAGAGAAAATTCCAAGAAGGCAAAGAAGGAAAGAAAAAAGATAGAGAAAGAAAAAAAGAAGAAAGAGAAACAGGAAAAGAAGCGGAAAAAGAAAGAGGGTGCGCCGGAAGGAGAGGGCGAAGATAATCAAGATGCCGCATTGGATGATTTGCTTGGCAGCATGGATATGACCGAAGAAAAGCCCAAGAAACAAGGATTTTTTGGAAGACTTATGACTGCTCTTTTGGAAGAAGAAGAGGATGACGAGCTTGCCGGTGAGGGAGATGCCGGGGCAGAACTGGCGAATCTGTCGGATGAAAACAAAGAACTTCTGGCGGAATTGAAGGCGGAAGACAAGAAGAATGCCAAGAAGAAGGAGAAAAAGGGTAAAAAAGGCAAGAAGAAAGATGGCGAAGCCGGAGCCGAGGGAGAAGGAGCTGAAGAGAGCGAAGCAAAGAGTAAAAAGCCGAAGAGAGAGAAGAAGAAAAAGAAAGAAAAGAATGTAGAAGATGAGCTGAAAGAGCCTGAGAAAAAGCTTTCTAAGAAGAAAGTGACATCTGTCTTTTTATTCTGTGCAACACTTGCCGCATGCATTATTGTTTTGTCGATGCTTCTGCCGACGCAGTTTGAGAAGCAGGAAGCTCGGGTTGCCTATGATTATGGGCAGTACGAACAGGTATATGATTTATTGTATGGTAAGAAGCTGAGTGAAGAAGATGAGTCTCTGCTGCAGAAGAGCAGCATCATCTTGCAGACGCGTCGCAAGCTGGAGTCTTATGAGAATTATACCCGGATGGATATGCCGATAGAGGCGCTCAATGCATTGTTAGAGGGTGTGAGCAGATATCATAATTTAGAAGATGAGGCGGAACGGTATCATATCAGCGATGAACTATATGATGTATATGACCAGATTCTTGCTGCGCTGTCAGATGGCTATGGAGTGTCAGAGGCGGAGGCGCTGGATATTATTTCTGCGGGAGATGATGTGACTTATTCCCAGAAAGTTGAGGCGGTTGTATACGGTGAAAGCTTCGATGATGCGGAAGACCTTCCGGAAGTAAAACAGGATGTTTTACCGGAAGAGGAGGAGATTATCGACAGACTTCAAAGCACGGAGGATGTAGAAGAACCGCAACAGACAGAAGAAAACACTGATGTAATGCAGGCAGAGGAAGAGCTTTTAGAAGAATAGGCAGGGCAGTGGAATATGGTTGCAATAATTGATTATGATGCCGGCAATATCAAGAGCGTGGAAAAGGCAGTGACGGCGCTTGGAGAGAACGCTGTGGTCACGAGGAACGGGGAAGAAATTATGCGTGCGGATCATGTGATTCTTCCGGGGGTAGGCGCTTTTGGAGATGCGATGGAGAAGCTCCATAAATATGGACTGGTGCAGATTATCAGGCAGGTTGTTGATAAGGGTACTCCTTTTTTGGGAATCTGTCTTGGTTTACAGCTTTTATTTGAGAGCAGTGATGAATGCGCCGGAATAGATGGGCTTGGTATTTTGCATGGCAGGATCGTAAAGCTTCCGGAAGAGCAAGGATTGAAAATACCGCATATAGGCTGGAATAGTCTTAAGTATCCGAACAGCGGCAGGTTATTTGCAGGGATTCCAGAAGAAGCTTATGTGTATTTTGTGCATTCCTACTATCTACAGGCGAAGGAACCGGAGATTGTCACGGCAACAACGGAGTACGCAGCGTTAATACATGCTTCCGTGGAGAAGGATAATGTATTTGCCTGCCAGTTTCATCCGGAAAAAAGTTCTGAGGTAGGAATGAAAATTCTACAGAATTTTCTTAGTATATCCGAGTAGAAACGTAAATGGATGTTGAAGAGGAGAGGTTCCCGATGGGAATGCATACAAAAAGAATAATTCCTTGTCTGGACGTGAAGAATGGCAGGGTAGTAAAAGGCGTAAATTTTATAAATTTTAAAGATGCGGGCGATCCGGCGGAGGTCGGCGCAGCATATGACCGTTCCGGTGCGGACGAACTTGTTTTCTTAGATATTACGGCATCGTCCGATGCGAGAAAAACGGCGGTTGAGATGGTGCGTAAGGTTGCGGAAAAGGTGTTTATTCCCTTTACCGTAGGCGGCGGAATCCGCACAGTAGAAGATTTTAAGGCAATTCTTCGTGAAGGAGCGGATAAGGTGTCTGTCAATTCTGCGGCGATCATGAATCCGCGCCTTATATCGGATGCAGCGGACAAATTCGGAAGCCAGTGCGTAGTTGTGGCAATTGATGCGAAGAGACGTCCGGATGGAAGCGGATGGAATATTTATAAAAACGGCGGCAGAGTAGATATGGGAATGGACGCTGTGGAATGGGCGATGGAGGCGGATAGACTGGGAGCGGGCGAAATCCTTCTGACTAGTATGGACGGTGACGGCACAAAAGCAGGTTATGATCTGGAACTGACCAGAGCGATTTCAGAAAATGTGTCAATTCCGGTGATTGCCTCCGGGGGTGCGGGTACGATGGAACATTTCTATGAAGCATTTACCGAAGGGAAGGCAGATGCGGCGCTGGCGGCATCACTGTTCCATTTCAAGGAGATGGAGATTTGCGAGTTAAAACGCTATTTAAGAGAAAAGGGCATTTCTGTGCGGTTGTGATGGCAGGGAAAGGAGACATGCAATGGCGATGCTGAGTAACGATTGGGCGGCGGCGCTGGATGGAGAGTTTCATAAAGCATATTACAGGCAGTTGTATACATTTGTGCGCGATGAATATAGTAAAAGAGTAATTTATCCGCCTTCTGAGGAGATATTCAGTGCTTTTCATTTTACGCCGTTACATGAGGTGAAGGTGCTTTTGCTGGGGCAGGATCCGTACCACAACGAGCATCAGGCGCATGGCATGAGCTTTTCGGTTCCGCAGGATCAGAAGGAAATCCCGCCTTCTTTGCAGAATATTTATCAAGAGCTGCATGATGATTTGGGATGTTATATTCCAAATAACGGATATTTGGAGAAATGGGCAAAACAGGGTGTACTTTTGCTCAATACAGTATTGACGGTACGCGCCCATCAGGCAAATTCCCATCAGGGGAAGGGATGGGAGCAGTTTACGGATGCTGTCATTCAGGCAGTGAATGCGCAGGAACGTCCGATTGTTTACCTTTTGTGGGGGCGTCCGGCACAGAGTAAGATTCCTATGCTGACGAACCCGAAGCATTTGATTTTGAAAGCGCCTCATCCGAGTCCGCTTTCCGCATATCGGGGTTTCTTTGGCTGTAGGCATTTTAGTCAGTGTAATGAATTTTTGAAGGCAAACGGCGTGGAGCCGGTGGACTGGCAGATTGAAAATATCTGACGGTGATAAACGGATATAAGGATGAAATACTGTGCCCGCATCTGTGTCTGCAAAATACCCTTGAAGTCCAACGTTATCTTATTAGAAAAATGAATTATAGATATGCATATAATCATATTCACAAATTATATATAAAGATGATAAGATAACCGTACAGGAAAAATTGGGAATAATATTGGATAGATAGACACGAGAGAGGAGCAATGTGCATAGGATGAAAAAATTACCGTTTGTATCAAAAGAAAAAATAGAAGAAATCGTTCAAACATATCCGACGCCTTTTCATATTTATGACGAGAAGGGAATCAGGGAAAATGCGAAGGCGGTACAGGATGCCTTTGCATGGAATAAAGGGTTTAAGGAATATTTTGCGGTGAAGGCATGTCCTAACCCGTTTCTAATCCAGATTCTACATGAGTATGGCGCTGGGTGCGACTGTTCATCCTTGACGGAACTGATGTTGAGTAATGCGCTGGGAATTAACGGACACGACATCATGTTTTCATCCAATGACACGCCGGCGGAAGAATATGAGTATTGTGCCAAAGTAGGCGGAATCATTAACTTGGATGACATTACGCATATTGAATTTGTGGAAAAAATTCTTGGCAGACTTCCGGAGACAATGAGCTGCAGATATAATCCGGGCGGGGTATTTAAGATGAGTAACGGCATCATGGACAACCCCGGTGACTCCAAATACGGATTTACAACAGAGCAGCTGTTTGAAGGATATCGGATTTTAAAAGAAAAAGGCGTGAAGCATTTCGGGGTTCACGCTTTTCTGGCAAGTAATACGGTGACAAATGAATACTATCCGGAACTGGCAAGACAACTATTTGAGCTGGCTGTGCAGATTAAGGAGCAGGTTGGTGTGGAGTTAGAATTTATCAATCTGTCTGGAGGCGTAGGCATCCCGTACACACCGGAGCAGACGGGAAATGATATCCGGGTGATTGGAGAGGGTGTGCGTCAGGTATACGAGGAGGTGCTTGTACCGGCAGGAATGGGAAATGTGGCAATCTATACGGAGATGGGACGGTTTATGATGGGACCATATGGGGCGTTAGTGACGCAGGCTATCCATGAGAAGCACACACACAAGGAATATATCGGTGTGGACGCGTGTGCGGTGAATCTGATGCGTCCGGCAATGTATGGCGCATATCATCATATCACGGTGCTGGGTAAGGAAGATGCGCCCTGCGACCATAAATATGATGTGACCGGTTCACTCTGTGAGAATAACGATAAATTTGCCGTTGACAGAATGCTGCCGGAAATAGAGCAGGGAGATTATCTTGTCATTCATGATACGGGCGCACATGGTTATGCGATGGGCTATAATTATAACGGTAAGCTGAAATCGGCTGAATTGTTGCTGAAAGAAGACGGCAGCGTACAGTTAATCAGACGAGCCGAGACACCGAAGGATTATTTTGCGACACTTGACTGCTTTGACATATATGAAAGGCTTTGACATGGAGGACTAGACGGTAAACTGATTGAGGTAGGAACCCTTATGTAATTTATAGTCCCTGTTTGCAGAACTAATGAGAAGCTGCAAACAGGGATTTTGAATTGTTGGGAAGCTGAAAATGATGGATTCACTATAATTTTTCAGACAAGCACAGTCCATAGATATTTGACCTGTTTTGCAAATAAATCCCATGTATTTTTGATTCTTGTATCTTTCATGGAAGCAGGATCGTTAATGGAAACATATCCATTTTCGTACTTATATAATAGAATATAGTGTCCAGAAGAAGTCCAGTTACCTTTTCCCATACAGGCAATGACCCAATTACCATTTTTTAAAGCGTTTAATGCTTTCGTATGGGCAGCAGAAGATGACTGACCGTATAAGCTGGCTGTATTCAGTCTCTCGCAGGAAATTCTGTATTCGTTCATCTGCGGCACAAAATATGTATAATATGTTCCCTGATGAAGCGACTTATATCCATGCGCCATAGACCACTCGGCGGTAGTAACCGGAGATACATTTTTATCTTTTAATGTTGCAATTATCATTGCGGCAACAGTGACTCCACAGCCAGCGTTTCCGATCGTGGTCTGTTCACCCGTGGCAGAATAGTTGTGATTCCTCCATTTTGGATCGGTCTGTAGATAGCTGATCGGCTTTGTAGTAGTTACTGCAATAGGAGCAGTAAGAAAAGTGTTTGGCGCAGAAGCCGATATGGGTTTGTCAAATAATTCTTTTTCAGCCTTGCGCCGGTTTACTAGTCCTTGTACAACCTTGCCGCCGGCTTTATTATAGGAAGTAATTTTTGCGCTGATTTCAGAAATAGTCCGCTGTCCGTTATGAAGCAGTGTTTTTAAATTTCCACTTCCGCAATTGAAGACGAAGCTGACTAATGCATCAAATTGATTTTGATTCCAATGATACTTACCGTGATAGCTGTTTACTGATTTTTCGGCGTTTATACAGTCTGATAATAAATAGGCGTCGGCTTGCGCCTGCGTAATGGTCTGACCTTCTGAAACGTTAGCTGTGTGACCGTATCCTATCGTCCAAATACCAACACTATCTTGATATGCAGTTAATCTGCAGCTTTCAAATCTCTTAATTAATGCAAGTCCGTTATTACTTATCGCTAGGTTCATCAATCCACATCCTTACTGTTTTTTTGCAATATTTTCTCTTAAGGGAACAAAGGTTTCGTCAATCATACCGTCAGTCTGCTTCGGTTCGGTCTGTTACATGGTAATCTTAGCACATCTTAGATATTTAGTTTATTTTAACATAGTTTCTTACGTTTGTTTCTTTGCAATGAAAATTTTTGACGGATTTGTTAAAAAAGATTCGGGTGTCAAAAGGAGCCGAAACCCTTGAAAAATCATGTGATTTTGATATACTTAGAATATCAATAGAAAAGTTGGAGTAAAATGATAACAATAGAACAGTTAAAGGCGATAAATAAGTCTGAAAACATAGCAATAACGGAACATGCACGTATAAGATTATATGAACGCAATATAAGCATTGATGATGTTGTAAACGTCATATTTTCCCGATCCTGAAATGTGGGAGCCGGACTTTAAAAGCAGAAAGGGGCATTAATTATGGTGTGTATGGAATGTGGCGCAAAAGCTGAAAAGGGATATACAACAAGCGTAACAGATTTAGGAAACTGCCTGTTGATTATAAGAAATGTTCCTTGTTATAAATGCACAGAATGCAACGAGATTATTTATACAGGTGATGTTATTAAAAGACTGGAACAGATCACGGAACAGGCGAAACAATTCACACAAGAAATTTCTATTGTAAATTATAGTAGTGCTGCGTGAATAACACAGTGGTTTAGATAGGGGCGGTAGAAATTACAGTAAGCAAGACACGACAAAAAACTACTGAAAAATATGCAAAAGAAAATTATGATAGAATCCTTGATAAATTTCCTAGAGGAACAAAACAGCAAATATAAGTAACAGGTGAAACAGTAAACGGATTTATTAATATAGCAGTAGCTGAGAGATGAGAAAAGCAAGCGGAAAAATGAAAATTTCCTGCTTCTTTTTTTATACCCATGTAATAAAGACAGTTAAAGAAAACCAATACCTGAATCCATTTTTTATGCGCTGGGCTATGCAATAGAACGGGTTGTGTCCATGAGCCGGAAGGGGATAAATGGTTTCCTTCCGCGAAAAGTCAAATCATAACAGAGGTAAACCAACATAATTATACCTATGACATCACGAGAATGGATTATAAAAGGGAAATCATTGAGAAAATCAATGAAGATTTAAAAAGTAATCAAGGTAATCAAAATATTTAGAAATCAAAAGAGCCGAAACCCTTGAAAAATCAAGAATTTCAGCCCTCTAACATAACTGCCGGCGATGGGACTTGAACCCATACGTGGTTGCCCACAACAGATTTTGAGTCTGCCTCGTCTGCCATTCCGACACGCCGGCATATCTAACAACGAGTTATATCATAGCATAACTGTAGAAAAATGACAAGAGTTTTTATAAAAATGATTACACTTTTTGCTTTTTTGTATGATTTTCAGTTATATGAAATAAAAAGGTATGAAGTAATGCGGATAAGGTAATATAATATAAGAGAAGATGCAACATTTGTATATGAAATGTTGCATCTTTTTGCTTACATCATATATATCGGTGCTGTTGTAAGATACTTTAGAGGTAAATTGAAATTTTTTTAAATTTTTATTTTATACAGTCCTCAAGAAAAATTCTGGGTAGGAAAATCCCGCTATAGCCGTACTTCCAGATAAACTTTATCGCGGTCATCCTGCTCGATACATAGATAACGCTTCGTGATGCGGTAGGAGGAATGGTTGTAAATATCCATTAAGACGGCAGGCGGCACACCCTGCTTCCACGCCTGATAACCGAAGGTTTTGCGAAGGGAGTGACAGCTTACATGTTCTTCTAGTCCCGCATGTTCAGCGGCTTCCCGTATAATGCGGAATGCCTGTGAGCGGGAAAGGGGATTCTTGGGATTTCTTGTACTGGGAAAAAGATATTGAGTGCTTATATGATAATGATAGTTTGTTTGCAGAATGGTTAAAACTTCGAGGACGGAGGAATTGATGGCAACGATTCTTTCTTTGCCTGTTTTTTGTTCCTTGATGCAGATGTGTTCTTTGAAACAGTCGCTCTTTTCATTATATACATCCTTCCATTTCAGCATCAGCAAGTCTCCAATTCTGAATGCTGTGTTCAGACCAAGAATAATCATCGCATAATTTCGATAGATGGGTCTTTCTTCTAAAAAATAATTCTTAAATTTTTCCAGTTGCTGTTCATTTTTAATCGGGAAAGTCGTACTCATATTCGTTCTCCTTTACATTGGTTTGTATTTTTCTTTACAGTATACAATGATACGTTGTCGATGCAACATTTCATATACAAATGTTGCATGGCATGGCGGCACTGAATGGAGAAAAAGCAAGGAGGTTTGAGTATGTTAAGACTTACGGTGAGTGCGGAAGATTATTTGATGATTGGTGAAGATGTAAAAATTGTTTTTCTCGGCGGCAGCAAGAATCATTTGAGAATCATGATTGACGCGCCAAAGGAATTAAACGTAGTCCGCAGCAAGGTGATTGAGAACAACACAACCGACCCGGAAGAAAAAGCGAAGCTGCCGCACTATTATGCGGAGCCGGATTTGTCGGAGAAGTATCGGAAAAAGAAAATTGTGATGAATGATTCCGCAAAGAAAGCGGTGTTCCCACAAAAAGCGTTCCGGTAATCATGGTAATAACCCGGGGCTATCCTAGGGGCTTCGGGATATTCAAATAAAACCACGGCTGCAAACGGATTTGCGGCTGGCAAACAACAAGGAGGTAACACTATGATAGTACAACACAACATTACAGCGATGAATGCCAACAGAATGCTTGGTCTTACGACGAGTGCGCAGGCGAAGAGCACAGAGAAGCTTTCTTCCGGTTACAAGATTAACCGCGCGGCTGACGATGCGGCAGGTCTTGCAATCAGCGAGAAGATGAGAAGACAGGTAAGAGGACTTACACAGGCATCCGCTAACGCGCAGGATGGTATCAGCGCAGTGCAGACAGCAGAAGGCGCACTGACAGAAGTGCATGACATGCTGCAGAGACTCAACGAGCTGGCAACCAAGTCCGCGAACGGCACGAACTCACAGGAAGAGCGCGACTATATCCAGAGCGAAGTAGATGCTCTGATTGACGAGATTGACCGTGTATCCGAGACAACCAAGTTCAATGAGATTTATCTGCTGAAAGGCGATCCGGACGGCGCAGCCGCACCGACAGGCGAAGCCCAGAAGAAAACTGTCAGCATGAAGAAAGAAACAATCGAAGCCATGGAAGGCAGTCTTAAAGTGAAAGCTAATGCATATGCCAAAGGCGAGACGAATGCGGTTAGCGCAGATACACCGGCAGGCACAAAAGGCACTATGGTAATAAACACGACTGCCGTTGGAGCAAGTACCAAATTCTGGGGCAGTACAGATGGGGGCACTACCTATAATGAGATAGCAGCTGATGCTGACCTTGCTACTTATTTTGATGTGGCAGATGATGGAACGGTAACGGCAAAGGCAAATACGGCATTTAAAACTGCGGCTGACTCAGTAAACCAAGCCGGTATCAATGGCGGCGCTGGAAACGCTGTAGCAGATGGAACAACATTAGTAACCGGTGGAACAGAAAATGTAGCTGCAGTTCCGGGCGATATCTCCAATTATGTAGAAGTTGTTGACGGGGAAATCAAGTACAAAGATGGTGCAATGCTTTATACAGCTCCGGCGGATGCCACAGGTCAGTTCGGCGACCAGCTTCAAGGTGTAAAGATTGCTGAAGCCGACCTTGGAACTTATTTTGAGGTGGAAGGCAAATATATTTACACGGATGCAGCAGGTACCACCCAGTTGAAAGCAGATGATGACCTGTCCGCGTATTTTGACGAGTATGGCGTTTATACAGGAGCGCTTTATACGAAGGATAATGGCGGAGTTGTTAAGGAAATCGGCGCGGAACAGATTGAGAATTATTTCGATATTAAGAATGCTGACGGCTCTGCAGCAGGCAGTGCAGATGTCCCCGCAGCGCTTGAATTCAAGCTTCATGTAGGCGCAGAGGGCGGCGACGCCAGCGACCCTACATCCAAAGCGGCAAGAAACAAGATTAGCGTCACGATTGAGGCAATGAGCGCGGCTGGAATCGGCATTAAAGATTTAGATGTCAGCACAGAGGACGCCGCAACGGCATCAATCGAGACAATTAAGGCTGCTATCAAGAAAGTTTCCCAGCAGCGTTCTGACCTCGGTGCAGTTCAGAACCGTCTGGAGCATACCATCAACAATCTGGATAATATCGTAGAGAACACGACAAGCGCTGAGGCTGCAATCCGTGATACGGACATCGCTACAGAGATGGTTAGGTACGCGAATAACAACATCTTACAGCAGGCAGGTACATCCATGCTGTCACAGGCGAACCAGAGCAATCAGCTTGCATTGTCCTTACTCGGCTAGTAAGATAACCCAAATGAAGAGTTCATTGCATAAGTGCATTGACCAACATATGAAAACGACCGCATTTCCTTCGGGGAGTGCGGTTTTTTTGTGTTGAATACTAATAAGGGTTATATGAGTTGATAGAAAGAAAAGCTGGAATAAATAAGCAAGGACAATAAATCGGGTGTACAAAAGTCTCAAAATGTGCTATATTGAATAATGACGCAATACTTTTGTAACATTTGAAGATAAAACTTAGGAGAGAACAAATGAGTAATTTGGGGAAAAAGGCTCTTGCATTATTCCTTGCAGGCGCGATGGCGATGATGCCGGTAAGTCAGGCAGAGGCAGTAGGAGCGGGCAGTTCTATTGCGAGAGGAATTGACGTATCCAAACATAATCTGGCGATTGATTGGAGTCAAGTGCCTTCTTCGGGAGTAAGTTTTGTATTTATCAAAGCCGGAAGTACGAATTCAGGAGTAGATCCATATTTTGACGCCAATATGAGGGGTGCTAATGCGGCAGGCTTAAAGACCGGTGTCTATCTGTATTCCTATGCAACCAATGCGGAGCAGGCAAAGAATGAGGCGGATCTCATATTGCAGTGGATGAGTAATTATACCGTCAGCTATCCGGTTGTGTATGACATAGAAGATGCATGTCATAAGAATATGTCTCAGGCGCAGCTTCAGGAGCTTATCAATACGTTCTGTTCGACAGTGGAAGCACAGGGATATTATCCGGTTGTATATTCCAGTAAAAATATGTTCCAGAATAAAATTGGTGATATCAAGTATGATAAATGGGTAGCACAATATGCGGATAACTTAGAGTACAGCGGGGCATCTTTCTGGCAGAATACTTCTCACGGCAGTGTGGCAGGTATCCCCACCAGAGTAGATATGAATTACCAGTTTAAAGATTATTCTTCTATCATTGTTGCTGATGGATTTGCATCACGCGGAGACCAGAAAGTGTTCTATGCAAATTACAGAATGCAGCGTTCCTGCTGGGCAAATTGGGAGGATAAGAAGTACCATCTGGATGAAAACGGCTTCGTCCAGAAGGGCTGTTGGTTTGAGGACGAAACAGGAAGATATTTCCTTGCGACCAAGGACGGACATGCGCTTCGGGAGGATGTGACCATTGAAGGTGTGGAATACTATTTTGATGAAAATGCGGTCATGCAGACCGGATTAGTACTCAGACCGGACGGTAATACATATTATTATGATGCTTCCGGTGCGCTTTTGAAGAATGTTACGGTGGAAGTTGACGGTGTAACCTATGAGGTTAACAAAAAGGGCGTAGCGACAGCAGTGCAGCCGCCGGCGGAAGAAGCACCGCCACAGCCGGAAGAAGCGCCGGCAGAGCCGACGGAGGCTTCTATATAAAGGATAGAAGCCGTAACGGTTATGAGTAGATTTTTAATATTGATACCGTCATAGTAGACGGTGGAATGGAGATGTATATGAAACCACGTAAACACAAGCGTAAGGAATCTTTCTCTGTTCTATTGATTTCTAATACAGGACACAACAGCAGACAGTATCATATTTCAAAATCATGTCTGAGACTGACAGCGGTCTTTGTATGTCTTGTGTGCATCGCTTTTGGATGGCTTGCTTATCATTATCTGACACAGGAAAATGTCAGTATCGCTGCGGGAAGCAACCGGGAAGAGGAACAGCTTGATCTTGCGGCGCAGCTTGATTCCATGCAGGAAATGATACGGCAGTTAGAGGAAGAGAAAGAAGAACTTGCCAATCAGAACAATGCATTGACATCAGAAAACAGAGCATTGTTAGAGGTGGCGAAAGCCAGTATGGAGACGGACGACGCAGAAGAGTCAGAAGAAGAGCAGCTGTCGGATGTACAGGCAGATGACGATGCATTTCCCAGCCGTTATCCTTATTCGGAAGCAGGGATTGTATCTACGAAATATTCGCAGACACATCCTTATGTCTCAATTGAGACACAGGGAAAGGGGAATATTATTGCGGCGGGTGAGGGCATCATCACGAAAATTGGTTCGGAGGATGAATATCCGCTGGTGATTGAGGTTGAGCACGGAAACGGATACAAAACAAGATATATGTTTGCGCAGGAAACTCAGACCACACGGGAAGAGGGAGAGCAGGTACGAATCGGAGACGTTTTGGCAGCGATTACGGCGCAGAATGAACAGGTGGATTATCAGGTGATGTTTGAAAATGAGCCGATAGACCCTTTAATAGTATTTGAAGCAAAAGGATAAAAGGAGAAGAATGATATGTTGGGAAAAGGGAAAAGTGATAATTATATGGACGATGCTAAGACAAAAGTTGGAACACTGATTGGTGCGGGCACGGTTTTTGACGGAGATTTGTCTTCGACGGAGACAGTGAGAATAGACGGTGTAGTGAACGGAAACTGTACCTGTGAAAAGAAATTAATCCTCAGTGCAGAAGGGCAGGTAAAAGGTAACATTCATGCACAGAGCGTTATTATTTCCGGAAAGGTTGACGGGGATATTGTTGTCAGCGGAAAACTGGAACTTTTGTCTACCGGAAAGATTGCCGGCAATATCACTGCAAGTTCTCTCGTAATTGACGAAGGTGCATGCTTTGACGGCAGATGTACGATGACGGCTTCTCTGGAGCAGCTGACAACGGCAGGTTATCTGCCGGACAAATCGGAAGAGCAGAAGGAAGTTTCGGAAGAAAAGAACCACGCAAAGTCGCATAAATAGGGAGTCATATGAACTGTAAAGAGGCAGAGAAAAAGATACCTTCTTTCTTGCAGGACGAACTGGACGGAAGCAAGCTGGAAGAGTTCATAGAGCATGTGGAGAGCTGTCCCGAATGCAAGGAGGAACTGTCGATTCAGTTTTTGGTTGCCGAGGGATTGGAACGGCTTGAGAAAGGAAACAATTTTAATCTTCAGGAAGAGCTGCTCATGAAATTGGAAGGTGCAGAACATCGTATTAATGTACATCGGATGTTGCGGTATATACTGATGTGTCTGGAGGCAGCGGTAGCTGCGGCAATTATCATCGCTCTGTGCGTGGTATTCAGATTATAATATTGACAGATGAAAATCCAAAATAAGAGAAAGAAAGCAGAATGGCTTATAATCTGCGCTTTCTCTTTTTGTATGCTTTTTTCGGGTCACAGGGTTTCAAAATGTATGGTTATGGTATATAATAATCTTTATATGGGCATCCGATAGGACAGGTAACGGATATGCGCACAGAAGTATGGAAGGTATGAAGCGGTATGCACAAAAAACTCGTATTGATAGACGGACACAGCATATTGAACAGGGCATTTTACGGTGTTCCTGATTTAACGAACGGGCAGGGACTTCACACCAATGCGGTGTATGGCTTCCTGAATATCATGTTTAAAATTTTAGAGGAGGAGCAGCCGGATTATCTGACGGTGGCTTTTGATGTACATGCGCCTACTTTTCGTCATGAAATCTATCAGGACTATAAAGGAACAAGAAAACCGATGCCGCAGGAGCTTAGGGAGCAGGTCCCCGTTATGAAGCAGATGCTTCAGGCAATGGGAATCTGTATCATGGAGAAGGCGGGACTTGAGGCGGATGATATCTTAGGGACTCTTGCAAAACGCGCGGAGCGGGAGGGCATGGAAGTTGCTCTCGTATCGGGGGACAGGGATTTATTGCAGATTGCTACGGAGCATATCAAAATCAGGATTCCGAAGACCAAAGGCGGAAAGACAGAAATAGAAGATTATTACGCGAAGGACGTAGAAGAGAAATATCGGGTAAATCCGATACAGTTCATAGATTTGAAAGCACTGATGGGGGATACGGCGGACAACATTCCCGGCGTGCCCAAAGTGGGAGAGAAGACGGCTACAGAGTTGATGGTGCAGTTCGGTTCTCTTGAAAATATATATGCTCATGTGGAAGAAATCACAAAGAAGGCAGTCAGAGAATCGCTGATTGCACATAAAGACCTTGCGGATTTGAGTAAGACGCTTGCGACAATCAATGTTGACAGTGAGATAGCATATTGCTTTGAAGATGCAGAGGTTGGTAATTTTTATACAAAAGAGGCATATGTCCTTTGTAAGCAGTTGGAATTTAAAAATCTACTGACGAGATTTGAGAAGGATGCGACGGTCAGTCATTCACAGACACAGTACTTTGAAGCTGTCACGGATCTTGCGGAAGTGGAGGCATTGTTTGAAGAGTGTAAGAGACTCGGACAAGAAAACAAAGGAGCGTGTGAATTTGGTCTGGCGGTTTTTGCAGATGGGACGTCAGAGGATTTTATGGGTGCAGCAATTGCGGTGAGCAAGGAAAAAGTGTGTTTTCTTCCCTGTGCCGGACTTGTGACGGCTCAGTATTTAGCTGATAAAATTTCGGAACTGAATCAAATTGAGTTATGTAAACTGAACGTGTTTGATATCAAAAAGATATACAAACAGATAGAGCCCAAAAAGGAGACGGGCGGTTTGCGGCGCGACGTGATGGAACCATACAGAAAGCAGCATTATTTTGATGTTCTTCTGGCGGCGTATTTGCTGAATCCGCTGAAAAACGATTATGCCGTGGAAGATGTTGCCAATGAATATCTGGGGCTTGTGATACCGGACAGGAACCAAGTGTGTGGGAAAGCGTCTTATACGGATGCCTACGAGGCGGACAGCCAAAGCTTTGTGGAGTTTGCCTGCTTCCATGCCTATGTGTGTCTGGCGGCGGCGCAGCTTTTGCGAGAGCGGCTTAAGGAACAGGGCATGTTTGAATTGATGTATGGAATAGAGATGCCTCTCACGAAAGTACTCTATGAGATGGAGCAGTGCGGGGTGATGGTGAAACCGGATGAACTGAAGGCGTACGGAGAGGCGCTGCTTGGCAGGATTGGGGAACTGGAACAGTCCGTATACAGGCAGGCAGGATGTGAGTTTAATATCAATTCACCCAAACAGCTTGGAGAAGTCCTTTTTGAGAAGATGGGGATTAAAGGCGGTAAGAAGACGAAGACAGGGTATTCTACTGCGGCGGATGTTTTGGAGAAGCTCTCAGCTGAGTATCCGATCGTGTCGGACATTCTAGAGTATCGGGGACTTACAAAGCTGAAATCCACTTATGCGGATGGTCTTGCGGCATATATTGACGAAGGCGGCAGGATACACTCCACGTTTAATCAGACGATTACGGCGACCGGGCGGATTAGTTCCACGGAGCCTAATTTACAGAATATTCCTATGCGTATGGAGCTGGGAAGAAGGATACGCAAGGTGTTTATTCCGCAGGAAGGATACCTTTTCATGGATGCGGATTATTCCCAGATTGAGTTAAGAGTACTGGCGCATATGTCCGGAGACAGGCAGTTGATTGAAGCGTATAAGATGGATGAGGACATTCACCGCATCACGGCGTCCAAGGTATTCCATACGCCGTTTGAGGAAGTGACGGATTTGCAGCGGCGCAATGCCAAGGCAGTGAATTTCGGTATTGTGTACGGGATTAGTTCGTTCGGATTGAGTCAAGATCTGAGTATTTCCAAGAAAGAGGCGGCGGCGTATATTGAGCAGTATTTCGAGACGTATCCCGATGTGAAGAAATTTCTGGACACGATGGTGGAGGAAGCAAAGAAGAATGGTTTTGTCACGACGATGTACGGTCGCAGACGCCCGATTCCGGAGCTGTCTTCCGGCAATTTTATGCAGAGGTCGTTCGGTGAGCGTGTTGCCATGAATTCGCCGATTCAGGGAACGGCAGCTGATATTATGAAGATTGCCATGATTCGTGTGTGGGAGAGACTGCACGCGGAGGGGTTACGTTCCAGACTGATTTTGCAGGTACATGATGAGCTGCTGATTGAGACGCTTGAAGGGGAAGAAGAACAGGTGCGGCTTATTTTGACACAAGAGATGCAGGAGGCGGCGAATCTGGCGGTAAAGCTGGAAATTGACCTGCACACGGGAAGCGACTGGTATGAGGCGAAGTAGATGAAGGTCATAGGGATTACGGGCGGCGTCGGTTCGGGCAAGACGCAGATATTAACTTATTTACAAAAGCGCACCAACTGCCGTGTGATTGTGGCGGACCGGGTAGCCCATGAACTGGAAGAACCGGGCGGCGTCTGTTATGAGCAGCTCGTGTCGGTTCTTGGCACGCAGATTCTTGCTAAGGACGGTACAATCGATAAGGCTGAAATGGCGGCAAAGATTTTTGGCGAAAAAGATTTGCTGGGAAAGATAAACGGGATTATTCATCCGGCAGTCAGAAGATATATTGTGGAAGCGATTGCAGAGGAACATGAAAAAGGACGTCTAGATTATCTTTTTATTGAAGCGGCCCTCCTGATAGAAGAGGGGTATGAAGAGATGGTCGATGAAATGTGGTATATTTATGCCAAGGAGGATGTCAGAAGAGAACGTTTAAAGGCATCCAGAGGATATTCGGATGAAAAGATAGACAGCATTATGAAGGTGCAGTTGACGGAAGAGGCATTTTATCGGCATTGTAACGTGGTGATAGATAATAGTCGGGCATTAGAGAATGCCTACCAACAGATTGATGAGAAATTGGGGGAAGACCTGTGTCAGAAATAATGAAATTTCCGGGACAATTAGTATTTGGATTAGATATTGGGACGCGGAGCATCGTAGGAACGGTGGGATATCGTGTCGGTGAGAAATTCTATGTGGTCACGCAGAGTATCAGAGAACATGGAACGAGAGCCATGCTGGACGGACAGATTCATGATATCTATAAGGTGAGTGCAACTATCAGTGAGGTCAAAAGCGAACTGGAAGAGCGGATAGGCAGAGAATTGAAAGACGTATGTATCGCTGCAGCAGGACGTGTCTTACGGACGGTGACGGTCAGGGTTGATACGGAGCTTAGCGGTGACCGGGAAGTGAACGGTGAGGATATTTACGCGCTGGATTCCATGGGGGTGGAAAAGGCATACGAAGAATTTCTGGAAAGCAATGATACGGATTTGAAATTCTATTGTGTGGGATACTCTGTAGTGCGTTATTATATGAACGGATATACGATGGGAAATCTTGAGGGGCATAAGGCGAAAACCATCGGAGCGGATGTTATCGCGACCTTTCTGCCGGAAGATGTGGTGGATGGTCTGTATAAGGCAGTGGGTGGCGCCGGTCTGGAAGTAGTGAATCTGACGCTTGAGCCGATTGCGGCAATTCAAGTGGCAATTCCTGAGATGTACCGCATGTTGAATATTGCGCTTGTGGACGTGGGAGCCGGAACGTCCGATATTTCCGTGACAAAGGATGGAAGCATTATTGCTTACGGCATGATTCCGATTGCGGGCGACAGTCTGACGGAAGTGGTGGCGAAGCATTGTCTGGTCGATTTTGCAACGGCGGAACATATCAAGAGAGAAGCAGGGGCTAAGGAGAATATTGAGTATAAGGATATCATGGGACTGACCCAGACAATTTCTACGGCGAAGATAGAAGAAGTGACGGCAGATATGATTTCCAATATGACCGGACAGGTAGCAGACAAGATTAAGGAGCTAAACGGGGACAAGTCTGTCAGCGCGGTGTTTGTAGTCGGCGGCGGCGGCAGGCTGCCGGGATATACAGATGCGCTGGCAGATAAGCTGGGCATACAGAGGGAAAGAGTCGCGGTGCGTGGCGGAGAAGTCATGCAGAATATTGAATTTCTGGAGGCGGACGCCAGAAGAGACTCATTGATGGTTACGCCAATCGGTATCTGTCTGAGTTTCTATGAGCAGAGCAATAATTTTATTTTTGTTTATTTTAACGACCAGAGAATCAAGATATATGACAATAATAAGGTGTCGGTAGTAGATGCGGCGATGCAGGCTGAATTTGCGAATGACGGGCTGTTCCCGAAGCGGGGAAAAGAATTAAATTATGTTGTGAACGGGAAACCGCGCATTACGAGGGGAATGCTCGGAGAGGCAGCGGTAATCACTGTGAATGGCAATGAGGCGGATATTTATACACCCGTCCATGCGAATGACCAGATTAGGGTGAAAGAATCAACGGCGGGAGAAGCGGCAAAACTTGACATTAACCAATTGCCGGAATTTGGTGCCGTCATGCGTGTGGAAGTCAATGACAAGAAAATAGATTTGCCAAAATTTGCCAGTGTGAATGGAAAATTGCAGTCCGGATATTATGGGATACAAGAGAATGATGTAATTGAGATATTAAACTTTTATACGGTAAGGCAGATTGCGGAATTTATGGATGTCATCATCAATCAGGAAATGAACATCTATGTCAACAACAAGCTGGCGGATATGGATACGAAAGTATATGAGAATTTTTCCGTGATATGGACGATGGAAGAATTGCAGTTGTCCGACCGGGATAAATATGAGGGCGGGAAGCCGGAAGCGGAGGACGGAGCGCAGGAAGAGAATGGTGAATATCCGGAGACTTCTGCGGAGGAATACGAGGAGTCCGAATATGATGAAGGGGAATATGACGACGGCTACGAGGATACCGTCGATCCTGTAGCAGATGAAGCAAACACAAAGACAGGTGGGCAAAACGCCGATACAGG
Source organism: uncultured Lachnospiraceae bacterium (assembly GCA_947564735.1). Classification (GTDB taxonomy): domain Bacteria; phylum Bacillota; class Clostridia; order Lachnospirales; family Lachnospiraceae; genus UBA3282. Next base: position 9,281 of record CANOEC010000044.1, on the reverse strand, counting down.
GAATGGAGTCGGAGAAAGAGCAGATGCAGCAGGAGCTGCCGCCGGGCAGAGCGCCGATACAGCGTCAGCAGCGGGACAAAGTGCGAATGCAGGGATAAGCGGACAGACCACGATGGCAGGCACAGGCGGGCAGAATGCAGGGCAGACAACAGATACAGCAGGGACAAACGCATCAGATGCAGAGTCTGGAAACAGCGCCGGTGCAGGAAAAACGGGCGTGACAATTTATGTGACGGTAAATCAGAAGCCGGTTTGTTTGTCAGGAAAGGCAGAGTATGTGTATGTTGATGTATTCCAGTATATTGAGTTTGATTTGTCCAAGCCGCAGGGGAGCGGCATCGCCACGAAATTGAATGGAAGAGATGCTCAGTATATGGAGAATATCCACGATGGAGATATGATCGAAATATACTGGAAGCGTTAAATAATGAAAAATATACGGAAAGAAAAGATAGAAAAATGAGATTATGCAGTATAGCCAGTGGAAGCAGCGGCAATTGTGTCTATGTAGGTTCTGATACCACGCATCTTTTAATGGACGTTGGAATCAGCGGCAAAAGAATCGAGGCTGGTCTGAATGAACTGGACTTAAAAATGAGTGAGATTGACGGCATTTTTATTACGCATGAGCATACGGATCATATCAGCGGTCTTGGAGTGCTTGCGAGGAAGTATGGCGTGCCGATTTATGCAACCAAAGGAACGATAGACGCGATAAGGCATACACATTCGCTGGGCGTGATTGATGAGGAGCTGTTTCATTACATACGGGAGGATGAGAGATGTACGGTGAAAGACATGACGCTCTATCCTATCCGCACGTCGCATGACGCGGCGCAGCCTGTGGCATACCGTATCAGCCATGACGGACAGAAGATTGCTGTTATTACCGATTTGGGCTGTTATAATGATTATACGGTGGAGTGTCTGCGGGATTTGGATGTGCTTTATCTGGAAGCAAATCATGATATCCATATGCTGCAGGTAGGACCCTATCCCTATTATTTAAAACAGCGTATTTTAGGAGAGAGAGGGCATTTGTCAAATGAGGCGGCGGGAAAGCTTTTAAGCCGGTTGCTTCACGACCGTATGCGTGCCGTCGTGCTTGGGCATCTGAGTCAAGAAAATAATCTGCCGGAACTTGCGTATGAGTCGGTGCGGGTAGAAGTGACGATGTCCGATACGCCATACAGCGGGGATGACTTCCCACTGTATGTTGCGAAGAGGAGCGAAGTGTCACAGATGATAGAGATTTAGAAAAGGGAGTTTACAATGGCGATGCTTGGATGGTGTAGCCAGTGACAAAGAAATGTGTGCAAAAACGCACACGGAAATGAGGATGAAAATGAAGAAAACAATTATTACAGTTGTAGGTAAGGATACCGTAGGGATTATTGCCGGCGTATGTACTTATCTGGCGGAAAATCAGATTAATATTCTGGATATTTCCCAGACGATTGTGCAGGGATATTTCAATATGATGATGATTGTAGACATGAACGGCACAACAAAAGAGTTTGGTGTTATTGTCAAGGAATTGGAGCAGCTTGGTGAGAAGATAGGCGTTATTATAAAATGTCAGAAGGAAGAGATATTCAGCCAGATGCATAGAATTTGAGAAAGAATCGGAAAATGATTAGGAGCGGACATGATTAATATATTTGAAGTAGCAGAAACAAATGAAATGATAGAAAAAGAGAATCTGGATGTGCGGACAATTACGCTTGGTATCAGTCTGCTGGATTGTATTGACGCGGATTTAAAGTTAGTCAATGAGAAAATCTATCAGAAGATTTATGAGGCGGCAAAGGATTTGGTTGCAACAGGAGATTATATTTCCGATGAGTACGGTATTCCGATTGTGAATAAAAGAATTTCCGTGACACCGATTGCTTTGGTTGGCGGCGCGGCATGTAAGACGCCGGAGGACTTTGTCTCAATTGCCCGGACACTGGATAAGGTGGCGCATGAGGTGGGCGTCAATTTTATCGGCGGGTATTCCGCTCTGGTATCGAAGGGGATGACAGCGGCGGACGAGATGTTAATCCGCTCCATACCGAAAGCTCTGGCGATGACCGAGAGGGTATGTAGTTCGGTCAATGTAGGTTCCACGAAGACCGGCATCAATATGGATGCGGTAAAACTGATGGGAGAAGTAATCCTGCAGACGGCGGAAGCGACGAAGGAAGAAGATTCTCTCGGCTGTGCAAAGCTGGTTGTATTTTGTAATGCTCCGGATGACAATCCTTTTATGGCAGGCGCGTTTCATGGGGTGACAGAAGCAGATAAAGTCATTAATGTGGGTGTCAGCGGCCCCGGAGTTGTCAAGACAGCGCTGGAAAAGGTGCGAGGCGAGAATTTTGAAGTGTTGTGTGAGACCATTAAAAAGACAGCGTTTAAAGTGACGCGTGTGGGACAGCTTGTGGCAAAAGAGGCTTCTAAATGTTTAAATGTCCCGTTTGGAATTGTAGATTTGTCACTGGCGCCGACACCGGCAATCGGAGACTCCGTCGCGGACATTCTGTGTGAGATTGGGTTGGAGCAGGTTGGCGCGCCCGGTACGACAGCAGCGCTGGCACTGTTAAATGACCAAGTGAAGAAGGGCGGCGTTATGGCATCCTCTTATGTGGGCGGTTTAAGCGGCGCGTTTATCCCGGTCAGCGAGGATCAAGGAATGATTGATGCCGTGACGGCGGGAGCCTTAACATTAGAGAAACTGGAAGCAATGACCTGTGTGTGTTCCGTGGGGCTTGATATGATTGCCATTCCGGGAGACACGAAGGCATCAACGGTTTCGGGCATCATTGCGGATGAAATGGCAATTGGTATGGTGAATCAGAAGACGACGGCAGTGCGTCTGATTCCAGTCATCGGCAAAGGAGTGGGAGAGACGGTAGAGTTTGGGGGACTGCTCGGCTATGCACCGGTTATGCCGGTGAACAGCTATGGCTGTGATGCTTTTGTCAACAGAGGCGGCAGGATTCCGGCGCCCATTCACAGTTTTAAAAATTAGAAAAAAATCAATCATTTATGGGAATCAAAAAAAGGATACAGAAGCGTCTGCTTTTTCGCTTCCGTATCCTTTTACGATTGTTATAATGATTAGGACTGTGCAAATACCATCAGGTTTTCTTTCTCTAATGCCTCCGCGTTGGCTATAATTCTGCGGAAATCGCTGATTAATTCTTCAGAAAGCTTCACAGCCTGTTTGTACTCGCTGTCGGCTCTCATATAGTCGCCGGAATTAAGGGCAGAGATGACATTCTTGCCATAGCCATGGAAACGGCGGTGTTTCTCTGCAAGACCAGACCAGAGGGGTGAAATCAGGGCGTTGCGGGGGGTCATTGCATAGTAGAAATGACCAAAAGCGCATTTGGTATCATCAGTCTGAAGCGGCAGACATGTCCGGGTCTTTACCATCTTGTTGAGCGTATTCAGCCAATTCTGGTGAGCGGTAATGGCATTCTGCACATTCGTGATAAACTGACGGTTGCTTAACATATAGAATACATCGTCCACCATCTGTCCCATTAATTTGGCGGAATCGTCCAGACCTTTCTCGATTTCGATGACAGGCTTCATATTTGTCTGCAAATCTTCGGATACGTTTTCCAGATTGGCAGACTGCTCATTTAAAGCGGTGCACTCTTCGCGGAGTTTTCCCATAGAATCCTGTACGTTGGTGACGGCGCTGAAAATCTCTTCACTGGTAGCGGCAATCGTCGTAATGGAATCTGTGATGTTGACAATGTTTGTTACGTTCTTCTGATTGTTGACAAGCACTTTGGACAGATTCTCGCGCATGGCCTCCAATTCTACAGCGGATTTATCAAGACTGCTGGAACTTACCATAGCAGCGGATTCGATTTCGGCGATAAATTCTTCCATGTTTGCCGTGAGCTGTTTGGTCTCATCCGCAAGGCTTCTGATTTGTTCGGCAACGACTGCGAATCCCTTACCCGCCTCGCCGGCTCTTGCAGCCTCGATGGAAGCGTTGAGCGCAAGCATGTTCGTCTGAGAAGAAATAGAGTTGATTCCTTTGATGACTTCGTTCATGCCCTTAATGATTTCCAGAAGCTGGTGCATATCATCTTTGATTTGGGATGATTTATCAATGGTTGCTTGGGATTCCTCAACAATGGTTGAAATCTCGTTGCTGCTTGCTTCCATATCCTCCATAATTTCGCCTGCGGCTTCGGACACCTGTGAAATAGATTCAGTAAAGCCCTCGTGTGCGTTTACCACTTCATCCATACTTTCTTCGGTCAGATGGGAAGCCTGTACGACAATCTCAGAAATCTGCTTGATATTGCTGCTGATTTCAGACATTTTATCGGTGCTGTTATGCATAACAAGGTCAAGGGCGCTTATTCTCATGACGGATGAGCACACATCGCCTACCAGCCTGTTGAATTTGTTACGTCCGTCCATTAATCTTGATTGAATCTGAACTGCTTCACTGTTCCCCTCGACAGGTTCCATTCTGCTTAAGCTTTGCAAAATTTTATCATTTTTGGATTTCATCTTTATATCCTCCCGTGTCAGACATGTATTGCTTTATTATATCAGATTATTCTATTGATTTCCATAATAAAAACAAAGAAAAACGAATTTTTGCAAATTGTAAAAAATCATGGAAAGGAAAAGAGATAAGATGAATGCTGTCTGTTGACATGTCGCAAGCTGGCGGTCTATAATATATTCGTATTTCTCAAGAATACATATTAATTTTATTTTAATCTGCGGATTAAGAGAGGGAGGAGATTCAAATGAAAAAGCTATCTGTTAAAAGTGTTGTTGCAATCGGTATCGGCGCTGCTTTATTTTTCGTGTTGGGTAAGATTTCCATTCCGACGCCTGTTCCGAACACCTACATCAGTTTACAGTATGCCATTCAGGCAGTGTTCGCAACATTGTTTGGACCTATCGCGGGGCTTCTGATTGGTTTCGTAGGACATACGTTGATTGATGCGACCAGTTACGGACCATGGTGGAGTTGGATTATTGCTTCCGCATTTGCGGGTCTTGTGATTGGGCTTGTAACGATGAAGATGGATGTCAATGAGGGAATTGATACAAAGAAGATTGTACGTTTCAATGCTGCACAGGCAGTCGCACATCTGTTGGCATGGGGACTGGTTGCACCGTGTCTTGATATCCTGATTTACAAGGAGCCGATTGAGAAGTTATTCGTACAGGGGCTTGTGGCAGGAGTTTCCAATGTTCTGACGACAGGAATTGTCGGCACGCTGCTTCTTATCGCATATGCGAAAACGGTTGTGAAGAAAGGTTCCCTGAGTAAAGAGGACTAAACCAACAAATGTAACAGCGAAGAGCTGCTGCTGGTGAAGCAGCGGCTCTTTTTACGGAAGTCAAAATAACAGAGAAAAAGGAGCGCAGATATGTCAACTCCCATTATTTCATTTCAAGATTATGGTTTTCAATATATGGCACAGGCAGAGCCGACGCTGCATCACATCAATCTGGATATTTATCCGGGAGAAAAAGTGTTGATTGCCGGGACATCGGGCAGTGGTAAGAGTACGATTGGAAACTGCATCAACGGTTTAATACCCTTTGCATATCCGGGCGAGAAGACAGGGGTATTGCTGGTGGACGGAAAAGAGGCTGACAAGAGCAGCATTTTTGAGTTGAGCCATACAGTGGGAACGGTATTACAGGATACGGACGGACAGTTTATCGGTCTGACAGTAGGGGAAGATATTGCTTTTGCGGCGGAAAACGACTGTGTTGTGCAGGATGAGATGAAGCAGATTGTAGATAAAGTGGCAAAACTGGTTGATATCGACCATCATTTGGATTATGCCCCGCATGAGTTATCCGGCGGACAAAAGCAACGGGTCAGTCTGGCGGGCGTTATGGTGGAAGAAGTCAAGGTGCTTCTTTTTGACGAGCCGCTTGCAAATCTGGACCCGGCGGCGGGTAGAACGACGATAGAACTGATAGATACGGTCCATGAACGGACGAAAGCGGCGGTTATCGTCATTGAACATCGTCTGGAGGATGTGCTGTGGCGCAGTATGGATCGTATCGTACTGATGAACGAAGGCAGGGTGATAGCGGATATGCCTACCGCAAAACTGCTTGCAGGCAATTATCTGCTGGAGCACGGTATCAGAGAGCCGTTGTACCTGACGGCGCTTCGTTATGCAGGGGTGGCGATAGAGGAAAAGATGCACCCGGAACATGTGGATAAGCTGTGTCTGACAGATGCGCATAAGGAGATGGTCTTAAACTGGTATCAGAAGCAGAAGGCGTTGATACAACAGCAGGAAGCAGGGGAGGAGCTGCTTAAGGTTGAGCACCTTACCTTTGGCTATACGCCGCAAAAGCGTAATCTTCAAGACGTCAGCTTTACGATACATAAAGGTGAGATGGTCAGCATTGTCGGGAGAAACGGCGCCGGGAAGAGTACGCTGGCGAAATTAATCTGCGGGTTTGAACAGCCTTTAAGCGGCGCGATTTATATGGCGGGAAGAAATCTTTCTGGCGATACCATCAAGGAGCGTGCCGCCAACATTGGTTATGTCATGCAGAATCCGAACCAGATGATTTCAAAACCGATGATATGGGACGAAGTGGAGCTGGCGCTTTTGCAGGAGGAGATGACAGGCGAAGAAAGAAAGAAGCGGGTGGAAGAGACATTGAAGGTATGCGGTCTTTATCCGTTTCGTAACTGGCCGGTCTCTGCATTGTCTTTCGGACAGAAGAAGCGCGTGACGATTGCCAGTATTCTTGTGCAGCGTCCGCAGGTTATCATACTGGACGAGCCCACGGCGGGACAGGATTACCATCATTATACGGAGATTATGGAATTTTTGAAGGAGCTGAATGCGCAGGGTTATACGATACTGATGATTACCCACGATATGCATCTGATGTTAGAGTATACGCCGAGAGCCATTGTATTCAGCGAAGGGAAAATGCTTGCCGACACGACGGCAGCCCATGTGCTCAACGATCCTTGTCTGGTGCAGGCGGCGAACTTAAAAGAGACGAGTCTGTATTCATTGAGCATGGCGTGCGGGATTGAGGAGCCTCAGACGTTTACGGAATGCTTTATCAGCTATGAGAAAAAGGAGGAGCGTTGAGATGGCGAAAGCTGCAATATTAAGCTATATTAAGAGAGACAGTTTCGTGCATGAGCTGACGGGGACGACGAAGCTGATTTTCTTTATCTTATGGAGCGTTGCCTCTATGATTACTTACGATACGCGGGTGTTAGTCTGTATGCTTTTTATGAGCGTTGTGATATTTAAGATTAGCAAAATCAAAATCAAAGATATCAGTGTAGTGCTTGGGCTGGCAGCGATTTTTCTGATTATGAATAATTTGTTCGTGTATCTGTTTTCACCGGAATACGGTGTGGGACTGTATGGGAGCCGAACGGTGGTTTTGACGATTGCCGGACCGTATACCATTACGCTGCAGCAGCTCTTTTATCACTTGAATATGACGATGAAGGTCATCTGTGTGGTGCCGGTGGCGTTATTGTTTATCGCATGTACGGATCCGAGTGAATTTGCAGCGTCGCTTGCGAATATCGGGGTCAGTTACCGCATCGGATATTCTGTCAGTCTGGCGCTTCGGTATATACCGGATGTACAGAGGGAATATCATAACATCAGTCAGGCGCAGCAGGCGAGAGGAATTGATTTGTCCGGTAAGGATAAACTCTTTACGAGAATGAAAAATTCGGTGGCGATTCTTTTGCCGCTTGTGCTGTCCAGCCTAAACAGGATTGAGACCATCAGCAATGCGATGGAACTGAGAGGATTCGGGAAAAATAAGAAACGGACATGGTACAGGCTGCGCAGGATGACAGGAAAAGATTGGTTTGTCGTAGTGTTTGTGGCGGCAGTGCTGGTGATCGATCTGCTTGTGACTTTCTGGGACGGAAGCAGATATTATAACCCGTTTCTATAATTGGATGGAGGATGAGGATGAATATTCTGGTAATAGGCGGCAGTTATTTCTATGGCAGGGTGTTTGTGATGGAGGCTGCCCGTGAGTACGGCGGAGATCACATCACCTTGCTGAACAGAGGAACGTATTCCATGGAAGCGTTTGGCGTTTCACAGATTCAGGGTGACAGGCATGAGGAGAGTGTCATGAAGCAGTGCGTGGGCGACTATGATGCAGTTGTAGATTTCTGCGCCTATGAGAAGGGAGATGTGACAGGCGTCATAGAGAACCTGACAGGAAACATTGGACAGTATATTCTGATTAGTACGGTAGATGCCTATGAGCGCGGCGGCGGGGCGGTCAGAACCGAAGAGGATGCATTGGAGCACAGAGTATTCGCGGGAGAGGCAGGCGCTTATATTGCGGGAAAGGTTGCGGTGGAAGAGGAACTGCAGAAGGTCTGTGGCGAGAGGAAGATTCCGTATACGGTGCTTCGTCCGGCAATCCTTTACGGACCCTACAATTATGCGCCGAGGGAATCCGCCTATATTCAGATGATGCTTTTCAATCATTCCTTACCGCATTTCATAGATGCGGACGGCAGATTTCAGTTCGTCTATGTGAAGGATGCGGCGCAGGCAGTTTTAAAGGCGTTAGGAAATAAGGACGCTTTCGGGCAGGCTTATAACATCTGTCAGGATGAGACGATGGATTATGACAGCTTTTTTCAGACGTTAAAGGATGCGGTAGAACCGGAACTGGCAGAAGGGTTACAGGAGGTGCCGATTACGGTGAGCAGTGCTATGGCGCAGCAGATACCGGTTCCATTTCCGGCGACGGAACAGGAGACGCTGTTATGCTCCAACGAGAAGAGCAAACGTGAGCTGGGAATGATATATACGGATTTCCCGGAAGGAATGCGCAGAACATATCATGCATTCAAGAGAGTATATACAGATTCCTAGAGGCATGGGTATCAGAGTGGAAAACAGCACAAGAAAACAGAGGGACGGAAGTGATAATATGACGTTGGAGAAGGCGGCAATCGGACAGGAAGTTAAGATTACGAAAGTGGGCGGTGACGGGGAACTGCGGTGCAGGTTGTTGGACATGGGACTGATTCCGGGGACGGTCGTGCGCATACAGAAGGTGGCGCCGATGGGGGACCCGATCGAAATTCATTTAAGAGGGTATGAACTGACAATACGCAAGGAAGATGCAGGCAGGATTGAAGTGATAAATCTATAAGCGGAAGAGATGACGCAGATGTATAAGGCATGGCACAGATACGTAAGGCATGGTGCATATGTGGACAGAAGATAGTTGCTGGTAGGAGAAGGATGATAAGATGATAT
>CANOEC010000043.1 GCA_947564735.1 uncultured Lachnospiraceae bacterium | reverse complement strand
TACGATCATCTTATATTCCTCCTTGAATTTATTGCGGCTTCCCTGCCGCATCCTTGTGTTGTGTAACGCTTCCCCCGGTTTGTACGCAACCGGAAAAACCGCTACAGTCAAGCAACCTGTCTTGCTTTACTTGTTATTTATATCGGCGGTTTCTGCATTTCCTTTAGGTCTTTTTTCACTTTTTTCTTTTTGATTCTTTCTTTACTAGTTGCCCATCCCTTTCCTTAAATAAAGCCGCCAGCTTTACATACAAACATAAAAATGCTATACTTTCCGTACACACAAAGGACTTTACACTAAAACATATTCGAGGTATATTATGCGGACATCCGGAAAGCTGGTCTTCTTTCACAGTGAATTAGATACTCTGAATCTCTTCAGCAATCAACTGAAACAGGAATTTGAAACGCTGGGGTATGAAACTTTTGAATTTGACCTGCAACAGAGCGCCCTAAGCCTCGGTTTACTTTATGAATTTATACAGAAGGAACCCATAACCGCCATGATCGGCTTTAACATGCCATTTTTCGGTATGCAGCTTCCTTCTGGTGAAAATGTCTGGGAAGTTCTTGATATCCCGTGTATCAATATTCTGGTGGACCATCCCTATTGGTATCACAATATTTTAATGCGCACGCCCCGCACGGGTATTGTACTGAGCATTGACCGCAATCACAGCCGTTATATAGAGCGGTTTTACCCCGACATTCCCTTCACCGGTTTCCTCCCTCACGGCGGCACACCTGCACATCACGCTCCGAAGCCGGTCGCTGAAAGAACGATAGATGTCCTATATGCCGGCAGTCTGTTCGCTGATTATGCAGTATCCCAGAAACCAGATTTTTCACTCTTTCATTTCCCTGCGGAACAAATCTGCAAAAACAGCATTGACTGGCTGCTTGCACATCCGGATTGCACAATAGAATCCGTTGTCGAGGAACAACTTCTGCAAAACGGCATCCGTCTGCCCGACGAAGAACTGCGCATCTTTATTTCCTCATGCGTCTATATCGAAAGAGTTGTCAGTTCCTATTACAGAGAAAAAATCGTCGGTTCTGTGGCGACAGCCGGAATCCCCCTTACCATATATGGTGACGGGTGGGGCGGATGCGACTGGATTGACCACCCCAATGTGCATTATGGCGGTCGTATTGCTCCAGAAGAGGTACTTGTAAAAATGGAGGACAGTAAAATTGTCCTAAATACAATGCCATGGTTTAAAGATGGCAGTCATGAACGCATTTTCAATGCAATGCTGCGCGGAGCCGTTGTGGTCTCAGAAACTTCCTCTTATTTAGAAGAGACTCTGCCTTCCGATACATGGATTTCTTTTCCTCTTCATCCAGCGCGGCTGGAGGATTTACCACAGCAGATTAAGCATATACTGGCAAGTGACAATACACTACAGTCCATTGCATCTGCCGGATACCGCCTTACCTCTACGGAACATACATGGAAATCCAGAGCACAGGAACTGCACCGCGATTTATTATCCCTGCTGTAACTGCCATTTACTTGCAGCAAATGCTGCATATTTTATCTCGTAATAACTGGAGGAATCTATCATGTTACATATCGCAGTTTTTGGAAATTCTAAATGGAGCCTTTTGATGAAGGATATTCTGGAAAACGAATATTCCGAGCTTTTTACACAAAACGGCGGAGAAGAAATCCAAGTTGACGCTTTCGTTGTCCTTGGCGCCCCGCAAAATGACGGTGAAATATCCCTGCATGCTTTTACACAGCAATATGCTTCAGGTCAGTTAATCTCCATCGTTATTCCCAAGGAGTATTATATCCGCCATAACAACATCGTCTTGGCATTGTTACGAAACGGAGTGAATGTAAATGATATCTATTCGGGTATCCGATTAAGCGAGCGGGTACGGACGAATCCGGAACTGGTGGCTTCGCTTATCACCCCAATCCTGTCCGATCCATATCTGTCATATTTGGAATTTCACGTTGCAGACCACTGTAACCTGAACTGTAAATACTGTACACATTATTCACCGCTTGTTCCCGAGCCGGTTTTTGCAGATTACGAAAGATTCTCTTCCGATTTACATCAATTGAAACGCTACATTCCGGATATTGGCATCATCCGTATTCTTGGCGGCGAACCTTTGCTGAATCCGGAACTTGGCAGATTCATTTCGCTTACTCGGGAATTATATCCTGCCAGCATCATCACCGTTGTGACAAACGGACTGCTAATCCAGCAAATGAATGCTGAACTGATTGAACTCATGAAAGAAAAGATGGCTTTTATACATATTTCCTTTTATCCGCCGCTCCAAGAAAAAATTCAAGAAATAAAGCGTTTTCTTTACGAAAAAGAAATCCCTTACACAATCACGGAACTGACCACGGAATTTAGCAAAATGCAGACGTTTAAGCCCCATACCGACGAGAATTTCTTTTACAGTTGTTTTCAGGCGTCCTGCACCTGTCTTCAGGACGGAAAGCTGGCGCCCTGCTATGCGCCTTACACCAGCAAATATTTTAACGATGCTTTTTCGCAGAATCTACCGATTGACGAGGGGATTGATTTATATGACGACACGCTAACCCTCACCAGTCTGAAAACCGGATTGCTGCTTCCTATGCAACGCTGTTACTACTGTGTTTCCGGTCAGTCACGCCCTTGGGAAGTTGTCGGGAAAAGCAGCGTATTGGAAGACTGGGTGATTACTTAAGCTCTTCCCATGTTTACCCAACATACCAAAAACGGTAAAGCCGGCATCCGCCTGCTTTACCGTTTTTTCATTCTTAAAAAACATCTTATTTCTTATTATCATAAAACTGAGGACTCACATAATTGAGCTGATTCATATTGTTATAATAACTGCGGCTTACCCTGACCTGAGACACTGCCTTGCCAATCTGATCCCGACTTTTCTTAAACTGCGCCTCCGCCTGCATTTTATTGCGCATCCGACTGGCATTGATCTTCACGACCTTATCCGTAATCTGCCCAATCAATTCCTGCATTCTGGTAATCTCCTGCCGATAATGCTCTTTGTTTGCCAGCAGTTCCTCTCTGGTTCTGTCATACACCGCCTCAAAGCCATCATCAAGCCGTTCCAGACGCTCCGTAAGCTCACCCAATCTGTCCGTAGACACATCCAGCGCATCCATGTCCAGTTCTTCTTCTTTCAGAATCTTCTCCTGTACCATATTCTCCCGAATAATCTCGTCAAGTATCTGATTCTTTTTCTCAAGGCTCTCCATCAATATCTGCGCGCCGCTCTGACTCATGCCGTATCCCTTTCTATCACTGTTTAATTTGCCTCATAATTACGCTTCATGACTTCTTTCCAAGTGTCTCTGACACTTCTTAAGTGCATATTGACTTCTTCCAGAATCTCCTTATCTTTCTTGACATTCGCCTCAAAGAGACGCTGCAGCAGATATACATAGATTCTGTCAAAGTCTTCTGCCACGGAATATTTACGGTCTAAGGTATTACGAAATTCCTCAATAATGCGCTCTGCCTTCATAATATTGGTGTGCGCCTTCTGGATATCATTATGTTCAATTGCCGTAATGGCGATATTGCAGAACTTAATCGCACCTTCATAGAGCATTAACGTCACTTCCGCTGGGGTAGCCGTCATTATCTTATTCGTTGTATATTCCGCATAGGGATTACGTGCCGGCATAGTCATTCTCCTCCTTGATCAACCCTGCCATTCGTTCTATCCGTTCTCATCAGCCTCCGCCAAGCAAACCGGATAACGCATTGTTCTTGGACTGCAGTTTCGCCATAGCAGTCTCCATTGCTGAAAACTTAGCATACCACTTATCCATCAGGGCATTTACCTTATCTTCCTGCTTCTTGATTTTAGTCGTATATTCATCATACTCCTTTTTCATCAATTTGTCATTATAGAAAGTAAGCGCGCTGCTTGTATCTTTCACCGCAGCCATTTTTTCCTGCAGTTTATCATGCATATTGTTGGTCAGCTTGGTAAAGAAATTCATGACTGTATTCGGATCGGATGCAATCATAGTCTTAAGCTTATCCTTATTGCCGCTGACAGATGTGTCATCTTTATCGCCGTCAATATGGTAAGCATTCTTCTCATTGTCCGCCGCATTAAAGTAGCCTAACGTATTGATTCCAAAGTCTGACAGATATAAAGTCTTTCCGCCCACCTCGGCACCCTGAAGCATTACCTCTTTCATCACGGATGCTACGCTGTTCAAGGAAGAATCTCTTCTTAACAAAGAATCCTTTACTTTCTTCTCCCACTCTTCAACTTCGTCGTCCGTCAGTTCCTTTTTCTCCTCTGACGTCAGCGGATCATACCCTTTCGCGGCATCCGCATTATACAGAGCATCCATTTCATTGATCAATTTATTGTACTCCGTAAAGAGTCCCTTGATCATGTCGTAGATACCGTCTGTATCGGTTGTCGTTGATAATGTAACCGGACTTGTGGTCTTATCAAGCGCCGTAATCGTCATTCCATTGATGCTGAAGCTGTTGCTCTTAGAAGTATAATCTACACCATTCAAAGTAATCGTCGCATCGGTACCGTCAATCTTGGTGCCCTTTGCCATAGCCTCGTAGGTTGCCTTATTTGCTACAATCGCCTTAGACTCGTCAACCTTCTTGTCAAACTCTGTCTCCACTTCCGTTCTGAGCGCAGCAGTACCCGTAACCTTGCCGTCTCCGTCTACTGAAAACTTAGGCGCATTCTGATTGATTTTCGCTTCATTCTTGGCAATCGTCTTATTATTCTCTTCGATTGTATTCAAATAGCTATATTTACCCTTGGCAGTATTGAATTCACTCTGTGCCTCGGATGACGCCTGTGACTTCTCTGTCACCGCCTTCTCTGCCGCTTCAATATCAGCCGCGGAAGCTCCGCTATTCTTCAAATCTTTCAGATGCTTCTGTGCCTCTTCCAGTGCCTTCTTCGCATCATTGACCTTCTTTTCAAGCGTACCCTCTACATGAACCTTCTTCGTCTCACCGCCTACCACTTGGTCTTCATCATGTCCGTAGAGACTCTCTTTCAAAACGCTGGCGGTTTCCGCCGGATCCGCATTCGGGTAATCCTTCTCATAGGCAGCTTTTGCTTCTTCATTTTTCTTCTTAAGCGTTTCGTTCGCCGCCGTAAGCTTATCATTCTCAGCCTTGTAAGCAGCCGCACGCTTTGCAATCTCATTGTCAATGACCTGCTCATACGCCGCCGTCCTGTTTCCTGCCGCATCCTTATATGCAGCCCATGTATCGTAAACGCCGCTGTTAATGTCTTCCTTTGACAAAAGTCCCAATGATGCAAGCACGTTCATGCCTGCCGCATCGTTGCCTGTCAATGTGAAGTTCGCCAGTTTGCCCGTTTCCTTGGAGCTCACATAAATACGCTGATAATTCGCGTCAAAATTCGCGTTAATGCCTGCGTTACTTAACTGCTTCACGAACTGGTCGATTGTCGTATCCTTGGTCACGTCAATCTTGACCGTTCCGTTACCGGTATTCACGCTGATGCTGCCGTCTGTTCCCGTAAAACCTAACTGTTCCAAGGTTGTGCTTCCTGTCGCCTTGGCGCCGCTGGTTGTTCTCAGTTCTCCACCGGTCAGATAGCCGCTTCTTGCAAGATCCGTTACGGAAATCGACTGGATTCCCTCAACCGCATTGCCATTACTTACTACGCTGACAGCATTCGGATTGGAAGAAATGGTTTTCTTCTTCATATAGGAACTCTGCAGACGCAAATCGTCGAGCTTCTGATAGAAACTGTAAAGCTTCGTATTCAATGATTTCCATGCATCCTGTTTCCAGCTGAGCCTCTTCTGCTCTTTCACAAGCTTCGTCTTCTTGTAACTCTGTGCCGAAGCCAGTTCACTGATAATACTCTCCGTATCCAGACCGGAATACATACCTGTAATTCTGATTGGCATTCTAATTACCTCCTAACCACTTATCTTTTTTCATCTACAAGAATACCTGCCATCTCCCATATACGCGCAATCATATCAAGCGTTTTCTCGGGCGGGAATTCCTTGATGACTTCCTTGGTATCCTTATCCATAATCTTAATCATAATTCTGTTGGTGTCCTCATGAACGCCAAATACAGCTTCCTCATTGCTGTTATTAATCTTTCTGTTCATTTCAGCAATTGCTTTCTTAAGCTGCTCATTATTAATCGGCTGCTGCTTGCCCCGATTCGCCGTGTTTGCCGATGCCTCCTGCTGCTGACTGTCACTCTGTCCGCCGCTGCTTCTATCGTCCTCAGCCTGTGGTCTGGTCACCGCTGCCGTCGTTTCATCGACATTGACTGTCTGACCGTCTTCCGGAACCTCCGTGTTTACCGGCGTTACTGTCTGCGGCTTCGCTGCTGCCTGTGCCTGATAAGTTATGGCACTGTTTAATGGTTCAATCGCCATCTCCAATCACCTCCGTGTGATATTGTATAATTAATAGAATCGTCTTATGATAACGTCTTTTATCTCCGGCAAAAAGACAGACGTAATCTCTTATAGCTTATATCGGATATATTTAGTAAAAATTTAGTGATTGGGAACAAATTTATGACCGTTTTATGATGATTGACGTATATTGACTTTGTCTGCCCACCGAATTCTGTGAATTTCCTTTTTTACGTTGTGACGACTGTCCACGCGTGGTACAATATATCCATATTGACCACAAACCATAAATATTATGAGCATAAAGGATATCTGATATGACACAGAAAGAAATTGCGGACGAATTATTTCAAGCAGGTAAAGAAGTGAAGAACTGCTTTTTGAAAGAAGCGTCTGTAAACCATCACACCACATCAGAAAGACGGGAAGCATATTCGCCATATATTACTTTGTTGAGCCGGCTTAAAATTTTGTACGACTCATTAGAGTACAATTCTACAGACGCCATAGACATCACACCTCTGACGAAACTTGTGCATGGTCTTGACTCCGCTGCACAGGAGGGTGCATTTATTGACCGCTTCTTATCGATATTAGATGTTCTTCTTTTACATACGATAAAATTCCGCAGAAATATTTGCCTAATCAGACGCAATGACAGTACGCCCGGACTTGCTTCGCATATCATTACAAATCTCGGACAGATTGTCACTGCCCTTCATAACGGATATCTTCCCGTTATCGACACAACCTATGCAGATAACATGTTTACTAACTTAAGCCGGGCATATTCCTTCAACGCATGGGAACTGTATTTTAAGCAGCCTTTTTCCATCTCCCTGACAGATATTGCCACCGACGAGGAAGTCTCTGTTCTGGACGGCATTCCCTCTTTTATGCCAAATTATAATATGGATTGTCTGATGAACCCAGACCTTATGACGTTCTGGCAAAGGATGGCACATAAATATCTGATTCTTTCATCCCAATCAGAACATTCTATTGTACAGTGTTTAAACCATCTGCCATTTGATTCCGACAAAAAAATTCTTGGCGTATTATGCAGGGGCACAGACTATACGAACCTTTCCCCATACAACCATCCTGTTCAGCCTAAGCCCGATATCGTACTTGCAAAAGCTCAAGAGTATATGGAAAAATACAACTGCAGCTATTGTTATCTCGCTACGGAGGATCATGAAATATCACAGCTTTTTTGTTCTGTTTTAAAGGAACGGCTGCTGACCACTCAGGAAATATACTATGCATCTGATTTAGGGGAAACCATCAATCAATTTAACCTTGCTCATGCAGTCGATATCCATCGCAAAAACACTGAGTACCTGACTGCTTTGGTTCTATTATCGAAATGCCAGTATTTCATTGGCGGACGTACCAGTGGTTCCATTGTATCACTCCTTCTCTCCGACGGATTTGAAAAGACACATCTGTGGGATTTGGGACGTTACGGCATTGACGATGCTCTCACGCTGCGTTCATACCTTTATTAATATTTGCTACATGATACAAAACTCCCCGAAAGGACACGATATGAAAATTCAGTTTTTAAACGGCGGACTGGCGAATCAGGTATTTCAATATTTGTTTACAAGATACTATTCTCTTTCCCACGACGGAGACATCATGTATCTGGACGATTCATACTTTGCACAAAACACCGTGCATAATGGCTATGAACTGGAACGTGTATTCTCTCTCCATCCGCCGATGTTAAGCGATTGTCTTGATACTGATGTCTGGGACTTCTGTCTGCAGAACCGCCAAAACGGCAAGAGCATCCCACAAATCATGACCGAAATCGGCATACCGTTCGTTATGATAGCGGAATTTGACAACTACAAATCATTTAACCCCTTTGACGGGGAAGTGCTCCTTCTGCCGCCGAAAGAATATCATCCGGAAATACAGGATTATCCAAAGGATACCTACTATCACGGTTACTGGGTCCATTCCGGGTGGTTTCACCGCTATGAAGATATTTTCCTAAAAGAACTGGCTTTCCCACCCCTCGTATCGCCCACAAATATTGCGCTTATGGAACGGATACGCAGCCAGCATTCGCTTTCTATCCATATCCGCCGCGGAGATTATGTTTCTCTCGGCTGGTCTTACCCCGTAGATACCTGCCGTCAAATCGTGCAGGACTTTATAACACTGTATTCCAACGGCTGGGATTTATTTGTCTTTTCGGATGATATCGACTGGTGCAGGGCTAATTCAGCTATTCTCGGCTTTAACACCTTTCACACTGTAACTTATGTGGAAGGCAACGTAAACGGCAATAATTATATTGACTTGCAGCTTATGAGCCAGTGCAAAGGGATGATTCTGTCCAACAGCGCTTTTAGCTATCTTGCCGCTCTGCTGAACCGCCACAAAGAATGCATCCTTAATCCTGCTTCGCGTCCACTATAGTGTATTGCTATCAGAATATACTGGCTGCAGACTTGCATACCTCAAATAAAAAAGGAACTCAAAATATGGAAATCTTATTCTACCGCTACAACAGTATCTGCGAACCCGACATCATACAAGTCTTTACCGATTTTGGCATCACGGTTCACACCGAAGAAATGGAGATGACTGACAAGTCGGTCACACCCAGACAGTGCGCTGATAAATTGACCGGCTGGATTACGAGTCACTCCTTTGCCTTCGTGTTCAGCATCAATTTTTTTCCGGCAATCTCCTATACGTGTAACCACTTCCAAATTCCCTATGTATGCTGGAGCGTCGATTCCCCAGTGCCGGAATTGTTTTCCAATGCTCTAAAAAACGAGTGGAACCGGATTTTCTTATTCGACAAGGCGCAATATGAATTCTTCCATCCTATCAATCCGAAATGCATCTTCTATCTGCCCCTTGCCACAAATGTGAAGCGGTGGGAAAAAGTAATTCTTGACATGAAGGATGAGGATTACGCAAAATATGGTGCGGACGTATGCTTTGTCGGTTCTTTGTACAATGAGAAGTGCAGGTATGACGCCTTGCTCCGCGCCCAAACTGACAGAAATGTCATATCAAACACCAGCTTGAACGAACCGGAGCGCAACAATGACACAAATGTCATATCTTCCTATACACAAGGTTTCGTAAATGGACTGATAGAGGCGCAGCTTAAGGTCTACGGGTACAATTTTATCTCCGACAATCTGACAGAGCGTATCATTCGTGAAATTGCGAGCGCCGACCCGGATTTCTACCATGGCAGCGATACTTACACGAATCCTGACCGTTATCTGGTGGCGCATCAGTATATCGGCATCAAGCTTGCCGCGGTGGAACGCGTAAGAACGCTCAATCGGCTGGCAGAACATTTTCGGGTAACGCTCTACACAAACAGCGACGGCTCGCCGTTAAAAGGTGTTGACTGCCGACACGGCATCAGTACACTGCGCGAGATGCCCAAGGCATTCCACGCAAGTAAAATCAACCTGAACATGACCATGCGTCCCATTGAAACAGGTCTTTCCCTGCGCATCTGGGATGTACTCGGCTGCGGCGGCTTCCTGCTCACCAATTATCAGTCGGAGCTCCCCGATTATTTTGAAATTGGCAGGGACTTGGAGGCTTACGAATCTGTGGAGGAATTGGAACAGAAAGTGCAATATTACTTGACGCACGAAGAGGAACGGATTGAAATCGCCATAAGCGGCTATGAAAAGGTGGCAAAATTCCACACCTATGAACAACGAATTGCCATGATGATCCGCATTTTATCTGAAAATACTGTTTGAAAACATCCTCCTCGGAAGGATTCTTCCGCTCTTTGAAAGAATTTCCTACTCTATGAAAAAGGCGGACAAACCCATCTCTAGATTTGTCCGCTCTTATTGTATTTTATTCACTGTCCTGCCGCTTAATATGGCACGTAAATGTGCGTTTATCCTAACAGATTTCTCAACGCTTCCATGCCGTCTACATTCACAGCTTCCTTATTGGCATCCTGTATCTGTACATACACTTCCTTGCGATACACAGGCACTTCTCTCGGCGCGCTTATGCCTAGCTTTACCTGTTCTCCCTTGATTTCAAGTACTGTAATCTCCACGTTATTGTTGATTACCAGCGCTTCATTCTTTTTTCTGGATAAAGCTAACATTTACTCACCTGCTTTCTTCTGATTCAATATATCATAGATTGGATATTTCACTTGGTATTCGTCGCCTTCCACGATAACCTGCAAAGCCTTTTTCTCTGATACATTGATGATAATAGGACCTTTCAGATTCACAGTCATCTTTTTCAAATCGCTCGGCACTGTCACCGTCACCAGAACCAGAAGTTCATCCGGCTTGATTTCTCCAAGAACATTGAACAATTCATCATCCGCCTCCGGATTGTAATCCGGACGCACAATGAGCGGATCCATAACCGGCATGGCAAACGCCGGCTCCTGCAAGGATTGCAACCAGTGAATGGTATCTGTGCCCTTTTCCTCATCATGTATCAACGTAAACTCCGTCAACTCGGGGAAGCCGATAATTCCTTTCGGAAAGTGTATGATTTTATCGTCATCTATAATAATCTCACCAAAAACCTTCGTTTTTATCTGCATACCCTGTAACCGCCCTTCTTCTTAAATATAATTCATCAGATTGGTCTGCATAATCTTACCGGTCGCCATAAGCGCTGCCTGATAAGTCAGTTCAGAGCTGGACAATTCCACTGCAACCTGCGTCACATCAATCCCTTCGTTATCCGTCTGCAAATCCTTAAAGGTAGCCTTCTGGTTCTCAAGACGGCTGCTGATTAAATCCAATCTGCTTCCTCTCGTCGCATTATTCGTGATTGCGATATTATTGTCATTCAAATAATTCTGATACTTTGTAATCTGACTCTCAAACTTATTATGAATGTTCTCACGAATATAACTCTGCGCTTTCTTTGCGCCCTCCAGCTTCTTCGTCCAGTTCTTATAATCATCGCTGTCTTCCGGGAACTGCGCTCTCTTTTTCTCGATATCGCTAATCTGTGTCTCGATACCGCGAAGCTGCGTCAGACAATGCTGGAAATCATCCATGTCTCTTCTGACATCATGGGTAAACACTTCCGTCGCAACAGTATTTACCTGAATCTGCTGATTAAATCCTACATCGTAAAAAATATCCTGATCCGAGGACGTAACATTGTAGGCAGTCTTTTTGGTATCCTTCATCGTGCCGTCGCCAATGTCCTTCGTCTCAACACACTGGAAATAATGCGCCGGATTGATGTCGCCCTCCTGCCAGTCAGACTTATTATAAGTAAGCTGGAACGTATCGCCTTCCTTGTAATTTGCTTCATAATAATCTTTACTGAAAACTAGCTCTCCCGTTGAAGGGATATAAGCAATCCCCTTTTCCGTTCCGTCAGCAACTGCCTTATAAGCAGCCTCCGCATCATTATATTCCGTAACTGCGGGAGTCGTCGGGTATCCTGCCGCATTCCGTTGTACCTTAAGTTCAAAAGGAATCGGACCTGTCGGAGTGCCTGCCGCATCCTTCGGTGCACCCTCTATCCCATCGTATGACAAACGCATCCGGTACAGCTTCGTGTTGGTAACAGCCTGCTCGTAACTGGTATTGTCGCCTTTGATGCCGTCACCGCCAATATCATTTGCCGCAGACAGTGCATCGTAATCCGTATAGTCAATCGTACTGATATCAGCATAGCCCATATTCTCTTTGATTTCATAGGACACCGGATGTTTCTTCATCTCGGCAATGTCTTCCGTCGTAAACGTAATCGGCGTATCCGTCCTGTAGCCGGAGAAGACAAAACGTCCTGCATAATCCACATTACCGCTCGCATAGAACTCTTTTGTCAATGACTGCATCTGCGTCATGATAATCTCAAGATCGTCAGCCGTCAAATCTTTGTTTGCCGCGCTGCTTGCTTCCCGCTGTAAATCTGTCAATACATCGTCTACCGTCTTCAGCGCATCCGCCGTCACCGACAGCCATGAATCTGCGTCCGATACATTCTTATCATAATATTGTGATATGGTGGTTACATTACTTCTCAAACGGAGCGCTCTGATAGCCACTACCGGGTCATCGGAAGGTCTGGCAATCTTACTCTGATTCGTCATCTGATTCGTCAGTTTGTCTTCCAGAATCTTATTCTGATTGATGTTGTAGAGCGAATTACTCCGCATAATCTTATTGGTCATTCTCATGGCTTATCATCCTCTTTCCTGTTTCGTCAATGAAAAATACTATGTTTACGCTTTTAAAAAAAGATACCCTGCAAATTTTGTTTTATACTTTATGACATGTCTGTCTGTAAAATCAATTTATGACACACCTGTCTGTAAAATCAATCTGTCATAGATTTCTGTCAGCACGGATATCATCTTGGAAGCCAGCGTGTAAGAATTCTGATATTTCACAAGGCTTACCGCTTCCTCATCTTCATCGACGCCGGAGATAGACGTTCTCTGGTTGTCGATATTCGTCTCCAGACTCAAATACGTGGAATAGAATGTATTGGCATTCTTTGCATTCAGCATCGCATCCGACAGTACACACTCCAGAAAACCGCCCGCATCTCTTCCACGGAAGCTGAACTGATTCTTATCGCTCATCATGGAGATGACTTTGCGCACCTGTTTGTGCTGCTCAACACCGTCAATCTCCTGCGCATCGCCGATTTTCTCGCCCTTGGCTCTTGTACCGAGCAGCGAAGCGTTTTTCATCAACGTACTCTCAACCGTCAGATTTCCTGCTGTCATATAATAGTAACCCTTACCGTTCTTAAGGGAATCATTCAACATGTCTTCCGAATACTCACCGTTGTTCTTCGGCATCATACCGGTAAAGAGGATTCCTGCATCTTCCTCATCATCGGTCATACCATCCGTAAAAATCTCATTGACCTTCTTGGCAAAATCACGAACCCACTCGTTCATCTGTGACATATAATAGGGAACGCCCTGATAAGCCACTCCATCTCCGACGGCTGCGGTCTTGCCTTTCCGTTCTCCGGTAAGCGCATCACCAAATCCCGCCTCTTTTGTCGCCTCATTATCAATTGTAAACGTATAGGATGCAGTTTTCTCATCGAATGTCCAGCCCGTAAAATAGAACAGCTGGTCGCCGATATTGATGATACCGCCCGTATCCGACAAATTAGACTTGCTCATGCTGTTGAGGTAGGAAGCAGAAGTCTGAATGGTCACTTCACTGGTCTTACCGCTGTAAACGATGTCGGAAACCTTTCCGTTAAAATACTCACCGTTGTTGCCGTCGCGCATCTCAATCAGCCCTTTCAGTTCACCATGCATCGATGCATTGTACAAACCGAAATCTGTCCCGTTCGTCCAGCGGATATCGTATAAGCCGTCTATATCCGTCTGATTCACTTTTTCATCCGATTCACGCGCCACACATACCAGCTGATTATACTCATTCTGATCGACCAGCGTCTGCCCGCCGGCAATCCGCACGATAAATCTGTTTGCGCCCGTCGCATTGCCCCACTGGTCATAAATCGGGGACTCCTCTATCTTAACGTCCACAACTGCAGACAACTCGTCAATCAGCACATCTCTCTTATCACGAAGTTCATTGGCTATCGTTCCGGACATCTCAATCGTGTTAATCTGCTTGTTGACCGTCGCGATATCCTGTGCAACGGAATTGATATGATCGATACGAATCTTAATCTCATCGTTCACATCCGCCTGTAAATTCTGTAAATCTCCATACAAATTATTGAAATAATCCGTCAGACTCTTTGCTTGGGAAATAAACGCTCTCTTGTAAGATTCACTGCTGGCATTCTTCGTAATCTCCTGCAAGGCAAGCCCGAACTGGTCAAAGATTGACTTGAAACCGCTCTTGTTGTCATCCTCCAGATATTCCTCAATCATCTTACAGTAATATGCTTTTGTGTCATATTCACCCAGCTTTGTCTCGTTATCGCGGAATTTATTATCATAAAACTGCTCTCTGATACGCTCGATTGCCAGTGTATTGACACCTGCACCCGCACAGCCATATGTCGCGAATACACGCAGCGGATTCATGGCTTCCTGCTTTACTTCCTGACGGCTGTACCCTTCCGTATTTGTATTGCTGATATTATTCGCCGTCGTGTTGAGCGCTGCATTAGAAGCTCTCAACCCCGATGCTGCAATTTCTAATCCAAAAAATGTAGATGCCATAAGCCCACCTCTCTATCCTATCTGCCGAGCGTACTCAGAATATGCTCTAACATCTCGCTGATAACATTGATGTATCTGCTGGATGCATTATATGCATTCTGGAACCTAATCATATTCGTCAGTTCTTCATCCGAAGAAACGCCAACTACCTGTTCCCTTGCATTGAGCAGTGCATCCGTCGCCTGTGTCTGTGTAACCTGAATGCCTCTGAACACCGAACCGCTGTTTGCCACCTGTGCTACCAGATTCTTATAATAATCCGTAAAACAGAGCGGTGTCTCTACGTTGGGATTCAATGTATATATCTTCTCCTCAAACGCCGCTTTCATTTTTACCATCGCCGGATAGTCTTCCGAATGCTCATCCTTACGAAACTTCAGAAGCGCCGGATTCTGGCGCAAATCCTGATTGATTAAAAGATTGGACACTGTCCAGTCTTCTTCTTCGACATTCTTAAGGAAAAGCTTGTATGGCTCTCCGTTTTCGTCCCTTAGATAATCCGAAGTTTCTGCCGGTCCGGCGCTTTCCGCTTCTTCCGCCAGAATATCATTGATTTTCGTTACCACGGCATTAATCAGCTGGTCGAACTCCGCCTGTATATTCATGACAATAGACTGCGAAATATGCTGGTCATACCAGCCGTCTACCGCCTGTTCCGGATCCGTAGGGTCAGCGTCCGGCGGAAAGTTCTTCAGCTCTTTGTATGTAGCCCTGTGGTCTCCTCTGGCAAGCAGCATGGCTTTAAGGGAGCCAATATCCGTATTCAACTCGGAAGATATCTCTCTGGTCAAATCAAATACTTTGGCGCCGGAGATTCCCTCCTCCGATATAATCCGTTTTCCTTCACTGTCATAATCAAAATTTGCCAGCATCGTCCAGTACGGTGTGTAAAATCCGTTCTTCGGGTCTGTATAAATTGCCATTTCATTAACCAGACCACCCTTAACAAGATCCACATCTTCAAATCTCACACTCACATAACCGGTGATATCCTCCGTGTAAGAGATACTGCCTAACTGTGCCAGCTTATCCAAAAGAAGATTCCGCTTGTCGCGCAAATCATTCGCATGTTCCGAACCCGCCTCGATTGATACAATCCTCTCGTTGAGTTCTTCAATCTGCACTGCATATTTATTGATATTGTCTACTTCCTTCAACACAGACTTGTTCAGATTATCCTGATATTCAGCCAGACTGTTATACACTGCTGACGCACGTGTCACAAATTCGTATGCACGTGTCACAAACAAATTCTGGTTTACGGAACTCGTAGGGTCTTTGCTCATCTCCTGCACTGCTACCCACAAATTGGATAACGATACCGAAAACTCATGCCCTTCGATTGAGCCGCCGGAATTCTCCTCGCCCAATATATACTCTATTTCCTCCATCGCGCTCGTTGAGACATCATAAAAAGCGCTCCGTCCCGACTCGCGACGATAGTTTTTGTCCAAAAATATATGTCTTTCCTGTCTTGTTAGGGAATAATTGACACCAAGACCTATTTGCTTCCAGTTTGTCTTGTTGCTCTTCTCCATCGTCGTATACGTTCTGGTGGATTGCGCAACCTGCTGTCTGGTATATCCTACGGTGTCTAAATTCGACATGTTATGCGCCGTTGTATTCAACGCATTATTTGAAGTTTGTAATCCTGATACGCCCGTCCAAAGGCTTCCCATTAATGACATAACTCTACCGTCCTTAACAATTATTGTTTCGCGTCAAAAGTTTTGTGGCTTGCACCTATCATATCTCCGGTATTGAACGCACCCCTGTTATAATTCGCGGTCTCAGGTGCCTTGTTCATCGACTGAAGAACATTCATGTTAAACTGCACCAGTTCCAGCGCTTCTTGAAGCAATTCCCGATTCTGTTCATTCGTCCGCTTCACATTACGCACATTCTCCTGTAGCTTGTCAAATACAGCCGCCAGTTTTTCCTGTTCTTCCGGTCTTGCCGCCAGCATTTTAATCAAATCGACAATTTTTAAATTATTAACATCCTTGTTAAGTACATTTGCAATATCATTAATAGCTTCAATTCTCTGGTTATCCAAATGATTGATTCTGCTTACTATGATCTGCTCCTCATCCGTGATTCTTGCCAGTTCTTCTAAGTCCTCGGACACAATGACCGGAGTTTTACGCATGGATAAAGTTGACAGCCTCTCATATTCCTGACTCTCCTTCTCCAAAACGTCAATCAAGACTTCCATTAAACTTGCCACGCTAAAATCTCTCCTTCACTGTGTCTACAGACTCTCAATTTCTTCATACTTCTTCATTAACTTCTCCGCAAAGCTCTCGCCACTCACCTGATATGTGCCGCTTGCAATACCCGCTTTGATGGGAGCCGTCAATTCTTCTCTGATATCTTCCGCTGCCGCAACTGCGTTCTTAGCAGTCTGAATATCCTTACCGATACTGGAAATCTGTATCTGATCGGACGCAGCTAATCTGGATTTTCCCTGCAGCTTCGCAGGTTTCTTCGTATTATATAACTGCTGTACCTGTGTGTAAGATTCAATACGCATAGGAGACTCCTCCTTTCAATAAAATAACTTCTTTACACTAATTGTATCGGATATTTCCCGTGAGACTTTAGAGGAGAATTCACTTTTTATTTTTTCAGGCAAAATTTCTGATGCTATTGTACCAGTTCCCTTCTTGCCAGTTCCAGACACCCCATGATGCCTTGGTCATCGTGCAGACTTGCCGGAACAATATAATGCTCCATGTCTTCCAGCTCCTTTGCCTGCACATAGCCGCCCAGCATCTGCAATACCTTCTGCCTGATTAATGGGAAAAGCTGCTCCTGATGCATCACACCGCCGCCCAGTATAATCATTTCCGGCGAGAGCGTCAGGATATAGCCCGTGAGCGCCTGCGCAATGTAATCCGCCTCCAAATCCCATACCTGTGCCATGTCCGCAAGGAGCGCCGCCTTTTTGCCCCAGCGTTCCTCTATCGCCGGTCCGGCGGCAAGCCCTTCAAGGCAGGTCTTATGATACGGGCATTTTCCTTCATAAGTATCGTCACTTCTTTTACGGATTAATACATGCCCCGCCTCCGGATGGACCATTCCATGCAGCAATTTGCCTTCTATATAGATGCCGCCGCCCACGCCGGTGCCAATCGTCAGATAAATGACACAGTTCTTGTCCTTTGCCTGTCCGAATGTCACCTCTCCCAGAACAGAACCGTTCACATCCGTATCGAATCCAATCGGGCAGTGCAGCTTATCCGCCAGTTCTTTTACAATATTATAATTTCTCCATGCTATTTTGGGCGTAGAGGTGATACAGCCATAATCCGGAGAATTCCTGTCCAATTCAATTGGTCCGAAGCATGCGACGCCAAGCGCCTCCACACTGCGTTCCTCAAAATATGCAATCAGCTTCGGCATCGTAATCTCCGGCGTCTGTGTCGGTATTGATACCTGCTCATAAATCTTCCCCGTCTCATCTCCTATGGCGCAGACCATCTTGGTGCCGCCCGCTTCCAGCGCTCCCAGTCTCATTCCCATTCCCTCCATTGTTCCACAGTTTATTTTTTTGGCTTGCGTTTATTGTATCATCCCATAAAACAAAAAGAAAGAATAAGCCCATGCATCCACAGGCTTATTCTTATATTTTCTCATGATACTGCACTATTACCCTTTCACATATGCTGCAACCTACGCACCCAGCTCTTGACTGCTCTTGTTTAAGAAAATCATATAGAAAACCGAAGCAACCAATGATGCAATCAATACACCGATTGCCGCCAAAGAAGCAATCAGAGCCAGTGCCGGAATACCGCCAAGAATCGCAATGACGATTAAGATTGCATAGCATACCCCATTAATCTTCCAGACCAGTTCGCCCTTGCCTGCCACATCGGCTGCGCCAATCTGGTTCATCACCTCAGAAACAGACGTGCATACAAAGTAACAAATCAAGAAGCTGAGCACAGAATCCGCAATTGAAAAGATAACGCCCAAGAATCCCGTACCCGCCAGTCTGCCCACCATACTGACTACCATATTAATGATGGTGAGCACGAATGCCGTCTTACATCCCTCAATATCCTTTCCTGCGCCATACAGACCTACCAGACTCAAGACGCCAAAAACAATCGCGCCGATTCCCGCCAGAATGTTGACAACCGGAAGCATCACCAAGACCGTACAAATAATCGCACCGATCGAAGCAATAAACATTTTCCTAAGCCCCGCACCTGCATTTTGATAATTCCCCATTTCCTTATCTCCTCCTCTGAAAATAATTGATACTGCTATCCTTCGTGAAAATATTTCACAATATAACAGTGATTGTATCAGAAGCTTCTACAAAAGGAAATACATTTATTGCCAATTTTTGTCAATTCAGTTTATCTTTATTATTTTTAATCTGCTCGGCAATCTCTTCCACCTTCTGTTCGGTAAGGATATACTTTCTGCGGAATAAAAATACGGCAAGCAGCAATCCCGCAATAGGAACCACCGTCATCGTCATGCGCAGCCCGAAAACCGACGACCCGGCTGCCTGCACCGCCGCTGTACTCGACGTATCATCACTTAAATTACAGATGGACAGACATACCGATGCAATCAGCGCCGCAACGCCGGAAGCAAGCTTTACTACGAACGTCTGCATGGAAAAGATTACGCTCTCGTCACGACGGTTATTTTTTAGTTCGCCATAATCTACCGTGTTGGCGAGAAATACCGTTGTCAGCACGGTCAGCATACCGAATGCCGCAAAGACAAGAAACGCCGGAACAAACAAGGCTGCAATATTCGTAAGCCCGATGCACATGAACGTAAACAGTACCGCGTATCCCACGATTGCCATGACAAAGCTCACATAAAACACCTGCAGCGAACTGATAAATTTACGGAGCAGCGGATAAAACAGCATCATGGACAAAATCTGAATGGCGCCGCCAAACATATTAAACAGGGTATACCCGTTGTACCATGTATCTCCGCCAAAATCATATTTAAAGAAATAAATTAATAAATTGGACGTAATGTATAATGAGCAATTTATCAGCACGATGGATATCACAACAATCATTGTCTGGTCATTCTGCACCAGCGCTTTAAACATCTGTCCAACCGATGGCGCTTCTACGTCTACAGTAGACTTTTCTTTGATGTTCAGACATGTAATCACTATAAACACCACGAACAGAATCGCAATAATCAGTGCAAACTTCCAGAACCCTTCGCGCTCGTTTCCGCCTCCCAGTCCCTGCACACACATCATCGTAATAATGGTGATGAGCGCAGAACCTACGCCTGCGCAGGAACGTGCCAGCGTGGTAAGTCCCTCTCGCTCCTTTCCTCCATCTGTAAAAGCCGGAATCATGGACCAGTAAGGAATATCCATCATCGTGTATGTGACGCCCCATACAATATATGTTGCGGCAGCATATGCAATCAACCCGTTTCCGTTAAGCGACGGCGGCGCACAGAACATGATAACCAGAATCACCGCATTCAGGATTGTCCCTATCAAAAGCCACGGGCGGAACTTTCCCCATTTTGTTCTTGTTTTTGCCACCAAAACACCCATAATCGGGTCGTTAAACGCATCAAATACCCTCGCTGCCATCAGAATGACTCCCATTGCGATGGCGCTCACACCTAAAATATCCTGATAATAATACAGAATATAGCTTGCGGAAAGCATATAGACCATGTCCTTGCCGACCGCGCCCAGACCGTATGATACTTTTTCCTTTGCTGTTAATTTCATGTGAAATACCTTCCTTCCCTGTTATTTTATATTTCCCCGCGAACCGTAATGCCATCCATCAGGATATTCACCACCTCATCCAAAGCATCATGATAGGCAATGTCATTCTGCACCAGCACATCCCTCTGGAAAAACTGTTCCAGCGACGCTTCTAACATCAATTTGAGAATCGGAATCCGAATCGGTCTAATACACCCTTCCTCAATTCCCTGCTCAAGTAACGCTATCGTTGATTCCCAGCCGGTTTCCAGACGCCGCTCCACCTGTTTGTATATGTTCGGGTGTTTACCACGCAGAAGATAAAGCTGGCGAAAATCCACATCCCGATACCCCTCCGGAAACACCCCTAATATTTTATGAATCTTCTCTACCGTGCTTAGACTTTCATCTGCAAGCACCTCCTGCTCATTTTCCTTAATCGAGTCAAAAATATAATCCACCATGGTCAAGAACAGCGCTTCCTTGTCATCAAAAACCTTATATAATGTCTTTTTGCTGATTTTCAGCCGCTCCGCGATGTCGTCCATCGTAAATTTCAAACCTTTGTCGTTAAAGACCTGCATGGTGCCTTTTAAAATTGTTTCTTTTAAGTCCACTACACCTCCCCCTTTCAAAAAACGAGCTTCGCTCGTTTGCGAGCTTCGCTCGTTTGTGAGCTTCGCTTCGCGAACTCGTGAATAAACGTAGGAATTTCCTGTTATATAAAAAAGAAAAAGGAAACTGTTTTTTGTTTTTCAGTTTCCTTTATTGTAGCATCAGCGTATGATATTGACAAGAAACCATTTTTACAAAAAGAGTTTCCGTTTTTTGTGAAAGATGACGGTTAAAAACCTCAATGCTCAATCACCGTCGGCAAGATGGAATCGATATCCATATAATAATGCTTGAAATTATCCCCCTCTACATAAATTCTCACCATACTGTCCCTTAACAGCGGCGCAGGATCAAAATTCAGGTTACGGCTTCTGAAGGTGTGGATACATCCGTTCCTATCCTGATACCTGCATTTTACAATGTAAGGATACCTGCGATTGATACGGACGGCATAATTCATCGTAATTTCCGAAATTTCCGCCAAAATATACTGTCCGGAATTTAACAGCCTTTGATCTCTCCTTTTTTTGCGGATTTCCAAGCTGTAACACACTGCGCCGACAACCAGAAATACGGCGCCCATACCGCTAAACGTATATCCGAATATCACAGCTTCTTGATTAATGCCCAGTCCGCCCACTGCGGTGCCTACAATGATATATGAAACCCCTATAATAGCAAACGTCAGACTTACTATCCGAAGACCTGTCCATCCGCTTTTTATCTTTCGTTCTTCCATGCTGTCTTTTCTCCTCTCCCGTACATCAATCAGATACCCTCATAATACGCACGAAACGCTTCTTTTGCATAAAAATTATCCACTGCCGCCACAAACTCCCGGATGGAATGCATCGCAAGCACGGGCGTGCCGATATCCACCGTCGGGATGGTGGTCAGACTGGACAATGCCGGTCCGATTGTAGAACCGCCGACAATATCATTTCTGTTGACGTACTTCTGACAGGGCACCTGCGCCCGCCTGCACGCTTCCATGAAATAGGCGGCGCTGAATGCATTGGTGCTGTACCGCTGCGACGCAGAATATTTGATCACCGGTCCGCCGCCCAGCACGGGGCGGTTTCCCGCATCATGCTTGTCGCTGTAATTCGGATGAACTGCGTGCGCCGTGTCTGCCGAGATGGACGTTGCATTTGCCAACGCCTGAAAATATGCGTCATCTGTCAGACCGAGGTTTTTACAGATTCGCTCCAATGTATACGCAAGGAAGCCGGAACGTGCGCCCGGTGCCGAAGTGCTTCCCACCTCTTCGTGGTCAAAGGCGACAAATACTTTGCAGTTGCCACTGCCTGCTGCTTCCGTCAGCGCTGACAGCCCGGCATAGACCATACAAAGATTATCAATGCGGGACGCGGAAATAAATTCTTCGTCCTGCCCCATGAAGCTTCCCTTCTGGTACTCATACAAAAACAATTCATAATCCAGTATCTCGTCCTTCTCTATGCCGGTCTCCTTCTGAAGCAGGCGATACAGATAATCCTCTTTCTCCACCCCTTCCTCTTTCATCGACAGCAAAGGAAGGATATCCGTCTGTTTATTGTAACCGCCTCCGGTATTGCAGTCCCTATTAAAATGGATGCACAGATTCGGAATGATGCACACAGGTTTATCTATCTTAATCAGACGTTCCACTAATCTCCCGTTCTGCTTCACGATTACCCGCCCTGCCACGGCAAGCGGACGGTCGAACCAGGTGCTTAAAATAGCGCCGCCATAAACTTCCACGTTCAGTTTTACATATCCGTCCGGCGTGACAATACAATCGCCCGGCTTGATTTTCAGACCGGGAGAATCCGTGTGCGCACCTATCAGCCGGAAACCTTCTTTCGCCAAATCTCCCTCTCCCACCGTAAAGGCAAGGATACATGAATGATTTTTCACGACAAAATATCTGCCGCCCGTATGCAGTGACCACGCGTCCGCCTCTTTCAGCTCTTGAAACCCCTGCGCCTTGAGTATTTTCGCCGCATTCTCTACGGCATGGAACGCAGTCGGGCTTTCGTTCAGATATTGTAACATGTTTTCTGCAAATTGCTGTTGTGTATGTTTATCCATCGGGTCTGCTCCTTCTATTTTGTTGTTTACACTCTTGGTTACTTATTAACACGTTGTCTTACTATTTCATACATCATGATAGACGCAGCGCAGCTAACGTTAAAAGAACTGGCAAATGAACTTTCAACCATAGGAATCGTGCACAAAACATCACAATACTCTTTAAATGCCTTATTCAATCCCATCGTTTCATTTCCCATCATCAGCATAACCGGCGTCATCAATTTTTCGTTATAAATGGGCTTTTCGTTGTGTGCAGTTGTACCTACAATCTTAAAGTCAGGGTACTTTGCTCTGAGACTTTCAATATATTTGTATAAGACATCGTTATCAGCAATACGGATAACCGGAAGATTGAAAAAAGACCCCATCGCTGATACCACCACATCAGGATCATATAAATCAACTGCATGCCCTGTAATAATCAGCATATCAGCTCCCAATGCATCACAAGAGCGTATCATCGTACCCAGATTCCCTTTATTAGACGGTCTGTCAAATAATACAATAAAAGGATTTTCGGATATTGCTGTATTTTCTAATTTGTCTTCTCTCATTTCAATAACAGCCATCAGTTCAGAGGTATCTTCTTTCCCGCTTAATTCTTTCAGTAGTGGTGCTGTAAGAGTATAATTGACTTCTGTTCTTACTGTTGCTATCATCCCTTTCGCCCAATCAGACAAATTATTTTTGTCATAAATAAAAGAAACTATCTTCCAGTTATTTTTAACTGCCTCATTAAGGCTCCGTACCCCCTCAACAATAAATTGATTATATTTAAATCTTTTATTCCGATTGCTCTTCAACACTTCAAATTTCTGATAATCATTATTTTTATTCACGATAGCAATGGTTTTCATTTTATATGTTTTCCTCGTTAAACACTGACTAAATCAAGTTGTGCATATTTACATGCAAGTCCATTTTATCATAAAGGTTTATGCTGTTCTACTGAATTTATTATCGTTTTAAGCCCCGTTTTTTACGGAAATCGTTTTAAGTCGTCACGCTAAGACACAACTGCTCTGTCACACACGTCATAGCCTGCTAAGATTTCAATATGAGTGGGGCATACTGCTCCCTTTGTTCGGGATGTTTGGCGAGATAGTTAGCCAATTCAAACTGAAACCTCTCATTAGCCTTCGGATGTTTCCGTAGGAATGCTTGTAGCTCCAGCACCGTCTGATGCAGGGATTCTAGGGATTGAACGAATGTCAAGCCTAACCATGTCGCTGCATATGCAAATTGTAATGTTATGTTTTGAGGTCGCTCATTCAACAATGCTTTTGATTGCAACAGAATTTCACGTACCTTTTCTTCCGAGTCCTGCGCAGCGGCACTATTAGCTAACCCCAGCGCAAATGATATCGCCATTTCTTCATTCCTGTCGCTCCCGTTATATAAATCTACAAGTTTCAATACACTCTCTTCGCGCTCTTTCGAGGGCTGTAGCCCTGACAGATTGGCTAACCCTCTCGCGTAAACCGCTGCTATTTCCTCATTTGCATTGTTCCGTTCATACAAAGTCATGAGTTTTGATACACTCTCTTCACGTTCTTTCAAGGGCTGTTTCATTGTCAGATTGCGCAAACCTTTCGCGTAGGCTGCCACGATTTCTTTATTTGTACCATACCGTTCATATAATTCTGCAAGTTTTGATACACTCTTTTCACAATCTTTCAACGATTTCTCAAATACCCGGTGATATAAGATCATTGCATATAATTCCGCTATTTTTTCATTCGCATCATGCCGTTCATACAGAGTCTCTAGTTTACATGCACTCTGTTCACATTCATGCAATGGCTGCTCCGCTATCAGACCGAACAACCCTTGCGCATATTTTTCTGCTACCTCTTCATTTATATCATGCTGTTCATATAAATCCGCAAGTTTTGATACGCTCTCTTCACGTTCCTTCAATGGCTGTTCTGCCGCCAGAAAAAACAAGCCATTCGCATAGAGTTCCGCTATTTTTTCGTTCGTATCGTTCCGTTCATACAGTGCCGAGAGCTTTACTACACTCTCTTCGCGCTCCTTCAATGGTCGTTCTATTATAAGCTTTATCAGCCCCATAGCGTATGCCAGTTCTGTAACTTCATCCTGTTGAAATTGATGAGATACTTCCTCTAATCGCTCTACTGCACATTCCTGTAATTCTGGCAAGTGCACGATTACACCAAGCAACAGACCACTATACTGCCACGCGCAACCATCAGACCTCGGTTTTCCATCAAAAATGATTTTCCAAAACTGATGTCTCCCTCGCAGTTTTTCCGGATAATCAGACAGCACGTTATACAAAAAGTGCAGCTGGTATGGCTGATTGACCCACCCATCCGGAAGCAGTAACTTCATCCGCCCTTTCTCAAATGCCTGTCGCAAAACGAGATACTCTTTTATCAAATCCGGGCAATCTAACGCCACCGCTTCACTGAATTCCTCTTCCCTTCCATACAGTTCTGTTCCCCCTTGACTCTTTAATCCAATATAATCCTTTACCCGATGAACTACTCCCATTGCCCGGAGTAATTCATGAAACTCCATCTCTAACTTATCCGCCCTGTCCTGAAGCTTCCGATACTCTTCCGGACGAACCTCATCCAATGGCAAAATGCCCCTTACACAAGACCGTGCCAAAAGATTTTCAAACTCCGCACGCAATTCCTTAGAAATCCTGTCAGAAGATAAATTCTTTAATCGATTGTAATAGAATCTCAATTCGCGATTCGTCAATTCATTTAATATCTGTTCCTTATCCCAATGGGTGGGATTCTCCCCAGCACACCATGCATCAACAATTGCCAGCGCATATAAGGGACGCTGCAAATCGCCATCTACTTCCTGCAATGTTTTTAGGAGACGCTCCATCAGCCCATCGTCCTTCCATGTTTTTCCCGAAGCAGACGCAAAATCTGTCATAATCGCCTTCAATTCGTCTTCTGACAGAGGTGTCAGCCTTAAAAAATCAGAACAATAGCACAAGGACGGAATCGTATCATCATAGGGCGCATCCGCCTGCATCATCTCCTCCCATTTGGCAGAACCCAGCTTCTCTCCTTCACGTTCCAGCAGGAGTATCCTCAGCTTCTCACTGCGCTTTCTCGTGGAGACAGAACCAATCCACTCTCCAATTGCCTGAATATATGACTGCACGTCATCCGCCACCAAAATACATCGTTGTGCAGGCGGCGTCCAGTTCAGCATTTTCGGGTAAATATTCTGATTCAGCCAGACGATTTCCCAGCCCTCTTTTTTACACGCCTCGGTAAACTCATAGACAAGTCTGCTCTTGCCCATCCCGCCCGGTCCGGTCACTGCCCACCATAAAATCTGCTTAGGATTTTGACAGAAATCCATAAGTTGCGTAAATTCTGACGTTCTTCCGGTGAACCCAATGTAACCCGAATCATACATGAAGCGATGCTTGGTCTTGGAGACAGGCACATGTCTCTCTACATGCTGTTTCATTTCCTCATATTTACTATAGGCAGTTTCTTCCAGAAGCCGTTCCAATATCACACGCACCGCCTCATATCTGCCTTCCGGGTAATAGATTGGTGAAATCCCCATTTTTCCCAATTCCCTGCTTCGCTGACCGATTTCATCCGGTTTACATGCAAGAATCGCATAGTGGTCTAATCCCGGATTTTTCTCCGTGACTCGCTGCAGCACCTCCATTGTCTTGTCCTGCATCAAGCTGCACCCCAAGAATAACAGTCTCTTATTCTGAAACCACAATGGCAACTCCTGCAGGAGTAATCCATTATTTTCATAAACCATATCATACTGTTTCTGTGTAAATGCCAGCCTGTCAATATCATGTGTCTCCGGTCCAATATCACCATGCAGCTTAAACAGACAGTGCGGCGACGTCTGCCGGATTTGTGCAAGAATATCCGGCTCATAAGGCGAGACGACCTTGCCAAATTTCACATGGCACTTATCATAGACTTCTTCCAATACACGATCAAAATTAGTCGTCATGACCATACCCGCCCCAAACAGATAGGGCAAAACATATGCCGCCGAGGTATACCAAGCACCCGGTTCACAATTTGCAAGTTTATTATAATCAATGATTTTCCGAAGTTCTCTTAGCATCCGCGGGTAATTGTCATAAATCGTCTGAGCCGCCTGCAAAAGCCCTCCGCCATCAATCATTTGAATCGTCCTATCCCTAATATCTGACTCATAAATATATCCTGCAAGCTCTTTCAATACCTGTGACCAGCCCGAATAGCCGCAAAAGGCAGAAAGCCCCGCTCCGACAAAGGGAATGAGGCTTCCATTCTGATAATCCTTCTTTAAGTCTTCATACACCGACGCATTATGTTTCGGATAAAAATCCATGATTTCTGAAAAAAGAATGCCGCTCATGCAAATTCACCTGCCCTATCGTTTTGATACGGTAAGTGTATCATTTTAAACGACATTCTTCAACAAAATATCTTCTTTACTACTTTCCGAAACTGCCTTCTCGACCAGCGCTTCCGCCCCTATCTCGACGGCACCAGTCTGATAATCCTTCCGGCAAACTCATTGAAGTTCTGTGTCTGCAAAATAACCTTTCCCGGTCCGGTAAGCTTCGTTAAGAACAATCCCTCACCACCAAGGAAAATATTCTTGAGCCCTTTCACCGTTTCAATCTCGTACCGCACAGACCTCTCAAAAGCGACCACATTGCCGGTGTCCACCTTGATAACCTCGCCGGGCGCCAGATTCTTCTCTACCTTATTGCCGTCAATCTCAAGAAAGACCATGCCCGTTCCGCTGATATCCTGCAGGATAAAACCTTCTCCGCCAAACAAGCCTGCTGAAAATTTCTTGGTAAACGTCACATTCAGGCTGACCGTCTCCTGTGCGCAAAGAAACGCCCCCTTCTGACAAATCATGCCGCCGCAGGCACCCACATCGACCGGAAGCACTTCTCCGGCTACCGTAGAGGCAAAGGCAACCAGACTGCCCGCACGCTCTGCCTTATAGGTCGCCATAAAAAGCGATTCACCCGAAAACATTCTGCCGATGCTCTTGCCAAGACCACCTTTCATATTGGAATCCATCGTGATTCCCTCCGACATCCACGCCATACCGCCCGACTGTGTATACATGGACTCTCCCGGTGCATCAAAAAGCACCTCCACCGCCGGCATCGTGTCTCCGATAATTCTGTACTGCATACTCATTTCCTCCTTTATCACAATATTTTAAACGGCAGTTCGACATAAATTTCCCACCGTCCGTTACGTTTTCCGTTCAAACGTTTTAAATAACCCTTTTCCTGTAATTCGACAGTTTTTCTTTTTATGGTACGCTCTGACTTCCCACTTTTATTTGCCAATTCCTTCTGTGTGATTGTCGGATTGGCTGCAATAAGCTGTAAAATTGCCAACTCATCTAAGGTGCAATTTACTGCGTCATTCAAAGTGCCATTTTGGCACTTTGAGCCGTTCTGATTGACACTTTGAACATCTTTCTGCTGCACATCCTTCCTATAATCAACATGCAGAAATCTATTTCTCAATTCATGTCCTTTATTTAGTAACAAATTTTCAAAGAATAATTCCAGATACTCTGTTGTAGCAGTAATCCCTTCGGAAAAATTATTATAATTTGCTCTCACCAATGCATTTCTAAAATACCATGAATGCTCGGCAAAAACTTCATTGCCGATATGAAAACCAAAGGTTTTCATATATTTAATAATAAATACCGCTGTTGCCCTTGTATTTCCTTCGCAAAAAGGATGGATCTGCCATATACCCGATGTAAACTTTGAAATATGCTTTATCGCCTCTGCAACCGAAAGCCCTTCATAAGAAAACTGTTTTTCCATATCAAAATCATATGCAAGCGTTGGCTTAATACTTTCTGCCGAAGCATACAATACCGTATTTCCTTTCAACACCCATTCTTTCTTGCTTATATTATACGTTCTAAACACACCCGCATGGTGAAACACACCCTCAAAAAGCCGTTTGTAAATCGTCTGCCACTCCGCAGGTGAAAACTGAAATGTCTGCTCTCCTAAAAGCGCCGCAATTCTAGAAGCTACAATATCTGCTTCCTTTGTGTCTGATGAGAAATTCTCCCTATTCGCCTGCTCCTCATAATAGGCTTGTATTCTCTCCTGTGCAACACCAATATCAATCTTTCCCTCAATGTGTTCTTTTGCTGTTTCCAGCAGATACTCCGAAGTCTTTAACCCATCTACGTCCTGCAGACCAATCGCTGTCCCCCATGCTCTGCTCTTTTCGACTTTCGTCGGTTCATTCTGTCTAATATATTGTTCCAGCTCAAGTTTCCAATGATTCGTCTCCGGCATTGCAAGTCTCCCTCCGTCATTCTTTCTATAGTATACTCAATAAAGTTCCTTTCTTCAACCATATTTTGTAAACAGAATTCCAAAAAAAAGACCAAACAGCCCTCAAGCCGTTCGGTCCACTTTAATTTACTAACTTGACGCCTTCTCCTCCATCGCCTCTGCAACAGATGCTTCACAGCTTCTCATTGCCAGAATCGTCTTGTCAAAAAGGTCGTCTAATTCCCAGCCGAGCATTTCCGCGCCCTGAGAAATGACTTCTCTGGAACAGCCCGCCGCAAACTTCTTATCCTTAAACTTCTTTTTCAAGCTCTTCACTTCCATGTCCATCGTACTCTTGGATGGACGCATCAGCGCGCAGGACCAGATGAGTCCCGTCAGCTCATCGGATGCAAAAAGCACTTTTTCCATCTCAAGCTTCGGCTCTTCCTCACTGCAAAGTCCGTAACCGTGCGAGCAAATTGCATAAATCATGTCCTCGCCGACCCCAGCCTCACGCAGAAGCTCAGGCGCTTTTTTGCAATGCTCTTCCGGATAAAGCTCGAAATCAATATCATGAAGGAGTCCGGTAATTCCCCAGAACTCTTCTTCCGCCGCATATCCTAATTCTTTCGCATACCACCTCATCACACCCTCTACAGTCAGTGCGTGCTGGATATGAAAAAGCTCTTTGTTATATTTCTTCAGCAGTTCCAACGCCTGCTCTCTGGAAATACTGCTCTGTTTCGCAGGCTGTTCCGCGTCTTTCTTTGCGTTTTTTCCACGGTCGGCGGATTTTTTCTCCTGCCCTTTGTCCAGACTCTTCATCGTCGGGAAAAGCAAAACATCGCGGATTGCCGGAGAGTTCGTCAGTAACATAACCAGTCTGTCGATTCCGTAACCGATGCCTCCCGTCGGCGGCATACCGATTTCCAGCGCATTCATGAAATCCTCGTCCGTGGTGTTCGCTTCCTCGTCACCGGCGGCAAGCGCCTCTTCCTGCGCCTTGAAACGTTCTCTCTGGTCAATCGGGTCGTTCAACTCAGAGTACGCGTTACACATCTCGCGTCCGGTGATAAAAAGCTCAAAACGCTCCACATATTCGGGCTTGTCCGGCTTCTTCTTCGTCAACGGAGAAATCTCTATCGGATGATCCATGATAAAGGTCGGCTGCACCAGATGCTCTTCCACAAATTCCTCAAAGAAAAGATTCAAGATATCGCCTTTCTTATGCCTCTCTTCATAGTGAATCCCATTCGCATCGGCAAGCTTCTTCGCCTCCTCGGTATCCTTCACTGTATCGAAATCGACACGGGCATATTTCTTGACCGCTTCCACCATGGTCATGCGCTCGAAGGTTTTTCCGAGGTCAATCATCTCCTCACCGTAAGGAACAGTGGTTGTGCCGCACACTTCTTTAGCCACATGGCGGAACATGTTTTCCGTCAAATCCATCATCCCATAATAATCCGTATATGCCTGATACAATTCCATCAAGGTAAATTCCGGATTATGCCTTGTATCCAGACCTTCGTTTCTAAAAACACGCCCGATTTCATAGACTCTCTCCATGCCTCCCACAATCAGTCTTTTCAGATATAATTCCAATGAGATACGCAGCTTAACGTCCTCATCCAGCGCATTATAATGCGTCTCAAAGGGTCTTGCCGCCGCGCCGCCCGCATTGGACACGAGCATAGGCGTCTCCACTTCCAAGAAACCTTGTCCGTCCAGATAACGTCTGATGGAACTGATAATCTTGGAACGCAGCACAAAAGTCTTTTTCACGTCTTCGTTCATAATTAAGTCGGTATATCTCTGGCGGTAACGAATGTCCGTATTCACCAGTCCATGATACTTCTCCGGCAGAATCTGGAGACTTTTTGACAATAGTGTCACTTTAGCAGCATGAATGGATTTTTCACCGGTTTTCGTGGTAAACACTTCACCCTCAATACCGACAATGTCACCCACGTCGTATTTTTTGAAATCAGCATAGGGCTCTTCACCGACACTGTCACGCGCCACATAACACTGCATATCGCCCTGCAAATCCTGTACGTTACAGAAAGACGCCTTACCCATAATACGTTTGGACATCACACGTCCTGCAATGGAGACTGTTTTGCCTTCCAGCGCATCGTAATTATCTTTGATTTCCTGACTGTGATGTGTCACGTCATATTTCGTAATCTGAAAAGGATCCTTGCCGCTCTCCTGCAATGCGGAAAGCTTTTCCCGCCTTACTTTCAAAAGCTGGTTGACGTCCTGTGCCTGTTGTTCGTTTCCCTGATTTTGTACTTCTGCCATGTCGCTACCTACACCTTTCCTGCCTGCTGCCGATATGCCGGATTTATCCTGTATCCCTTCCTCAAAGCGCGCATATCTTCGTTCGTCTATCCTGCATTAATTTGACCGCTGGATTTCCAGCACTTTATATTGAATCACACCTGCCTGTGTCTCTACATCCACCGTATCGCCAACTTTGGAGCCAATCAGCGCTTTTCCTACCGGAGACTCATTGGAAATCTTACCTTTTAAGCTGTTCGCCTCGGTAGAACCGACAATTTTGTATTCCAGCTCCTCGTTGTACTCCATATCCAATATCTTGACCAGACAGCCGATGTTAATCTTATCCAGATCGACCTCATCCTCAACAACGACCTCTGCATTTTTCAAAATCTTTTCCAGCTCTTCGATTCTTGCCTCAATATCACGCTGTTCATCCTTTGCAGCATCATACTCGGCGTTCTCGGACAAATCTCCCTGCTCTCTCGCCTCTTTAATCTTCTGCGCCACCTCTTTACGCTTCACGACTTTCAGATCGTGTAACTCGTCCTCATATTTTCTTAATCCTTCATACGTTAAAATATTTTTTTTCTCCTGCATCGTAATTCACCCTTTCTCCATATATTGTTATCACTTATTTTCTGCCTTATATTCGCTTTTTTCAAAAAGACGTCCGGTTCTTCAAGACATAACATAGTTATACTCAGACTACGTCCTTTGCAGTCCTAGTATAACTTCATGTCAGACATGACATAGTTGTACTCAGACTGCGTCCTTTGCAGTCCTAGTATAACTTCATGTCAGACATGACATAGTTGTACTCAG
>CANOEC010000042.1 GCA_947564735.1 uncultured Lachnospiraceae bacterium | reverse complement strand
ATAAAATTTTCAAAGTTCTTCAATTTCTGCTTGACTTTTATTTGCAGACTTTTTTGGAAATGATGCCAAACTGCCTGTCGGCACACCATGCCGACGTATTGGTTTTTACAGACAACATATTTTACCCTCCGCCGTACCCGGCGTTCCTCAAATATCCAGTTGCAACTGCACTTCCGTCTCCGCCTGCTGCTTAAATTCCTCGATCTGCACCGCGTTCAATTCCGGTAAATCTTCCAGCGATTTCACGCCAAAGCTCCTTAAGAACTGCTCCGTCGTTCCAAACAGAAGCGGACGTCCCGGCGCATCCAGTCTGCCAACCTCCATAATCAAATCATATTCCAGCAGTTTATTGACCGCATGGTCACAGCTTACCCCTCTGACTTTCTCAATCTCCAACCGCGTCACCGGCTGCTTATAGGCAATGATTGAAAGTGTTTCTAACAGTGTGTCCGTCAGCACAAATTTCTTCGGCGCCTTGGCTATCTTAATCAGATATTCATACAGTTCCCCCTTCGTACACATCTGTACCGCATCGTCTAAAGTCGTCAGCGCAATGCCTCTTTCCTGCGCTTCGTATTCCTGCGCCATCTCATCCAGAATCTCTCTGGTATTTTTTTTGTCTTCCTCTATCACCGCTGCCAGACTGTCGATGCTGACTGAATCTCCCATTGTAAATAATATTGCCTCAAGCACCGCTTTTGCTTTTACTCTTTCCATGTTGTTTCCTCTATTCCGCCACCGATGTAAGCTGCATCGGCGTGTTGTCGCTTACGTCCTTCGTCGTGATAATGATATCCGAAAAGGTATCCTCCTGCTCTATGCCGATTCTGCCGGTTTTAATCATTTCCAGAATAACCAGAAACGTCACGATCACTTCCATTTTGCTGTTCTGCTTCTCCAGCAGTCTCCGGAAGCTGAAGGTCTTATGGCTCCGCACATATGCCTCCACAAAGGTCGTCTTTAAGTCCATATCAATTTCGTCTTTCTCGATATTGCCGAACGTGCTTCTGACCGGGTCGATTTTGTCCTCCTGCCGTTTCATAATCTGCTTAAATATCTCATGCAGCTTCTGCAGGGTCATGTCTCCAATCAATTCTTCATAATCTACGGGCTGTCTGTAATCCGCCACCTCTTTCGGGAGTGTCGGTTTTTTATAAAGATTTCTCTCTGCATCCACCATGCGGTCCCGC
The DNA here is from genome assembly GCA_947564735.1 of uncultured Lachnospiraceae bacterium. Classification (GTDB taxonomy): domain Bacteria; phylum Bacillota; class Clostridia; order Lachnospirales; family Lachnospiraceae; genus UBA3282. Next base: position 33,329 of record CANOEC010000042.1, on the reverse strand, counting down.
AGCTCATAGGACATATATTTGCACATCTTGTATTCCAACAGTTTTTCAACCAACTCGGCTCTCGGGTCTTCTTCCTCTCCTTCCTCATTTACTTCTTTGGGAAGAAGCATTTTGCACTTGATATCAATCAGGGTAGCCGCCATGACGAGAAATTCACTCACGACGTTCATATCTTCCGTTTCCATCTGTTTGATATAGTCCAGATACTGCTCCGTAATCTCCACAATCGGAATATCATAAATATCCACTTTATTCTTATCAATCAGGTGCAGGAGTAGATCCAAGGGTCCCTCAAACACCTCCAATTTCACAGGAATCGCCATAATAAGCTTGTCCTTTCCGTCATTGCCTCTTCGCCATTTGTCCTGTATTTCATCATGCCCTGCCCTCACTCACACTTTTTGGGTAAGATATTGATAACCACCAGTTCTCCCGGATTAAACACCCTGACGGGAATCGTGTGCGTACTCAGTCCTCTGCTTAGAATCATCACTGCCTTTCCCTTCCGGAACATCCCTCCGTCATATTTCGGAAAAAGCGTCATATTGGGCGACAGGACGCCGCCAAGAACAGGCAGCCTCATGATGCCGCCGTGAACATGTCCGGACACAACCAAATCCGCTCCCCATTCTGCATACTCCTCAAAATACTGCGGATTGTGGGCAATCAGAATCTGGTAGACACCCTCTCTCGGCTGCCCTAATATCTTCTGTAAATATTCTTTCTCCATCGGATGCTTTTTAAATTTTTTATAATAGCATTTATCAATCTGGGAACCGCAGATAGCTATACGGTATTCCGGCAGATAAGTATTCTCGTTTATCAGCGGACTTATGCCCGCATCCGCGAGTCCTGCCGTGTAGTCATCGTATGCCGTCCCATACTGCTCCGGATATAATTTCAGAAACTGCTCATGGTTTCCCATGCCATAGTATATTGGATAACGCGCCGCAAGCTGTCTCATAAGAGATAACGCTGGCTGATAAGCAGCAGAACTGTGGGAGGTCGTCAGCATATCCCCCGCCGTCAGTACCGCATCTGGCGAAATTGCGTCAATCGCCTGCAGCAGTTTCTCATGATTCTTACCGTACGACTTATTATGCAAATCAGCCAGAAGCACAAGCTTACAGGGTTTTACAATTTTGTCCGACGACACTTCATATTCTACCGTAACAAACCGGCTGCAGTCCCACGCGGACACTATCAGGCATACGATAACCGCAATGCCCATGCATATCAAAATAACTTCTATCATATATTTTCTCCATATGCCGCCACATGCGGACAGCTTTTAAAGTATATCATATAACAGCCCTTTCCCGCAATCTGTGAACATCTGTTCTTCCATGCTGCCATACGGCGGCGTTCACCGCCATATGGCACCCGGCCTCTCCCAACCGTCTTCTTCCATCCCGTTTCCCTGTCATGTACCTAGCGCTTCATCAGATATAATATCCATACCTTTTTCCAGTAGTCTTTGTACTCTGCTTTGTCTACGCCCTTTGCCGCCAGTATGGATACGCTGCCAATCCGCTTGCCGTCAAGTTTATAGACTGCCTCTCCTATCGCGTCTCCTTCCGCCACAGGCGCCTTAACACTTCCCGGCAGGCTGATTTCCTTCTGGATTTCACTCAGATTGCTGCCAGCAGTATCCAGATATTCAAAGGGTCCCTCATAGGTCAGATATAAAATATCCTCGATTCCGCCCTCCACCTTCTGTTCCGGAAGCGCATCTTTGTTGTCATCCCGATACATCTGGCTCACACTGTATCCGTAATTGAGCAGTGTGATAGCATCCTGAAAACGGGTCTTCGGATCCGGCGCAGCCATCACCACCGCTATCAATTCCATTCCGTCCCTGTCCGCCGTTGCCGACAGACAATAGAGCGCCTTTGAAGTAGATCCTGTTTTGAGTCCGGTAGTCCACTCGTACTGTTTCAGAAGTTTATTGGTACTGGACAAGGTAAATGTTGACGTACTCGTCGGCGTCCGGTGCTCAATATCTTCCATCCATATTTTCGTAAAGTTAAAAACTTCCGGGTATTTCGTAATCAGCTCTCTTGACATGATCGCCACGTCCTTCGCCGATGAGTAATGATTATCCGAATCCGTCAATCCGCAGCAGTCTTCAAAATGCGTATTCTGCATTCCAAGCGCTTCCGCCTTCTCATTCATCAGCTTCACAAATTCACTCTCACTGCCCGCTATGTATTCCGCTACAGCTACGCTGGCGTCATTTCCCGATGCAACGGCGATACATTTAATCATTGTCTCTAAAGTCTGTGTCTCGCCTTCCTCCAGAAAAACCTGTGAACCGCCCATGGATTTTGCATATGCGCTGGTCGTAACTTGGTCCTCCATATGAATCCTTCCACTCTTTATGTGTTCAAAAATAATCAGTAAGGTCATAATTTTTGTGATGCTCGCCGGACTTCTTCTGGTATCCGCATCCTGCTCACAGATTACCTGTCCGGTGGACGCTTCCATTACAACATAAGATGGCGCGGCGACATCCGGAGCCGCCCATACCTGCATTGACAGACAAACAAATCCGGTATTCATGATGAGGCATCCCAAGATGAACCATACTACAATACGCTTTCCTATCCTTCGCAACACTGTCTCTCCTACCTTCGTATCTTCTCTTATGTACTATACATATTGTAGTGGGACAACAGATATACCGAAGCAATTACGGAATTTCCTATACAATGAAAAACAGACTCAAAATTACTTTTGAGTCTGTCTCGTACTTTACTTAATTGTATTTACGTTTTCTTGCTGCTTCGGACTTCTTCTTACGTCTTACGCTAGGCTTCTCGTAATGCTCTCTCTTACGAATCTCCTGCTGGATTCCTGCCTTCGCACAGCTTCTCTTGAAACGACGCAATGCGCTATCCAAAGTTTCGTTTTCTTTTACGATTACGTTTGACATTCCGCACCTGACCTCCCTTCAGTCCCTAACAAGCATTTCGACTGATTGGGTTATTTACGCGTTTACACGCTCCGTGTCCCTACACACAATACAAATTATACCACATTCTGGTTATGAGTCAACTACTATTTTGATAAATATACCATATTTCTTTCAAAAAAACAGTTTCTTACTACTTTATCTGTCCTTCCAGCACTTTTGCACACTCTGCAATCGCAGCATCGATACCTGCCGGATTCTTGCCGCCTGCCTGTGCCATATTCGGACGTCCGCCACCACCGCCGCCTACAAGTGCGGCGATTCCTTTAATCAGATTGCCCGCATGGGCGCCCTGTCCCATCGCGCCATCTGTTACCATGGCAACCATGTTCACCTTGCCCTCATTCTCAGAAATGAGGACAATCACGCCTTCGCCCAGTTTCTCCTTCAACTGGTCGCCCAGTTCGCGCAGTCCGTTCATATCGACGCCGGACACTTTAGAAGCAAGCAGCTTTACGCCTTTTACTTCCTGTACCTGATCTGTCACGTCGCCCAGCGCATCCTTTGCAGCCTTACTCTTCAAAGACTCGTTTTCGCTCTGCAGCGCCTTCATCTCCGCCATAAGATGTTCACACCGCTCTACCAGATTCGAGGGGGAAGTCTTAAGCGCCCTCGCCGCCTCTATAAGCTGTTCCTCCAGTCTCTGATAATACGCCGTCACGTTGCTGCCCGTCACCGCCTCGATTCGGCGTACACCAGCAGCCACGCCGGATTCTGACAGAATCTTAAAGGAGCCTATCATGCCGGTGGATTTTACGTGTGTACCGCCGCACAGTTCCTTCGAGAACTCCCCCATCTGTACGACTCTGACAGTCTCCCCGTACTTCTCTCCGAAAAGCGCCATCGCACCGGACTTCTTCGCTTCTTCTATCGTCATTACCTTTGTTTCGACAGCCAGATTCTCCGCAATCTGCTCATTCACAATCTGCTCCACGCGCTTTAACTCGTCCGCGCTCATCGCCGATGAATGGGAGAAATCAAAACGCGTCCGTTCACCGTCCTGATAGGAACCCGCCTGCTCCACATGATTGCCGAGCACCTCGCGCAGCGCTTTTTGCAGCAAGTGGGTCGCGCTGTGATTCTTACAGGTATTGCTTCTTCTTGCAGTATCCACCGACAGGGTTATGTCATCTCCCACCTTGAACATTCCCTTTGTCACTTTGCCGATATGTCCCACCTTGCCACCTAAGAGCTTGACAGTATTCTCGACCTTAAACTCGCCGTCCGGCGTGGTAATCACACCGATATCGCCTTCCTGACCGCCCATCGTCGCATAAAAAGGAGTCTTTTCCACAATCATCGTACCGACTTCACCATCCGTCAACGCCTCTACAAGCTCAGTCTCCGTGGTAAGCACAGTCACCTTAGAATCATAAGTCAGATGATCGTATCCGACAAATTCCGTGGTGACAGAAGGGTCAATGGACTCATATACCGTCACGTCCGCACCCATATAGTTCGTGACTTTACGCGCCTTGCGAGCTTTCTCTTTCTGCTTTTGCATACATACCCTAAAGCCCTCCTCGTCCACCGTAAATCCTTTTTCTTCCAGAATCTCCTTCGTCAAATCCAAGGGGAATCCGTAGGTGTCATATAATTTGAACGCATCGGCACCGCCTAACTCTTTCCCGCCCTTGGACGCTGCCGCCTCGGACATCTCGCTTAAGATTGCAAGACCTTGGTCGATGGTTTTATTAAACTTATTTTCCTCCTGCGTCAGCACATTGAAGATAAACTCTTTCTTCTCTTCCAGCTCCGGATACCCATCTTTGGAGCCCTCAATCACCGTACCGGCAAGATTGGACAAAAATACACCTTGAATGCCCAATTTCCTGCCCTGACGCGCTGCACGGCGGATAATACGCCGAAGCACGTACCCTCTGCCCTCGTTGGAAGGCATGATACCATCCGAAATCATAAATGTAGCCGAACGGATATGATCCGTAATAATACGGATAGACACATCCGTGTCGTAGTCCTTCTTGTATTCTACACCGGCAATCTCGCATACTCTTGTCCTAAGCGCAAACACAGTGTCAACATCAAAAATGGAATCCACGTCCTGCACCACAGACGCCAGTCTCTCAAGTCCCATACCGGTATCAATATTCTTCTGTACAAGCTCCGTATAGTTGCCTTTGCCGTCGTTGTCAAACTGCGTGAACACATTGTTCCAGATTTCCATATAACGGTCGCAGTCACAGCCTACCGTACAGCCCGGTTTTCCGCAGCCGTACTTCTCGCCGCGGTCATAATAAATCTCGGAACAGGGACCGCAGGGACCCGAACCGTGCTCCCAGAAATTGTCTTCCTTGCCGAACCGGAAAATCCGTTCCGGCGCAATGCCGATTTCTTTATTCCAAATCTCAAACGCTTCCTCATCGTTCTCATAAATAGAAGGATAAAGTCTGTCCGCATCCAGACCAACTACCTGCGTGAGAAACTCCCAGCTCCACGCAATGGCTTCATGCTTGAAGTAATCGCCAAAGGAAAAATTTCCCAGCATTTCAAAAAAAGTACCGTGTCTTGCCGTCTTACCCACATTCTCCAAATCTCCCGTACGGATACATTTCTGACAGGTCGTGACACGCCTTCTCGGCGGAATTTCCTGCCCCGTAAAATAAGGTTTCAACGGCGCCATTCCGGAATTGATTAACAACAAGCTGTTGTCGTTATGCGGCACCAGCGAAAAACTCTTCATCTTCAAATGTTCTTTGCTCTCAAAAAATTCGAGGAACATTCTTCGTAAATCATTTACACCATATGGTTTCATTGTAGCTTCTCTATCCTTTCTCATTTCTATCTTAACGTCACATTAAAACGTAAACTTATCTGCAAAATAGGCATCCAAATCGGCAATCGCAATACGTTCCTGCTCCATCGAATCACGGAATCTCACGGTCACGCAGCCGTCTGTCTCGGATTCAAAATCATATGTAACACAGAACGGTGTCCCAATTTCATCCTGTCTGCGGTATCTTTTGCCAATGTTTCCTCTATCATCAAATTCGCAGTTATATTTTTTGGAGAGCTGTGCAAAAATCTTCTCCGCGCCTTCATTTAACTTCTTGGACAGCGGCAGCACGCCAATCTTCACCGGCGCTAACGCCGGATGGAAATGCAGCACGGTACGCACGTCGCCCTCACCGATTTCCTCCTCATCATAGGCGCCGCATAATACGGCAAGGAACAACCTCTCAACGCCCAGCGACGGCTCGATTACATAAGGAATGTATTTCTCGTTCTTCGTATCGTCAAAGTAAGACATATCCTCACCGGACGTATTCTGATGCTGGGTCAGGTCATAATTGGTTCTGTCTGCAATGCCCCACAGCTCGCCCCAGCCGAAGGGGAAGAGGAACTCGATGTCCGTGGTTGCCTTGGAGTAGAAAGAAAGCTCTTCCGGATCATGGTCACGCACACGCATCTCTTCTTCTTTCATACCAAGACTCTTCAAGAAATCAATACAATACTGTTTCCAATATGCAAACCATTCCAAATCCGTATCCGGCTCACAGAAGAATTCCATCTCCATCTGTTCAAACTCTCTGACACGGAAAATAAAGTTGCCGGGCGTAATCTCGTTTCTGAAAGACTTGCCTACCTGACAGATACCGAAAGGAATCTTCTTGCGCGAAGTCCTCTGTACATTCTTAAAGTTAACGAAGATACCCTGCGCCGTCTCGGGACGCAGATATACGGTGTTCTTGGCATCCTCCGTAACGCCTTGGAACGTCTTAAACATCAAATTAAACTGTCTGATATCCGTAAAGTTATGTTTGCCGCAGGTCGGGCAGGGAATGTTATGTTCCTCAATAAAATCCTTCATCTGCTGCTGGCTCCAGCCGTCCACGGAGCTGTCAAGCGTCATGCCCTGCTCCGCTACATAATCCTCTATGATCTTGTCCGCACGAAATCTCTCATGGCATTCTTTACAATCCATAAGCGGATCTGAAAAGCTTCCCAGATGCCCGCTTGCCACCCATGTCTGGGGATTCATTAAAATGGCACAGTCCACGCCCACATTGTAAGGGCTTTCCATGACAAACTTCTGCCACCATGCCTTCTTAATATTATTCTTAAGCTCCACACCCAGATTACCGAAATCCCATGTATTTGCCAGTCCTCCGTAAATCTCGGAACCGGGGTATACAAATCCCCTTGCTTTCGATAAAGCTACGATTTTTTCCATTGTCTTTTCCATAATTTCCTCCATTCTGATTCCATACATCTTTTCATTACTCAAATACAATATAAGATAAAACACTCTCATCCGAATCGTCTTCCGTCGCCGGATGCGTAATGCGAACCCCCTTTTTGCCTGCAATCGATACGTCCTGATGGCTGGTAGCGCTCTGATTGATATAGAGTATCTTCCCGTAAATATTAACCACCATTTCTTCCGTCGGCTTGGTTTCTATAATCACAATCTGTTTCTTATCCTGCTCTTCCATGTAGCCTACTTCCGTCGGCTTGCCATCCGGCGAAACAAACGCAACATTCTCGAGCTGATAGCCGTTTTCATTTGCCTGTTCTACCGTTCCGATAAAGAACTCCCTGTGATTAAACTCGTTATAATCCTGCCCCGATGCATACTGAAGCTTAATCAAAACCTTATCGTCCGACTTATCGACAGACTCAAGCGTCACACTGCCGGGACCCTTCTGGGCACAATATTCCTCCACTCTGTCCGACGCCAGCTTTTGCAGCTCCTCCATATCATAATTCTGTTCATAACCGCCGACTATCTGGTGTGCAATCACCCCGTCTTTACCGATTGAGACAGAACTGACATCTGGTGTTTTCTCCTGTCCGCATCCGGTAAGTGCACAAACCATTACCAGCACAAGCGGAATTATCTTTGTTTTTCGCATAAGCTTACCCCTCTGGTCAAATCCGAACTGTCAACATACTGCATTACATTATATTAGAGATTATCCACAATTTCAAGACTTTTAAACGTTCTATCCAGATATCGCACGCGATAATCGTCCGCAATCGTTTTCAGCTGGTCCAATACTTCGGGCGTCACGGTAAACGTATAAAGTTTTTCGACGCTGGAATTCGTAATATAAGAAACCGCATATTCCGTGGACAAATCCCACTCCCCTGCCGCCGGCACACCCGGAAATTCTCCGTTTAAAACCATTGCCTTCATCTCAAATATGTAGCGTACCAGACGGTTCGGCAGACCTTGATGCATCAAGGCACGTAACGACTGATACAAAAGCTTCAGCATTTCTTTCTCATCGTTGTTCTCTCTCGTATAATAATCCGTCAGTTCCAAAAAATACATGCCGTAATAGGCGCCTTCAAAATCCTCCCGCAGCCCCTCAAAATAATTTGTGATTGCCGCCTCCATAACACTGTATGAGTTTCTGCCGGCAAATATCTTAAACTCTCCAAAAGAGAAGGGATTTGTCGCCGCAAGCAGTCTGCTTCCCTGCTTGCGGGCGCCTCTGGCAAATGCCGAGATTTTTCCCCTCTCTTTCGTTAACATTACAATCCTTTTATCATATTCACCAATTGGTTCAGCCTTCAAAACCATTCCCGTAATCTGTATATACTCCTGCATGAGAATGCTCTCCCGACTTTTTTTGTCCTTCACAGTCCATTGTTCCGTATGTCTGTGCCTCTTCCTCTGCGTTTCTATATGCCAGAAAATCATCGATTTTTCCGGTATTCATAAATCTTTCCCAGTAATTTATCTCATTCATCTTACGCCCCTGATCCTCTCTCATCAACTAGTGTTTAGGGTTCGCAGATTTGCCTTTTTCTATTCCGTTTCTTTCGGATTATACCCGAAATTTTTCAGCAGATAATCACTGTCTCTCCAATCTTTTTTAACCTTTACCCAAAGCTTTAAATTCACCTGTCGTTCCACCAGTTCCTCAATGTCCGGTCGCGCCATGGAACCGATTTTTTTAAGCATACTCCCCTGCTTGCCGATAATGATTCCTTTGTGTGAATCCCGTTCACAGACAATGGTTGCCTCAATATCGACGATGTGTTTCTTAAACTTCATCTGCTCAATCGTAACAGCAATGCCATGAGGGACCTCCTCCTCAAGACATTTAAGCGCTTTCTCTCTGATTAACTCCGCCACAATCTGCCGCATCGGCTGGTCTGTTACCGTATCCTCATCATAGAAAGGTTCCCCATAAGGCAGATACTTCAAAATACACTCAACCAGTATGTCAAGTCCGTCCTTCTTAAGCGCAGAGACCGGTACGATCTCTGCAAAATCAAGCTGCCTTTGATACGCGTCAATAAAAGTAAGTATCAGTTCTTTCTTTACCTTATCAATCTTATTGATGACAAGTATGACCGGTGTATTTGTCTTCTTCAACTGTTCAATAATATGCTGCTCACCCGCGCCGATGTAATCTGTCGGCTCCACCAGCCACAAAATCACATCGACTTCCGATAGTGTGCGCTCCGCCACATTTACCATATAAGTTCCCAGTTTGTTCTTTGCTTTATGGATGCCCGGCGTATCCAGAAACACAATCTGCCCTTCCTCGCAGGTATATACGGTCTGAATCTTGTTTCTGGTCGTCTGTGGTCTGTTAGACGTGATGGCAATTTTTTGTCCAATCAGTGCATTCATCAATGTGGATTTTCCCACATTTGGTCTGCCGATGAGCGTAGCAAAACCAGACTTAAATTGTTTGTTCTCTGCTTTATTTTCCATGGGTATCCTTTCGTAATATTATTCTTTATCGGGTTCCGTTTTTTTGTCAATATCCGGCGTCTGATAAGGATTCAGTACGGAATCAGCATTCTGTACCGGATAAGGATTTGTCGTCTGATAAGGACCTTGCATTTGATAGGGACTGACCTTCATTCGTTTAGCCGCCTTTTTCGCATTGTTTTTTTCTATCTTTTTGATAACAGCCCTTACCACCAATATGATAATGACAATAATGACAGCCCAGACTACCAGATACGGTAAGTTCACCACAAACCAGATTGCGAAATTGCTGATGCCGCGTCCGACTCCTTTCAGACTATCTGCAAATCCGTTGCGGATACGCTCACCCGTTGTCACTTCTTCCGTTGGCGTATAACGCTCCACCTCATCAATATTCAGATACACGGTACTGTAATCAATCTTATTGTCATAAGTGCGAAGCTGGGATTCCATGCTCTCAAGCTGGTAACGTACTTCCGAGAGTCTGCCTTCAATCGTAATGATATCTTCCACCGTCTCTGCCTGCTCCAAAAGCTCAATCAGTCTGTCCTGCTCCGTGGTAAGCGCCTTCTTATGGCTCTCTAAGTCAACATATTGCAGTGTGACATCCGTCACATTCTCAGAGCGGCTCACAATATTAGACTGCTCGCCCACTTCATTCAAAAAAGCATCTAAATTCTCCTTCGGAATGCGCACCGTCATGCTGGCATAACGCAGGTATTTAGTGCCCACATAATCGGAAGAATAATGGTCGTTCCGATTGTAGCTGGACATATCTTCTATGTAGCCGCCGAGTACGGTCACCTGTTTTTCAAGATTCGGCATGAGCACATCAAACTGCTCCGTCTCCACACTTAAGTTCACATTCTTAATCAGCTTTCTGCCAGCCAGAGCATCCGGAACTTCCTGCGTCTGGACTTCTGTTGCCTCTTCCACCGCAGCATCATCATACGCATACTCCTCTTCCATCACTTCGCCAGCCGCAGCATTAGTTAAGGCATAGCCGCCTCCGTCATAGCCCGCAGAATCATAAGCAGACTCCATCACCGCTGACTCAGATTGGCTTGTCGAGCCGCCACAGCCGGTAAGCAATGACACTGCCACACCTGTCATGAATATTGTTCTGATAAATTGTCCCTTTTTCATATCGTCTCCTCCATTATGAAACCGCTGCTGTTTCATTGCATTATCATTGCTTTCATATATGCCGCAAAACAGCAGCACAACTGCTTCTACTTAGAATACCTTTCATAATGATAAAAAGTTGCCCGTATTTTTTAAATTTATCGCTGTCTGCCCAATTCTCCGATTTAATGAAAAAGATACTCTGTTTTACCGAACAATTCACTGTTTGCCTTGATGTTTTCCTCATTTCCCACCACGCACAGACAATCCGCATCCATAAAAGCCCGGATATATCTGGCAAGTCCGCGTATCGTATCCGCGTCCGCCGCAAGCAGTTCATCCCTGTTCTTCTGCACCTTCTCAATGGGATAGTGCGTCATATAACCGGTGAGCGAATAGGTTCCCTTCATGGCGGGCGTCATCGGCATATCCATCTCGCTTATCGCACCGATAATATACTGGGTCATGGTTCTCTCGTCCGCCTCAAAATGCTCGATATAATCCGCCGCATTCTCGTAGACGTCAATTGTATTCTTAAGATTCGGATCCCTATAGGAAACGAAATAACTCTCGCCAGACCTGCCAAAACTGCACATGCACCCGTATGCGCCGCCCTTCACGCGCACCTGCGTCCAGAGATAATCATATCCCATCATGACGCGCAGCACTTTGAGCGCGCCGTTATACGGCAGTCCCTTTGCCTCAAAATTTCCAGCACGGCACACATACTGTATCTGTGCCGAAGTCATAAAGCCCTCGTTTTTCTTTACGGGAGAAGGGTCATATCCTGCTTTTGCAACCGGTTCCGTGTACAGACTGTCCTTCAGCTTCCGTATCAACGTTTCCATTCCGCTTAAGCCTTCTTTTTGCGCCGTGTAATCCACCAGAAGGTTCTCCGGGCGGAAAATATAACGGACAACGCTCTGCAGATTCTGAATCAGCCCCTCTTTCCTGTCATCAAAATTCTTCTCCAAGTCTTCCAAAAACTGATAAAAAGGAATCCCGTTCATATGCTCCAGCACCACGGCAGGCTTCGACAGATAGGACAATGCTCTTCCCGCCGCCAATGTATGACCCGCAGACATCATATCCGCCTGCTTGCAGGAACGCGCCTCGGCAACCAGTTCATAGAGGCGCTTTTCGTCGGTATAGTCGGAACGGGTCAATATTTCCTGCGCCAGTTCAAATGCCTGCGAAAGATTCTCATACAGTACTTTAACCTTTAAGTCAAGGGTCGCCGTATATTTCGACAAATCTCTCGCATCCGTATACGTGTTGACTGCCGGCGCAATACCTCCTGTCTGCATATTAATCTCGTTATACAGCTCGCTGTAACTGTAATTTTCGGTGCTCACCAGTCCGAGAATCGTCTTCAGGATTCCCACATAAGGAAATAGCTCTTCAGGAACCTGCCTTAAATCAAACATCAGGCGCAGATAGCCGATGCCGTTCGTAAAAATATCATGATACAGCAGTACCGTATCATCTACTTTTTTCTCTTCATTATAGTAAGGCGCCGCCTCTTTTTTCATATCGGCTCTGGACAGAAGCGGAATCCTCTCCAAAGCCTCTTTGCTGCTTGGCTCCTCCTGATATTGCTTTAATTCCTCCGTCTCCCTTACAATCCGCTCGATTTCCTCACTGCCCATAGCAGACTTCTTTTCTGCCAGTTTCTCTGCCAGCTGTTTTTCCTTCCTGCCGGTAAGTCCCTTGACCGGTTTCACCACCACCACGCTTTTATGTGTATTGTGCACCAGATAATCACGGATTAGCTCCTCATAATATGCAGTGTCCACCGCCTGCTTCAACTCCCGATAAGTTTCCAGCAGTTCCACGTTGGTAAAAGGTTTCGTATCGTCATACAGCCATGTTTCCAGCATTTGCAGACCATACATGAGTCCCTTCGGATAAGAGCCGAAATCCGCCTCTCTATACTTAAACTCACTGTTATTTAAATTTGCCTTGATTGCCTTCTTATCCAATCCCTCTTTCGACAATTTCTCCAAAGTTTCTTCCACAATGCGGACAAACTCATCTTTTTGTTCTGCGTTGGCATTTTTCGCCACTATGGAAAAATAAGGCTGTTTCACGCCGGTATCATAGGCGCAGTTCAAATCCGTACCGATTCCGGCGTCCAGAAGCGCCTGCTTGACCGGTGCCCCCGGCACCATACATAGCACGTCCACAAGCGTCGAAAATGCATAACAGAACTTTCTGTCCGGCTGTACGCCCAGCGAAATGTTGTATGCCAGATAGGTATTATCCTGCTCCGATTCACTCTCCATAATCGGGTACTCACGCTCCACCGTCAGGGTCTCCTCAAACGCAGGCTCCGTCGCCAGCATCGAATCTACTGCAAGCGCATCATACTTAGACAGATACTCCTCATCAATATACTGTAATTTCTCTGCCATATCCATATCCCCGTACAGATAAATATAACTGTTGGACGGATGATAATATTTCTGATGGAACGCAAGAAACTCTTCATAAGTAAGAGACGGAATCACATCCGGATCACCGCCGGATTCTACGGAATAAGCGGTATGCGGATAGAGAGAATTCATAATCTCTCTCCACAGTACATCATCCGGAGAAGAATAAGCTCCCTTCATTTCGCTGTAAACAACGCCATTGATTGTAAGCGCATCCCCGGCATTTTCCATCTCATAATGCCAGCCTTCCTGCTTAAAAATTTTCTCCTCATGGTAAATATTTGGATGAAAGACCGCATCCAGATAAACGTCCATCAGATTCTGAAAATCCTTGTCATTGCAGCTTGCAACAGGATATACCGTCTTATCCGGATAAGTCATCGCATTCAGAAATGTATTGAGCGACCCCTTTGCCAGTTCAATAAACGGATCCTTGACGGGATATTTATCCGAGCCGCACAGTACGGTATGTTCCACAATATGCGCCACTCCCGTGCTGTCCTTTGGCGGTGTCCGAAACCCGATATAGAACACTTTGTTATCATCGTCATTCGACAAAAGCGCAACTCTCGCCCCCGTTTTATTATGCTTTAACAAATAACTGATGGAATTCAGTTCCTTAATTTCTCTCTTCTCCAATAATGTGTAAGCACGTAATTGTTCTATCTGCATTGACCGTACATACTCCTTTCCTGCTCATTTACCAATTTAGCATATAGTATACCACGGTTCTTGAAACTTAGCAAAGAACAAAATGCCTTCGGCATTATGTTCGGAAGAACCTTCGGTTCTTCCACGCTTTGTCGCAATTTCCTACATCAGAACAAAATGCCTTCGGCATTTTGTTCGGAAGAACCTTCGGTTCTTCCACTCTTTGGCGCATCTTCCTATGCCATAAAAAGAACGGGCAAAGAGTCGTCGACTACTCTTTGCCCGCTCCATGTAAAAAGGGAATTTTACATTAAATATATTTTAATAAATAAAATATATTTCTTAAAAAGTAATTTATTTACTGTCAGTTTGCCACTGTTGCTGTCTGACAATGTCAGTTTAACAGATAATTGTGCGATAGGCAAGTCGATTTTCAGATTATCTACTGTTATTTATCGCGCTTTTCAACATCTCTCTGCCAAATCATACGTTAAACGCCATAATCGCCAGTTTCGACAATATCAGTTCCTGTATAATCATTCCGCACTGTTTCTTTTTTGCAAGATTCATCTGTACCAGTTCTTCCAGCTTCAGCACTTTATTCGCATAAACAACCTTCTGTCTGCCAAACATGGTTTTCTTCTGGACCATCATGCTGACTTTCACTTTTGCCTTAAGCTTCGTATATGTCCTATACGAAAACTGATCCGGAGTCATATAATACAACTGACTTTCCAGCGTTGTCTCCGGATCGGTATCTTTTAAAATATAATGTTCCACAATACATTTGTATTTAAAAGAAACCATCTCCTGTTCCATGATTTCCGCATAGCTGTATCTCGCGCCAAGATAGGCGTAACTCGTATCCTGCATAAAATATTTAAAATCATTATCCTGATAATCCACTGTTATCCCCTAAGCCTTTCCCTCCAGATCCTCTATCCTGCCGCCGCTCATACGGACGGCATCCTCTATCGCTTTTTGGCTAAAACCGGATTCCTCCATCAATTCCTCCACCGTCACTTTTCTGTGAAGCTCCTCTGCCAATTCTCTGGCAGCATCCGCCACCTTATTGACTTTCTCGACAATTCTCCTGTCCTTCTTCGACTCATTTGCATTTTCTGCAATATATTCTTCCATGGCATCCATCATCATCCTGCCAAGCATTCCCTGCGCCTCGGATGCGCGCTCCAACGCCCCAAGCATGGTGACCCCCATTGCCAGCGCCACATTGCCCTCACCGATCAAATCTTCCAGATAAACTCCCTGCCCGGCATACAACTTCGCAATCTCGGCAACCTCTGGCAGATAAATCTCCGTCAGTCTGCCCTGTGCATCCGTATCCCCTGCCATGGCGGATAACGTGATTGCTTCCCGCTCTCCCTCAGACACCTCCGGCAGCCCATGGAGCTGTGTCAGATAGTTGTCCAGATAATCCTTCTCCTCGTCCGCCAGATATTCATCCAAATCTACCGGCTCCCCGATTCCGATTTTGTGCCGGCGCAGATATTCATAGACCAGATTAAGCTGTTCCTCACCCAGAGAAAGCTCCGAAAACGCCGCCTCTACCTGCTCTTTGGAAATACAGTTTCCCTGCTCCTTCGCAGTCTTCTTCACCTGTTCCAGCGTCTTTCCAAATAAAATTTCCCGATTCATATATATGTTCCCTATTATTTTTATTTTTTATGCTCCTTAGGAAGAATGGACGCGCAAGCAACATTCTTCCGGACATGACTTAGCTGCTCTTAAACTGTGTCTTTTACAGTTTTAGTGCAGCTTCATGTCCTCTTCATGTCCTCTTGATATGCGTATGCGTATATAAATGCTCCTCACAATATTCATAATTCCCATCGCACTTAGAACAGAATCTGAACTGCAGATTCGGGCTGTCCACTTCCGTTCTGCCGCAAATTGCACATTTGTGCTTTGTAACGCCGGTGTTCCTGCGCACATCCCGCTTAAACTCCTGTCGTCTGTGAATCTGTTTGGGATTCAGATGCATCATATTGCGCGACGTTAAGAAAAATACGACGAAATTGAGCAGCGACGCCGCAATGGCAAACTTGCCGTCTACTCCATACTGCAAAAATTCAAATACAAGCATGACGCCATAAATAATACCAAGCCACTTGACCTTGATGGGAATGATAAACATGAGAAGCACTTGTACATCCGGAAACGTCGCGGCAAAGGCAAGGAAGATAGACATATTGATATAATATGTGCTGAACGCCATCCACGTCCCGTTGAAGGCATAAAAATAATTAAATGCTCCCAATGCCTCAATGCTGTCTCCGTGGAAAAGATAATGATATCCCAACAGCAGGAAGCTGCCTAAAACAGTAAAAATCATTCCTTGAAACAGATAAACGTTATATCTGTACGTTCCCCATGTCCTCTCTAACGTCGTACCGATGGAACAATAGAAATACAGCATCAGCAGCGTAAAGAAAATATTGCCGCCAGAAGGCGGAATCATAATCCATGTAACCAGTCTCCAGACCTGTCCGTGCAAAATTTCATAGGGGTCAAGCATCAGATAAACAAGCAGCATCGGATTAAGCATCTGCAGCAGATAACCCACGGCATAGCAGAGAACCAGCACAAAAGACAGATTCTTAATCGCATATTTTCCAAATTTACGTTCAAATGGACTCATTTTAATAACCATATCCTTTCTCAACGTATTTTCAAATACAAAACTGAATACATTTTAACATTCCTTTTTTTAAAAGTAAACGCCGCCGCTTTTAAAAATACATATGTCATAAAAATTTAATAAATACATTTTAAAATCTTAACACATTACCAACAATTAGCCGATTGCTTTTTGCAAAATCGTGTCGTATAATGACATGGTTTAGAATTTCCTATTAATATATAAAATAAGGAGCGTGATATCCGAAATGAGTAATATACAGTATACCCTCGGTATTGATATAGGTTCCACTACCGTCAAAATCGCTGTTTTGGATGATAAGCAGCAAATACTCTTTTCCGACTATCAAAGGCACTTTGCTAACATAAGAGAAACCCTTTCCGACTTATTACACAAGGCATATGACAGGCTCGGCAATCTGACCGTGCACCCGATGATTACCGGCTCTGGGGGACTGACGCTCGCAAACCACCTGCAGGTTCCCTTTGTGCAGGAAGTCATTGCTGTATCTACTTCCTTGCAGACCCTTGCGCCGGCTACTGATGTTGCGATTGAACTAGGCGGTGAAGATGCAAAAATCATCTATTTTGAAGGCGGCAACGTGGAGCAGCGCATGAACGGTATCTGCGCCGGCGGTACCGGCTCGTTTATCGACCAGATGGCTTCCCTGCTGCAGACTGACGCTGCAGGGCTTAATGAGTATGCCAAAAATTATCACTCACTATACACGATTGCGGCAAGATGTGGCGTATTCGCCAAATCCGATATCCAGCCGCTTATCAATGAAGGCGCTACCAAAGAAGATTTATCCGCCTCCATTTTTCAGGCGGTAGTCAACCAGACCATCAGCGGACTCGCCTGCGGCAAGCCGATCAGAGGGCATGTCGCCTTTCTAGGCGGACCACTGCATTTTCTGTCTGAACTGAAACAGTCCTTTATCCGCACGCTAAAGCTGGACGACGAACATATCATCGACGCCGATAACTCTCATCTTTTCGCGGCAATCGGCTCCGCGCTGAATGCGAAAAAAGAGACTTATTTTACAATGGAAGAAATGGTCGGCAAACTCAACTCCGATATCAAAATGGAGTTTGAGGTTGAGCGTATGGAACCTCTGTTTGCCTCCGAAGAAGAATATAGCGATTTTTGCACCATGCATAACGCGCATCATGTAACAACGGCTGATTTATCTTCCTATCAGGGCAGATGCTTTTTGGGAATCGATGCCGGTTCCACCACGACCAAGGTCGCCCTCGTAGGGGAGGACGGTTCCCTTCTTTATTCGTTTTACAGCAGTAATGACGGCAGTCCGCTAAAAACGGCTATCCGCTCTTTGAAGGAAATCCACTCCCTTCTTCCGAAAACTGCAAGGATTGTCCGTTCCTGCTCCACCGGCTATGGTGAGGCATTGATGAAAGCCGCTTTTCTCTTAGACGACGGCGAGGTGGAGACCGTGGCGCATTACAATGCGGCGGCCTTCTTTAATCCGGAAGTAGACTGTATTCTGGACATCGGCGGTCAGGACATGAAATGTATTAAAATTAAAAACCAGACAGTGGACAGCGTACAACTCAACGAAGCCTGTTCTTCCGGCTGCGGTTCATTCATTGAGACGTTTGCCAAATCACTGAACTATAGTGTGGAGGAGTTTGCCAAAGCCGCTCTTTTCGCCAAACATCCGATTGATCTTGGCACCCGCTGTACCGTATTTATGAATTCCAAAGTGAAACAGGCACAGAAGGAAGGCGCTTCCGTCTCCGACATTTCCGCCGGACTTGCCTACTCCGTAATCAAAAACGCGTTATTCAAAGTTATCAAAGTATCCGATGCCTCGGAACTCGGACGCCATATCGTCGTTCAAGGCGGTACCTTCTACAATGACGCCGTACTGCGCAGTTTCGAGAAAATCGCCGGCTGTCACGCCGTCCGCCCGGATATCGCCGGTATCATGGGCGCTTTCGGCGCGGCGCTGATCGCCAGAGAGCACTACGAGGAAGGTTATCAGACATCCATGCTGACCATTGACCAGATTACCAATCTGCAATTCGAGACAAGCATGGCAAAGTGTAAAGGCTGTACAAATAACTGCCGCCTTACCATTAACAAATTCACAGGCGGTCGTCAGTATATTTCCGGAAACCGCTGTGAACGCGGACTGGGCAAAACAAAAAATGAGAATGGCATTCCCAATCTCTATGATTATAAACTCAAAAGGCTCTTTTCCTATGAACCGTTATCCGCCGTGCAGGCACCGCGTGGCACGGTAGGCATTCCGAGAGTCCTGAATATGTACGAAAATTATCCGTTCTGGTTTACATTCTTTACCAGACTCGGATATCGTGTTGTACTCTCTCCCAGCTCCAACCGTAAAATCTATGAGCTTGGAATTGAGTCAATCCCAAGTGAATCGGCATGTTATCCGGCAAAGCTTGCACACGGGCATGTTGCATGGCTGATTAACCAAAAAGTTGATTTTATCTTTTATCCTGCGTTATTTTATGAGCGGGATGAGTTCCATGAAGCGAACAATCACTACAACTGCCCTATCGTCACCTCCTACTCGGAAAATATAAAAAATAATGTGGAAGAAATCGGCAGAGGCGAAGTTGCATTCCGTAATCCGTTTATGGCATTCAGCAGCCTGCAGACGGTTACCTCCGCCCTTACGAAAGAATTTTCCGATTTGCCTGTAACAGAAGTCATAGACGCCGTTTCGGCTGCATGGGAAGAACAGGCGGCGGCACGTCAGGATATGCGCGATAAAGGCGAAGAAGTTCTTCGTTTCATGGAAGAAAAGAAGATACGCGGAATCGTTCTTGCCGGCAGACCCTATCATATTGACCCGGAAATCAACCATGGCATTCCGGAACTGATTAATTCCTACAATATTGCGGTACTGACAGAGGACTCTGTCTCCCACCTTGCCGAGCCGGAACGCCCGCTGATTGTCTCCGACCAGTGGATGTATCACTCAAGGCTGTACGCAGCCGCAAGCTATGTGAAAACAAGAGAAGATTTGGATTTAATCCAGCTAAACTCGTTTGGATGCGGATTGGATGCCGTGACTACCGATCAGGTAAACGATATCCTCTCCGGCTCCGACAAAATATATACCTGCTTGAAAATTGATGAAGTAAACAATTTAGGCGCTGCCCGCATAAGAATTCGCTCCCTGCTTTCCGCCATTAAAGTGCGGGAGCAAAAAAAAGCGCAACGTACTATCCGTTCCAGCGCCATCAACAAAGTGGCATTCACGGAAGAGATGCGCAAGGAGTACACCATTCTCTGTCCGCAGATGTCTCCGATTCACTTCGAGATTATGCAGGCAGGATTTGAGGCATGCGGCTACCATTTTGAAGTGCTTGGCAACGATAACAAACATGCTGTGGATGTGGGATTGAAATACGTAAATAATGACGCATGTTATCCATCCTTAATGGTGGTTGGCCAGATTATGGACGCCCTGCTTTCCGGCAAATATGACCTAAACAAAGTGGCAATCATTATGACACAAACCGGCGGCGGCTGCCGCGCCACAAACTATGTGGGATTCATCCGGCGTGCCCTTGAAAAAGCCGGTATGCAGCAGATTCCTGTTATCTCGCTGAACCTCGCCGGAATCGAGAGCAATCCCGGATTCCATTTGAATCTGGAGCTTCTCATGCGCGCTGCATACAGCGCATTTTTCGGGGATGTTCTTATGCGATGCGTCTACCGCATGCGCCCTTATGAAGCAGAGTCCGGTTCCGTAAACGCACTTCATGCACAGTGGACCCAAAAATGCCGCGAATTTGTATCGCGAAAACATATGAACTATTTCACCTTCCGTAAAATGTGCGTACAGATGATACGGGAATTTGACGCTGTTCCCATTCACGAAGAGCTGCGTAAACCGAGAGTTGGCATTGTAGGCGAGATTCTTGTTAAATTTGCCCCGGCAGCCAATAATCATCTGGTAGAACTGTTAGAATCCGAAGGCGCCGAAGCGGTTGTGCCGGATTTACTGGATTTTATGCTCTACTGCTTCTACAACCAAATATATAAAGCGGATTATCTGGGTACATCCCGCAAGGCATCCCTGTTTTCCAGAGCCGCCATATGGGCGCTCGAAGAGATGCGCAGCGCTGCCGCCAAGGAATTTACAAAAAGCCGCCATTTTACGCCTCCGGTAAGCATCTATACCATCGTAGACTATGCAAAACCTATCGTCAACATCGGTAATCAGACTGGTGAAGGATGGTTTCTGACCGGCGAGATGGTGGAACTGATTCACAGCGGCGTCAGCAACATCGTCTGCACCCAGCCTTTCGGCTGTCTGCCCAATCACGTGGTGGGAAAAGGCGTTATCAAGGAACTGCGCAGACGGTTCCCATCCTCAAATATTGTGGCAATCGACTATGATCCGGGCGCCAGCGAGGTCAACCAGCTCAACCGGATTAAGCTGATGCTGTCCACCGCGCAGAAAAAACTGGCACAGGAATATGGTAATTAATAGAACAAAATGCCTTCGGCATTTTGTTCGGAAGAATCTTCGATTCTTCCAGATTTGCCGAAATTTCTTATACAATGAAAAAGCAGATGTAGAATTCCTACATCTGCTTTCTTACGATTAAATATTCATTATCTAACTGGTAAAACGGACAGTTAAAATTGCCGCCGCTTAAAAAGCGCCCCGTATCATCCTCGTCCATATCTACCATGCATACATAACACTCGTAATCATCATCATATTGATAATTACTGCAAGTATCACAATTCGTCATGATTATGCCTCATATTCTGTCCGCTTCTAATAAAATGTCTTCTCGACTTTGCGGTTTACGAATTTAATCTTTCCCTGAACCTCTTCCGCCAAAGTCTGAATCGCCTCGTCGGCAATTTCTTTCTGCAGCTGATTCACACAAAATATACATGTACCGAACTTCTCACTTGAAAAAAGCTTCGGCTTCTCCCATTTCACGAAATAAGAAACGCGATTCTTCAGAAGAATCTTCTCAATCTTCTCTTTTGTCGCAATGTCAGTTACCTGACACCATTCCAGTTCATTATGTACTTTCACTTTCTGATATGCCGTTTCCATACCATGAACCCCCTCTTTCCTATCGTTAATGCTCAATGCATATATTATAACTTATTTTGCATAAATGTGCAATTGTTGCAAGCCGGCTTTTTTTATGTTAATCTATATCTTAATTGGTCAACGCGTCACTTTTTGTTACGATAAATCCGGCGCGGGAAAGTAGAGGAGCAATTATGCCTATCAAAATAGCTGATTCATTACCGGCAACCAGCATTCTGGAAAATGAAAATATTTTTGTGATGACGGAGTTTCGCGCAATCCATCAGGATATCCGACCGCTCAATGTACTCATCCTCAACCTGATGCCTACAAAGATTGTGACGGAGACACAACTTTTACGCAAGCTGTCCAACACACCGCTTCAAGTTAACGTGGAGTTTCTACAGACTGCAAGCTACACACCACAACATACAGATTCCAATCATCTGGAATCTTTTTATACGACCTTCGACCAAGTAAAGGATCGCAAATATGACGGTATGATTATTACCGGCGCCCCCTTGGATTATGTCAAATTTGAGGACGTCACCTACTGGAAGGAACTGTGTACCATTATGGAATGGGGCAAGGCTCATGTGCACTGCACTCTCCATTTATGCTGGGGCGCATACGCCGGACTCTACTATCTGTACGGCTTGGAGCGCTACGACATGGATAAAAAACTATCCGGCGTCTATGCCCACAAAATTGTGAAAAAAAACTCACCTCTGTTCCGTGGCTTTGACGATATTTTCTATGCACCGCAGTCCCGTGCAATGGGAATCACCGCGGAAAAAATCGCCTCTGTACCGGAACTGGAACTGATGGCAATCTCCGTGGAAGCTGGTGTCACCATCGTAAAAACCACTGACAGCCGGCACTTCTTTATCACCTGCCATCCCGAATACGATTCGGATACCTTGGCATTGGAATACTTCAGGGATTTAGACAAAGGGTTGAATCCCTCCATCCCTGCTAATTATTTCCCAGACGATAATCCGAAAAATGCCCCCATCGTCAACTGGCGTTCTACGGGTCAGCTCCTTTACTCTAACTGGCTCAATTTCTATGTGTACCAGACGACGCCCTATGATATCAGGACAATTAAGTAACAAATGTTATGTGTCTGTTTTTGTGGAAGTTTTCACCAAAATACAGCTTCGAGAAACATTTGTGGGGTACGTCGTAGAAATGCCTCTTTACAACGTACCCCTGTTTTATTTTTTACAAATACTCGTTCAGAAACTCCTCTTCCGAAATAATACGGATTCCCAGTTCCTTTGCCTTTTTGTTCTTGGAGGACTGCGACGTGGTATCATTGTTAATCAGACATGTCGTCTTGCCTGTGACACTGCCCGTCACCTTGCCCCCCTTTGCCTCTATCTCTTCTTTCAACGCATTCCGATTCTCATAACGGGTCAGACTTCCCGTAATGACGAAGCTCATACCGGCAAGCGTCTGTGCGCCTTCCGCAAGCGTCTCCTGCTCAATATGCACCTCTTCCAACAGTCGGTCTAACTGCGCCATCTGCTTTGCATCATGAAAATATTCGCATATACCAGCGGCAATCACTTCGCCAACCCCATCAATATCACTCAGTTCTTCCGTTGTCGCCTCCCGCAGTTTATCCAATGAAAACTGAAAATATCTGCACAAAAGCTTGGCATTCGCTACTCCTACATTCTCGATCCCCAATCCGTAAATAACCCGCGGAAGCGTGGTATTTCTGGCTTTCTCGATACTTTCCATCAGATTGCCATAGGACTTTTCACCAAACCCGTCCATCTGCGTAATTTCCTGCTCATACCTGTCAAGACGGAAAATATCCGCAAACTCATGCAGAAATCCTCTGGCAAGAAACTTCTCTAATGTGGATTCCGACAACCCGTCCACGTTGAGGGCGTCTCTGCTTACAAACAAAGTAAACGCCTTGATTTTCTTGGCATCGCAGTCCGGATTACTACAGTAAAGGGACTGCACATCATTCACCTGTCTGATCTGCGTCGGCTGACCGCACACCGGACAAGTCTGCGGTATTTCCAAATTGCCGCTCTTCGTCAGATTCTCAGCGATCTGCGGAATAATCATATTCGCCTTGTAGACCGTGATGCGGTCGCCGATTCCAAGCTGCAAACCTCTGACGATGCTAATATTATGGACCGACGCACGGCTTACCGTTGTACCCTCCAGCTCCACCGGCTCGAAAATTGCTACCGGATTGATTAACCCCGTCCGGCTGGCGCTCCATTCTATCTCACGAAGCGTCGTCTCCCGCAGCTCATCCGCCCATTTAAATGCAATGGAATCCCGTGGGAACTTGGCGGTTCTTCCCAGTGACTGTCCGTATGAAATATCCTCGTAAGTCAGTACAAGCCCGTCAGACGGGACATCATAGACAGCTATCTTATTCTCAAAATAAGCAATTTCCTCCAAAATGGTATCCGGGTTCACCAGTCTGCTTTCCACCACGTCAAACCCCTGCTTTTCAAGGAACGCAAACTGCTCCGCCCGGGAATTATGGAACACTGCGCCATCCGCTTTGACGAGGCAGAAGGCGTAGAAATGAACATTACGTGTCGCCGTAATTTCATTGTTAAGCTGTCTTACGGAACCGCTGCAAAGGTTCCTCGGATTCTTGTACTTCGCCTCCGCCTCTTCAATCCGGCTGTTAATCTTCTCAAATTCACTGTAGGTAATCACCGCCTCGCCCCGCAGAATCAACTCCCCCTGAAAAGGAATCGACAACGGAACATTGCGAAATACTCTGGCATTGTTCGTGACTACCTCTCCCACCTCCCCGTTTCCTCTGGTGACTGCTTTCACCAGTCTGCCCCCTGCATATGTCAGAACGATGGTGAGACCATCCAGTTTCCACGACAACAGCGCTTCCCTGCCGTTTAACCAGTCACGAAGCTCCTCTCTGCTTTTCGTCTTTGCCAGTGAGAGCATGGGCTGGTCATGCCTTTCTTTTGGAAGCTCCTCCACCGCCTCATACCCGACATGCAGCGTAGGGCTGTTCGCAATAATAACACCCGTTTTTTCTTCTAACTGCGTCAGTTCATCATATAGGCGGTCATACTCAAAATTGCTCATGATCTCCGTGTCCTGTGCATAATACGCCTTGGAAGCCTGATTTAAGAGCAACACCAATTCTTTCATCCGATTCATTGTGCCTTCATCCATCTCAAAGATACCTGCCATTTCTTATTCTTTCCATGCCCTATCGTCGAATCCGCATTCCCTATACAGGCGCGCACTTTCCTCATCTGTCAGTTCCCGGTATTCTCCAGGGTTCAAATCTCCAAGCGTTATATTCATAACACGTGTTCTTTTAAGAGAAAATACTTCGTACTCCTGCGTCTTGCACATACGGCGGATTTGTCTGTTTAGCCCCTGCGTCAACACCATCCGTATCGTTTTGGGTCCGATTTTCTCAACCGTACACGGACGGGTCGTCACACCCAGTTCTTCAAGATATACCCCCTGCCGCATATGCACCAGCGCCTCTTCGTCCCATTCTTTTGTGACTTTAACGATATATTCCTTCTCATGACGGTTCATACCGCGCATCATTGCTTCAATCAGCGCACCGTCATTGGTCATCAAAAGCAGTCCTTCCGAATCCTTATCCAGCCTTCCCGCATAAGTAACGCGCACCGGATAATGGATTTCTTCCGTCACAATTTTCTTTGCATGTACATCCCGTTCCGTACAGACAATACCTCTTGGTTTATAATACGCAAGTACCACCTTTTTATCACGCCCTGCAACTTTTTTCCCCCGAACGCAGATTTTCTCCTGACCGGTCACCTTGATACCCGGCTCGGCTTTTTTATCGTCCACCGTGACAACGCCCTGCTCAATCAGCTTATCCGCATCCCGTCTGGAACAGATTCCGCAGGACGCCAGATATTTATTTAAACGGATTTTCTCCATGCTCACCCTCCGCCTCTTCTGCTGTCTCTATCTTCGGCTCAACGGCATGTTCCAGTAAAAACTGCCGCCATACATCATAGTGCTGGGCATACAGATGTACACCGTCAAACGTAAGCTCCGCATTCAGAAAGCCCTCTGCATCGGTAAACAACGGGTTGGCATCCAGATAAAAAATATCCGTGCCGTTTGCCAGCCGTGCCGAAGCCGCATTCTTGTCGTTGATATTGATATTATTGAACTCTGTTTCCGCATTATTCTTCTCCCGGCTGACATGCAGATTCGCCATAATAAAAATAAGCGCCTCCGGCTGCCATTCCTTAATCTGTTTCACGACTTCCCGGTATTTTTCAAAATACATCTGCGTATTTCCGTACCCAAGCTCATTCATTCCCAGCATGATATAAATCTTTCCATAATTCTTCTGCTGTAACACTTGTGATAAATCTACCTTCTCACCCGTCTTCTGATAAGTAACCCCATCCGCTTCCAAAAGTTTAAAAATCGTCATGCCGCTGTCACAATAAAAATCGGCGGCATCCAGTCCGGCATAATCCGAGATACCTAACGTTCTGGAGTCTCCCAGAAAAGCGGCATCATTAAAATAACTATCGTTTTCCATGCTGTAGGGATACTCTGTCGTCAATGCAATTTTTCCTGCATCAGAATAATAGCGCGAATCTGTTTCCTGTGGCTCATAAGTCTCAAATTTCGTAACTCCTTTAATTACTTTGTCCATTTCTTCTGCTGTTTCTTCTATTTCATAATCATTTAAGAAATCATTGTTTTCTTCTATTTCGTTTTTATCCTCCTTGCATTCTCCTGCATTTTCCACATTCTCTCCTTCATTTCCGTCCAGTGTTTCCAAATCTGTCGCCTCCATCGCCGGCTGCTGTGCCATCGTCTCCACAGATGGACCCTGCGTGGTCACCCCACCCCCCATCACCTGTGCGGCGGCTGCTTCCGCCTCCCTCGCGATGGCTCTGATTCCAATCTCATCCGAATAAATCATCACCGCAAGCGAAGTACACGCTACGGCAAGAAGGTATGGACAGTTATAAAAGATTTCCCGCCATTTCCTTATCCCCTGCTGTTTGTCCTGATACTTTACCGTCTGGTTCCTCTGCCGCTTTTTCTGTGGCTGTTTCCCCTGTTGTTTGTCAAGCCTCTTCTCTAGCTGTTTCTGCGAATGCTTCTCTTGACGTTTTTCCGGTTGCTGTACTGGCTTTCCTTGACGTTTGTTCGGCTGTGCTCCCTGCTGTTTTCTTTTTTTTACATCCGTTGATTTCTTCTTACTCATATATATCAATCCTATTCCGTCTAAAATCTAAAATACAAAAACGGGTTATTTGCTCCCACCATAATCTCATGCACCGAAAACCAGAAAATGACCAGACAGAGAATGACCGCGAACCATCTGTCACGGTATTTATGATACAGTTTCCCCGGAAACGGTGTCGCAAACAGAATGCACGCAATTAATAACACCCAATATTCCTGCAGATACCGCATGAGCTGCTGTCCACCCACCATTACCGTCGATGTATGGACGCCAAACATATTTCCGAGGTACAAAACCAGCTGTCTGATATCCGTAATTGCAAAAATAACCCATGTAATCGGAATCAAAAGCAGTGTATAGAGATGCCCGATAACCCTTGTGCTCTCCAATTTTCTTCCATATGTATTTTTTTCTATCGTAAGAAGCAGGAAAAAGGTCAGCCCCCACAACAGAAAATTCCAGTCTGCACCATGCCACAAACCGGTAAATGTCCACACAACAAAGAGGTTACCGATAGTCCGCAGCCTTCCCTTACGGCTGCCTCCTAACGGAAAATAGACATACTCACGAAACCATCTTCCCAGCGTAATATGCCACCTGCGCCAGAATTCCGAGATGGACCGCGATGTATAGGGATTGTCGAAATTTCGCGGTATCCGAAATCCCAGCATTTTTCCCAGCCCCATTGCCATAACGGAATATCCCCAGAAATCAAAATATATCTGAAACGAATAGGCAATTGCGCCAAGCCACGCCACTGACGCATGCAGATTCCCGGCGCCTGCCGTCATAATCGTATTCCATAAAGTGCCAATCTGGTTCGCCAGCAGTACCTTAAGCCCCAGTCCTACCGTAAAAAGCTTCAAACCGTTTTCGATATTGCGTATTCTGATTTTCCGGCTCCTCATTCGGTCAGCAACTTCATCGTAACGTACGATCGGACCTGCTATTAACTGCGGGAACATACTCACATAAGACGCAAAAGAAATCAAATCCGCCGGTTCTTTCTGCGTTCCACGGTAACAGTCCACCTGATAAGAAACCATCTGAAATGTGTAAAAGCTGATTCCCAGCGGAAGGGTCAGCAAAAGCACCGGCAGTAGCTTGTGACCGGCAAGACTGTTGATATTTTCAGCCGCAAAATCCCAATATTTAAATACGAATAATAACCCGAAATCAATGACAAGCGATGACACAAGCGCCACTTTTTTACGCCTTGCCCTCTTTTCTGCGCGGTTCTGCTGCGGAGAACGCGGTT
Organism: uncultured Lachnospiraceae bacterium; assembly: GCA_947564735.1. GTDB lineage: Bacteria > Bacillota > Clostridia > Lachnospirales > Lachnospiraceae > UBA3282. Next base: position 5,259 of record CANOEC010000042.1, on the reverse strand, counting down.
CCCAGAACATATACCTGCTAAGACCATAATTGATAAGCATTGAAAAAATAAGCAGAAGAACAAAATAAGGTTCCCCCACCCCATAGAAAATAAGACTCCCCACCAGCAGTACAAAGTTGCGGTACTTGGCGGGAACCAGTAAATATATCAGCATAAAAACCGGTAGAAACCGGAACAAAAATCCCACACTGGAAAATAACATAGATAGCGCTCCCAAGCACAAATTAGGGTATTTTGTCGAAAAAGCAGACCCCATATCTAGTATATTCCAGCCGGGATTATTTTACAAGGGGCTAATTACGGCAAATTTCCTGCCATCAACCGGCATCAATCTGCCGCAAACAGCCCGTTTGCAGCTTATTATACTACCCTGTATATCGCAAAAGATTGTGCTCCTATCGTACATCTGTCTGCGTCTGTTTCCACAGCCCCCATGAGCCATATAACAGCACTTTCCGTCAGCCTCAGTTCCAACGTTTCCGCCTGCCCCGACGGATTGCAGAGCATTATCAGATTGCCGCGTCTGTATACAAAACTTCTTCTGTTCTCTTCCACAGACAAAATTTCGAGATTATCATGTCTTGCAAACGCTTCCTGTTTCCCTCTGATTTCCAGTATTTCTCTGACTGTATGATAAAGAGAATCTTCACGCTTCTGTTGTTCCTCCACGGTGGGCGCATCCAAAGCGCTGTCCGTCGGCAGATACAACTGTGACGCATCCGCCTTAGAAAATCCATGATTCTTGCTGTTATCCCACTGCATCGGCGTTCTTGACCCCGTCCTTGTATAACCGCCTTCCTTACAAGGAAGTTTCTGATAGCGCATACCAATTTCATCCCCGTAGTAAATGAAAGGTGCGCCGGGCAATGTCAGAAGAAACGCATAGGCAAGTTTCAATTCCTTTTCGTCCAGATGATATGCGGCACGAATCATATCATGATTGCCCGTAATCAGACAATACATTCCTTTCTCTTTGACCGCCTCATACTTAGGAAGGTATTCTTTTAAGAAATCCTGTATGTTTCTCGTGCTGTCTTTCCTAAAAAAGCTGTTATCCCGTCCCTTATCGTCATAGTCACGCATCAACAGGTTGTATCCGTTTCCGGACCAGTCAAGGAAAAAGTCCATCTGAAAACCCGCCCTGCAAATCGCCGATTCCGGCATGTTCCACTCGGACACAAACGCAGCCTGCGGATAACGTTCCCTTACTCTGCCCAGCATATCTTTCCATACCAGACAAGTGCCGCTTTTTACCTCATCGTCATTCTTCACGAGAGAATCCGCCATATCCACACGGAAACCGTCACATCCCATTTCCAGCCAATAACACATGATATCTATCATTGCCTCTCTGGTTGCAAGACATGCCGGATGATCCATGGGCTTCTGCCAGTCCTCCTGTGGATGTAAAAAGCCGTAATTCAGCGCCGGCTGGCACTTAAAGAAATTAATGATATAGGCGCCGTTGCGCTCCCGCTCCCCCGCTATATAAGCAAGACCTTCTGCCCTCTGAAACCAGTTATCCGTCCAGATATAGCGATCCGAATATGCATTTACACCGTCCATTCCGCTCTCTTGAAACCACGGATGTTCCTCGGACGTATGACCCGGCACCAAGTCTAAGAGAATATGCATCTTTCTCCTATGCACTTCATCAAAAAGCCTTCTCATATCCTCCGTCGTCCCATAGCGCGGCGCAACCTTTTTGTAATCCCGCACGTCATATCCAGCGTCCTTAAAGGGTGAATCAAAGCACGGGTTCATCCAGATGGCGTTACACCCCAGCCCCTTAATATAATCCAGTTTCTCCACAATGCCCTGCAAATCGCCGATTCCGTCTCCGTCAGAATCTTTAAACGATTGCGGGTAAATCTCATAAAACACCGCTGTTTGTAACCATTCTGTCATCTTCCTACCTCCTTGTTATCCGCAGCCCCTTGGGATAATGGTTCTTTAACTGTCCGTTCGATGCCTTACCAAAGCCGAGCGGATAGCCCAGATACGTCAATCGTATCCATCCCTTCGCCGCATCGTACGGCAGACTCTCCCCACAAAGGTACCGTTCAGCCTCCTGCTCTGTCAATTCCACCGTCCTTGTGCCCTCTTCTATGCCAAGTGAAAGTGCAAGCGCATGTGCCGGCTCAATTCTGTTCTTCTTATCCGTCCCCAGATGGAGCCCGGGACGAATCACTTTCATGCCCTGCATCGGGAGCATCTGTTCCGGTACCAGATAAATCTGCTCACCAAACCTCTCGATTCTGCCATGCTGTTTTTGAATCCAATCTTCTGGAAGCCCGATTTCTTTCGTCAGAAAGCTGCAGATACCGTCCGCCCTGTTTTCCGGGTTATCTTTCCCGCCCCCGGCACCATGTTTGTGCCGCACATTTTTCACACGCTCCTGCGTATGCGTCTCTTTCTGCGTATACACCTCTTCCCTCGTATGCGTCTCTGCCGGTATCTTCTCCATCCCCCGCCTGCACAGCCGTGCGATATAATGCCCCTCTCCCTTCAGTCGATGGGGCATAAGACGCATCGTATACGAAAGACCCTGCGCCGGTTCCTCAGTCCATTCCGCTCTTCCTGCAAGAAATGCTTCGTCATGGGGAACCTGCTCAATGACAAAATCCTCATGTTCTTTCAGAAACCTGCTGATAACACCTTCATTCTCCTCCGGCGCAAAGGTACAGGTAGAATAAACGAGCACACCGCCGCACTTTAACATCTTTGCCGCTTCCATCAATATTCCATACTGTCTTTGGGCGCACATTTCCACATGCTCCTCGCTCCATTCCGCCACTGCCGTTTCATCTTTACGGAACATTCCTTCCCCCGAACACGGCGCATCTACTACGATTCTGTCAAAAAATGCCGGAAAGAAAGCCGCCATGCGTTCCGGTGTCTCATTACATACCACACAGTTTCGCACACCCATACGCTCAATGTTCTGGGAAAGAATTTTTGCCCTGCCTGCAATGATTTCATTAGACACAAGCAATCCCTCGCCGTTCATTCTGCCCGCAATCTGCGTGCTCTTTCCGCCCGGCGCGGCACACAGATCCAGAATACGCTCACCCGGCTTCGGGTCGAGAATCTCAACGACAGCCATCGCCGAAGGCTCCTGAATATAGTAAGCGCCCGCCTCATGCAGAATATGTCTGCCCGGCTGTTTTGAAGCATGGTAATAATACCCCTCTCTCGCCCAACTGACCGGTTCTAAATCAAAGGGCATTTTCTCTGTAAACTGCTCCTCGGAAGACTTGAGCGGATTGTTGCGCAGACCGTAATGTCTCTCTGCATGATAGCTAGCCAGAAAGCTGTCATACTCTGTCCCTAACAGTCCCGCCATCCTGTCAAGAAAAGCCTGCGGAAGTTTCACATTCGTATCCATCTTTTCTCCTGTCTTTTTCCTAATATATACCATACTACCGATTCATCGTCCGTCTGTCAATTTCCTTATTGCCTGCCCCATCGTCCTTCATGTATCGTCCGATTGTATCCCCGTTATCATCACCGCGCCACCTCGACCAATCTCCCACTGCCGTCTGTACAAACTCTGTCCGAATCCTAACTCTGCATACAACACAAATCCGAAATCGCTCCTCGACTATAAAAACTTTTCTTGCATACCGCCTGCATACCATATATAATACTAATGTTGTACAGAACGAAAAGAGAAATGAGGAGAAAAATTATGACATCGCAAATTTGCATTATTATTTCAATTGTCGTCTACCTGTGCGGAATGATTTATATTGGTATTTCTTTTTCCAAAAAAAACACGCAGGCAGATGAGTTTTATCTCGGCGGGCGCAAGCTCGGTCCCTTTGTTACCGCTATGAGTGCGGAGGCATCCGATATGAGCAGTTACCTGTTGATGGGACTGCCCGGTCTTGCCTATATTTCCGGTATCGCAGATGTCGGATGGACCGCGATTGGTCTGGCAATTGGTACATATTTTAACTGGCTGCTTGTTTCAAAGCGCATCAGACGCTATTCAAACAAGATAGGCGCCATCACGATTCCCGAATTTTTTGCCAAGCGATATGGTGATGATAAGCATATTCTTACCTGCATCGCCGCTGTGGTTATCGTAATCTTTTTTGTACCTTATACCGCCTCCGGATTCGCCGCCTGCGGCAAATTGTTCAGCACACTGTTCGGCATGAATTATATGCTGGCAATGCTCTTAAGCGCTGCCGTCATCGTATTGTACTGTACGCTTGGCGGATTTCTAGCCGTGAGCACCACAGACTTGATCCAAAGCATCACCATGACAATAGCACTTGTTATCGTTGTTGTTTTCGGCGCCGTGGCAACCGGCGGCTTCGGTACTGTCATTGCAAATGCGAAAGAGCTTCCCGGCTATCTGAGCATGGTGCAGACCTATGTTGCGGAAACCGCATCCTCTAAGCCTTATACGCCCCTTATGATTGCCTCCATGCTCGCATGGGGACTGGGCTATTTTGGTATGCCGCACATCCTGCTTCGCTTTATGGCGATTGAAGATGAAAATAAATTGAAATTATCCCGCAGAATCGCTTCCGTATGGGTTGTCATCTCTATGGCAATCGCAGTCTTTATCGGCATTCTCGGTGTCAGTATGTCCCAAGCCGGCATCATACCTATGCTGGAAGGAAATAATTCAGAAACAGTCATCATCCAGATTGCTTCCGCACTCAGTTCACACGGCGTTGTTCCCGCATTAATAGCAGGTGTTATTTTGGCTGGTATCTTAGCTGCTACCATGTCAACTGCGGACTCACAGCTTCTTGCTGCTGCTTCAAGCATCTCCCAGAATCTGGTACAGGACTTTGGTAAAAAGAAGCTGGATACCAAAACTTCTTTGCGCATCGCAAGAATCACGGTTATCATCATTTCTCTGATTGCCGTATTTATTGCGCAGAACCCAGACAGCTCCATCTTCACCATCGTATCTTTTGCATGGGCAGGCTTCGGCGCCGCATTCGGTCCGGTTGTTTTGCTTGCCTTATTCTGGAAACGCTCCAATAAGCAGGGTGCCCTTGCCGGCATGATTACCGGTGGTATTATGGTCTTTGTCTGGAAATACGGCATTGCCACATTAGGCGGCGTATTCGCTATTTACGAACTTCTTCCCGCTTTTATTGTCGCTCTGCTTGTCAATGTCATCGTGTCGCTTATCACATCCGCTCCTGCGGACGATCTTGTCAAGACATTTGACGAAGTAAACGCTAAGAATTAATTAAAAATGAATATTCACGTTTTTTCAAAAAGACTCTG
>CANOEC010000041.1 GCA_947564735.1 uncultured Lachnospiraceae bacterium | reverse complement strand
CTCCGCCGGTTTCCTCTTCGCCGCCGGATTCTCTTCTTCTGCCGCTTTCTTCTTTGCCGCTGTTTTTCCTGCCTCTGCCGGCTTCCTCTTCGCCGCCGGATTTTCTCCCTCCGCCGGCTTCTTCACCGCCGGTTTTTTTGTGCTGACCGGCTTCTTTTTTGCCCCCTGTTCATCCTCGTCTGAGAGTTTCTTCCTGTTCATCGTATTTTCTTCATCAACTGGTCTCTTTTTAGCTATCTGCCTACCCTCTGCGTCAGACATGTTTGTCCGCTCATGCCCCATAGCTAAATTACCGTTATCGTGACTCATATTAATTCCTCATTTCTGCGCACGCTTTTCGCGTATCACAAGTTTGTGTCAAGTGAACACAGACACAAACTTCTACACGTCATACATCAGTATCCCACATATTCACAATACTAGCATATATGATAGGATTTTGTCTAGGAAACATTGTTCCTCATATCGGACGCCATATCATAGTTTTACCAGCATGGAAGGCTGAACTGTCACAATGCATCCGGATTTATCAAATGACATTGCGTGCCAGACTGTTGCATGATATGATATAATCCATATATAAGGAAAACGACTATGAAGAACGATAACGATACCATAATCTCAACCGAAAATCATATCCGCATTCAGTATCAGAGCAAACTGTACGACCTTCCCTATACGCTGATCCGCAGCAGACGCAAAAGCTGTTCCATCAGCATTTCACCTGAAGCTGAAATCACGCTTCGCGTCCCCCTGTGCACCACAGAAAAAGAAATCCGTCATCTCCTCATCGAGAAACGTCTCTGGATTATCACCAGATATCTGGAAGTGCAGAAACAACGAAGCGAACGTCCGCAATCCGACCTGACCGACACGCAGCGCGCCGCACTGGAGCAGAGATATATCGCTGCAGCAAAAGAATATTTTCCAAAGCGCGCCGCCTACTATCAGCAATATACCGGCGGCTCCTATCAGCGTATCTCCATCAGAGACCAGAAAACCCGCTGGGGAAGCTGCAGTTCCAAGGGCACTCTTTCCTTCAACTGGCGCCTTATGCTTGCCCCGCCCGCCGTTCTTGACTATGTCGTCGTGCATGAACTGTGTCACTTAACCCACATGAATCATTCCGCCGCGTTCTGGCAGAAAGTAGAATCTGTCTGCCCGGACTACCGTGCTGCCCGCAAATGGCTGAAAGACCATGGTCATGAACTCGTCCTATGATAAATCAGTCCTATGATTATTCAATCTATTTCCCTTGTTTTTTCGTCTTGATGCGCAGCGCTGCATAGCGGCTGTTCCTGTTTTCCGTATAAGTTTCTTTTTCTCCCCGATAAGACTTTTCATTCCTTCCGCGCTGTCTGGTATCATCATTTCTGTGTCTTGACTTATCCGAGTCATTCCGGTGTCTCGGCTTATCTGCTTCATTCCGGCGTCCCGGCTTATCTGCTTCATTCCGATGTCTCGGCTTATCTGCATCGTTTCGGCGTCCCGGCTTACCCGAATTATTCCGGTAACTTTGTCTGCCGCCCCGTCTGCCATCCTTTTTCTCAAATAAGAATTTTTCCGGCTTGATATCCTCAATTTCATCTCCCAGCTTCATCTGCATGAACGCCGCCGCGATCTGTGTCGCACTGTACTGTCCCAGCGCTGTTTCATCCAGAATGTACTCTGTTGCACGGCTGATATCCTGCTGTTCGATTACCTTGACCGCCTCTTTTAAGATTTTTGCCGCTTTACGCTGCATGATATCTGCTGCGCTGGGAATTTTCCGCTCTCCTATTTTCGTATGACAGACACGCTCAATATCACGTATCTTATATACTTCTCTGCCCACCACCAGCGTAAAGGACCGTCCTGTCTTACCGGCGCGCCCCGTTCTGCCGATTCTGTGCACATAGTATTCAATATCCTCCGGCACATCATAATTATAAACCGCTTCCACATCGCTCACGTCAATGCCTCTTGCCGCCACGTCAGTTGCAATCAGAATGCCCGCTCTTCCACTGCGGAACAGATTCATCACCGTATCTCTCTGATGCTGGGTCAAATCGCCGTGCAGCCCCTCCGCCTCGTAGCCGCGGCTTTTTAAATGCTCTGTCAGCTCATCCACCATGCGCTTGGTATTGCAGAAAATCAAAGCGCGTTTCGGGTCATAATAATCAATCAGACGGCAGAGTACTTCTTCCTTATCTTGTTTACGCACCTGATAATACGCCTGTTTGATAAGCGGAATCGTCACTTCCTTCGGTGTCATCCGTATATACGCCGCATCTTTCTGGTACGCCTTTGTAAGCTCCAAGATAGGTTTCGGCATCGTCGCAGAAAATAGCCCTGTCTGTCTTTCTTCCGGCATTTCCCGCAGAATCGTCTCGATATCCTCGCGAAATCCCATATTGAGCATTTCATCCGCCTCATCCAGCACCACGACGCGCACATGCTCCATCTTCAGTGTATGCCTGCGCATATGATCCATCACTCTTCCCGGCGTACCGACCACAATCTGTACACCGCCCTTTAACCCCTTAATCTGCCTGACAATATCCTGCCCGCCATAAATCGCAAGCACTTTGATTCCCTGCATATACTTGGAAAACTTACGCAGTTCATCCGCCGCCTGCATCGCAAGCTCTCTGGTGGGGCACAGAATAACCGCCTGCAAATTCCGGTTATCCGGATCAATCCTTTGTAAAATCGGAATGCCAAAGGCCGCCGTCTTGCCCGTGCCTGTCTGTGCCTGTCCGATAATATCCTGTCCTGTCATAAAAAGGGGAATTGCCTGCTCCTGAATCGGCGTCATCCGGTCAAACCCCAATTCCTTGACTGCACGCAGTATTCTTTCGTCAATCCTTGCATCTTCATAGCGCATACATGGTTCTTCTTCCTGCTGTCGTGCCGCCATCTCCCTCTCCGTAAATTCGTCAAATCTTCCGTTTCCTTTTGTTCGATTACTCATAATAACTCCATTCTATATTTTTTTAACCCCGCCACGATGTGACAGGGATACTTCCATTTCTTACATGGTCAGATAAGCTTCCTGCCCGTCCCATTCTGGGACATGATAATTGCTGCCATATCCGCGCATAATGCCCGAACATGGCAGCATATACGATACAAACAAACCTTCCTGCCAAAAGCAGAAACTCTCTACGACTACTCAATGCTTCTATCCTACACCATGGATATTTTGCGAAGTCTGTTCACTGCTCTGTTGGCAATCAGACATTCTCCATGCTCTTCAAGATACTGCATCTTCTCCTCGGTGACCGCAATCAAATTCCCGAATTCCACCGCCATCGCACTTATCTTGTTAAACGTCCTGTATGACAACCTGTTCTTCTCCATCACCAGATAGTATGCTTCGCCCTCTTTATAAAGGTGGCTCTTCACGGAAATATCAGCGGGAATCGACGCAGTATACTGCATCACTTGATGAAGCGTAGCAAAAACAAACATATGCCGGCTGTTATCAACCGCGGCTCTCTCCTGCTCTTTCAGCCTCTGTTCTTCCTCTTCCTGCCTGTTCAGTTCCGCGCTGACACCTTGCAGCACTTCCTTCAAATGCTGTAAAATATCTCTGAATCCCGCCGGTCCTTCATTTGTAAAGGTAACCGCCAGCCCTTTATCTTTAAGCGGCGTAATCTGCATGGCAATGCTTTCTCCGCTGATTGTATAGCCGACCTCCTCATGTGCGCGTTCAATAATGTCCCGGAGAAACCCTTCTCCCTTCTCATTGCGCTCGAAAATATCAGACAGTGTCAGACCATACTCTATCATATCCTCTTCCGTAATAATACACTGTACTGTTGCATCATTAATTTTTTTATATTTCATATAGCCCGTTATCCTCTGTTTTCTTCCTCTTACCGTCCACAAGCCTAACGAATATGTAGAATTTTGTCAAGCCCTAATTACACCTGCACATTGATTTTATGCGTGCACAATATTATTTTAACACAAAAAACTGCAATAAGGAAGAATCTTATCGCGTATTTCTATCGAGATTTCTGTCCGGATTATTATTGCAGCTTAAATTTACTCACCTCACTGTTAAGCTGTCCGGCAATCCCCATATTGGAATCCGCTTTGTGCCCGATATCCGCAACCCTGCCTGTCAAAGTCACCGTCACTTCTGACACATTGCTGATTCCCAGTGCACTCTCTCCTACTGCCGTTTTAACGCCTTCCACCATTTCCCTGATGCTGTCCATGCTGCTTCGTAATTCCTTACTTTCCGCAGCAAATCTCTGCATCATCTCGTTCATGCTTCCCACATCGTTCTGATAATTCTCACTGGTCTCCAATAACTGCTCATAACCGCCCATCGCCGTCTCATTCATAAATGCAATCATTTCCTCCGACTCTGCCGCCAGCTCGTCAACCGATTCAATGACCTTTGCCGTCACCTTCTGGATTTCCGTCGCTGCCCCTGCAGAATTTGATGCAAGCTTGCCGATTTCGTCCGCCACTACCGCAAAGCCTCTCCCCGCTTCTCCGGCTCTCGCCGCTTCAATACTTGCATTCAACGCTAACAGATTGGTCTCTTCCGTAATACTTATAATATTCCTCGTAAGCTCCTTAATCTGCTCAACCGCTCTTGATTTTTCGATTTTATCCTGAACCGACGCCGCCATGTCTGCTGCCTGCCGCTCTGCGCTTTGTCTGTTCTCCACCGCCTTGTCATATATTTCCAGTGCATTCTGCTTAATCTGATCCGATAAACGGCTGCCCTCTTCAGACTGATGATAAATCTCTTCAATTGATTCAAACGCCACCCCGATGGAATCATTCACCTGATCCAAAGACGCACTGGATTCTTCCATTGCCGCACTCATTTCTTCCATGGTCGCAGAAACGTCTGAGATATTGTCTCCAGCGCTCGTCAAATTCTCAGCCATCATGCGGGAAGATGCATTCAGCTCATCAGAATTACCAGCAATATTTAACATGATATTCCGAATATGGCTTAACAATGCATTCACATTGTTGGCAATCAGCTCCATCTCATCGCCGGTTGTCACATCCAATGTCTGCGTCAAATCACCCTCGTTATGTACCAATTCATAGATTTTACCATCCACAACGCGAAGACTCCTGATGATGCGTCCTACAATTAAATTGAGCATAAGGAGCGCCGCCGCAAGACAAATCACCGTAATGCCTGCCGTCTGCCGGAGAATTGTATTCAGCCGCTGAATCACCCCCGAAGCATCATAATCACAGCCAACGATAGCCACAACCTTACCGTCAACACCAAGAACCGGCATATAAGCTGAAATTAAGTCTCCCTCCTCTGTGGAATCAATATAATCCTGTACATAGGCTTCCCCGTCAAAAACGCCCTGCAGTTCATGATAGGACACCTCAAAGGGCTGCCCGAATGCCGCATGGCTCTGTGAAGTATCCGTATCAATCCCGTAATATACCTTGCTGCCGTCCGTATATAACGTATACAGATACTGGATGCCGCAGTCCTGCCTGATGCCCTGCAGCGTGGTAAGAATCTCCTCATATGCCTCACTTTCCTCCGCCCCGGGCGTCAAACCATTAAGCTTCTCTGCATCGACTACCCGCGAAGAAATCACCGCCGCCATCCGCGCCTCTTCCACTCCCAGCGCAACCAGCCCTTCTTCCGTGCGCATATATGAATTGACTCCCATCACGGTACAGAGTATTACAATCATCAAACTTGCCGGTAACACAATTTTATTCCGGATACTTAATTTTCTTGTTCGGTACTGCTTCATATTACCACCCTTTTCACATAATTTTCTGCTTCACTGACAGTCAAAAAGACTGATATGCTTCTTTTTATTATAACAGCACGACATCTCATTGTACAATATGTATTTATTTTAATACAACATCTTCTCATTTCCGTCATTTTTAACAATTATCCTCCAACTCAATTAACTTTTTTGTACTTGCAATTCTTTTTTTCTTTTCAAATTGTTTGACATTTCTCTTTTCTTTTTTATTTTTATCTGTTAAAATAATGTTAAGAAACAGGAAATTATGCCGATATTATTAATAGAACAAGAGGTTCACTATCATGCTATCCAAGGAGGGATTATCGCAGCATATGCATATGAAAGGAATTATAAAGTCGAAGCGGTTACGGCGATTACCCCGTTAAAGAAGATTTCTTCCAATGACAAAAATCACCAGTCCAAGCAGAATTCATCCCAAGCCTTTGCACAGACATTTTTTTCCAAGGTTTTGGATGAAGCGTGTGAGCGGGAGCAGGAGAAGCACATCCACATCCGCACAAGCGGCTACACGAAGGATGCGCTTCCCTATTACAATTTTATTAACATGCGTGAGTATTGCTAGATAAAATGCATTTCCTGAATAACACAAAAAAGCCGATGCGATAATTCTGTTACCGCATCGGCTTTTATCATCTGTTCTGTCTCCCATTCATTACCATCGTCCGACTTTCCCGTTCTTATACAAAACGTTACTGTAACTGCTTTGCCAGATTGAATATCTCCTCAAGCATTTCCTTGCATGCCTGCATGTTCTGCACCGTTGCCTCGGAAGTCTTTAATCCTTCCACACTGGAAGCTGCTACTTCTTCACTGGTGGCTGATAACTGCGAAATATCATCGGAAATTGCATTGGTGTTATCTATGATACTGCGGATAATCTCCTCGCTCGCTTTCACACTCTGTACCATGTTCTGCACTTCCGCATCCACCGACTCAAATTTTTCTTTTGTCTCTTCAATCAACTCACTCTGCTTTGTGATAGACATCACAGCACTGTCCACACTCTCATTCACATGCTTGGTATCCTGAATCAGCTCACCGATAATATTTGTAATGCTGTTGGACGCTTCTTTAGTCTGCTCCGACAACTGTCTGATTTCCTCTGCAACTACCGCAAACCCTTTTCCTGCTTCGCCTGCACGCGCCGCTTCGATGGAGGCATTCAGCGCAAGCAGGTTTGTCTGATTGGAAATCGATAAAATCGCTCCGATAAAGTTCTGCACATTCTCTACCTTCTCGCTCAGCCGGTTGCTGACTTCCACCGTTTCATTGCTCGCGCTCTCCACATTCTGCGCCTGTTTTCTCAGGTTCTCAACAACTTCCGCCCCCTGCATGACCATCGCATTTGTCCTGTCGGAAGCTGCAATCAGCTTCTGTATACTGTCCCCGACCGCATCTGTACTGCTGCGGATATCCATACACATATCAGCCTGTCTCTGAATGGACTGCGCCGTTGCGTCGGTGCTTTCCGCAATATTTGTCATGGCAAAATTACTGGTATCCACATTGCCCTGCAAATCCGTCAGCTTACCCATGGCTCCGTCAAAGTTCTCAATAATACTCCCGGCTACCTGCAGCATCTTCTGCTGGCTTTCTTCCTGCTTCGCCGCCGCTTCCGCCACGGTATTCACGTTCTCTTCATTAAACATTGTCAACAGCTTGGAAACCTTACAGGATGCGTATGCCACCAGCACAATCGTAAGCAGCGCCATGATAGAATCCTCAAGCTGCGTCTTATCTAACAGAAATGTTCTAATCAGATTAATTAAAATAATCGCTCCATTTCCCGTAAGCAGCAGTCTTCTGTTATAATATGCCATTGCGCCGAACAATACCGGAAATGCATATGCATAGACCCCCGTCCCCGTTCCAAACAACACAATTACCGCATAAGCAACCGTGGCGCATATCATCATCGCGGTCGCACCCTTTTTCTGGTTCTTCCATAAGACATAAGATACAATCGCTCCGATCAGCATAAGCACTGATATAAAAACTCTCGCGTAAGGAGCCGAATCCTCTCTGGATGTAAGTGCCGACAATCCCATAATTATAATAAAATATGTCAATATCACGATTACTACTGATAGTACCGCTCTGTTTGCCCGTTTGTATTGTGATTCTGTCATCTCATTACCTCCTTCAAGCTGTCTATATCTTTCTGACACTGCTTGTATTTCTCTCTTTTCACATTATCCATTTGTTTTATGACGTTTCCGTCTCCTCAATGATATCCTGCGGCAGCCATTTTTTCAATATGGCGCCCAGCATCTCTAGGTCAATTGGCTTTGGCAGAAAATCGTTCATGCCTCCTACCAGAAATTCAGCCTCCATTCCCTTGACGGCATTCGCCGACAATGCCACGATGGGGACTTTATCTGTGTACGGCGTGCCAATTGCGCGTATCATCTTGGTTGCTTCAATACCGTCAAGCTCCGGCATCATATGATCCATAAATATCAAATCATACCGCACCTGCCTGCGCAGCATATCAACGCTGTCCTGTCCGTTATCCACCAAATCCGGCATGATACCGAATTTTCTTAAGAGTCCCGTCGCCACACGGAGATTCACTTTATTGTCGTCCACGACAAGCACTTTCGCCTTCGGCGCCTTAAAATCAATGATAAACTGTTTGCGTTCTATCACCTTCTTGTTCTTACTATATTCGCATGGCGATGCATCAATGACTTTCTGCACGATATCAAAAGTAAATGTGCTGCCCTTGCCATACTCACTCGTTACATCAATACTGCCGCCCATACTTTCCACCAGAAGCTTTGATATGGACAGCCCCAGACCGGTTCCCTCCACGCCCCGGTTTTTGCGCATGTCTACCTGTTCAAAGGAATGGAACAGCTTCGGTATATCCTCCTGCCTGATGCCGATGCCCGTATCGGTGACACTGATATGCAGCTTTCCCGTATCTTTCTCTTCCGGCTGCCAAGATGCGCAAAGCGTAATGGTTCCTTCATGCGTAAACTTCATCGCATTCCCCATAATGTTGATAATAATCTGCTTTACCCTGCCGATATCCCCATACAGCTTACGCGGTACATTGTCCGACACCTTTGCAATCAGTTCCACCGGCTTGCCTTTTACACGGATTTCCATCATGCTCATAATGTCATGGATCATGGATGCAAAATAATAATCCTCAGGGATAATGGGCATCTTTCCTGATTCAATCTTAGAAAAATCCAGAATATCATTGATGATGCTCAAAAGTCCTTCACCAGACGTCTTAATTGTCTCAACATATTCTTTCCCCTGTTTGGATAAATTCTCGTCCAGAAGCATATCCGTCATGCCGCAGATGGCATTCATGGGCGTTCTGATTTCATGCGACATATTTGCCAGAAAGGCGCTTTTTGCCTCGCTTGACGCTTCCGCCCGATGCATCAGCCTCTCCATCTCTTCCATGTTACGTTTAATCGTCATCGTATTTTCTACCGCAACCATGGTAAGCACACTGCATCCAAACAGAATACACAAAATATTAATCAGCATATTTAAAATGCGTAAGAAATTTGCAATGGAAACATTCTCAATTACATAGAGCGGTTCACAGAAACGTCCCATTCCCCACTCAAAAAAATAAAAGGCACAAATCACAAAGAAATTGACTAACGGGTGAAACACTTTCTGTCCCCCGTTCTGACACCCCAGTATAAAACTTGTCAGAAATGTAAACGGCATAATCGCCAGACAATATAGACCAAACTGCGTGCTCTCACCTAATATGTACACGGACAATGAAGAATATAAAAGAATTTCCGTAATAAATATATAGTAAACCAGCCTGATACGATTCTTTCTGGCATAATAAAAAGCCACAGTATACGTTATGATGCTCAGAATATTCACACGGCTCAGAAAAATCTCGCCCGCCAATCCTAATGTAATCATCAGTGTCAGATGCACCACTATGAGCAGCACTGCACAAATTTGCAAAAATACATCATAATTCATAATATTCAGTTTAAAATGTTTGATACGACTCCATAACTTTGCCAACCGCACACTCCTCACTGCATGGATTATCACACCTGCCAT
Organism: uncultured Lachnospiraceae bacterium; assembly: GCA_947564735.1. GTDB lineage: Bacteria > Bacillota > Clostridia > Lachnospirales > Lachnospiraceae > UBA3282. Next base: position 24,855 of record CANOEC010000041.1, on the reverse strand, counting down.
CTGCTATTGTACAATAGCCCGCTGCCAAAATTCAAGACCCTATTGCATGTTGTTTGTATTTTCGTTTTTATAGGAACGATTATATATTATCGCCGGTTTCACCATTCATCTGCTCACGCTGCCACTCCACCAAATCTGCCAAAGTCACCTTATCCACAACATCGGCAATCGCTGCATAGAGCATCTTCCATAACCGCAAAGTCACGCACTGCTCCATTCTTGCGCACATGTTCGGTTCATCCTGAAGGCAGGATACCGGCGCAAGCGAGCCCTCCGTCAGCCGAAGAATCATACCCACCGTATACTGTTCCGGCTCTCTGACCAGACGGTATCCTCCCTGCGGTCCCCGTATGCTCTTGACATATCCGGCTTTGTTCAGCGTGGAGATAATCTGCTCCAGATATTTATCCGATATTTCCTGCCGCACCGCGATATCTTTTACCCGTACCGGCTCTCCGGTGGTATCCAGCGCCAAGTCTAACATCAATCGCAGCGCATATCTTCCCTTTGTCGAAATTTTCATAATGTCAACTTCGCCTTTCTCTCAATTTTTCCCTTTTCTTTTCTCTATCTTCCTTTTCCTATCGGTTTTCTAGACTTTCTATATTTGTTTATACTACGCATCTATCCTTTTGTCAATTTTAAAAGCCACTTCCCTCTAGTCCTCCGTTTCATCCACAAACATATTTTTACGCCAAAACCCTTAAGAAAACCGTTTCCTCATACGATATATGTTATAAGAAGCGTTCAAAACAGGACGCCGCCAAGTAAACGGATTTACGATATGGGCTAAGGAGGGCAACTCATGAACAAAGTGAGCGGATACACCGCGTACCAGAACAATTATTATGACAATTCTGTCAAAAACAAAAAGGAACAGGACAAGACATCCAAGACAAACACTGCCGGCAGGGCAAATGCCTCAAAAAAGACAAATAACAATCCTGTGCAGTTAAGCACAAAGGCAAAGGCACTGCTGCAGGAACTGAAAAAGACGTACAGCAACATGGATTTCATGGTTGCTGATTACGAATCGGACGAAGAAGCTGCTTCTTATCTTTCCCGCGGCATGAAAGAATACAGCGTGTTAATCGATCCGGAGGAGCTGGAGCGTATGGCGTCTGACGAGGATGTGAAGAATCAGAATCTCGCTCTTCTCGATGAAGCAGTCGGTAAACTGGACGAGGTCAAGGACCAGCTCGGAGACCACAAGGACGAAGTGCTGCGCATGGGCGTGTCTATCGGCAAAGACGGGGAAATGTCTTTCTTTGCGGAATTAGAAAAAATCGGAGATCGGCAGAAAGAATTCGTCGATAAAATCAGGGCGGACAAGAAAGAAGCGGCAGAGCATACTTCCGCTGACAAGGCGAATCCCCACCAGCCTCATTTGTACGGTTATGAAAAGAGCAAGCGCACCACCGTTTATGCTTCTTCTGCAGAAGAACTGATTGACAAGATTTCAAATGTAGACTGGGACAGCATCAAAGAAGAAACTTCTCTTCCCATGCCGGGTGAACATTTCAGTTATTCCATCTAAATTCAAAGCGCAGGCAATCCGCCTGCGCTTTCCTATTTGCTTTTCATCTATATAATCAGAAAATTTTTGCTGCCTCTACATTCCGAGCAGTTCTTTTCGCTTAATCTCCTCAAAGTAATCGTCAATCGCCTTCACAATCTGCGCCGGCGGCATGGATTTCAATAGATATCCCTGCGGCTTTAACGCCATAACCTGCATGATTGTCTCTTTATCACCCTTATTCGTCAAAAAGATAACCGGCGTATCCGCAAAGTCATGCTCGCTTCTAATCATTTCAAGCACCTGTTTGCCATCCACAATCGGCATCTCATAATCCAGCAGTACAAGATCCGGACGATTGGTAGACAGATATTTAATCGCCATGGCGCCGGAATTTGCCAATGTTACCTGATAGGACTCCTCAAGCCATCCCTTAACATTGCGAAGCATGGTGCCCGAATCATCTACCACCAGTATTTTCTTTTTATTCTGTTTACCGTATTTCTTCTCATATCCCGTGATTGCCGTGACTACTTCACTGACATTGATCGGACGCTGAAATTTCTGGCGAATAAGATTCTTGGAAATAATCTTCTCCACGGCAGTCAGTTCATCCATATCACCGATTGCAAAAAGAGGAATATCTTCTTCTGCCGCTCTGTCCTTAATATAGTTGAGCGTCTGTATCTCTTCCACCATCTTCTCATCAACATAAAGCAGGAAAATACCAATCTGCTCTTCAATCTGGTTGATTGCATCAATATCCGCCTTCACCGTAATGACTTCGTATTCCGCCCGCTCAAACCACTCCTTCAACGAAACAATAAGATAACTCTGAATCTGTGAGACAATTACTACGTTCTGCATTTTAACACTCTCCCGCCTATCTCTGCCTATGAATCTTCCTGCAACACCGCACATATGCAGATTTCATGATATTATCAATCATTGTTAGTATAACAAACTTTCTCAAGACTGTAAATATCTTCTTCCTTCATTTACCGAATCTTCATACATCGCCATCATCTTACCGTGATAATCCTTGATATATGCCAGAATTTCCTCCTTGTGCGGCGCATTCAGCCTCTGCATCTCCCTGCCCGACTTTTCCAGTCCCGCTGCTTCATCCGACAGCTTCTTTGCCCCGGCGCTCAGCGAAGAAGATTTTAATCCTTGCACAAGTATTGCATAATCCTTCCAGTTCTCCTTCTCATAAGCATTCTCAAGCTTAGCTCTCTCCTCTTTTTCCACATCACAAAATTCCTGCAGTACTTCTCTGTAGATTTCTTCGCTTTCTCCACAGTATCTAAGCCCAAGTTCCGTATCCAGCCACCGGTAATCATTCTCTGCCAAAATCACCGCTTCGGCATCCGCTGCCTGTGCTTCCGCTTCTCTTATCGGAGCGTCTGCTTCTGATTCTTTTAACAGTGCTTTTTCTTCTCCGGCAATCAGCGTAAGCTTCTGCTTCGGAATGTATTTCTTCAGCATTGCCTCCAAATCGCTGCCCTCAACAGGCTTGCTCAGATAATCATCAAATCCCTTCTCAAGATACATTTCCCGCACTCCCACAATCGCATTGGCGGTCAGTGCGATCACTGGCGTATCACGGCACAGCGTATCTTCCATAGCCTTCAACCTCTCAAGTGTCTCGATTCCGTCCATCTCCGGCATCATATGGTCTAACAAAATCACATCATAATGCTCCCTGCGCACAAGCTCCAGACACGTTTTGCCACTTTTGCAGGTCGTAACCTGTACGCTGGTCTTCTTTAATAACTGCTCGATGACAAGGAGATTCATCGCCGTATCGTCCACCACCAGTATCTTTGCCTTCGGCGCTGCAAAACTCGCACGGTAACGGGATCTGCTTTGTTTCATCGCCAGCCGGTATCTCTCTTGAAATTTTCCGATGGGATTGCCACTCACGACATCCTGCGGTAAGTAGACAGTAAATGTAGAACCAACCCCATATTGGCTCTCGACCGTAATCCATCCATTCATCTGTTCAACAAGCCTGTATGTAATGGCAAGACCAAGACCTGTCCCTTCCACATTCCTGTTCTCTCCTAAATCAAGCCGTTCAAAATTACGGAACAGCTTCGACATCTCTTCTTCCTTGATGCCGATCCCCGTATCCGAAACTTGAATTTCAAGCAGTATCTTATCTGCGGAAGACCGCCTACCGTTCACGGAAAGAGTAACGCTTCCTTCCTTCGTATACTTTACGGCGTTATTCAGTAGATTGATCATCACCTGACGTATGCGGGTATCATCTCCCCTCATCCTGCCCGGAAGCTGCTCGTCAATATCCACACGAAACTTAAGATTCTTGCTTTCCGCTTTTACACGCACCATGTTAATGACATCATTTAGGACGGACGCCGTTTCATATGCCGCCTCGATAATCTCCATCTTACCGGACTCAATTTTGGAAAAATCCAGAATGTCGTTAATCAGCGTCAGAAGCGTCTGACTTGCAGCCTGTATGTTCTGCGCATATTCTCTGATATCCTCCTGCTCGCACTCCCGCAGAATCATCTCGTTCATGCCCATAACCGCATTGATGGGCGTGCGAATCTCATGCGACATATTTGCGAGAAAATCGCTCTTTGCCCGGTTCGCCTTTTCCGCCATCAGCTTTGCCTCTCGCAGTTCATCGCTCTCCCGTACTTTTTCTTCCGCACCGAACAGATATACCATACCGATGATTAACGCAGTCATTAACAGTCCAAAGACCCACACTGCAAGCACAATCAGATAGGAAATCCCCTCCATTGCAACGTTTTCCGGTACCATTCCCACCAGAATCATATCTGTATCATCCACTTCCGCCGAAAAAAGAAAATAAGCGCCCTCTTCCAGTTCTATGTACGACGATATTGCCGGCAGAACCTGTAGCTGTTCCCGCATCGTAAGGTATCCTTCATAAATCCCCGGCACCTCAAGGGAAAACATATCCTCCTCATCACTGCCCACGGACACGATAGTCTCCTCCTGTAAATCCATGAGCAATGCACTGCCCCTGCCGCCATAACAGGACAGCCCGAATTTATCATAAAGAATGCTCGTGTCATACAGCTTGTATAATACATATCTGACGTTTCTTCCATGGTATACCGGAACCGTAAACAGAAGACCCCTTTCTTTGCTGTAACTGACCGCATCTTCTCCACGAAAAGACTGCCTGATTCCGTCAAATTCGAGGAAATCCAACGTTTCGCCACACACAGCATTCCCGTTCATCTCCAACAACCCTACAGACACATGGTCTTCCAGATTCACAAATGTATTTACGATATCCTGACGCTCCGCCTCATTATCCCTGATATAATTCGCAGTCCATATCAGCTGTTTCAATTCTGCCTCAAACTGTTTTTCCGTCGTCTGCGCCAGAAGCCTTGCCTGCTGTGCCGTCTGCTGTTCCACATAGTAGTGCAGCAGCGTCCGCATCTTGTTATACATCAGGATTCCAACGACGCCGGATATCACGATAAAGATAAGGCTGCCAAAAAGAATCTTTTTGTTTCTCTTAATCCACATTTTCTTCATTGAGTTCTACGCCTTCCACATACCAGTCAAACGCATTCAACATTTCTTCGTCCGTCATACATTCCATCTCCTGAATACGCACAGTCTTGTCCCTATCCGTAACCGGTCCGTAAAACACATCAAATGTTCCGCTCAAAAACTTCTGTTGTTCCTGCTCCACACGCTCCTTAATACCGGGCTTCACATTCCCGCTCAAAGGCGCCAGCGACACAATTCCTGTCTCCGCCCCTTCCCAATAATGTCTTCCGAGAAACTTTCCCTGCAGGCATTCCAATATATGAGGTTCATAGAAATTCTCCCACTCAAAAACCGGAGCCGTCAGAAACGTATTCGGATATAAGTCAATATTGTCCATATTATAACCGATACACCAGATTCCTCTCTCCTCTGCTATCTCCAGCGTCCTGTTCGTATCCGTATGTATCGTGAGCACATCTATGTTATGCTCATCAAGAAGCTTCTGTGTCGCCCTCTCCGCCTCCTCTTCCCCCGTCCATGACTGCGTCCATTCCACATACACTGCCGCGTCCGGATTGACTGCCCTTACGCCCAGTGTAAATGCATTGATGCCGCGGTTCACCTCCGAAATCGGATAAGCCGCCACATAACCTATCTCATTTGTCTGCGTCTGCATCCCTGCAACAATCCCGCTTAAATACCGCATCTGGTAAATTCTGCCGAAATAGGTCGCAAGATTACCGCTCTCCTCAACACCCGTGGCGTGGAAAAAATAAATATCCCTATGCTGCTTTGCCTCTCTGAGTGCATATTCCCCGTAACCGAAAGAATTACAGATAATGATTCTGCATCCCTGCTCTATCAATTCATCCATGGATTCCATACACCGTTCATCCGCCGGGACATTCTCGCAATAATACACGTCCAGATTCAGCTTGTCGGCACACAGCTCCATCCCCTCATAGTGGGACTGCCCCCAGCTGTGGTCGTCAATGCTGCCGTTTAATATGAATCCTACTTTTGTCTGTTCCTTTGTGACCTCGGTATCCGTCTCACGCACACTGATGAGCACGATGCCGATGACGATAATCCCTATTATGCTTCCCGCTATTGCCAGTAACTTCTTCATATGCCACGTATACACTTCCGTTCCAAATCATCCACGCTGTTTCTTCTCTCTCCAATAATAGCACATTCCCGCAATATCAGCCAGCGCCCATCCGACAGGCACGGACACCCAGATTCCCGTCACGCCAATCCATTCTGCCGCAGAAAGTGTATAAGCCAAAAGCACACGGGTTCCAAGCGATATCACGGTCAATACCAGCGATATCTGCGGCTTATGAATGGCGCGATAATACCCGTAGAATAGAAACAGTAATCCGATTCCAAAATAAAAGGCTCCTTCAATACGAAGATATCCCGCTCCGACTGTAATTGCCTCCGCACTTTCCTCACTCAAGAATACGCCCATAAGCTGTTCCGAACAGCCCACCACCAGCACGGAAATGACGAGGCAGAACACAAATGCAAAAAGAACCGCATCCTTCATTCCCCTGCGGATTCTCTCCCTCCTGCCTGCACCGTAATTCTGCGCCACATAGGTGGAAAAAGCGTTGCCGAAATCCTGTACCGGCGCATAGGCAAACGAGTCTATTTTCACCGCCGCCGCAAAAGCTGCCATCACCACAGAACCAAAACTGTTCACGAGTCCCTGCACCATCAGTATACCGAAGTTCATAATCGACTGCTGTAAACATGTCAGTGAAGACAGTCCCGTAAGCTCTTTGAAAATCTGTCTGTCCCACCGTCTGTTTTTCTTTGTGACTTGAAGGGACGGATACTTTCTTAAGTAATACAACACAATGCCGGCGCCCGCCAGATACTGGGAAATGACGGTCGCAGCAGCAGCGCCGCCCACCCCCTGCCCCAAGCCTCTGATAAACAGAATATCCAGCGCAATATTGACAACCGCCGATACGCCCAGAAACAAAAGCGGTATCACGGAATTGCCTACCGCACGGAGCAGGCTCGCCACAAAATTATAGGCGAACACCGCCAAAATACCGGCAAATATCCATACAAGATACTCCCGCATCGGTGCGCATACCTCCTTCGGCACACGCAGAAAAATAAGGATTCCGTCCATTGCCGCATACACGAAAATATTTAAGAAAAGCGTCACCGCTCCTATCATCAAAAAAGCAGTATAGATGCCCTTTTCCAGCCTCTCCTGATTTTTCGCCCCGAACTGCATCGAGAAAAAAGCGCTGCTGCCCATACAAAGTCCTATCATGATAGAGGTAACAAATACCATCAGTGTATAGGAGGAGCCAACCGCCGCCAGCGCATTTTCACCAAGATAACGTCCCACAATCAGCGTATCCACCACATTGTATAACTGCTGAAGCAGATTCCCGACCATAATCGGGAATGCAAACTTCAGTAGTTTACCCATAATGCTGCCTTCTGTCAAATCAAGATTAGAGGTCATAATACATCTTAAACTCCGCCGGATTCGGAATCTGTTCCATCTTCTTGAGCTCTGCACGCTTGCGTGCAACCCAGACGTCAATCAGTCTTGGCGGGAACACGCCGCCCTTTGTGAGATACGCATGGTCCTGCTCTAAGGCATCCAAAGCTTCGCCCAAAGATTTTGGCAGTCCTTTGATCTTCTTCTGTTCTTCTTCTGATAAGGTATAAAGGTTAAAATCATAGGGACCCCATTCGTTCTGTTCGGGGTCAATCTGATTCTCAATGCCGTCTAAGCCTGCCATCAGAATCGCCGCATACGCATAGTACGGATTTGCCGTAGCATCGGGATTCCGCAGCTCAAAGCGCTTCGTCTCAGGCGTCTTAGCGTATGCCGGTATCCGGATGACTGCACTCCTGTTGGACGTGGCATAACCGACCGTGACCGGCGCCTCATATCCCGGTACAAGACGCTTGAAGGAATTTGTGGACGGGTTAGTAAATGCACACAATGAGGCGATATGCTTTAACAGACCGCAGATAAAATAATGCGCCGTGCGGCTGAGTCCCGAATACCCTTGTGCATCATAGAATAACGGCTTGCCGTCTTTTAAAAGCAGCATATGTACATGCAGACCGTTGCCTGCTTCCTGATAAATCGGTTTTGGCATAAAAGTTGCCGTCTTCCCTTCTTTTGCCGCCAGATTCTTGATGATATACTTGATAATCATCGTGTTATCCGCCATCGCCGGCATATCGGCAAGCTCCACCTCTATCTCCATCTGCCCCGGACCACCCACTTCATGATGGTGGTATTTCACACGGATCCCCCAGTCTTCCATCATCATACACATGCGGCTTCTTAAATCATAACCGACATCCTGCGGCGCCGCCACATGATAGCCGCCCTTATAAGGCACTTCATACCCGTTGTTACCGGGTTTGTATGCGTCCAGCGTGCAGTTCCAATCCGCCTGTCTGGTATCCACCCGGTAACCGCACTGCTGGGGAGACACTTCATAGCGCGCCGTATCAAACAGATAAAATTCAAACTCCGGACCGATAATCATACGGTCGGCAATACCACTCTCCTTCATATATTCCACCGCACGAAGGCTCACGTTCTTCGGATACTGGTCAAAGGGCTTATTTTCGCCTTTGCCGATCGTGCATACATTGCCGCACATTGTCAGCGTGGGCACTACCGCGAACGGGTCAACATACGCCGTATCCGGGTCGGGTAAAAACACCATATCACTCTTTTCGATAGGCGCATACCCGTAATTGGAACCGTCAAAACCGATACCGTATGTGAACGTATCCTCACCAAACCGCTCCACCGGAATGGTGATATGCCGCCACCTGCCGTCGATATCCGTCATCTTAAAATCAATCATGCGGATATCTTTTTCTTCACACATCTTCAGAATCTCTTCGCTTCTGCTCATAACCCCCTGCTCCTTTCAAATTTCCCTTAGTGTATATATCCGATTCCGATATCCGTCACCGCCTGATACCAGAACCAATTTGATTCTTATAGTATAACATACGAAGGCATGATACCGCATTACCTTTTTTGAGAAGATAAACGAAAAGGACTACCTGTTTTTCGGCAATCCCATTTTGTCTATCATTGCGTCTACGCTTACGCCGGGATGGGTCAGATACAGACGGCAAATCTGTTCGGTAAGCTCTTCTCTGATACCGTTTTTCGCCGCTATTTCCCTAACAGATACCCCTTTATCCGTATCCCGCATGACCGCTTTTACAACCCGCCTCATATCAAGCGCGGCAATCTGGCTTTCCATTTCGTCCGCCGTATCTGACTGTACGCCGTTTTCCTGCCCTTTTCCGTCTGCTGTACTGCCATGCGGCGTTGTCTTACTCTGGTGCATAATCTCAACTTTTTCTATCCGGTATGCACCGTCGTCCCCGACGGTCAGCATCGCATACGTAATCGGCTGCGTAAAGCGTCTCGGTCCGCAGCTTCCCGGATTAAGAAACAGCCTGCCAGACTCATACTTTTGTTCATACTTATGCGAGTGTCCATAGATGACGATATCAATCCCCTTTAAATCGTCTTCGCCCTTCGGAATATATTTTTTATTATGCACCATGAAAAAACCGATTCCACACAAAACAAAAGAAAGCGTCTCCGGCAGTTTCTTCGCCCATTCCTTATCATTATTGCCGCGCACCACATACGTCGGCGCAATCCGGTTGAGTCTATCCAATATTTCCTGCTTATTGATATCCCCGCCGTGCAGGATTGCCTCGCAGCCCCACAGCGCCTCCTCCACCTCCGGACGCAGCAGCCCGTGCGTATCTGAAATGATTCCTATTTTGTGCATGTAAATGCTCCTTAACTTATATAATAGACGTACCTCTTAAAATCATTTTATCACACTCCCGTCAGCTCCGACAACGGTCTGAACGTATAACCCATCTCTTCCCACTTCGTCAGCAGTTCGTCCAGAATCTCCCCGTTGGTCGAAGAGGTATTGTGGAGAAGCACCACCGCGCCCGGATGGATACGTGTCGTCAGCTTGTCAAACGCCTCGTCATGGCTTGGCTGTTGGTCCTGATTCCAGTCCACATAAGCCAGACTCCAGAAGATTGTATGATAGCCAAGCTTTTGCGCCATCTTAAGATTGTCTACGTTACATTTCCCCTGTGGCGGACGATAGTATGGCGACAGCTCCTCACCCGTTATTTCATGGAACAATTCCGCCACGTCATCCATTTCTTTGCGAAACGTTTCTTCATCGGAAATGGTCGGCATGTCCAAATGGTGATAGGTATGGTTTCCCACCGCATGTCCTTCCTGTGTCATACGTTTCACCAAATCCGGCGCCGTCTCCAAGAAATGACCTACCACAAAAAAAGTTGCCTGCACATGATGCTTCTTCAGGGCATCCAGAATCGGCTCCGTATTACCGTTCTCATAACCGCAGTCAAAGGTGAGATAAATCACTTTCTCGCTGTCTTCCCCCACATAATACGCATCGTACCACGCCAAATCCTCCGCCTTTGCATTGCCCGCAGGCTTCGTCCCCGGCTCGCCAAAGGAAAGTCCCCAGTCTTCGGAAGAAAGCGTAAGCTCCCAGCCTGCAGGCGGCTCCTTTGCGGCTTCGTCAGCCTGTCCGCCCTGTATTCCTGCACCGCTTGGCAGCCCCTGTGGATTGCTCTGCCCAGACTGCAATAACTGTTCCTGTGTATCATTCTGCCCCTGCCCTGTCTGAATGTCACTCCGCTCCGGCTCTGTCTGAATGCTACTCTGTCCGGACAGCGGCGCTTCCGCCTGCGACGCCGCCTCAGGCTGCAATTCCGTTATCTCTGCCGCTACAGACTCCGACATGACTTTCGCCTCTTCCTGCGATGCATTCTGACATCCCGCCAAGGCTGCCACCACCGCCGTCAACATGATAAAAACTGCCGGCACAACAGCAGTTTTACCCTTCCTCGCTTTTGCCATACGCACTTTGTTCTTCATGATGCTTCTCCTGTTTCCAATATACTTTATTGCCATCCGCTCCTGCGTCTCATCACGCCTGATACTGCTCTATTTGTATATAATAAAGCATGTCTGCATCATAATTGCATCATAAGTGTATCAAAGTTGCATCATCCGAACGATTCCAGTGGATTGCTCCACTGCGTTTGACAGGCGCAGGGAAGTCTGCTACAATAAAAGCACAAAAGGGAATACTGCCGATAGACGGTCAGTTCCGAAAGTTAGTTACAAAAAAGTAACCGCGTTCCTCGACCAAAGGGCGGTTACTTTTTTGTGTGATTTATGTACTCTATCAGAATCGACACGATGATTCCAAGAATCATCAGAACGATTGTCAGCAGTTCATAGTCACTCATAAGCAATCCCCCCTTTCCCGGTTTTACCCGTTGTCAGAGGGATAGTCCCTCTGCGAAGAAGAACTGACCGCCTATCCCGTTATGGCAGTACCCCATGAAATGATTTTATCAAAAAATATCGGACTCCACAATTGCAATTCCGGCTTTTTTTATTTTTTCATCCGCATAAATAAATTGATACGTTATAGCCTCGCAGACAGGTGTATCCGGTCAAAGCAAATGACATTACCTGCCAAACTGCTATAATTCTACTTTCTCCGCCGTCCGCAGAAAAAAACATGTTCCATGATACTGCCCGTTCTCGTACAACTTCACGACAATCTCCCGCATCCGTTTATTCAGTCTGTGGAAACACACTCTATCTTCCCAGATAAGCCCCGTAATATACTCTCTTTGCCGCTCATTAAGCGTCTGCATAGCTGCCTGAAACTTCGTGCATTCCCTTCTTTGCCATATTCCAAACTCACAGGAAATATACGCATTCTCTTCGCTGTTCCGGTCACACATTTTTGCCATGTATTCCGCCAGATTTCCGTCCCTGTCCCTGCTGTAGCTTCTCTCTTTCCAGTTTTCCACCGTGGCGGCTTTCCCCTGCGGCGCTAAAAGCCGGTAGCTGGTTCTGCCATATTTATCGTGTTCCACCGTATACTCCGCTTTGCCGCACACCTGCCTGCTGCCCGGCTCCTGCGTGAGCACTACCTGCGTGTCAAGCAGATGTTTCCAGACCGTGCTGCGCACCTTCTCATAGGGTGTGGGATAAGTCAGCTTCTCGCTAATCTGTCTTGCCGTATACCCCAAATCTGCCAGATGACGGATTGCTCCGCCGCTGGCAGATTCAAAAGTAAAATCAGATAATGCAGTTCTGAAAAAATCCTGTTTTGACATTCTCTCTTATCTCTCCACATTCCTAGTGGCAACAATATCTACGCCTGTACCCGCCACATTGGAGATAATCACATCCCCGATATGGATTGGCGCCTGCACCTCCACACCTTTAAGCGCCCTGACACAGTCAAAAATTTTCCCTTTCGGAATGTCCTGCGCAGTCTTGACAGACACCATGTCCGCCTCACCGTCTTTTACCCTTACGGTCGAAGTTACGATTCTGGTTGGATTCGTGACTTCCTTGCGCCCGTAAGCATCTCCCCGTGGGCAGGTATTACCGCTCACGCTGGTTACTTCACCATTTTCCATCTCAATCGTAAGTGCACACCCCATAGGGCAGTTGATACACGTTAAATTTCTTGTTTCCATCTTTATCCTCATTTCTGCGTACGCTTTTTGCGCATAACCCGCATTTCTACTTTACCTGCGGATATTTCTACACATCGTTTATTCCTCAATCCGGAACGTAATCCTCCGAAGCTCCGGATACCGTAAAATCTGCTCTTTTGTCAGTTTCACTTCCTCCATCTCCGCCGGCGCAAAAACCATCTTTTTCCTATGAATCACTCTCTCGTCATCGAAGTAAACGCTGACAAAGCAGTTCTGATACACACTGCCGACACGGAAACGCACTTTCAGCTCATCTTCCATATGAGAAGTGCGGATTGTACATGGAACCGTATATCTGACGCCGCCCGTCGCAACCAGCTCGATTTCTTGTTCAGAACCGGCGCCTGTATCCTGCTGCGCCATCTCTTCCCTCGTATCTTTATCCACCGCATTTTTGGCAGCAACGACCGGCGTCTTCGCATCTGATGCACCGTCCTTTCCGGACTTCACATAAGCCGCCGCATTTCTGCCTGCCGCTGCCGCTTCCTCCGACACGAAATCCACCAGATCATGAACATGGAGCACATTACCGCAGGCAAACACGCCTTCCAGATTCGTCTCAAGACTCTCGTTGACTCTCGGTCCGGAGGTGACCGGATTCATCACAACACCCATACCGCGGGATATTTCATTCTCCGGAATCAGACCTACCGAAAGCAGGAGCGTATCACAGGCATAGTATTCTTCCGTTCCCGGAATTGGTTTGTTCTTCTCGTCCACCTGCGCAAGCGTCACGCCCTCCACACGCTCTTTTCCCTTAATGTCTACCACTGTATGACTCAGCTTCAAAGGAATGCCGTAGTCGTCCAGACACTGTACGATATTTCTCTTAAGTCCTCCCGAATAAGGCATCAGTTCCGCCACAACCTTTACCTTGGCGCCCTCTAACGTCATTCTTCTCGCCATAATCAGTCCGATATCGCCGGAACCGAGAATAACCACTTCCCTGCCGGGCATATAGCCATCCATATTGACCAGCCGCTGTGCTGTACCAGCGGAATAAATACCTGCCGGTCTGTATCCGGGAATGTTTAAGGCGCCTCTTGGTCTCTCCCTGCATCCCATCGCCAGAATGACCGCCTTCGCCTGAATCAAAAATAAGCCATCTTCCCGATTCATCGCCGTCACGACTTTATCTGCACCGACTTCCAGCACCATCGTGTTTAACCTGTATTCAATATCCAGCTCCTTCGCCTGCACAATAAAACGCTGCGCATACTCCGGTCCCGTCAGTTCTTCCTTGAAGGTATGGAGCCCGAACCCGTTATGGATGCACTGGTTTAAAATACCCCCCAGTTCCTTATCTCTCTCCAAAATCAAAATACTGTCTATTCCGCTTTGTCTCGCGGAAACGGCGGCGGCAAGACCCGCCGGACCTCCGCCGATGATTACAATGTCATAATTCTTCATACTGACCTCATTTCCATTCTTCTTGTCTATTGTATCCGAAAACCCTAACGCAGTCATTTTTCTATGAAACCGTATCCTTATTCGTACCCACAACAAGCTTAGAGTTCCCGCCGGATTTCGTGATGTCAAACATACTCATGCCACATTCTCTCGCCAGAATCTCCATCGTCCGCGGCGAGCAGAATCCGGACTGGCATCTTCCCATCCCGGCTCTCGTTCTGCGCTTCACCCCATCCAGAGACTTTGCGCCCAGCGGGCGTCTGATGGCATCGATAATCTCTCCCTCCGTGACCATCTCGCAGCGGCAGATGATATTGCCGTAAGCGGGATTCTCTTTTATAAGGTCATTTCTCTCCTCCATACACAGCGTACCCGGATTCAGAATGCCTTTTCTTGTAGCAATAAAATCGTCTTTCGCGATAAGCCCCATCTTCTCTTTCACGATGCCTGCCGCCATCTCGCCGATTGCCGGACAGCTTGCAATGCCCGGCGATTCAATACCCGCACAGTCTACAAAGCCCGGCGCATCTTCTGCTTCGCCTATGATAAAATCATCTCCTGCTTCATGTGCGCGAAGCCCCGCAAAGGAAGTGATGACCTGACGGGTCGGAATATTTTTCACGCTCATCCCCGCCTTCGTGAGCACCTGTGCCAGTCCGTCTGCGGTTGTATTGACGCCTTCTTTATCCTCCACCTCGACGGCGGTAGGTCCAATCAACAGATTGCCATGCACCGTCGGAGTCACCAAAATTCCCTTGCCGAGTTTACCCGGCAATGTAAAGATTGTCCTGCGCACATGGTTCCCCGCCTCCTTATCCAACAGACAATAATCACCTCTTCTTGCCGTGATAGAAAGCTTCTTTTCACTGACCATATTATGGAATTTGTCTGCATAGACTCCGGCGGCATTGACCACACATTTCGCACAGAATACACCCTTATCCGTCTGCAGCTCATATCCTTCTTCCATTTTACGGATTTGTATAACCTCCGTGTCAAACTGAAAATCTACGCCGTTTACACAGGCATTTTCCGCCAAAGCAATATTTAATCCAAAGGGGCAGACGATTCCTCCCGTCGGGGCATACAATGCCGCATATACATCCTCCGTCACATTCGGCTCCATCTGAAGCACTTCTTCTTTATTCAGAATCTTCATTCCCTTAACACCGTTTGCCACGCCCCTGTCGTAGAGTGCCTGCAGATTCGGCATATCTGATTCATTGAAGCATAATACCAAGGAACCGTTCCTCTCAAAAGGAAAATCCAGTTCCTTGGAGAGTTCCTCCATCAACTCATTGCCGCGCACATTCAGTTTCGCCTTTAAAGAACCTGTCACAGCGTCATAGCCTGCATGTACAATCGCACTGTTTGCCTTGGATGTGCCGCAGCAGACGTCCTCTTCCTTCTCCAGCACACATATTTTCGCCTGATAGCGGGACAGTTCGTGGGCAACCGCCGCGCCACACACACCCGCACCTATGATAACTACATCATACATATTGAATGAAATCTCCTTCCTGACCTCTAAAACATCACTAACTTATATTTTTGCCCATCCATAGGCATATTTCACCGCTTTCTCCCAGCCGTTGATTCTCTCTTCCCTGTCTTTCTCCTCAATCATCGGTTTAAACGTTTGGTCACTTACCCAGTTCTTTATCACATCGTCCCTGCTTGCCCAATATCCAACCGCCAGACCTGCCAGATACGCCGCGCCCATGGCAGTCGTCTCCACGCACTGCGGTCTTGTCACCGGCAGATTCACGATATCCGCCTGCGTCTGCATGAGAAAATCATTGGCGCTGGCGCCGCCGTCCACCTTAAGGGACGTAATCTCAATCTTGGAATCCGCCTCCATCGCCGCCAGCACATCATGCACTTGATAAGCAATCGATTCCAGTGTGGCGCGAATGATATGATACTTATTCACGCCCCGCGTAATCCCCACAATCGTCCCTCTGGCATACTGATCCCAGTAGGGCGCACCCAGCCCGGTAAATGCCGGCACCACATAACAGCCGTTGGTATCCTTAACCTTCTTCGCCATATATTCCGAATCCATCGCCGAGTCGATGAGCCGCATCTCGTCCCGCAGCCACTGCACCGCCGCGCCCGCCACAAAGATAGAACCTTCCAGCGCATAGTTTACTTTGCCGTCTAATCCCCATGCGATAGTTGTTACCAGTCCGTTGTCTGAAAATACCGGCTTCTCCCCTGTATTCATGAGCAGAAAGCACCCTGTTCCGTAGGTATTTTTAGCCTCTCCCGCCGTAAAACATGTCTGTCCGAACAACGCCGCCTGCTGGTCTCCCGCCGCACCCGCAATGGGAATCGGTCCGCCCAGAAAAGAAGGATCCGCCTCCCCGTAAACGCAGCTTGAAGGCTTAACCTCCGGCAGCATACATTTCGGAATATTTAATTCTGCAAGAATATCTTCGTCCCACTCCAATGTATTAATATTAAACAGCATCGTCCGCGACGCATTGGAATAATCCGTCACATGAACCGCGCCCTTAGTCAGCTTCCAGATTAACCATGTCTCCACCGTACCGAAAAGCAGGTCGCCGTTCTCCGCCTTCTGCCTCGCACCGGGAACATTGTCCAGAATCCACTTTACTTTGGTTGCCGAGAAATATGCATCAATCACAAGCCCCGTCTTTTGCTTAAACTGCTCCGTAAACCCTCTCTCTTTCAAGGCGTCACAGTCCTCCGAAGTCCTTCTGCACTGCCATACAATCGCATGGTAAACCGGCTCACCTGTATGCTTATCCCATACAATGACCGTCTCTCTCTGATTGGTAATGCCGATTGCCGCAATCTCCTTTGCGGTAACGCCAATCATGTTCATTGCCTCCACCGCCACCCCAAGCTGCGTCGCCCAGATTTCGTCCGCGTCATGTTCCACCCAGCCCGGCTTCGGAAAATACTGTGTAAATTCCCGCTGTGCCACACTGCACATCTCACCCTTTTCATTGAACAAAATGCACCGGTTGCTGGTGGTGCCTGCATCCAGTGCCATAATATATTTTGCCATCGCCATATCCCCCTGTCGCCTCTGTATTTTATACTGCTTTTTCCATACTCCCAAATACCCTCTTATTCTTTTATTTTACCAGCAAGAAGGAGCGTCTACAATAGGCAAATTCCACCGGTTTCCTAAGGAATATAAAATTACGGCAGTCCAGCCCTACTGACTGTTCCACCGTAATCATCGCATCCTATACCGCCGACTCCCGGACTGCTTTCCGTACTTTCAGAACCATCGACGGCGCAACGGACAGTTCGTCGATTTCCATCCGCAAAAATTCTTCTGTCAGCTCCAAATCTGCTCCCAGCTCTCCACAGATTCCTACCCATTTACCGCACTTGTGCGCGTTGTCCGCCGCCATTTGAATCATTCGTAAGATTGCCTTATGGTGCGGGTTGTAGAAATCATCCAGCTTCGCATTCTGCCTGTCAACCGCCAAGGTATACTGGGTCAGATCGTTTGTACCGATACTGAAGAAATCCACCATCTGTGCCAATTCGTCGCTGACCATGACGGCCGCCGGCGTCTCAATCATGATTCCCTGTTCCGGCACTTTGTACGGCACCTGCTGTTCTTCCAGTTCCTCCTTTACCTGCTCCACCACCTCATAAATCTTCCGCACTTCTTCCACAGATGTAATCATCGGATACATAACCGAGAGATTCCCGTACACAGCGGCGCGGAACAGCGCGCGAAGCTGCGTCTGGAAAATATGCGGCTGTTTTAAGCAGATGCGGATGGCACGATACCCCATCGCCGGATTGTCTTCTTTGCCCAGATTGAAATAATCCACCTGCTTATCCGCCCCGATATCCAGTGTACGGATAACGACCTTCTTCCCCGCCATTGTCTGCAGAACCTGTCTGTACGCTTGAAACTGTTCTTCCTCCGTCGGGAAATTATCTCTTCCAAGATATAGAAACTCACTGCGGAACAGACCAATCCCGCCCGCATCATTCTCAAGCACATACCCCACATCCGACACACTGCCGATGTTTGCATAGATATCTATCGTCTTCCCAGACAATGTCACATTGTCCTTCCCCTTTAACGTCTGCAGGAGCTTATGCTTCTCCTGTTCCTCTTTCACCCTCGCCTCTGCCTCTTTGCATACTTCCTCTGCAGGGTCGAAAATGACTTCTCCCTTCAATCCGTCCACGATAACCTGCATTCCCGTATGTACTTCTTCCAGATTCACCGGCACGCCAATCAACGCAGGAATATTCATCATACGGGCAAGGATTGCCGTATGGGAATTGGCGGAACCATGCACCGTAACAAATGCAAGGATTTTCTTCTTATCCATCTGTATCGTCTCGCTGGGGCTCAAATCGTCGGCAACAATAATGGAAGGCTCCATATCCGCCAGACTCATGTCTTCCCTGCCCATAAGGTTTCTGACAAGACGGTTTGAAATATCCTTAATGTCCGCCGCCCTTGCTTTCATATAGTCGTCATCCATATTGGCAAACATTTCCGAGAAGTTATCTCCTGTGACTGCCACCGCATACTCTGCATTCACCATCTCCGTGCGTATCATATTATGAATGGCGTCCAGATAATCATCGTCCTCCAGCATCATCTGGTGCACCTCGAAAATAGCGGCACTTGCCTCCCCGACTTCCGTGACTGCTTTGTCATATAATTTTTGCAGCTGCGCTTGCGCCTGTTCACCCGCCTTGCCCAGACGCGCAAGCTCGGCGTCCGCATCATCAATCCGTATTCTCCTGACTTGCTGGTCATCTTTCTTAAGCAGTGCCACCGGTCCAACGACAATCCCCTTATAAACTACTTTGCCGGATAACTTCAACATACGTGCTTCCATCCCCTTTCCGTTACTGTACCTGCTCTTCCTCTATTCTGCCACATACCAGCACATAATCGTCCATGCTCGCGTTATTTGATTTCCGTTACAGATTCGCTTCAAAGAATGCCTTGATACCGTCATATGCCGCCTCTTCATCCGCGCCCTCCACGGAAACTTCCACTGTCTCACCGCATTTGACACCAAGACTCATAAGCGCCATCAGCTTTGTCGCCTCTGCCGATTTACCATCTTTTGCTACCGTGACCTTGCTCTCATACTTCTTCGTCTCTTTGACCAAAAGCCCTGCCGGTCGTGCATGAATCCCAACCTCATCCTGAATCGTGTAGTCAAATTTCTTCATGACAATACCCTCCTTAAAATTTTTTCTATCCTAAAATGTAACAGTTAAACATTTCGTATCAACTATAGCCTTTCCTAGCAGGTGCACTGAATGAACAAGAAAAGGTGCTCTGGCGATTTTGTGCATCTGCCATCTTAAGTTTACCAAAAGCTCATTTTGACCCCAACATCATCCTATAGAATAAAAAAACTTATATGCACCTCCAAATCTAAAAGCATCCGCCCTCAGAAATATCGCATATAAGTTTAGCTCGCTTGCGCAATCACTATCCCTTTGTTGATTTGACAATACCATAGCTGACTTTAAAAGTCAACGCTATGGTATGTCTTCTGTTTCTTTCTCTGTTTTCGCCAAAATCCCTATCGCAAAATTAGTCATTCTGCGCACAGTACTTTAGGATTTTTTCTCTTCCCCTGCCACATTTTTTGTCTTATTTAAAACCAGTGCGCCGGCTGCGATGAAAATTCCACCTGCTGCACACAGGCATAGCACTTCCGATGCTGAAAAAGAGCTTTTGTTAAGCACCGGCAGTACCTTCCCAATCTGTTCCGGATAGTAGGTGACAAGGACACTGATTGCATTATTGATACAATGCATCAGCATTGCCGGATAAATACTGCCCGTTTTCCAGACCACAATGCAGAGAATCAGTCCGAGCAGTCCGGTAGGAATAAATTTTATCAGACTCATATGATACAGTCCGAACAGCGCCGCCGTAATTGCAATCGCGGACGATATTTTATATTTCGCCTTTAAAGAATGCAGAATCACCCCTCGAAACAGCATTTCCTCACAGATTGCCGGTGCAACCGCCACTACCAAAAATACTGCCGCCACATTGTCGCCAAAAATATTGGAAAAGGTCGTTTCCAGATTTGACATGCTCTCCGGAAACAGCACAAACATCCCTGCCGAGAGCACCAGATTCACCAGCAGCAATCCGACAGTCATCAATGCACCGCCAAGATACCCTGTTGCCTTGGCGCCTGTAAATCCATAAGTCAGCCTGATATCTCTCTTCGTATAAATCACCAAGAACAGCGGCACCAGCAGCAAGATCATCTGCGTTCCGAAGACGCCTGCCAGACCGAATTTTACCTGCATCATACTTCCTGCATAGAGTACCAGAAGAATCGTGAGCGCCACCACAAACCACACGTCGGATACGGTGGGTACACCGCCCTTTTTCAAATTGTCCCTTCTCTCAAAAAGCTGCAATCCCGCTTTTCCATCCGAAAAAAGAATCGCTTCACTGTCATAAATTTTACTTAAGAACAAAATCGCCATCACCGCATATGCAATATTACTTAACAGCACCACTGCAATCACGGCATAATCCACTTTAAACAGCAACATATTTTTAATGAGAAGACAAATATTTGCCACCGGCATCATCGCCATCGTCTGTGTCAGTTCAATGTTCGGTATGAACCCGATATATCCCACGAACATCACCACCAGCATAAGCGGTGTAATATAGTTGTTCGCCTCCTTATAGCTCTTGGCAAACGACGTAACACACATTGCCACTGCGCTGATAAATAAAGAGAAGGCAAACACCGTAAGTATGCAGACAAAGATTGCCGGCAGAAATCTCGCTGCGTCAAAGGAACCCATATCCGTCTGCATCTCCAGCATTTTGTACATATAAAAAGCAATCGCTCCCATAGAAAGGATATTAAGCAGCGCTGAAACCATACCGATGACCGCCACCGTAATAAACTTTGACACAATCAACTGTCTGTTCGTCACCGGAAGCGTAAGAATGGTTTCCAGCGTTCCTCTCTCCCGTTCTCCCGCAGTCGTATCAATCGCCGGATACATCGTTCCCATCAGCAGACTGACCACCAGCATAAAGGGAAGGATAGAGCCCATAATGCTTCCGATGGACTGTTCACTGCTGGCAATATCCTGCTTTTCATAAGAAACCGGCTCTAAAACCGCCTCCGCATCCATTCCTTCTTCCATGAGCAGCTGCCTTGTCATATCTTCTTTCAGTTCGTCACATACATCCTTCATGAGACCTGCCGCATAGGAAGAATTATTCACAGAAGAAAGATAGTATACATTGTACTGCAGCTTCCCATCCTTCATCTGCCCCGACACATATACGTCGATTTCTTCCTCATTCAAAGCCGTCTCATAGTCTCCGATGCTGTCCGCATCTACAATCGTGATTTCATACGACGGTTCCTCTGCCTCTTCCCCGGATTCTTCCACTGCCCCGGTGGCTGCTCCCGCTGTCTTCTCTACTGCCTCTGTCGAGGAAACAGCATCATCCGTCTGCCCTTCCTCTGCCGCCTGTGCGCCGTCTTGACAAAACGCTTCCAGTTTATGTAAGAACCTGCCCTCATCCTCCGCCTCCACGGCAATCCTATAGTTCTGTTTCTCCATGCTGGAGGAAATAAATGTCATAAGCTGCATGACGCCGATAAAAATAAGCGGATACAGAACAACCGGCACTATCAGCATCATGATGACCGTCTTCTTATCCCGGAATACATCCAGCATCTCCTTTTTCACCAATGTGCGTATCATCTTCGTGTTCATCTGCGTGCCCTCCTCTTTCCTGTCAAACCCTTATCCAACTCAGACATGTCAGATTCCAGTCCGCCGTTTTCGGCAATCAGACCGGCAAATATGTCCCTTAAGCTGTCATGCCCCGTCTGCATTCTAAGCTCCTTAGGCGTACCTTCTCCGATAATCCTGCCGTGATGTATCATAATGATTCTGTCACACAGATATTCCGCCTCTTCCATGTAATGTGTGGAGTAAAGTACCGTCTTGCCGCGCTTACGCTCTTCTTTCATAAAATCAACGATTGCCGCGCTGCTGATAATATCCAGTCCCAGCGTAGGCTCATCAAAAATATAGACCTGCGGATCGTGCACGAGACACCTCGCAATCGAAGCGCGCTGCGTCTGCCCCGTGGAGAGCTTCTCTATTCTGTTATCAAGAAAAGAATCCATAGAAAGCACCTCACTGATTTCATCAATCCGCCGCTTCGTATCTTCCTCCGAGATGCCATAGATGACTCCCAGCATCTGCAATAACTCTCTCGTAGAAAGCCTTCCATACAGTTTTGTATTATTGGACAGATATCCGATATGTCTCTTCACCTCAATATCATCGGATATTTCTACATTGTTGATACGGATGCTCACCATACCGTCCGTCGGTTTCATCAGCTTGGACATCATGCGTAAGAGCGTGGTTTTCCCCGCACCGTTTGGTCCCAGTATGCCGACAATCTCACCTTCTCTTACCGTCAGTGAAATGCCGTCCACCGCATTGAAATCACTCTTCTTATTTTTCTTCTCGTTCTTGGTAAATGTCTTTATCAGATTATTTGCAATAATCATATTATTTGCAGTAATCATATTTTCTTCACTCCTCATCCTGCACCCCTTCCTTTCCTTTATTTTCCTGTTTATTTTTCTTCCTTTTCATCCGGCAGAGCATTTTCCAGCCTGTTTTTTCTCCATCTGTAGACCAGAAGCATCACCGACAACAGTATAAAGCAAAGTATAAATGTGTTGATACTGTTAACACTCGCTGCTGCGGCTGCCGCACCGACTGCCACACCGTCCGCACCGTACTCGCGATAAATAATCGCAAACTTTAACACACCCGATGCCACTGCCGCAATCAGGCTCGCACATAAATTGACTTTAAAGCCCGGTTCAAATTTCCTGTCCCAGACGCCGTTTTTCACACATGCAGCTAAAACATAACAGCCCATGCACAAAAATACGATTGTCTCACCGATAATCTGATTTCCGCAATCCGTTCCGTAATACACAAGCTGCGCGGCAATCACAATCATCAATCCGATAAAGGCAATCCAGCAGCCTTTGCTCTCAATGTGGAGCATCTTCTGCTCCTGCATCTCATCCAGTTTATTTCGTCTCTTCTTCATCTTTATAACCATGCTCCTTTCTCAGCCTTCCTGTTCCTCATCTTCCCAGAATAGCTCGTCAAGACTCTTGCCCAACACACGGCATATCGAACGACACAATTTGATGGTCGGATTGTACTCCCCCTGCTCAATGGCGTTCATCGTCTGTCTCGATATTCCCACGGCCTCCGCAAGCGCCTTCTGCGTCATATCCTTCTCGGCTCTTGCCACCTTGATCGGTATATTTCTTGCCATCAGCACACCTTCCTTTCATTTTCTGCTGCTCCACGGTCACTGCCGCCTTAGAATCTTGCAACGCGGTCAATGCCATACTTCTATTCTAAAGTATCATACATCTTACACAATGTCAAATATATTTGACATTTATTTTTATTTATATTACATAAATATATATTTCTATGACATAGAATCTTCTTAGATTACAATTCGGGTGTCAAAAGATACTCTACTTATTTTACATAGGCAGATTGCACAAATTGCTCACGCAGTTGTTTTGCGCAGGAGATTGTAATTTTCTTAATATTCCGCTCATTGAGGGCGGATGCATCCTGCTACCGCAAAACCCTTGTGATGATTCCTACTGCAGCCACCGGCAGAAGAAAATGAATCCCCAGTGGCAAGAGCACATTCATGACGGAAAAAGTATGCATGAATATCGCCGCAAACACCGTCTGACAGCATATCACGACCACCGTAAGAATTGCACATAGCCTTATGACCTTGCGCATAATATATATCCGAATTTGTCCTGCCCCGACCGGAAGATATCTTATGACATCATATACGGATTTCGCCTTCCTGCCTTCTGTATAACTCGTATATTTCTGCATGTAGTACAAGACTCCCATCACATACAGCATACTCCATATCAGGCAAACCGACTTATCCTCCGGAAATTTCCAAACCTGATACGGCATTACGCTTGACAACATTGAAATTCCAATCCAGATTGCCGACACAAGATGATACCCCACATGTTCCGGACACCATGTCGTCTCTTCCTTATAAAATTTATCCAGTAATTCCTGTTGTTTTAAATCCGCCTTCATCATTTTATGACCATTCCTCTCTGTACCGCTCTTCCCCGGCATACCGCTTTATATCCGTAAGCTGCCATTGGCACGGTTTTCTCCCATATCAAGACTCTCTGTAAATTTACTAAGCTGCCCCTTTTTCATGAACGCCACATAGTCCGTCATCTTTTCCACTTCCGCCTGAATGTGGCTTGTCAGAAGCGCTGCACACTGCGCATCCTTAATCAGATTTCTGAGCATATCAAAAAACTCTGTCCGGAACACGGAATCCATTCCCGCCGTCACCTCGTCGAGCAGATAAATGCACGGATTATGCGCGACTGCAAAAGCAAGCTGGAATTTTAGCCGCTCACCCCGGGACATTTTTTTATATACCTTTGCCGCGGATAAATCCATCCGGTCTGCCGCCTGTTTAAACCTTTCCATACTAAAATCATCATAAAGCAGTCCCAGTATTTCCGCATTCTGCGCACCGGTGCGTTCCTCAAAGAAATGATTGTCCTCCGATACATACCCCACTTTGTTCATTGCCCTGGCATGATTCGACTTAATATCCTCGCCGCCGACAGATATCTTACCCTCGTATTTACAAGCCTCCTCCAGCACATACTTCATTAACGTCGTCTTTCCCGCTCCATTCTCGCCCATCAATC
>CANOEC010000040.1 GCA_947564735.1 uncultured Lachnospiraceae bacterium | reverse complement strand
ACAGCCTTTGCCTTGCCGGGAACGGACCGACCAAGATAGCCCGTATGCTCACGGAACAGGAAATCCCCACGCCGGGAACGCTGGAATACCGCCGGACAGGGAGAACCCGCCGCTACCACCCCGGCTATGAGTGCAAGTGGGCGGCGAACACCGTGGTGCATATCCTTGAAAACCGGGAATACACGGGCTGCCTTGTGAACTTCAAGACCACCACCCAATCCTACAAGTGCAGCAAGATTATCTACAACAGCGAGGACAAACAGGCAATCTTTGAGAACCACCATGAGCAGATAATCGACAAGGACACATGGGAGCGTGTGCAGGAGCTGCGCAAGCAGCGCAAACGCCCCAACCGCTATGACGAAGTGGGCTTGTTCTCCGGCATACTCTTTTGTGCCGACTGCGGCAGCGTCATGTACCAGCAGAGGTATCAGACGGACAAACGGCGGCAGGACTGCTACATATGCGGCAGCTACAAGAAGCGCACGGCAGACTGTACGGCGCACTTTATCCGCACCGACCTGTTGACCGAGGGAGTGACCGAGAACCTACGGAAAGTCACCAGCTATGCCGCCAGGCACGAAGCCCGGTTTATGAAGCTGTTGACCGAGCAGACCGAGGACGGGAGCAAACGCCGGAACGCCGCCAAGAAGAAAGAGCTGGAAGCGGCAGAAAAAAGGATTGCGGAACTCTCCGCTATCTTCAAGCGGCTGTATGAGGACAGCGTGACCGGGCGCATATCGGACGAGCGTTTCACGGAGCTTTCGGCAGACTATGAAGCCGAGCAAAAGGAACTGAAAGAGCGTGCCGCCGTTCTGCAGGGCGAGCTTTCAAGGACACTGGAAGCCACGGCAAACGCTGAAAAGTTTATGAAAGTGGTACGCAAGTACACCAGCTTTGAGGAACTCACCCCTACCCTGTTACGGGAGTTTGTGGAGAAAATCGTAATCCACGAATCGGAAGCCCTTGACGGGAAACGCCGGGGGAAGCTCCGCAGACAGGAAATCGAAATCTATTACTCTTTTGTCGGCAAGGTAGAGTTGCCCGACTAAAGCCCGACCTGTCCGGCAGTCAGCCGGATAGGGAACGGCAAAATTTTTTACACTTCTTTTACTTCTTTATCTCACATGAGCAAATGTCCTTGTCTTGTTGCTGCCGGCATTTCTCAGACTGGCAGGAACGTCTATGACTATCCTTATCTTCTCCGGCGTCTCGGTTATCTCCGTACTGCGCTCTCCTATAATCTTATAGAGGTCAATCTTAAGATACTGTCCAACCGTGAAACCGTTCAAGACCTGCTGTATCGCCGCTTTATCCGAAGCGCTCACGGCGTTCCCGTCATCTTTCACGTCAAGGACAATCTTAATCTTGAATCCGTTTCGCGCCTGCTGCTTTTCCTGCTCTGTCAGAAGCATATTTTCCAGTTCTGTGATGGGTGTAGAAATGTTGATTCCGGAAGTATTTACTGCCTGCTTCACATCCAGAGTGAAGTCTTCCCTACACCAGCAGGAACATGGATAGCCTGATTGCTACCTCCGACAAATCCACATTGCGCAAAAGCATCCCATCCAAGCTCTGGCGGATTGCTGCCCTTCAGCGTTACACTTTGCAATGCACCACAGAATTTAAACGCATCCTCCCCTATGCTGGTCACGCTGCTTCCTAGTTCTGCATGTACGACGTTCATTCTATATTTACTTCGTCCCTCGTTGCTCCAACTTATCATACCCGCATCAGATTCGATTATCAGCTTCCCATTCGCATCAAGCGACCAGTCGTTACCGGTAATCGTACCTGTGTTCAGATAACCGCAGACATTACATTTGCGCCCGTCTGCACCGTCATACGCGTGCGCTTCATAGCCGTTCTTGCCGGCGTCCTCCGTTATCTCACATCCCTGTGCCGTACATTCATGCCAGTGATGGGTTGCGCTGCCCGTCCATGCCGTTGACCAGTTATGAACATGCGCTGCTGTCCATGAGGCATAGACATCTGTTATATGATGAATGTTCTGGCTAAAATCAAATTTCGTTCCGCCGCCATCCTCCGTTACCCAGCCTGCAAAGCTGTAGCCATCCTTTGTCAATGCTTCCGGCTCTTTCGCCTGCGTTTTGTCCTTAACATATATTACATTCTTTAACTCGGTTCCATCAAAGAAACGGACGGCGTAATATGCCTCTGGATCCAAATCGGGAAGGTAGCCGATACCACCGTCTAAATAAGATAAAGCCCCATTATCCTCCTTTCCCCTACATACATGTCATAGATTCCTCTCGGAACTTCTACGCGATAGCTATAGGTCATTCTTTGTCCGTACTCATCGTTCATTGTGGACTTTTCATATTCTGCCACAATTTCCCTATTCCCATCCATCTCTTTTACTTTTACTTCGGGAAGATTTTCTTCCGGAAATGGATAGTCATTCCTATATCCATACACTTGCACTTGATAAATATTTCTAAATGTGTAACCGCTATCCCGCGCTGCCGTCACCAGCTGCGTCGTCAGGGTTTCCGCACCGTCCCCTATGATGAGCATATCTTCCGAATCACTCTCCACTGTTTCTGTCACCGATTTGGTTTGCGTTCCTATTATCTCCGTCCCGGCTCCATCTGGTTTCGTTTCTATTTCTTTCTCTGGCGGATTCACCGTATTTTCGCTGACGCTCCCCGGCATTCCGGCGCCTTCTTTGGCAAATACATTAAGCGGAGCCGCCTGCGATACCATTCCTGCGACCAGTACCACGGAAAGCAGCACCGCCATCATTCTCTGTAACAGACTTCCATTCCTTCTCCTTTTCATATGTAGACTCTCCTCCTGTTCCTATGTTTCTTACTTTTCCTGACCATCTTTCTGCCAGCCTGATATACTGACTATCACATCCGGCAGAAAATACCCGCCGTGGTAACGCATATGTACGGCAGCCTTCCGCATGATATTGCTTTATATGTAACACAAAAAGACTTCCCCAAACCCCAAATTGCAAAAACGACTCATTTTGTGTCGAAAATAACACCGTCAAAAGCTGAAATGCCGCCCGCCGCAATTGGAAAAGCCTTTGTTTTATGATATGATGGATAATGATTTTGAGATTTATCGGAAACGTAAACGACAAAATCACCGTTTACAGATTATTTTTTATGAAAGGGAAAAATTCTATGATTCATATTGCCATATGTGAAGACAAGGAAGAAGACCTTGCGCACCTGCGCAGTATGCTGTGCCAGAGCAAAATCCTCTGTGATTTCACGGAATATACCAGCGCCGAACCGCTGTTACTCGATATGGAAACCGACAGGAAGCATTTTGATTTGTTTCTGTTAGATATTTTCCTGCCCGGACTAAACGGTGTGGAGACCGCCCGCCGTATCCGTGAAGCGGACGAAAAGGCGGTTTTCATCTTTCTGACGGTCAGTGAAGATTTCTACAGAGAAGCATTTGACCTCTACGCGTTCCATTACCTGATCAAGCCGGTATGTCCTGAGCATCTGTCAGCCGTCCTGACCAAAGCTGCCGACCAGATTTCCGCCCCGGAGCAGAAACTGCAAATCACTTTCCGCAGACAGAATATCCTGCTGCGCCACGCAGATATTACCTATATTGACAGCGCCAACCATGCCCTGTACTTTCATATGCAGGACGGTCGGAAATATACTTCCTACGGCAGACTTGACGAAATCCAGACACGGCTTTCCTCCGAACTGTTTGTGCGCTGTCATAAAAGTTTTCTCATCAATCTCATTCATGTGGACAAACTGACGCGGGAAGGGTTCCATATCGGCGACACCCTGATTCCCATCTCCCGCACTTACGCAGCGGATGCAAAGGAAAGCTATCGCAAGCGTCTGTTCGGTATTTTTTTTCAGGAGCATTAAAGGGAATGAAAGAGAAAGGCATGGACATTCATATGACAAAAACGGTTCCTCTGAAAAAACAACTTGGATTAAAATATGCGGCGGTTCTTCTGTTCGTCCTGCTTGCCGTCTGGATTCTTGGGCTGCTTGGCGCCGTTACCCGGACGAAAACAGAAGATCTTTTTCTCACGCCGCTTATAACCGACGCAAACGGCTGGGAACTTTATACGATGGAACATGGCAGCCGCCGGATTTGCCGTACTTGTACTGCTCCTGTCCGGTATCTGGCTTTTTGCACTTTTTCAGGGAATCCGTGACTATTCCTCTCTGCTGTTGATTCTTGCCGCACTGATTCAGATGTTGTCCCATCTGCGGCGGTTTGAATTTTTCTCCCCTTCCTCCTATGCCATGGATAGTCCGCTCACCTTATTTGTCCCCGCAGCCGAAGTTCTGCTCCCCCCATATCTGGCTGCTTATGCAGATGGAAGACCGCCGTAATCGTCTGATTTTCGGCAGCATTCTCAGTCTATGTGCCGCTTTCTCACTGATTTTACCCGTTGAGGCGTTATTTGGCGTTTTCACTTTTTACAATTCCTTCCTTGACAGCAATCAGATATTCTACTGCCTTCTTGCCGCGCTGCTGCTCTTCGCCGTTCGGGAATCAGTCCACAAAAGAAATCCTATTTATATCCTGCTGTTATCCGGTCTGGGTATGACTGCCTGCCTGATTGCTACCCTATATATTGGTTCACTATGCGGCGAAGGATACTATGCAAATCAGATTACAAATGTGTTCGACAGTTTAAGGCGCTAGGACACCGGCTACTTTTTCAATTGGTATGCCATGATTCTGTTTGTGCTCTCGACCATCCTTGCCCTGTACCAGCTCATACGACATATCGCAGGACTGCACACAGACTTAGCTTTACAGGCAGAACACGCAAGGCTGCTTGACAACCGCCTCGCGGCACAGAAAGATTTCTATGAGGCAAAAGTTGCCCATGAGGACGCCCTCCGCTCTCTGCGCCACGACATGGCTGGACACCTGAACACGTTAGCCGCACTGCTTAGCGCCAATCAGTCTGCAGAGGCATTAGCATACTTAAACGGTCTCACAAACTGCCACAAAGAACAGACCGCGAAATGCTTCAGCACAAACCCATACATCAATGCGGTGCTGCAAAACTATACCGCAAAGTGTCTGGAATCGCATATTGAATTAATCTGTCATATCGGAACCGACGGACATGAACTGTCCGCCAGAATCTGTTCCTGCTCCGTGTAAGCAACCGCTTTGACGGACAACTGACCACCGCAAACGGTCTGCCTGTTTCCACGAAGGACGGGGAGGAACACGGCTACGGTCTGTCCAATATCAGACAGGCAGCCGAACGCCGAGGCTGCTCCATGGAATACCGCGTGCAGGACGGGTATTTTATATTGGATGTGGCGTTTGGGGTGGATTTTGTCTGAAACCACCGCAGACGCCTATTTTACTTTGTCGCCGCCTTCCTCATATACCCCTGCATACTCTCCATCAGAAATCTCAAGATGCGCGGGTTCGCCCGGATAATAAACAATAACCGTTCCGTCGTCGCAGGTATAAATCTGCCAGTTATTTTCCTGCTGAAAATCAGCCGCGTTCGTATAATATAAAGAAAGACCGTCTACGGAAAAATCCAGCATCCCGTAATCATCAAAAGACACTTCCAATCTGCGCCCCGCATCATCCGTATAGACATTATCCGACATATACCATTGATTATCCCCTGCGCCCTGCCCCACCACATCAAGGTCTTCTCCGGGCTGCCCGGTCTCACTCACCGCCTCCCCGTTCCCACATCCACTGCACAACACTGTAACCGCCGTCAAAATCCCTAAAATACATTTTCCCTGCTTCATACTTGCCATAAATTTACCTTTTTGCGATTGCAAATTTAACTTGTCAACCTTTCCTCCTTGCAATATTTTTGAGTTCTGTACTCCAACCGTTCTTATTATCTTCCTGTCAAATATATTTGCAACCCTTTGTGCATGAAACGACATTTTTCTTGTCTTTTTGGAACTATATTTTCTTCTTTCTCTATCGCATACTATATCATATAGGTGATGTCATAGAGCCGTTTTGATGTCATGTGCGGCATCATTCAGTGGTATTAAAACGGATATTACGAAGATGCCTTCTTCGGCTTCTATATGCACCGCCCCATTATACCTATTTACCACATCGCCTACATTTAGCAGCCCGATTCCATGTTCCTGCGAATCCACTTTGTTTGTAAATCCATCTGTATACTTTTCTCTCCTGTCCATGCTGTTTTTTACTTCAAGCAGGAAACATTTCTTTACGGTTTTTGCCGAAATATTGATAAAACGGCATTCCTCAGACCCTATTCTCCCACATGCCTCCAGCGCATTATCCAGAATGTTACCAAACAGCACACACAGGTCAAACTCGTTGATACAGCACACTTTTGACATATTTATGTCACATTCCCATCTGACTCCTTCTTTTTTTGCCTGTTTCCGATTCTGGTACAGGAGGGCATCCACAGCCTTACTCCCCGTCATATCCCCATCGTCCTCCAGACCGTTTTCCTCCAACTGTTTCAGATAGTCTCCCATCTTCTCCCATTCCCTGCCATGAAACAGTCCCGCCAATGCAATGATATGGTTTTTCATGTCATGCCGCAGCCGCTCCGACTGTCTGTACTGTTCTGCCAGCATCTTGTAAACCGCAATCTGAAAATGATACTGACAACTTTTTTCTTGTTCCAGATAAATCCGGTTCATTCCAAACACATAAAATCCTATTGCAAAAAAGGACAATCCTTTCAGCACACAGTTCCCGATATAACTGAATATCTGGTCATAATACAGCCCCATATTGCCCCCGCTTCTGACCATAATGCCATTGCTTTCACCCCACCCCACAATGCCGAACACTGCTATCAGTATAAGCATGGGGACAGCCAAGAGACAATACCACTTCCTCCGCTTACCGCTAAAAACTGTCTCAAGATGTCTCGACATCCAGCATACCAATACTATGGCAGAACAATAACCGACGCCGCCAATCATTCCGCCTTCCAAATCACCCACAAGCGGTTCCGGAATCCCGCCTACTGTGCGCCGGAAGAATAATACCATACATGATAAAAACGAGACAACAAAATCTGCTGACATCATTACAGCCATCAGCAGCATAACGGCGGCAAGAATCCGTTTCTCCCATTCTGCCTTAAAACAAAACAGTACCAGTCCAACAAAAAATATAGAATAAACTGCCACACAAAAAATATAAGGAATGGTATACAGCGGAACCGCAATATTCCAAAACAGCCAGCCGCAAAAGGAAAAAAGCACAAAAAACAGTTCCCTGCCTTTGGAGGCTACTAAAAATTTTTTGCAGAATTTATCCGCCGTCCATAAATATCCCAGATGACATGGAGCCATAATCAAAATATCTGCATAATCTGAAATCCGGCTCATAACCCTCCTCCATTTCCACGCATAACCTTACGCACCTCCTGACAAAATTCCTCATATCTTCTTTTGGCAATTACGATATTTTCCCCGTTATCCAGAATCACTTCCTGCCTGCTATACCCGTCAGCGTGTTTCAGATTAACCAGATAACTCTTATGGCATCTGAAAAAACCTTTGCCCTGCAGTTGATTTTCCAGTTTTCCTATCTGCCCGTAATAAGTAAAAATCCCCTCTTTGCCATGAACTTCAACGACTCTGCCTTTTATCTCAAAATAGTATATGTCATCAAGAAATAGTTTCTTTTTCTGCCGTTCCCTGCTGACAATGATAAATTCCTGTGAACGGCTTTCCGTTTTGAACACGGCTTTTTGCAGTACATTCCTCAATTTTCTGCCATCCACCGGCTTTAACAGATATTGGAAAGCCTCTACATCATATGCTTCAAAAACATACTCCCTGCTGGAAGATACAAAAATAAGTATTTTATCAGACGCCCTTTCGCGCAAAATCTGTGCTGTTTTCATTCCATCCATGTCCTGCATGATAATATCAAGGAAAACAATGTCAAAACTTTCAGATGCCTTCAGCAATTCCTTTCCGTTACAAAACTGCCGGACAATGCATGGTATTTTCATTTCTTCCAGAATGTCTTTGATTTTTCTAGCCATATTACAGCATTCTATGACTTCATCATCACATACTGCTACCGACAGCATCCTAATCACCTGCCTTATATGAGTATATCGTATTTATCGACATAAACACTGACCAAATTTTGTTTATGCCACAAACGGTCATTTTGATGTAACAACCTTTGACGGATATATTTCATATCCACCTTGTACAATTTAAAATCTGTCTGCATATTACTCCTCGTAAAAAATGGCTATGCGTTTCCACATAGCCATTTTTGCAGTAATTCCATTAGAGCTGCTAACGCTTTTAGCAGTCCACTTTGCGATAGGACATATCTGTATTTATTCTTCGCTATCTAATGATTTGATATTTTTATTGCCATAGGAAACGCAGCTCACAAGAAAACCCGTTACACCCGTACACAGGAACATCAATGCCATTCCGCTGCCTGCTCCTGTTCCCACAAAGCTGCGCAAAACGAAAGCGAAAGCACTTTCCGATGCCATAAACGGTTCAAAAACATAATCGGCTAACAGCCCTCCCAAAAGTATGCCAAAGGGAACCGTCCCGAACTGTATTGCATTTCGGACAGCAAACACCCGTCCTTGCATTTCCTCCGGCACACGGTTGTACATGATGACATTGTTTCCTGCGATGATAAAAGGGATCGGCAGACTTGCAGCAATCCCTGCCGCGCACCATACATATACGTTTCTTCCCACAGCCATCAGCAAATCACCCAGCAGAAAAGACAATGCTGCCGAAACATACATCATACGAGCATTGCGTTTTGAGGGCTTTTTTACAGAAACGATAATCCCGCCAATAATGCCGCCTGCACCCATAACCGCATTTACCATGCCAAGAACAAAACTGTTATCTCCGCTTCGTGCAAGTATCATAGGTGACAGCACATTTTCGTAAGTCAGCCTTGAACAGAAATTTATGAGCGCCATTGTCAGCATGATTGCAAGAAGTCCTCTTTGCTTCCTTAAAAATGTAAATCCTTCTCTTGTACCCGAAAACGCAGATTGCCGTTTCTCTTTCTGCACAGCGAAGGACGGTTCATCGGGAATGCGAATGACAATCAGCAGCACCAGAAATGCTCCCAAAAAACTCAGTAGGTCAATCAGCAAAATTATTCCCAATCCACCTATTGAAAAAATAGAAGAAGCTAAAATCGGATTTAGCACTGTCACAAGATTTGCGGAAAAGGAGTTCATCCCGCTTACATTGGACAATTTTTCTTTTGGAACAAGTTTGCTTACCGCGACAGAGGAGGCAGGCTGTTGAAAGGCATTCATAAAACCAATCACAGCGTTCACCGCATATATATGCCAAATATGCAGATTATCCGTTGCCGAAAGAACAAACACCGCCAACGTGCAGACAGCAGCGAGGCTGTCTGAAATCAGCATGATAGCCTTTTTGCTGTGCCTGTCCACAAAAGCTCCCGCAAACAAACTGACTATAATGTACGGGACATAATTACAGAACGCCATCAGAGAAACAGTCATCGCTGAATGAGTCTGCGTGTATGCCCACAGGGTAAGGGCAAAACCTGTCATAGCGCTGCCCAGCTGAGAAACGCTCTGCGTTGCCCATAATAAGATGTATTTTCTAAATTGTTTCATCGAATTTTACTCTCCTTATCATTTAGATATATTTCCGCTTCTGATAAGTGCAAAATCCGATTTAGGACGATTATCCCTTATCTCTGCGCAATCATCGTCCCACTATCAGACCTTGCACAGAGATAAGAGCTTAAATCAACGAACATATGACAAAGCATTTTTATTTCACCTCTTTCATTTCCAAAAATAATACAGTGACATTTCATAAATTGCTATTTATCGCTCTGTATTGAAAAAAATTATATTATACTTACTTGCTAAAAGCAATGAGCAATATTGACACCATGCTGCTTCCTTCAATTGACTTAGAACCAGTGCAGCCATACTTTTCACCTATCCTAAGAATTGGCATTACAATCCTGACGGTTAATCCACTCCGTTGACGCATCCATAGCGATACGGCAGGCATTTGTTACAGGATAATACAGCAGCAGCTTTTGAATACTTGGACCGTGACGCATTACTGACATCAGCGTTACGGCGATTGCCATGTTGCCGCCCACACTATCTCCCGCAACCATGAGTACAGCATCAACAGCCTGCGAAAGACTATATTCGGGAAATACGACCAGTGAATTTGTCCTTGCGGAAAGTTCTCTGACTAACTTTTCATGTGTATGAAAACTCCCGAATACCCAGCCCGCTCCATGAATATAGAATATAACATTTCTTATTTTTTCATCCTTAGGCGTGATAAAATATACCGGCATATCCTCCAATATCTTTTATTTTTGTCATGGTCGTTGTCTCCATTATCGTAGCAGCGCCATACTTCCCGTCAGTTTGTTAACCTTCTTTTTCGCGCCACAAATCGCAATGCCATAATAATTCAGTGACCTTTCTGAAACATCCTTCATCTTCCCGATAAACTCGTCATAGGTCTTGCACCCTTGTGCAAGGTCTGAGAAATCGACCACCGTCAAATCTGAAAACTCCGGCTCATACAGCTTTTCACGGATGGACTTGATTGCTCCCACATTCCCCCTCAAAATCGGCACAGGAAACTCTATGATTCCCAAATGTCCGTTGCCCGTCCTGTCGTACACATCAGCACCTACAACTTCCGGCATCTGTTTTCCAATTGTTATTCCCATAATTGCCGCCGTGTTCGCTATGATGCCAAGCGGCAGGTTCTCGTCAATCACCATGACACATTTTTCATTCTGTAAATCCATTTTCTAATCCTCTTTTCCGGAGGATTTCTCCCCCTTCTGATAATAGCGGTAAAGATAAATTTCCTTAAAACCCATGCCCGTCTTTTTCTGAAAATATCTCATGGTAAGTACCCGGCGCCAACCCCAAAAATAAGTTGAAATAGTTCGTAAAATGACTCTGGTCTGAAAACCCTGTCCTTATGGCTGCATCCACGGGCGGCACCCCTTCCGATAATAGCCTTTTTGCCTCGTTGATGCGGATAGTCTCAAGATAACGATACGGCGTAACCCCTTTTTCCTTTGTAAAGGCACGCAACAGCGTTGACTTGCTGAGTCCCGCATGGCGGCATATCTGGTCTAAATAAATGTGCTCCGTGAAATGTTTCCCCATGTATTCACAGGCTTTTTCAATCTCCTGCCTGCATTCCGGAATGCAACTTGCAAAAGGCTTTCCATAATTCTGGATGAGATACGAAAGCAGGAACAGCAAAGTTTCTTCTTTCTTGAACTCCCCTGTTCCCTTCATGACCATCTCATGCAACGGGCGCAGGTGGCAGGCTGCTTCTTCATCACAGATAACATTTTTTGAAAACCCCGGCAGCTCCCGTTTTCCGGTGACTTCCTCTGCCAGATCGAGCATAATCTCTTTTGAAATGTTAAAACCGCGGTAATCAAACGTCCCTTCATCGCTCTGCACACAAGCATGGCTGTCTCCCGGATTGAAAAGTAAGATGCTTCCTTCCTCTATGGCATACTCCCTGTCACGGCAGGACAGTATACGCTCCCCCTTTTCCACAAACCCTATGACATAATGCTCATGGAAATGGCTTGGAAAGGGCTGCACGATCCCCTCAAAGCGGTATGCCTCCATCCTGATTTCTTCGTCATATATCACTGTCCTTATTTCCTTCTTCATGTGGATTGCCTCCTTGTCGAAAGCCATTTTACCTCTTATTTTTTCCTGCGTCTTGTAAAATATCTTCATTTTTCAGATTCATCGGTTTTATTTCCTTGAAAACAGAACGAAAAGGAAGCGTTTGCTGCTTTTGTCATGGTTATCCTTATCCCAAAGATTTCAGGTTCCTGCGGTATTCTGCCATCTCCTCCTCGCTCACCGTATCGCAGACGAACTGCAGTTCACTGACCACTGCATCTCTCTCCTTTGGCAGGTAAGCCGTGACAGGATAGAAGTTGGAACAGGAGTTGGCAAACAGATGGGTCCGTATCTGTAAATTTCTGATAAATACCTGAAGCTCCTGCAGGCGCTCCTTCTCCCCGGCGGGGATGAACCGCCCTTCCTGCTCCATGCGGTACAACTCCGTGTCCGGGAACAGCGTAAGGGAGTCCACCGAAATAAAATAGGGATTTAACCTGCCAAACAGCTTTGCGCTGTTTACTGCATTCTGGTATCCGCCGCCCTTCCCCGCAAGCCCGGTCATATAGACGAAATAATACTCGATTCCCGCCTCGTCCAGTTTCCGGCACTGTTCTAAAATGTCATCAGCAGTATATCCCTTGCCTGCCAGCGCAAGCACATCATCATCCCCGCTCTCCGTCCCGATGCTCAGACCGTTTATCCCCATTGCCCGGAGCTTCTTAAGCTGCCACACTTCCTTGTCCCTGATGTCCCGTATGCTTGCAAACATGGCCATGCTCTGGCACTTGATAAGGTAATCCCTCACCGTGAGCGCCCGCAGTTTCAGGTTCTCATAGCTCATGGCGAAAGGGTTCGCCCCCGTCCAGAAAATGCGCCTTGCATAGGGCTGGTAAGTCTTGATCTCGGCTAAGTCTTCCTCGAACTCCTCCATCGGAGACATACGGAAACACTCGTCTTTATAAAGGCTGCAGAAACGGCATTTGCGGTAAGTGCAGCCGGAGGTTGCCTGAATGATGACGGAATGCGCCTCATAAGGCGGTCTCCATGTTCTTCCAGTAAAATGCATCTTAAGCCACCTCCCTACAAATGATGGACGCCCTCACGGTAACGCCGCAGTTCATCCTCGCCCACATTTTTTATGACGTCATCAAGGAAAGCCAGCAGTTTCCCCTTATCCTCCGGCAACACACCCTGCATCTGAAACGCATTGGATGCCCCAAGCGCCGCAAAAACCGTGGGGATTTCCAGATACTCCACTAACGCCCGGACTTCCCTGTATTTCTCAGTTTCGCTTTCCTCTTTCCAGTTTCCTTTCCAGATTTCATCATACAGCTTGGAATCCGGGTAGACCGTCAGCATATTGGCACCAATCAGCATGGGATGGAGCCGGTTGCACAGATTGGCGGTTGCCTCCGCGCCTGCCTCCCCGTTCCCTGCGCCGGATATTCCCGTCAGATAGAAAAAACTGTAACGTATGCCCGCCTGTTCCAGCCTTCTGCACTGCTCCAGAATATCAGCCGCAAGATAGCCTTTCTCCATGAATCGCAGCGCCTTATCATCCGCCGTCTCCATGCCGATGGTCAGCCCGTCATATCCGGCTCCATGCAGGGCTTCCAGCTCTTTGTCCGATTTCAAGGTGATATCCGTTACCCTTGCAAAGCCGCCGATGGTCTCCATCCCCGGAAAATATTTATGTATCAGCCTCGCAATCTCCATCAGCCTGTCATACTTCAAAACAAACGGGTTTGCCCCGGTCAGGAAAGTCCGGGACGGCGCCCTCCCCGTAAAGCGGCGGTACATCTCCTGCGCCTCCTTCAGATCAGCCTCTATGTCCTCCAGCGGGGACATCCTGAACCGGAATGGCAGGTCAGCATAGAGCGTACAGAATTTGCATCTGTGGTGCGTACAGCCCGCCGTAACTTCCAGCAGCAGGGAAGACGCCTCATAGGGCGGTCTCCATATAGTTCCTGTATAGTGCATCGTTTATTCCTCCTTGCGTCTTTCCTCTTTCGCACTAAGTTACCTCCGATGCTCCATAAAATCAAGTGCTGTCTTTTTATGTTGGTAGTATTGTTTTTCATACTATCTATCAAAAATAACCGTATCTTGATTTTCCCTCGCCACTGGAATATACTGATGGGGAAAGAAGTGGAATGAAATGGCTGAAAGCAAATTCAATGACAAAAAAGTGATTGCCCGCTGCGAACCCATGAGCAGGCTGCAGTCCGTGATTGGCGGCAAATGGAAAATCCTGATCTTATGGTATGTGTCCTTTTACAAAGTCCAGCGTTTTGGGGAACTGATGCGCCGCCTTGACGGCATCACGCAGTCCACGCTGACAAAACAGCTCCGGGAACTGGAAAGCGATGGGTTCCTCCACCGGGAAATCTACAAGGAAATCCCGCCAAAGGTGGAGTATTCGCTGACCGAATTGGGGGAGAGCTTCCTCCCCGTCCTGCAGACGATGATGGCGTGGAGCGAGACATACCTCTGCCCGGATTATGTGAATCCGTATAAGGAATAGCTCCCGGCGCAAACATAAAAATACACATTTACCATGTTCCCAGCGGTTCATTTCGCAATAACCGGCAGCCTTGCCCCCATCCTGCACAGCAGTTCATTGCTGATGCTGCCGGAACTGTCCGCTACAGACGGTGCGGAAAGTTCATGGTATCCTTCAGCGCCTATAAGTGTTGCAATATCCCCCACGGACACATCTTCCACATCTGTGACATCCACAGCAAGCTGATCCATACAGATGCGCCCGGCAACGGGGACAACGTACCGCCCAACCAGTACATGTCCTTTCCCGTCTGACAGGCTCCTTGGAAAGCCATCCCCATATCCCACAGGCAGTATGGCAATCCGGGTATCCCGGCTTGCTGTAAAGCTCCTGCCATATCCAACGCTGTCCCCTTTCTTTACTGACCTTATCAGCACGATCCGGCTTTTCAGGGAAAGCACTGGACGCAGGTCGGGTTTTAGCAGACAATCGTCTTCCGGGGCGCTGGGAACCCCATACAGGGCTATGCCTGCCCGCACATAATCGCAGGCGAGACCGGGATAATTCAAAAGGCCGTAACTGCTCTGGATATGCAGTTTTGGTATGCCGACACCGCTGTTTCTCAAATCATCCACCAATTTATAAAAGCTGCCAATCTGGCCCTTGGTATACCTGACATCCTCCGGCTGCCTGCTGTCCGCACAGCACAGATGGGTAAACATCCCGCAGACTTCCAGATTTTCCATTAAGAAGATATCCCGAACCCCGGAAAGGTCTCCGGCAGAAATTCCAAGCCTGTGCATACCTGTATCCACTTTAATATGCGTTT
This sequence comes from uncultured Lachnospiraceae bacterium, assembly GCA_947564735.1. Lineage (GTDB taxonomy): Bacteria > Bacillota > Clostridia > Lachnospirales > Lachnospiraceae > UBA3282. The sequence goes on along the minus strand of CANOEC010000040.1, from coordinate 21,329 downwards.
TTACTGCAATGCCCTGACTATTTAAGTCTTCTGCATATTCATGGCTGATCAGCGTCTGCATCAAATCATATTCTTTCAGTTCCAAGGCCCGGCTGACGCCGGTATATCCCAAAATAAGTATCTCACCGCTGACGCCCCCTTCCCTCAATTCTATCCCTTCCTCAATCGTGGCAACGGCAAACGCCCTCACGCCCATCTGGTTTAACTGTGTGGCAGTCAAAACCGCCCCATGACCATAAGCCTGCGCCTTTACGACAGCCATCAGCTCGCATCCAGACGGCACCTCTTCTCTCAAAACATCCACGTTATGGCGCAGGTTCCCCACATTTATTTCAATCCATGCCCGGTCTGTCCAAAATACTGTTTTATCCATTTTCCTGCTTTTCCCCTATGATGCGTGCCGGCTGTGATACAACCGTACAGCCGTCAGGAATATCTGTGCTGACCACTGCCCCCGCTCCAATCTTCACATTGTTTCCAATCCTTATGCCCCCAATGAGGACAGCGCCCGCCCCGATCAGGCAGTTATCTCCTATGGCAGGAGCTTTCCTGTTCACCTCGCCAATCGTCACGTTCTGGTATATCCAGCAGTTTTCCCCAATCTTGGCATACCGCGATATGAATATCCCATGCAGACCGTGGGGAAGCGTCGGATTGTCCTTTATTACCGCGTCAGGACCGATATATCCCCCGTGCCGGTGGGCGCACCGGCTCATTATAAATGCAAAAAAATCCCGGAAAAGCCCTTCCTTTTTCCTTTGCTGCAGTCTGAAAAGCCGCCAGAAATGGCGCAGGTTGTTCCCCCTTGAATAGTCAATGATCCTTCTTCTGATGCTCATAATAATCTCCTTATCACTCCATGTACAGTCCTGTCAGTTTGTCCAGCATTTCCGGGAAAGACAGACCGATCCCTTTCATCATATTGGGATACCTGCTGTGGGAGGTAAATCCGGGGATCGTGTTCACCTCATTAAATACGATTTCCCCGGATGGCGTATAAAACATGTCCACCCTCGCAAAGCCGGAACACCCCAAAGCCCGGTATATCGTCACGGCTGCGTCCTGTATCCGCTTCTCTGTTCCGGAATCGATCCTTGCGGGCATATAAATTTTTGAGGATTTCAGCGTATACTTCTCTGTGTAATCAAAAAATCCCCCTGACAGTTCTATCTCATCTACCCTTCCGACAGTCAGCGCCTCATTGCCAAGCACGGCGCAGCCCACTTCAAACCCGCATACTTCCTCCTCAACGATAACTTCCGCGTCATACTGAAAAGCCAGCTCTATGGCTGCATGAAGCTGCTCCTTTTCCGTAATCCTTGTTATCCCGAAAGACGAACCGGCACGGACCGGCTTTACAAAAAGCGGATACGCCAGCCCGGCTTCTATCTCCTCCACAGCCGCCTCCCTGCCGGAATACCGGAAGGTTACCGTTCTCGGGACAGCAATCCCCGTAAGGCTGACCAGCTTATGCGCCCTGTCCTTATCCATGCAGACCGCTGACGAAAGCGTGCCGCAGCCGACAACAGGGATACCCGCCAGTTCAAACAATCCCTGCAGGGTGCCGTCCTCACCGTTCTTACCGTGCAGTACGGGAAATACAAGGTCTGTTTTTATGGTGCGGTAGCTGTATTCGGCAAGTTCTAAAAACCCTTTCCCGGAACGGCTTGGTGAAACCACAACGGGGAACAGGTTCTTACTGTCCTCAGTCCATGTGCCTTCACAGATCTTCTCCGTTTCTCCCGTATAGTGATACCAGTCCCCATCTCTGGTGATCCCAATGGGGATAATATCAAATTTTTCTGTATTGATATTTTTAAGGACAGAGTATGCCGACTGCAGCGACACCTCATATTCCGTGGAATTTCCCCCGAAAATAACCGCTATCTTTTTCTTATCCATCCTGTACACCGCCTTCCTCTATTTTGGTTCCTTCCGGAAGCCTGTATGTTATCTCGCACTGATTGATATACAACTCCCTTTCTGTCTGCCTGCCGGTATTTTTATCTGTTTCCATCCGGCAGACGGATGCAGCCTGATAAATTTTTCCACTCTGCTTCCTGTAGGAGACCGACTGGTTGAATACGGAATACGCAAGCTCCACGGCGCTTTGTGAGAAAATACGCCCATGCATATATTTATCATCAAAGCTGATCTCTATCTGGAAAACATTGTCCGTTTCATTGCGGGCTTTCAGATCCAGCCAGCCTTCACTCACTGTTGCATCCGTTCCGCAGGGCAGTCCTTCATCCGCCCCCGGAAATGCTTTGACTGCGTGCCCGTGTCGTTCCGTTATGGTCAGGGGCGTATGCAGAAACATCCAGAACAGCATATCGCTCAGCATACACAGTCCGCCACCGTAGGATGCCACGGGCTTCCCATCCACAAGGTTCAGCCCGTCCTTATACTTTTCCCGTCGGTCTGCCCTCCGGACAAGCTGCCAGAAAGAAAAGGTTTCCCCATGCTCTATGACAACCCTGTTTAACGTCCTGGCTGCCAGCTTAAGATTGTGTACTTTGTTCCTCTGGTATTTCATGTCAAATCCACTGTTTTCATTCAGCATTTGTATTGAGGTTTCAAATACCAGGTTCGGCAGTAAGCTGCCATCTGTCCTTGCCGCATAGCGGCATCCGTCTTTCCGCATTTTATAATAAAAAAATTTCTTTCTCTGCCATCTGCGGAGCGGAAGCAGAAAAGGAAATACCTGTGTTACTCTTTTCCTTGGCATACGGTTGATCCCTCCGTCCTCTTTTTTTACCAAACAAAAAACACTCCCGTTATTGGCATTATGATTGTACCAACAACGGGAGTGCCGTTTATTTGTTTCCACATAAATGATTCTATTGATTTTATACGGAATTTCTTACGATTTACCTACAAAACCGGTAATATGACTGTAAATGTGACCGTCTCATTTTCACTGGCTGCCGTGATCGTCCCCTTATGAAGCTCAACAATCTGTTTTGCTATGGCAAGACCCAGACCGGCGCCGCCGTTTTCTGTGCTTCTGGAAGCATCAAGCCTGTAGAACTGCTCAAATATCCGTTCCAGTTTTTCCTCCGGAATGGTATCCCCATGATTCGTAAATGTAATCCGGGCATTTTCCCCCTGCCTTGTAACAGCAATGTCTATTTCCGTGCCCTCATAACTATAAATGACCGCATTTTTCAGAAGGTTGTCAAACACACGCTGGATTTTATCTGCATCGCACCTTAACATGATATCCTCCGGGACTGCGAGGTTACAGTTCAGATTCTTCTCATGCAGTATTGGCTGGAATTCATACAGGAGCATTTCAAGCAGCCTTGTCAGGCTTATCCTGCTGTACTGGAGTGTAATATTCGATAGGTTGAATTTTGCGATTTCAAAAAACTCGTTAATCAAGTCTTCCAGACGCTCTGCTTTATCCAGCGAAACGGAAAGATACTTCTGCCTAAGTTCCTCTGAGACCTGCCCCTCGTCACGCAGCAGGTTCAGGTAGCCAATCACAGAGGCAAGGGGAGTTTTCAGATCATGCGCCAGATACATCACCATATCATTTTTCTGCTGCTCCGCCAGCTTCATATCAAATTTCTGTTTTTCAATTTTATGCTTTATTGCATTAATCTTCTTTTCGGTAGCTGAAAGTTCCGACGGCAGTGATACCTCCCCCGAATCCTCCATCCCTATCTCATCAATCCCTCTGTTGATCTCTATAAAATACCGTGCAAACCAGTTCAGATAGATGCGGAACACAATAAGAAACACCAGCACCATCCCTGCCACAAATACCAGTTCCATATGGTTACGGAACGTCCACTGGTACAAAGTCCTTGCGGGAGCATAATCCAGTCCAAAGAGCTTTTGATTTGCCGCCACGACCCAGTCCGCAAACCGCCCTTTCAAAAGAAGGGAATACAGCAGGTAAATACATCCGGCCGCAATCGTGACGATCCATACGGTGCGTAAAAAAATCTTTGCTTTAAGCTGCCTGAAATTGTCTGTCCTGTTAAGTGTTTTATTTTTCAATGGTATATCCAACTCCCCACACATTTACGATAAATTTTGGTTTCTTTGCAGATTCGTTCAGTTTCTCCCGCAGGCGTCCTATATGTGCCATGACGGTATTGTTATTGTCAAGGTATTTTTCTCCCCACACCGCCTCAAACAATTCCTCTGACGGGACAACCATTCCCTGGTGTTCGCATAAATACCAGAGAATCCCAAATTCAATCGGCGTCAGCTTCAATTCCTTTCCATAGAGATAGCACTTGTGGGTATCCCTGTTGACCTGAAGTCCCCTGATGTCATATTCGCTGACCTCATCCGCTTTTTTCCCTGCAAGGCTGTTGTAGCGCACATACCGTCTTAGCTGCGTTTTCACCCTTGCCGCTACCTCTAAGGGGTTAAACGGCTTTGTGATATAATCATCCGCACCGATGGTCAGACCCATGATCTTGTCCCCGTCCGCCACCTTCGCTGTAAGCATGATCACAGGATAGTAGAACTTTTCCCTGATCTTCTGGCAGATGTGAAACCCGTCAATATCGGGCAGCATGATATCTATGATAGCCAGATCAAGCTCCGTTTCTTCTATACATTTCAAGGCATCCATGCCATTATAACATTTATATACCGAATAGCCGTCATTTTTAAGGTACATTTCTATCAAGTCAGCTATTTCTTTTTCATCATCAACAATCAAAATCTTCTCTTTCATATCAGCACCTGCATCCCTACTGTCAAAATTCATTGTTTCCGGCACTGGCGGGGTACGCCCACCGCGTTTTACTATATCACGCAAAATCAGCAAAAGCAATCTCGGTCTGGCACAAAACAGTTATTTCTTCGGAAATGGAAAGCATAAAAGGGCTGCATCGAGCAGCCCTTTTATCATATTTTATTTCGTTTCTTTTTTGGCTCTTCATCGAAAAATATCATGCGATAATAAACAGTTTTAAGTCATCAGTGAACATGAATACATCAAATTTTTTTTATTGTACGCCCGCCGACTTTCAGGCAGCTAACTTTCATAAATTCCTTTCAGTGTATGTTGCGCCAAGATATGCCCATCCATTTCACGGTAAAGCTCGTTCAGCAAAAAGCCCTTATCCAAGTCCAGCATCTTATCCAATGCATACACATGAAGTTCATATATGTGCGGCTTATCGGGCGGGGTCATCCCGCCGTAATAGCAGGAAAGCTCCGCAGACTGCTCCCCGCCTTGTATGCTCGTCTAACCGTTCCTTTTGGTGCATCCTCCACCGTGAACGGCAGGGAACAAGTAGGGATTCCGTTTTCATTGAACTGCGTCCCCTGACCGCCATAGTTGGGCTGGATCACCCCGTCTATGATACCGCTGCTTGTAACATTCATCTTTGATAACCTCCATCTTTATTTTCTGATGATATTATATGCGACGGCTCCCCGACAGTAAATTACCCACTTTTTCGTGGGTACTAATCCGGGACTACTCCCTTTTCCTCCAATATATGTTCCATGCCGTTTGCTTTCAGATAGTCGATCCCGATATGCTGCATGATCCTTAACGCTTCCAGTATCTTCATTCCCATATCATTTGTTAGGGAATATTCCACCCGGAGCGGATATCCCTCATAGGATTTCTTTTCCACAAATCCATAGTCCATCAGTTCCTTTAATTGCTCCAACAGCATCTTCTGTGTGATGCCATCTATGTCCCGTTCCAGCTTCGCCAAAGATGTAGCCCCTAAACGCAGCCTCCATAAAATGATCGGCTTCCATTTCCCTTTGACCATGTCATGCACCAGCTCCAAAGGGCAGGTATATTCTGTACGCATTTTCATAAGCGGAGCCTCCTTCGCTTTCTGCTGTTTCCTATTACTTCGGCAGAATACCGTTCCGGCTAAAGTAAAAGCACCCACTGAATTATACCATAGAAAATCTTCTGTTTTTATCGGATGGCATGAAACGGCTATTTTTCGGGAACAAAAAGCGCCAATCTACCATACCACGGTTAATACCCTTATGGATTTACCAATGCAAATATGGTATAATCCACCTTAACAACGAAAGATTGGGGGAAAACATGGAATTCGCAAATCTGCTTACAGCCAAAAACCGGGATGAACTGCGGGAATGGCTCACCAACAACCACGATAAGGAAAAAGAATGCTGGGTGATCGTAAAACGCGGACGCCCGGTTGACGATGGCACATTCTGGTACATAGATGCAGTTGAGGAGGCAATGTGCTTCGGCTGGATAGACAGCACTACAAAGAAAATGGATAATGGCGTCACCGCCCAAAAACTGGCACCGAGACGAAAAGGCAGCTTATGGTCTGAGTTAAACAAAGAACGCTGCCGGAGGATGGAACGCCTTGGGCGTATGACGGATGCCGGGAGAGCCGTTCTTCCCGACATGACGCCAAAGGGATTTGTCATTGATGCTGATATCGAAAAAGCCCTGAAAGCCGACTCTGTTGTCTGGGATAATTTTCAGAAGTTCCCACCCTTATACCAGAGGGTGCGGATTGACACTATCCAGATTAAAAAGAAACAGCCAGAACTGTTCCAAAGCAGGCTGCAAAAGCTAATTGAAAATACCAGAAAAGGCGTTATGTATGGAGAATGGAATGATAACGGACGGTTGATAGAATAAATAATATTTTTGTTTTATCATTATCTTATTTTTCTTTTATCGCATATGCCATTCGACAAAATTCACACTATCAGGCAAAACTTTTAAACTATCACGCAAAACCCTGTACTTTCACGCAAAACTCATACTATCACGCAAAAGTCGGCAGTTTTGCGTGATAGTATGCTTCCAACCCCAATCGCCACACTCACAGCCCTATCTCAAAACGCAAAAAAAGAGGCCCACCATCCTTTCCGGTGAACCCCTCCACGCTCAAAATCCCTTGATTTCAAGCCATTTCTCTTTACTTTTGCCTGCGAGTACGAAAATTCCTATGGCATCAATTATTGATAGCCGCCTGTGCCGCCGCGTTACTATGATGACTTTTACCCCGGGGTAAAAATGCTTACCCCCTTTTACCCCCTGCGGCGAGTTTACCCCACCTGATTCGACATTCGACAAATTGCGCTTTCCGCTTGATTTTATGCGGAATCCGGTATAGAATGATTTCAGTGGATTGCTCCGCAGCGTTTGACAGGAGCAGGGAAATCTGCTACAATAAAGGCACAAAAGGGAATACTGCCGATAGACGGTAAGTCCTAAGAATTAATTACTAAACAAAAGTAACCGTATCCTTGGCTGGGGCGGTTACTTTTTTGTGTTTATGTACGCTATCAGAATCGACACGATGATTCCAAGAATCATCAGAACAACCGTCAGCATTTCATAGTCACTCATAAGCAATCCCTCCTTTCCCGGTTTTACCCGTTGTCAGAGGGATAGTCCCTCTGCGAAGAAGGACTGACCGCCTATCCCGTTATGGCAGTACCCCATAGATATATTTTATCAAAAAATGTCGGACGCTACAAGAGCGATTCCGGCTTTTTTATTTTTCTACTTGCCACCCCCAAATTTCAGAGCTAAGATACGACACCACGAAAGGAGGGTTTGCATGGCAAAGGATTCTGCATTATACCAGCTCATGAGTGTCCGCATGAACGGCGTCATGAACAGCATCACAAACAGTGACGGGGAATATCAAGAGATCATACGGAAATCGGACGTGTATTCCGACAGGCTCGACCAGATGGAACTATCGGAGGAAGTCCGGCGGCTGATTGACGGCTACGTCAGCGAACAGAACGCACTCAGTTCCCGATATGGGATGCCACTCCCCCTCACCTTTCTTCCCCACGAAAAAAGGAGCCGGTTAAGGCTCCCTAAAAAAAATAAAGAAAAAAGGCAATTCTGAGCATGCCTTGTGACAGTCTGCTCTATATTAGGTTTATACAATTCTCTTTTAGGAAAAATTACCCCTTTATTGCAAGTATGTGCGAGCTTAACGATAATTGTATCAGAAATAGAAAGTTTTGGGTCAAGGTCTGATAGGTTCAACGCTCCTTTCTGGTTTTAAAATCTGTTTCCCTCCATTTACTGTCCGGAAAATATCTCCAAACAGAATCAGGTGTAAATATGCAGTTTTATTGCCTTTTTATAATTTATGCAAGAAAGATAACAGGGACGGGATATATGAGAACGAACCGTCCAGCCGATACAAAAATACGCCCTCTTTATCTTTGACCGTCAAGGGAAGTTCCCTTAATATACTTTCAACTTCATCAACTTTGAGATATGCAGCGGTTGCTATCTGATCTGCGGAAACAAAAAGATCGAAATCTGAAACAGTCAATCCATGCAACGCAAACAACACTTTCAAAACATTCAGATTTGAAAACTGTTCCATTGTTATTTTTAGATCACGCATTTGTGCTATGTTTGGCGACACATAGCCTTCCCCTAAAGAAAAGAAGATGCTATTATTTTTTCTGCCTGTGCAACCTTCCGGTTCAGAACAGATAGATAATCCCCAAGAGGAAACTTCATCGGTAACGTAATTCTTTTCTTTCCACGGAACGCTTTTCTTGTATCCGTCCGTCGAAGCTATTTCATGCAGTAAAGCAGCAATACGGTATGCGTTCTCAAACGCTTTCTTTTCCGGCAATGCCGAAAAATGTTCTTTCATTTTGAGGCAAATATCTCCCAGTCCTTCAGTTGACTTATATCCTATCAACTCATCAATCGAAACATCAAAGATTTTTGCAAGATTGGGAAGAAGTTGAACATCCGGGCAACATTGCGCAGATTCCCACTTAGAAACCGCCTGATTAGTTACACCGAGCATATTTGCGAGTTCTTCTTGCGTAAGACCTTTCTGCTTTCGGAGAAAGGCAATTTGTTCGTTAATCTTAATCGTAGTCATTTCAAAGTACCTCCTGATTTTTATTTTCGTAACTACAATTATATTTTACTGATAAGTAACTCCAAAAACAATGACGCATCAGTTTGATGCGTTCGCATTTCATTCAACTTCAAGTTGGATAGTTTGTCGTGGAAATGGCTCGGAAACGGTTGCGCAATCCCTTCAAAACGATATGTATATCTAAAAAGGAAATTCATCTAAACACTTTAATAAAATTCAAAAATATTGCCAAAGTTCAACAGCATTTGCATACAAACACGCAAAACCCTATACTATCACGCAAAAGTCGGCAGTTTTGCGTGATAGTATGCTTCCGTCTCCAGTCGCCACGCTCACAGCGGTATCCGAAAACGCCACTCGGCTATCGCCTCGTTGTCGCGATATTCGCCGGATGCATCCATCAGGATAAATACTTCGGTGAGCCTGCTCACCGCCGCCTTTATCCCTCTGTCTGCGCAAGGCTCTGTTCTTGCAGAACCTCCTTTTCGCTGTTGGCAGATTTTAATTTTTCCTCTTCCTTTCCCCTCTTTTTCCCAAATAAAAAGCAAATCCTATCGAAACACCACGCTTTTCTCCCATCGCTCCAACCACATCCACCCTCTTCCGAAAAGAGAAAAGAGGAAGAAAAAATCCCCCTCTCTACTCCACCTCACATACCATCAAAGCCGCCACCCGCATAAACAGTGACAGATCAGCATACACGATCCGCCAGAACCCCTTACTCCTGCTTAATTTCTTTGATATAACACTCTATACTAAGTACTATATAAGCACTATATAATCAGTTAATCCTTTATCTCTCTCTATAATCATAACTACTCATTCTAATCCCTGTTATGAAGTGAATATATCATCCCTTACTATAATACCTGTATATCCTCTTATTCTGTCCTATATAGTCCTATATAGCCCTATACAGGACTTTTCTAAGAGAAATATGCTATTGTGCTATTATCTCTATATACAGCCTATAAAGCATCTAGGACGATACAATCCCCCTCTTTACCCTCTTCTCCCCCATACTTTCCCTATAAAGTGAATACTCCCACAGCCTTCTTTTAAGACAGAAAAAGAAGGAAAAGAAGAGGATACTAACACATGAAACCCACTGTTTTCAGTGTATTAGAGCCATCTACCCTCTTCCTTTCCCTTTCTTTTCCAAAGAAAAAAACAAGAAAATATGCTTCAAAGTGAATGCCCTATTATGGGAGATACTATTGGTGTAGGTATCGCCAGACAAAAGAAAATCTAATGAAAAAGGAAAGAAAAGGAAGATGCTCAATGACAAAGGAATATATGTAAAATCCTGTAACCATCAACGCTACTTTTCTCTTAAAACATAGGAAAAATCAAGGGTTTTAGAGGGTTCGGAGGATTAGAAGATATATGGAGAAAAGAAGGAAAAGGAAGAGTATTTTAGGTAAAGATACATCGGTAAGCGTAAGCACGCAGCAGCAATGCTTTTCTTTTCAAATATGCCAAAAATGCTAGGGGTTTCGCTGTTTTCAAGGGATTAGAGAAGATGGGGAAAATAGAGGGAAAGGAAGAGGATTTTTGGCTTGGTTCGATGTCGAACCCAGAGTTTGTTTCTTTTATAAGGAAAGGGATTGGGGAATGGAAAGAAAAGAAGAGGACCTTATGAGAGAAATCCCACAAGGTCCAAAACTTATCATTATTATTCAGTTATTTCTGATGCCTTCAGCAAAAATTAAAATCTGCAATCAGCAAAAAGATGTTTTGCAAGAATAGTACGAAATGTCGTAGGGCACGAAAATTTATTCTATATAGGGCACTTTTCTTTATCCCCTAGGGCGAATGCCCATCTTGCCCCTTCCTACTGCCTGCTCCAGTTCGCTTTCGATCTTCCAAAGATGAAATTTCCTCAACACATCGTCCTTGTCATCATAAGTAGTGAATCTGAAGATATAGCCATTATGAGTAATCAAACAGGGCTTCATAACCGCATCTCCATCAACCTCCAGCCCAAGCGAAAACGGGAACAGCTTATATAAAAAATCTACCTGATACGGCGTGCCAACCACATCAATATTCTGTCCCTTTAGATGATCGCACCCAATAGCATTGCCGAAATACATATCCCCAATGCCATATTTTTTGAAAGTGATCATATTGTCAAATCCAGACCATTTTGAAATTTTCCCCAAAATGCCCGGATTTTTATCTATAAAGCTCCGGCTCATAGGTTTATCATAGTATTGGTTAAGCGTACCTGTGTACCGCGCCTGTTTACATTCATAGAATTTCACATTCTGTTTTTCAAAACAGTATTCACAGATATCCTTATCGACAGTCGCCGAGACCATGATATGTTTGATATTCTTAAATCTATAGGGTTTCAAAAAAACAATACTGTCTTCTGGAAGATGTTCCTCCTCGGCAGCTTTCCTATATACGAAATGTTCTGCCAGACAAAAAGACGGTATGTCAGTGAGGGCTGATATACCGTCAACATCTTCATTTCGATTTTCTTGATCTTCGTCTTCATCATCCTCCCATTCAAACCCTGATAATTCAAACAATGTATCCTCTTCAATCTTTTGGAACAACTGCTTTATTTTTTTTACTAACAGTTTATGGTTTGAATCATTTTTCTTTCCAGCCTTCTTTCTTATTTTTTTAAGAACTGAAAGGGATATCTCACATTGGTTCGGGATGATACTGCTGAGAATGATATCCTCATCTATGATAACTACATCATATTTCTCCAGTGTCCTCTTATCCATATTCAGAAGCTTACGATGTGTTGTGACCGTATGCCCTTCATACTCCTCAAACTCTTTCTGTTTATCCAGATACTCTTTAAGACATGTTATCCTTTCTTCCTCTGCCATCCTTCTTATAAGGGAATGAACTCTTTTGTGCTGTCCGATCTCCCGTAAAAATTCTATTTCATCCCAGATATCATCGGGTATCTCATCTTTGATCTCATCCAGTGATGGCGTTACCATTAACTCAATTCCTTTTTCTTCCGCCCTGCTCTCAACATCCCGTTTCAATTTGTTTGTCGGCACGGCAATGAGAAATTTTAATCCAGAATTTTCCATGAGGTTGAGGAATGTCTCTGTCTTTCCAGCGGCTGTCTGCGCCTTGATTATGTGCCATCTGGTATCATCTGCATTTATAGCAGACACAAGATTTGTAGTCAGATTCTTCTGGACTTCTTCTATCGGGTAATATATTTCATTGTAATTAGCCACCTTCTCTATCGTCCCGCGTTCAGGCTTTACAGTCAATATGATATTGTCCCCGTGATTACATTTATCACGATAGGGACAGAATCTATTACACCATTTTGGATGATAATCACTGTCTCTATTGTATTTTAAATAAAAATTCCATTGTTTCCGTTTTGAAGTATCATAATATTCAGGATACCTAAGCAAAATATCTTCAAATGTTCTTATCCCTGTCTCTACATAAATGATATTTGTTGACAATCCAAACAATTCTCCATGATGTAACCTTCTGGCTCCTGATTCAAATTCTCTATATAACTGACATTTGGAATGGATATTTTCTAACACTTTAGCATTACCATATTTATGTCCATTAGAATGTTTTAACCCAACAGAACTTATGGTACACTCATCTTCAAGATGAATCTGATAACATGATCTTGGTAAAAAATCACCATTGCTTTTATAAAAGATAATAGGTTTTTGCGAGTTTTTACCATCATCAGATGTACTCATAGATTCTGTTGCATCATCAATGGAAGAAATATCTAGTAATCCTTTCCTATTCAGCCTGATACCATGTTTCCTTGCAAATCTCCTTATAGTTCTCTTATAATGTGTAGCACCATCTTTGTCCATCAAATAATAGGTCATATTCCTTATTGCTGATTCCATGTCTATCGTAGGTAAAGATTGATCAAAATATAATAATTCTTTTCCACCATAATACATTTTAGAGATATCACTGTCAGTACGATCTGCTTCAGGAAATATCTCCATTAAAGCGTTTTTATATATCTTCGCTGCCCTTTTATCAGTAATAGGTACATCATTTAGGAACATGATCCTGAACCTGTCATGTTCCTTACTGGATAACGTATCATACACAGAAAGAACTGGCAGTCCATACTTCTCTGCCCTGTCACGCACATCCTTATAGGATATGTCACCGTCAAAATCCAGCACGAGCATCTGCATCTGCTCGAAATCATCCGTTTTTTTAGACCCATTCCGGAATGTTGCCGGGGCAAACGTACATCCATGCTGTCTAACATTCTCCACAAATCTTTTTATAGCATCAGGATCTTCCATTTCTTCAATGCATTTCGCGATTCGGCTGTTTATTTTAGCCGCATCCATGTTGGTCGGTTTTGAACGGTACTCTTTTTTGTCTAAACTTATTCTTATCGCATCCATATTTTCAACTCCCTTACAGTTTTTTATTTTCCTGTAGGAGTTGATTGCAAAAAAAATATGCAAAAAAAGAAGAACAGAATCGCTCTGTCCTTCACTTTTTCAGTCAACATCAATAAAGTTGTTATCCCACTGCCTTCATAGAGTTACAACTATACATCAATTTTTTATATCAGTGTTTCTTATCTCTTAACAGCATATCTATCTCTTCCAGACTCATATCCGGCTGTTCCTGTTTTTCCTTGGTATAATCCCCATATCCCATATCATACTGCTGCATAAATTTTACCATTCCAACAGGTCCCAGCGCCTCCTGCAATGCTTTCATTCCTGCATTTCTCACATCTATCGGACTGCTCAGATTAACGTCCAACATTCAGATCACCTCCCATGCAAACCGAAGCGGGTTGACAACCCTTGTTCCTAATTCTAATTTCTCCGCCATCTTTTCAAGTCTGTCATCAGTTGTCAAAAATATGTCTGCGCCAGCCTCTTCTGCCGATGCAATATGCAGACTGTCAAATGCCCGTATCTTTGATACTGACATGATATCTTCAGAACGCTTTTTGATCTTTTCAGTATATGGTATATGCATACTTGCTACACGATATAAGTCAATTACCTTCTGCTTCTTATCATTATCCTGCATACGACTCATTTCCAGTTTCAGTATTTCACTCCCGGCAATGACCACCTGTTTCATCTGCCCCATTTTTAGGACTGTCAAAATGACTTCACTCTCCAAATGGATACGCTCCTGTGTCTGGTCATCAAACGGTCTGTTATAACAGCAGTTATCCAGATAAATTATCATCTATGACATCCACCTCCCGCTCCCTTCTTTTATCATTGTACTTTATTTCAGACATTTATTCAATCATTCCATTTCATAAGATAGTATACACATTCATTTATTATATTAAAAAGCGGGTGGTATCAAGTGGTACGAGTGGTACGAGTGGTATTTTCACCGCCATACCACCTCTCCAACACCCGCACACTTATGCATGGTATAGCGTAACGACCGTTCTCCATACCGCCACCTCAAAATCCCATGATCTCCTGCAACTCTGACTGCAATCTGATCCCATCCTCCATGCCAACACGGTATGCTGCCTCACCATACATTGCCCCTACATGATTATTTACTGATATCACTTGATCAACCACCTTTTTCTGGTTCACAGTAAGTTCAAATACATCCAGTTTATCAAAAACCTCCTGTTGCTGCACCAATGCTTCCTGATAGTCATTATCAGTTCTCACAGCTTCATCAAGCTTTTTTCCCATTCTATGCTCTGCTATGATTTCCGATAATCCATCTTTCTTCAATTCCATTCACCTCTTCTCATTACCGATCTGATCTGCTCCATGTTTCATATATGTAACCTATAACTCTTTTTAATATATCTCTACATATTTATAATGCAATGATATATAACTCATAGGAATCTGCTACTGAAACAAATTGTGAAATAAGAGCACCCATTTCATCATCATATATAATCTGCTGCGAAATGAAATACTGGATTTTTCTTCCTGACTTCACATTCTGCCAGCCACTCACGAACAGCATTCGTGCAATGCCTTTGTCCTGCTGTGAATGTTCCATCAGAAAATATAATACCTGACTCCTCATCCTCTATCAGTTTTATCCAGAATACATATCCGCCCCGTTCTGGTCTTGCTGATATCTCATAGATACGGTCGTTTGTGTCACACTTAGGAAATGAAAGAAAATCCCTGCCCTGTTCATCCGCATAGTTCACCCGCATCTGGTCAATATCCAGTCTTCGAGTCCTTTCAGGTTCCCAAAATTTTCCCTCAGCTCTTTTTTGTGATAATCATTCCAATATTGAATCATCCTCACTGTAATCATGCCATCTGCCCTCCACTTTTTATATAAAGGATTACTGCCTTTAAAAGATAAACAGCAGAAAAGCAAAGATTTTACGCCTCGCTTTCCTACTGTTATAAACAATGGTCTATGCCGCTATTTTTAATGTTTCCTCATTTCTGCTGTACACATACACATGATAGGATAACCGTTCTTCGATATCTAACTGTGTATCATTTACTTCCCGTACCATATCCGCCAGTTTCACATATTCCGGTTCAACTCAGGAAGACAGTATGATGACTTCATGTACAGAACTTGGCAACATAATAAAACCATCTCCCATCTTATCAGCGATCACTCTCAGGATATCCTTATCAAGAACCTCAGCCGCCCCATAACATTTATGGTGGTTGGTGAGGATATACATCTCTATACGCGGGTGGGGCAGTGTCTCATCCCACAGGCTGATATTTTCCGGCAGGATATCATTTACGACAGTCTCTATATTTTCAAAATATGGTTCCCCATCAGCGTGCATATTATTAAGCGCCGTCTGGTAAAGGTTCTCTTCATCCTGCCCCCATCTCTCCATATGTTCATTATAGATAAGGATCGTCCCTATCTTCTCCTGTGTACGGTTTCTGGCAACGGCATAATAGACCACCGCCAGATCCATGAACATCCTGTGCGGTATCTTTTCAAGCAGTTCCTTATTCTCGCCTGCGTTAATGAGCTTCGGATAAATATCCCCATGGACAGTTTCCCACTCGCGGAATCCCGATATATCAACATCCGGTGCTTCCTTCTCATATCCAAGGATCATCCTGTAGACCTCATCCACAATCTCATCAAACTCCATTCCGTCCGATTCATATTCCCGGTAAAACTCATCCAGATATACACACTGCCCGATATCTGCTCCTTCTTTCATGACAAAAAATCCAGTTTTCTTCACATTATTATTTTTCGTCACATTCTGTTCTTTGATCCGGAATGCGCTGCCTGCCCTCTCACGTATCTCCCTTATTACGTTTTCCGCAAATTCCTCTAAACTCATCATATGTCATCCATCCTCCATTCTTTGATCCGGTCATCAAGACCTATGCTGCCTCAACCGACTTTGTACGTTTCAATGCATTCATCACTTTTATATATACTTCTTCATTCATTGTTTCCGGCTCCTGAATCTTATATCTGCTCTGTACAGCCTCCATGCTCACGCCGGTTCTGTTAAGTTCTGACCGTAAAGATTCCATCTGGTCTTTACTAATGGAATCGCCCTGCGCCTTTTTCTGCGGTTCTTTTTTTGTTATTTTACTACTGGTTTTCTTCTCCCCGACAGTGCCTCCTGCCCTCAGTTCATACACTTTCTGTCCTTTTTCATTTACGATCATAAGTGCGCTGATCTCCCTGTCCTCATTGTAACTTATGGAAGAAACAGTAAAACGATCATTACAGTAATAGCGTTCCTCCTTACTCTTGATCTCCGTTTTCCCCGCCGGTATCCAGATAAACGGGGCTGTATAAAGTTCCCTCCCAATCCCCCAGTTAAAGCAAGCCCTCTTAAAGCTGTCGGAAGCCTGTGATTTTTCTTTTTCCGAATAATTCATTGTCCCCACATCCTGTTTTCCTACCCACTGCCCCGTTTCTTTATCAAGGATCTCCACTGTGCAATACAAATTTCCTTCAATGCACTGATGACTCCGCTTCCATCCAAAAGCGCCGAAAGTCTCATCCAATATCTTCTGGTCAACCCTTGCATCTTTATAGAGTAACAGGCTCAGTCCTTTTTCATTGATAACGGACACCCTGCACTCGATCTCATCCGCCTTAAGCAGCCTGATCAGATTTTTTTCCATCTTCATCATCCCCTCTCTATCCGCATCTTACGCCGCTTTCACTTCAAACCGTCTGGAATGGGAAACCTTTCCATAGTCTGCATACAGCTCAGGTTTCTCCTCTTTGATGCGCTTTGTATCTAACTTCGTGGAATCAATATTCTTCCACGAGACACGGAAAGCCTCACTGCTTGCAAACTCATTATCCTGCATGAACAGCTTCACTTCCTGTTCGATCTGCTTCTGCTCTTTCTGCAGTTCGGCAATAAAGCCCAGAATCTCCTCACGCCTCTTAAGTTTTTCATCAAACCCGGTAAGTTCGATCGCACTGGCTTTCTTTGCCGTATGGAAATACTGTTCAAGCACCTCGTCACAAGCTTTACTCCCATCCGGCGGCGGCATGATACCCTGTGCCACATGATTATTCCAGAAATTATCCTCTATCCCTATGAGGCGTTCTATGAGTTCATCATCCCATTCTAATCTTCTGTATGTAAATTCCCTGCCTAAGATAACAGCCGCGATATACCACACTCTTTTCCCTGTAACTGCCATATAGTGGTAGCACTGCAGGACATAATGCAAAGGTATACCACCATCCGCCCACTTATCGGCATTAAAAGCACTCGTTGTCTTACATTCCAGTCCTGCATCTTCACCTGCTACCAGACGGTCAACATCTGCGATCATAAAGGGATGTTCCACACTGCGGTACATATAGTTTGATTTTCTTACCTTTAACCCTGTTGCCTCCATGAATCTCTGTGCCACATAATCTTCAAGGTCATGCCCAATCCGTACCGCTTCGCTGTTCCCTTCCTCCACTGCCTCACTCGTTTTATCCTGAAATACCTTCATGGCGCTGCTGTAAGGATTCACCCCGCAGATCGCTCCTGCGTCAGAACCACCAATACCTGATTTCCTTAATCTGAGCCAGTCCAGATTATTTACTCCTGCTAATGATATCTTCTCAAACATGATAGTGTCCTCCTCGTTTCTGTTTCTTCTATAATTAATTGCTCCCCATTCCGGGATTTCCTGCGCTATGGCACTGATATATTCTTAGACCCGTTCCGTGATATACTCTTTTTCTCATCCATTCCTACGACCAGAAGGATATTTCGATCCTCTGATATCTATACCACATCCACAGAAAACCTCAAATGGAAAGCCTTATCATACATGCCCACCTCCCTGCACCTGATCAGCCATACTGCCAACAGTTCAGGTCTACGCAGCCTTTACAAGCTGATAAGCCCTGTCGATCAGCGGATTCCCGTCAATGGTCCGGGCAAACAGGTTCTCATTGTAGTTCGCAGTCCTGCGCAAAGGATTGCTGTGCGTTGCAAAATCGGACACCGCATTGATGAAGCGGTAAGCATTGTTCCCCACCTTCTGCAGATCGGGCGCATCATAATACCTCTGCTCCATATCCCTGCGGAGCTTGATAATGTTATTTCTCTGGGTCGGTGTGGCATCCTCATCCATCGGCAGAAGCAGTTCAATATATTCCTTCACCTGCGCATCCGTCATCTTCTGCCTGCGTTGCTGCTCAAACTCGATGCCGAGACTCTCCATGTATTTCTCTGCCATGAAGAGCGTATCCCTCGCCTCCTGTATCTTGTCATGGATATTTCCCGTATGGATCATAGAAAAACTCCTCTTTGCCATATCAAGCGCAAGGTTCAGGGTATTGTTGCATACCACCCTCACAGGCGTCACCGCTACTTTCACAGAACCGGAGCCGTCATGTGTGTTGGAAAACACCAGATAAGAGTTGATCCGCTCCCCTGCTACGATATACTCCCTCGGAAGCCTTGCTAACAGCCACACCTTCTTTCCCTCCTGTAATGATCCTGCCGTCTCATAACACACACCTCTTCCCAGCAGTTCATCCGTGAAACTGAAAGCATCCACGTTCTGTACCACCTTATAGCGGTCGGATACCACACCCAGCACCTTTCTGTCGGAAGTGCGTACATTTGCCTTATAGCCCTGCACCACTTCGTCAGAACCTGTATAGACGGGTTCCTGTACCACCTCCCAGTCAAGCCCGGCAAGCCTAAGCGCATCTGCTGATGTGGGCGCTTCCATAACGATCGTCCCTAATCCATGCCACGGTTTTTCCCTTACGGAAAACATGGTCTCTACATTTGCTGCCATAAATTCATCTCCTTTTCTCTGTTTTCCTTCCATGTGTCTGTGGGCATAAAAAAGGACTCCCTTTAGGAAGCCCCGTCTATACCCTTATTACAATATTATCCCGCTGATAAGCATAATTTTGTCCAGTCCGTATCCTGCGGATACTCTTACATATACTTTCCTTACAAAATACCCCAACTAAGGCTATGCCCCTTTTGTTTCCATGTGGTCAATGATCTTGACAACAGATATAACCGCAGCGACCAATGCTGTAACTGCTTTTAAGATACTTTCAAATAATTTCAATATGTTCACACCAATCTCCTTTCTCTACTTTTCTTGTGATATGTCTGGAGCGATCTGCTTAATGCTATTAAAAGAATATATCAGTATATATCATACATATATGATTCTTTCCCATAAAACAATATAAAAGTAACGCCCCAATTTAGAGAACGTTACTTTATATCAAAGCCTTATGTTAATTTATATAGATGCAAATATTTGTTTCTTATGTTCTTTCAGGAAGCTACCTTTTCCGAATACATTAGCATTAATCTTTCTTTCTATTTTTTTTATATTCTTCAAAACCTTTTTTAATACTATCTTTCATTTCATTAACTCCCTCTTTTACATTCTTCATTTCATCTTTGAAGTCATTAATCCCTTCTTTCATTAAGTCTGTATATTCTGAAATTTCTTCTTCATAATCCTTTTGCATTTTCTCTTTTTCTTTATCATATTCTCTTTTTGATTCTTTAAAATCGTTTATGCTCTCTTGCCGAAATTTCTTATTCATTATAAATTCGGGAACTCTTAACAGCCAAATCACAAAAGCAACTATAAGAATAATACATAATTTTAGCCCCATGTATTCCACCATGTTTTTTTATAAAATGTCTTATTATCTTCAAAAATACTTTTATCACCCCAACCATCAACTAATTTTAGTTTATTGCCTTCTTTTTTGTACTTTATCCACACTAAAGTATCATACTCGCTAGACGCCTCATGTATTTCGGCATTCTCATCGGATATATAAAAAATAATGTATGTTTTAAAACCCTTAGACGACTTTTGATAAGTCCCTTTATATTCATTTTTTCCCACATGAAGATAAGCAATAGGTAAAGATTCTTCTTTCCATTCGCTTATAATTTCTCCGTCAGAATTACGATATTGCTGCGTTACTTCATCAGTTTTCTTCGTTATCTCTAATTTAACTTTTCTATCATTTTTACTAATAAAAGTTGCATTCATTACTTCACCATCAGAAATTGGCGAAAATGCATTAATACAAAAAATACCAATTAATGCCAATAGTATTCCTGCTACTATTGTTTTAATTCCATCCATAATTTTATCCTCCGTATATCATAATATTTTATTTGTAAAGATAATTTCATTAAAACCTATGAATACTTCTCCTTCATGATTCCGCTTCATTTTCCTTTCTTCGTTTACTCAATACACCTTCAATAAACTTCACGGTATATCCACCAGCCCTTGCAATTTTGGCTCGTTCACGTCTATCCGTCTCCTGTTTCGCTAAGTCTGCTATATATTCAGGACGATACAGCCTCATTGGGCAGTCAATCTTATCACCCTTGAAATATTTAAACAGCTTAAGCATGGCATCTCGACCGATCAACTCAAAAAGTTCTAAATAACTATCATTCAAAGCCTCCGCTTCGTTTCCATCAACGCCAAACGCTTGATAGACCATTTCTTCATTGATATTTTCCAAATCAATATTCATCCTAGCACCACCTCCTGCTCATGAGATTTTATCAGTCATTCCTCCCCAAAATCCAGTCATATAAAAAAACTTTTGACGGAGAATATAAAGTACCTTTATAAGCACCTTTATATGTTCCTTTTTTCGGCAAACCACCCCACAAAAAGTTCTCTTCTCATAATTTGGCGATTTACAACCATTCAAAATCCCCTTCTTGTAGCCACAATACATCATTATCCACAAGTGAAAACGGCATATCGCTGATCAATGTTCCAAAGAAATTAACCATGATACCCCGTGCGACCCTCACCGGATCACCCTGACTCTCATCATCATCTGCGACTTCATACTGATATCGCCCCTCCGGCACTGTACTTCTGTCTATCCGCATATCGCTGAAATCACATATAGTTCCGCATATCCTTACCTTCGTAAATTTTTCTTTTCTATAATCCAACTGCATCATCATCAGCTTTGAAAGGAAAAAATAATTCGCACAAATCATGCTGAAAACCAGCCCCT
>CANOEC010000039.1 GCA_947564735.1 uncultured Lachnospiraceae bacterium | reverse complement strand
GTAGACAAGAAGTGAAAAATTTAGTAAAATCGTATAGAAAGGATATTTTTGCAGATTAGTGTAAAACGGGTGAGTACAGATGGATATAGCTTCGATTATCGGTTTGATAGCATGTTTCGCGTTAATGATATTCGGTATGGTGTTTGGCAAGAGCTTTTCGGCAGTTCAGAGTTTCCTCCATGCACCGTCGGCGCTTATTACATTTGGCGGCGCTTTTATGTGCGTTATGGCAAGTTATTCAATGTCCGGCTTTGTGGCAGGGTTGAAGAGTTTTACGTTGATTTTTAAGCAGTCCGCGATAAACGTTCCGGAAATCATCCAGAAGATTATCGACCTCTCTAATGTTGCACGTAAAGAGGGCTTGCTTTCTCTGGAAGAAGCAGCAAGCGATATTGAGGATGACTTCTTGAAGAAAGGCATTCTGCTTGTTGTAGACGGTACCGATCCTGAGCTTGTGCGTGCGATTATGGAGACGGAACTTGCCAGTGTGGAAGGAAGACATAAGGAGAAGATTGGGTTCTGGGAGAATGTGGGCGCCATGGGACCTGCATGGGGCATGATTGGTACCTTGATTGGTCTGATTCTTATGTTGAAGGACTTGTCTGATTTTGCATCTATCGGTCCGAATATGGCGACGGCGCTTGTCACTACATATTATGGTTCGGTGCTTGCTAACTGGATCAGCGCTCCGGTGGCTACGAAGCTGAAGGGCAAGAATGATGAAGAAATGATGGTCAAAGAGATAGAGATAGAAGGTCTTTTGTCGATTCAGGCAGGCGAGAATCCTCGTGTTATTGAGGAGAAGCTGAAGTCCTTCCTTGCACCGGGTGACAGGAAGTCCTCGAACGATGAACTCGGAGGTGAAGCAGATGGCTAAGAAGAAGCCGGAAGAACCGCCGAAAGGCTCACCAGCATGGATGGCGACATTCAGTGATTTGATGAACCTGTTGCTCTGCTTCTTTGTGTTGCTTTTTGCGATGTCCAGCATTGATGAGGACAAACAGGAAGCAATTGTGGCATCCTTTAACCAGATGTTTTCCGTGTTTGATGCGGGCGCGTCCGCTATTGGAGATGGGGTGTTGATCAGTAATGGTGTCAGCCAGTTGAATGAACTGGATGAATATATTAACAGCACAGGCAAAATGGACAAAGGCGATGTTGTTGATGATGACGTAGCCGCTGCGCAGGAACAGTTAGAGCAGGCGCAGATGGAAGAATCAGAGGAGCTTGCGGAGAAAATTGAGGAAGCAATCCACGAGAAAGATATGGACAGCGATATTGATATCGAGTTTACTTCCCAATATGTGCAGTTAACATTGAAAGGTGCCATTTTGTTTGATTCCGGAAGTGTCGTTCTTAAGGAAGAAGCGAAGCCGGTACTTGACCAAGTGGGCTTGATTCTGGAGCGATATGCGGAAGGGACGATAGAGATAGAGGGGCATACTGATAATGTACCGATGTCGGGCGCTAAGTATTCTAATAACGATGAGCTCAGTTCGGGCAGAGCCTTATCGGTGTTCGATTATCTGTTATCGGTCACCAATTTGAACCCGGCGGATGTTAAACATTCGGGCAGAGGTGAATATTTACCTGTGGCGGATAATTCCACGGCGGAGGGAAGAACCAGAAACCGTCGTGTTGAAATTAAGATTTATAATTCATTGAGTTCATACTAAAGTGATAAATTTTAGTGTATCAATGAATATTTCGCGTGATGGAACATATGCGGAAGACAGAAAGTGTAAAAAGGAGAAAATCAGTCATGAAAAAGAATTTGATTTCGATTGTTATACTGGCGCTTCTGATTGTTAACATTGTGCTGACGGCAATCATGATGTTCAGTGTAACGGGCGCTTCAAGAAAGACAGCGGCGCTAGTGGATAACATTGCGACGGCTCTCAATCTGGAATTGGAGGCAAATGGAAACGGAGAAGATGAAGAGGTGGTTGTTCCGATGTCCGACATTGCGACATACGATATTTCAGAGAAGATGACAATCCCGCTTAAAATGGAACAGAGTGCGGAAGGCGCTGAAGACGAAGCGCATTATTTCATTGCATCTGTGACTCTGTCCATGAACACGAAGGATAAAGATTATAAGAAGTATGGTTCTGCAGAGGAAATGCAAACCAGAGAGAGCCTGATTAAGAGCGAAATTAATGATGTTATCGGTCAGTATACGGTAGATGAAGCAAGAAATAATCAGGATCAGATTAAGAGTGAAATACTGGAACGGATTCAGAAGATGTTTGATTCCGAGTTTATCTTTAATGTGGCGTTTAGTGACATTATGATTCAATAATTTCTTAAATAGTGCCACAGGAGGTGAACTTTCGTGGGAGAGGTACTATCTCAAAATGAGATTGACAATCTGCTCGCCGCTCTAAGCAGCGGTGAAATTGACGCAGAAGATATGAATGACAACAGTGATAAGCAGGTGAAGAACTACGACTTCAAGCGTCCTACCAAGTTCTCTAAAGAACACCTGCGAACACTGGAGATTATATATGAGCATTACGGGCGTCTGTTATCTACCAGTCTTCCGATTTATCTTAGAAAGAACATACAGATTACCGTGGCAAGTTCTGAGACGGTTATTTTCTCAGAGTTTACCAATGCTCTGTCCAATCCGGTTATCCTTGGAATTGTTAATTTCCAGCCGCTTGGCGGTACGATAATCATTGAACTGGCAACGCAGCTTGGGTATGCGATGATAGACAGGATGCTGGGAGGAAGCGGGGAACCGCTTGACAAGAACAGAGATTTTACGGAAATTGAGATGACAATCATAGAGAAAATGATGATTGTGTGTATGCAGCTTATGCGAGAACCGTGGAAGAACGTGGTTGATTTGAATCCCATGATGGAGAGAATTGAGACGAATTCACAGTTTGCGCAGGTGATTGCACCAAATGATATGATTGCCATTGTTACGCTGAATATGAAGATTGGCGAAGTGGAAGGCTTTATGAATATATGTCTCCCGTTCTTCACGCTTGAATCTGTCATGGATAAGCTGAATACGAAGTACTGGTATGCGAACATGCAGGAGCAGAAGGAAGAGGATTTCGAGGAGTACATCGAGGCGCTAATCAAGAGAGTAGATGTTCCGGTCAAAGCAGTGCTTGGCAAGACAAAGGTTGCGGTAAACGATTTTATCAACCTGCAGGTCGGAGATATCATACGATTAGATACCGATATCGAACAGGATTTGAAAGTTTATGTCGGTAATATTAAGAAATTCACCGCATTACCGGGTTCCAGCAAGGATAAATATGCTGTGCGAGTAACGTCGGTAGTTAGAGAGGGGGAGTAGAGGCATGGACGGAATGTTATCACAAGATGAAATAAATGCACTCTTGAGCGGTATGGATGCACCGAGTGATGCGGGAAGCGCACCGGCTGCTGCACCGGAAGAAGCGGTCGTACCTGAGACGCCGGCTGCACCCGAAACGCCGGCGGCAGCGCCTTCGGATGCGGGTGGACCGGACGATTCACTCTTGACGGAGATAGAGAAGGATGCGATTGGTGAGGTTGCCAATATCAGTATGGGTTCCTCAGCCACCACATTGTACTCTCTGGTTAATCGTAAGGTTAATATCACAACACCTGTTGTTACAATTGCGAGATGGGCGAACGTGCTTCAGGATTATGAGAAACCGTGTGTATTTATTCAGATTAAATATACGGTAGGCCTAGATGGCTCGAATATTCTTGTATTAAAAGAACATGATGTAAAAGTTATTACCGATTTAATGATGGGCGGAGACGGAAGCAATACAGACGGAGAACTGGGAGAATTGCATCTGAGTGCAATTTCCGAGGCGATGAATCAGATGATGGGTTCTTCTGCGACATCTCTCTCAACGATGCTTGGTAAAATGATTGACATCAGCCCGCCGGAGGCAAGTCTGGTTGACTTGACGGCATTTAAGTCTGGCGGAGATATCGCTCCTTTCCTAGAGGGGGATTTTGTCAAAATTGCATTTAGAATGCAGATTGATGATTTGGTTGATTCTACGATTATGCAGCTATACCCTATAGACTTTGCGAAAGAATTGTGCGATACTTTCTTAAAGAACCAATTAGGCGAATCGGCACCGGCACCCGCGGCGGCACCACAGCCGGCGGCTGCACCGGCACCCGCAGCCGCGCCCCAGATGGCGCCGCAGCCTCAGATGGCAGTAACGCCTCAGATGGCTCCACAGATGGATATGAGCCAGATGGGAATGATGGGAATGCCCCAGATGCAGATGATGCCACAGATGCAAATGATGCCGCAGATGCAGATGATGCCGCAGATGCAGCCTAATATGAATATACAACCTGCACAGTTCCAGAGTTTTTCCAATGATTTTAATCCAGCGCAGACACAGGAGAACATTACGCTGATTAAAGATGTACCGTTGGAAGTTACGGTTGAACTTGGCAGAACATCCAAATCCATAGCGGATATTCTGGATTTTTCACCGGGTACAATCATAGAACTGGATAAGATTGCCGGCGAACCGATTGATGTATTGGTAAATGGTAAATTTGTTGCAAAAGGTGAGGTAGTTGTAATCGAAGAAAGCTTTGGCGTTCGTGTAACTGAAATTATCAAATAAAATGTGATAGGAGAAGAGAGATGGCAAAAAATATTTTGATATGTGATGATGCAGCATTCATGCGTATGATGATCAAGGACATCTTGACGAAGAATGGGTATAATGTAGCCGGTGAAGCCGAAAACGGCGCTAAGGCTGTCGAGAAATACAACGAATTAAAACCCGATTTGGTATTGATGGACATCACGATGCCTGAAATGGACGGTATTCAAGCATTAAAGAAGATTAAAGAGTCTGATCCCGGTGCGATGATTATCATGTGTTCCGCAATGGGTCAGCAGGCTATGGTTATCGAATCCATTCAGTCCGGCGCGAAGGATTTTATTGTGAAGCCTTTCCAAGCAGACCGTGTATTAGAGGCTGTTAAAAAGGTAGTAGGATAATGATACTTGCGGTATCAGATAGTGTTGATTCCTATGTACAGTTTATGACGGTATTGATTCTGTTCCTGTTTGTGCTTCTGATCACATATTGGGTGACAAAATGGACTGCAGGATATCAGAAAAATCAGAATGTTAACGCTAATATGGAGCTTCTGGATGTCATCAGACTCTCCAATAATAAGTATGTCCAGATTGTCCGGATAGGAAGGAAATATTTGGCGGTAGCAATTTGCAAGGATACTGTTACAATGTTAACAGAGATTCCTGAACAGGATCTGGTTTTCTCTGATAAGAACTTGTCCAAAGGACAGGGATTTAAAGATATTTTAGAAAAAATACAAAATAAGAATTTTCTGGAAAAAGAAGACGGGCGAGACGAATGAAAAATTATTTTTCCGGATATCATTTGGCAAAACTACTATGCCTGCTGTTATTGGCAGGCATATTGTGTCTTAGCCGGAAGACAACAGCGCTCGCGGCGGCGGACACCCCTTATCGGGAGTCCAATCTTACCGGAACGACAGATGAGCGGACGAATGCAAGACCGCCGGGTGCGTCGGAAGATGCCGATGAGCTTGCAGAACTGAATATAGCCAATACGGTGTCGATTACGTACGGCGATGGCAACGGCAGCGTGAATGGTGCTTTGCGCATTCTGGTAATACTTACTTTAATTGCTATTGCACCGACACTGATTATCATGATGACCTCGTTTACCAGAATTATTATTGTTCTGCATTTTACGAGGCAGGCTCTTAATACACAGACAGCGCCGCCTAACACAGTGTTGATAGGTATTGCGCTCTTTTTGACGTTCTATATCATGCAGCCAACGCTTACATCCATTTACACGGAGGCAGTGGTGCCATATGAGGCAGGCGATTTGAATGAGGAGGAAGCCATTACGAAAGCAGCGGCGCCTATTCGGACATTCATGTATAAGCAGACGCTTAAGAAGGACGTAAATCTTTTTATGGACATCAGTCGTCTTGAGTGGAACGGTGAACTGAACGAGATACCGATGAGTGTGCTTGTGCCAAGTTTTATCATCAGTGAGCTTCGCTATGCGTTTATTATCGGCTTTTTGATATATATACCGTTTATTGTAATTGATATGGTGGTCGCTTCAACACTTATGAGTATGGGTATGATGATGCTGCCGCCTACGACGATTTCTATGCCATTTAAAATTTTGCTGTTTGTGCTGGCAGACGGTTGGTATCTGATTATTAAAGGATTGGTTGACAGTTTTTACTGGTAGCGGAAAACGGAGGAAGATATGACAATAGATGACATCACTGCCATTGCAGAGACGGCTATATTTACAATTATTAAATGCTCCGCACCGCTTTTGCTTGTGTCCCTGTGTGTTGGTCTGATTATCAGTATATTTCAGACAGTCACCTCTATTCAGGAGCAGACGCTTACGTTTGTACCAAAGGTATTAGCAATTTTTGTGGCGTTGATGTTATGTGGACACTGGATTATGAACCAGATGATAGAGTTTATGGTGAACTTGTGGTCTGATTTTAATGTATACATCAGATAAAAGCGAGTGAAGGCATGATCAATTTTACTTTTAGTTATGCGGATTTAGAATATTTTCTGCTGATTCTGGTGCGGATTACCTGCTTTGTTTATGTGGCGCCTTTCTTTTCTATAACCGGCGTACCGCGCAGGATAAAAGTGGGGTTCAGTATTTTTCTGGCGTATCTGGTTTATGCCGCGGTCGATCACAATGAGGTGGTGTACAATACGCTGATGGGATATGCGGTTGTCGTGATGAAGGAAGCGCTGACCGGATTTTTGATTGGATGGGGCGCACAGATATGTGCCAGTGTGACATCCTTTGCCGGAAGTATTGCAGACATGGAAATTGGTATTTCCATGGTTTCCCTGATGGATCCGACAACCAAACAGCAGGCAACCTTCACAGGGGTGCTTTATCAGTACTTTTTTACCTTGTATATGTTAATCAGCGGTATGTATCAGTATCTGCTGCGCGCGCTGGTTGACAGTTTCACGCTGATTCCCATCAATGGGGCTGTCTTTAAGACGGAATCGCTGTTAGAATCCATCGTGATGTTTTTGGGAGAATATATCACCATCGGTTTTCGGATTATTCTTCCGATTTTCTGTACGATGATACTGTTGAATGCCGTGCTCGGTATATTAGCGAAGGTGTCACCACAGCTCAATATGTTTGCGGTGGGTATGCAGCTTAAAGTGCTCGTGGGGCTCGGAATCATATTTCTGACTGCCAGAATGCTTCCGGCAGCGGCGGATTTTGTGTCTGTGGAGATGAGAAAGGTGATTGTGTCTTTTGTGGAGGGAATGATGTGATACTAGAGTATAATCTCCAGTTCTTTGCCAAGGACGGACCCGGCGGGGAGAAAACAGAAGAGCCTACTTCCAAAAAACTTGAAGACGCCCGCAAAGAAGGGCAGGTTGCCAAGAGTAAGGAGATTACCAATGCGTTTGAACTGCTGACTTTTTTTCTGCTTATTTATTTCTGGGTGGAGTATATGGGAACTTTTTTCGTAGGTAATATGTACGATATTTATTCCCAGATTCCGGAATATATCAAGATGTATGACGGTCATATACAGGAGCAGACGATTAACCGGCTTTTTATCAGTTCAATGGCAAGGGTACTGCTCATTTTGGCGCCCTTTTTCCTGATAGGCTTTTTGGTAGCGTTTCTGACGAACCTTGTGCAGGTGAAGTGGAAGGTAACGACCAAGCCGTTAAAACCGAAGCTGAGCAAGTTGAATCCGGTCAATGGCTTCAAGAGATTTTTTTCTCCAAACTCTTTGGTGGAGCTGGTGAAGTCGCTTCTTAAAATCGGACTGATTGGATATGTCGTCTATTCTTATTTAAAGAAGAATATGCCGCCCATCTATCGTTTTTACGATTTGTCGCTGAATCAGGGCATCGTACAGGCAGGCAAGGTTGTGGTGAATCTTGGAATCCGCATCTCATTGTTTTATATGATTATCGCCCTGCTTGATTTTATCTACCAGAAGGTGAAGTTCAAGAAAGATATGAAGATGACGAAGCAGGAAGTGAAGGACGAGTATAAGAATCAGGAAGGTGACCCGCAGATTAAGGGAAAACAGCGCCAGAGAATGCAGGAGGCGTCCAGACGGCGTATGATGCAGGCACTCCCGCAGGCAGATGTGGTCATTACCAACCCGACGCATTTTGCGGTGGCGATCAAGTATGACCCGCAGTTGTATGACGCACCCTATGTAGTGGCAAAGGGAGCGGATTATCTGGCACAGCGGATTAAGGAGACGGCGAAAGAAAATCATATTGAGATTGTAGAGAACAAACCGCTGGCACGTATGCTGTACGCCAATGTGGATGTGGGCAGCGTCGTACCGCCGGAACTGTATCAGGCGGTAGCGGAAGTACTTGCCTTTGTATATCATTTGCAGGGCAAGGTATAAATAAGCTATAATTTTTTTAGGAAAGGAGGAGACGGTTCATGGGTAAACTGAAAACCGCCGATATCGGTGTAGTTGCGTATGTGCTTGCGGCGTTTATTATGTTGATTGTACCTGTGAAAGCAGGGCTTTTGGATGCATTGTTAGCGTGCAATATTGCGATTGCTTTTACGGTTATGTTCAGTTGTATGTTTGCCAACGAAGTCCTGAATATGTCTTATTATCCGACCATTCTGCTGTTTACCACGATATTTAGGATTGCGTTGAATGTTTCTTCCACCAAATTGATTCTGACGACCGGAGATCCCGGTAACGTTGTCCGTACATTCGGTCAGTATGTAGGCGGAAACGATATTATTGTCGGCTGTATCGTATTTATCATCTTGATTATCGTGCAGTTTATGATTATCAATAAAGGTTCCGAGCGTGTTGCCGAGGTTACGGCAAGATTTACGCTGGATGCGATGCCCGGTAAACAGATGGCGATTGACGCTGACTTAAACACAGGGGCAATCAGCGACGCAGAGGCGAAAAAGCGTCGTGAGAAAATACAGGAGGAAGCAAGCTTCTTCGGCTCCATGGACGGTGCCGTAAAGTATGTCAAGGGAGACGCTACGGCAGGTCTGCTCATTACCTTTATCAATATTGTTGGCGGCATTGCCATGGGTGTATGGCGGCAGGGGATGGAGCTGACGGACGCGCTCCAGCAGTTCACGATTCTGACAATCGGTGACGGTCTGGTCAGCCAGATTCCTTCGCTGCTTATTTCGCTGTCTACCGGTATTCTGGTGACCAAGGGTTCCAAGGACGCAGACTTCGGAACAGTGCTAATCGGACAGTTGTTTGGTGTGCCGAAGGTTCTTTATCTGGTTGGTGCGGTTATAGCGGCGCTGGGCGTTATTACACCCCTGAACACAGTTATATTCGTGGGGCTGGGCATGGTATTTATCGTGGCGGGCAGAGTGATGGCAGGAACGATTGAGACAGCCGAGATTGAACATGAAACGGACGAGGAAGAAGCGGCGGCAGAAGAAATCAGGCAGCCGGAGAACGTCACCTCGCTTTTGCAGGTTGACCCGATTGAGCTGGAGTTCGGTTACGGTATCATACCGCTGGCGGATGTCAATCAGGGCGGCGATCTGCTGGATCGTGTTGTTATGATCAGACGTCAGATTGCATTGGAGCTTGGAACGGTTGTGCCGATTATTCGTCTGCGTGATAACATACAGTTGAATCCGAACCAATATATTATTAAAATAAAAGGGGTACAGGTCAGCGAAGGTGAGATTCTGTTTGATCACTATATGGCGATGAATCCCGGATATGTGGAAGAGGAAATTACTGGTATTCCGACATTTGAGCCGTCTTTCCATCTGCCGGCGATCTGGATTACAGAAGGTCAGAGGGAACGTGCGGAGAGTATGGGCTATACCGTAGTAGATCCTCCCTCCATTATTGCTACGCATCTGACTGAAATCATAAGGCAGTACATAGCGGAGCTTTTGACCAGACAGGACGTGCAGAATCTGGTCAACAACTTGAAAGAATCCAATCCTTCATTGGTGGAAGAATTGGTTCCAAAGCTGCTTGGGCTGGGTGAAATACAGAAAGTATTGCAAAATCTTCTGCGGGAAGGCATTTCTATCAGAGATTTGCTTACAATATTTGAAACGCTTGCGGATTATGCGACGACTACAAGGGATACCGATATTCTGACGGAATATGTCAGACAGAGCCTTAAGAGGGCAATATCCAACAAGTTCTTCCTTGCGAATGAGACGACCAGCGTAGTGACCCTTGATCCGAAGCTGGAGCAGGAAATCATGTCCAGCGTGAAGCAGACCGAGCAGGGCGCTTACCTGACGCTGGACCCGAATAAGACGAAGGCGATTATGGATTCCGTTGGTACGGAGACCAAGAAACTGGAGGATCTGGGCAAGATGCCTCTCGTGATTACCTCTCCGATTGTGAGGGTCTACTTTAAGAAGCTGACAGAGGATTACTTTAAGGATCTGGTCGTTGTGTCTTACAATGAAGTAGAATCAAATATTGAATTACAGTCTGTTGGGATGGTGACGGCATAATGATAATCAAGAAGTTTACGGCAAAAACCGAAAAAGAAGCGTTAGATAGTGCCAAACGTGAATTAGGCGAAAGCGTCGTTGTCATGAATGTCAAGGACGTCAAGGCAAAGGGACTTTTTTCATTCCTCAAACCCCATATGGTTGAAGTGACAGTTGCATTGGAAGAGGAGAGTGAGAAGTATACTGCGGCTGTGTCGGCAATCAACAATGTGATAGCCTCCAGCCAGACAAAAGAAGTACAGCAGACGCCGGTGCAGGAGCCTGTGCCCGTGAAGGAAAATAATGTGAGCAAGGAGAGCAGCGCCATCGAGGAGAAGCTTGACAGCCTGCAGTCTCTTCTGGAACAGCAGCTTCAGAAGCCTGAAGAGGATAAAGAAGTGAAGGAAGAGAAAGAGGAGAAGAAAGAGGAAGAGACAGAAATTGATAAGTTCATGA
The DNA here is from genome assembly GCA_947564735.1 of uncultured Lachnospiraceae bacterium. Taxonomy (GTDB): domain Bacteria; phylum Bacillota; class Clostridia; order Lachnospirales; family Lachnospiraceae; genus UBA3282. The sequence continues at coordinate 25,366 of CANOEC010000039.1, read as the reverse complement.
AGCTGCTTCATAATACGATGTTAGATAATGAAGTGGATGAAAAATATGCCAAAGATATCATTGATGAGATTGAACAAATCAATAAGCCGAATATGCCTTTTGACTATGCGCTGGCAAATATCTATCAGAAAATGATATTGAAATTCGGTATGCCAAGCAGTATCGCACCGGCACAAAATGGTATTAAGATGGTGTTCTTTATCGGACCTACAGGCGTAGGAAAGACGACCACGATTGCGAAGATCGCCTCGAATTTCCGCGTGGATCAGAAGAAGAAGGTCGCGCTTTTGACGGCGGACACGTATCGGATAGCTGCTGCGGAACAACTCCGCACTTATGCCAATATCCTTGAAGTGCCTTTTCGGATCATTTATACCGTGGAAGAAATTGAGAAAGCCATGGAAGATTTTAAGGGATATGATTATATCTTAGTTGATACGGCGGGACATTCCCATCAGAATACGACGCAGAAGGAAAGCATGGGCAATCTGATACATTCCGTTGACGACAAGGTGGAGAAGGAAGTTTATCTTGTGTTAAGCGCAACGACAAAGTACCGGGATTTGATAAGTATAGCCGACTCCTACAAAGAAATGGCAGATTATAAATTGATTTTTACGAAGCTTGACGAGACGACCACATTGGGGAATTTGTTAAATCTGAGATTGTATACGAATGCAGATATGTCTTATGTGACTTATGGACAGAACGTTCCGGATGATATTGAGGAGTTTAACCCCCAGAGTACGGTCAAGCAATTGTTGGGAGGAAAGCACTAAGGAGGAAAGCTAATGGATCAGGCTGAACAATTAAGAAATATTATTAAAGCAACCAGCCAGCCACAGCGCCCATTAGCGAGAGTGATTACCGTAACAAGCGGTAAAGGCGGTGTGGGTAAATCTAATACTGCCATTAATCTGGCGATACAATTTCGGAAGATGGGACAGCAGGTCGTTATACTGGATGCTGATTTCGGACTGGCAAATATAGAGATTATGTTCGGCGCCGTGCCAAAACATAACTTGTGTGATTTAATATATCAGGGAAAGAGTATCAAGGATATCATTACATGGGGACCTATGGATGTTGGTTTTATTTCCGGCGGTTCGGGTATCGCGGGGATGTCTAACTTAAGTGTAGACCAGCTGAATTATATTATCCGCAATCTGGTGGAACTGGACGAGATGACGGATACGATTATTGTGGATACGGGAGCGGGTATTTCCGATGCCGTGCTGGAATTTCTGGTGGCAAGCGGAGAGATTCTGCTCGTCACAACTTCGGAGCCCACTTCGATTACCGATTCCTATTCGCTGCTCAAGGCGTTAAACAGACATCAAAGATATTCCAGTGAGTTCTCACAGGTCAAGGTGATTGCCAACAAGGTTTTTAGCGAGGCGGAGGCGGAGGCGCTGTATGCGAAGCTTGAAGCGGTGGTTGACCGTTATTTAGAAGTTCCTATTAGCTATCTGGGGAAGATACCGCATGACAACCAGCTTGCGAAAGCAGTGATGCAGCAGATGCCAGTTTCTCTTGATAATCCTCGTGCAAGGTCGGCGGTGGCGTTTGAAGAGATTGCAGCAAAACTGATGAACAAAGAATTAAATAAGAATTTAACAAAACGTGGTATGGCGGCATTTTTCTCTCATATCATATCAAAAAGATAGGGAGAGCCGTAACAGCAAACGGATGCAGGAGGAAAAAATATGCCGAATCTTTTGTCAAAGTATGTGGTTCCGGGGTGTCGCGTGGATCTGCAGGCAATAGACCGCTTTAAAGGAAAAAGAAATACGACGGGAAATGAAGAGCGCAAAAACTATCAAAGTCAGGTGATAGACGTTCTTTCGGAGGATCGAATAGAGATTTCTATGCCGATGGAGAAACAAAGGCTGATTTTGCTGCCGGTGGATGGGGAATACGATCTGTATTTCTATTCTGATAACGGTCTTTATCAGTGTTATGCGAGAGTGGTAGACCGGTATAAAAATAACAGTCTTTATGTATTAGTGGTTGATTTGATCAGCAATCTGCGCAAGCATCAGCGTCGGGAATATTATCGTTTCAGCTGTGCGCTCGAGATGAATTCCAGAGCTCTGGAGAAGGAAGAAATAGCGTTGGCAGAAAAGAAAGACGATCTGTTAATTCCGCAGTTACCGCTAAAAAGCAGCGTCATTGTAGATATCAGCGGAGGCGGGCTGCGATTTGTGGCAAACTATGCGTACGAAGTACAGAGTTTGATTTTGTGTAAATATCATTTGACGATTAACAGGGAGAACAAAGAATATAATCTTGTCGGAAAAGTGCTGGGTGTAAGGGAACTGGAGAACCGTAAGGGGGTGTTTGAACACCGGGTTCAGTATGTGAACGTAGACGCAGCGGAGAGAGAAGAAATTATCAAATATATTTTTGACGAGGAGCGTAAGACATTAAAGAATCAAAAAGGTGACTATTATTAATCATTAATATTTAATAAGGAGGCATATAAAATGAAAAAAATATTGGTCGTTGACGACTCTGCACTTATGAGAAGGGTACTGTGTGATATAATTAACAGCGACGATCGATTTGAGGTACAGGATCGGGCTGTCAACGGTCTGGAAGCATTAGACCTTTTGAGTCGGAAGACATATGACGCGGTGGTGTTGGATGTCAACATGCCGCAGATGAATGGCTTAGAGCTGTTAAAGGAATTGAATAAGCGTAAGATTTCAGCAAAAGTTATGATGGCGAGTACCGATACAAGGGAAGGCGCGAAGACTACGCTGGATGCATTGGAGCTGGGTGCGCTTGATTTTGTACATAAGCCCAACAATGCCATGGATTGCCGTAACGAGGTATTCAAAGGCAAACTGCTCAGTATTCTGGCGGTGGTGGCGGATTCCAAATCACCGGTAATCGGGAAGGCATTTTCCTTGGAAGAGGCGAAAGCGTCTAAGAAGGTCGTGGAGCTGGTCAGCAGACATACTTCTTCGGTGGGCGGCAACAAGGTGGTGGCGTTAGCAAGTTCCACCGGCGGACCGAAAGCGCTGCAGTCGGTTATTCCGCGTCTGCCGAGAAATCTGAAGGCGCCGGTCGTAATCGTTCAGCATATGCCGGCAGGGTTTACGGCTTCTTTGGCGGAACGTCTGGATTCTTTAAGTGAAATCCATGTGAAAGAGGCAGCGGAGGGCGATACGTTAGAAGCGGGGACCGTGTATATTGCAATGGGCGGTAAACATCTGAATGTGCAGTCTTCAATGGGAAAATATACAATCCACTATACGGATCAGCCGACCAGAGAAGGCGTAAAACCTTGTGCCAATTATATGTATGAGTCTTTACAGGACAGCAGGTTTGACCAGATTGTGTGTGTTGTGATGACCGGAATGGGCGCCGACGGCACGGAAGGAATCAAACGACTCAAAACAAAGAAGAAAATTCATGTGATCGCCCAAGAGGCAAGCACATGCGCGGTATATGGTATGCCAAAAAGCATCGTGACATCGGGCTTAAGTGACCAGATTGTACCGTTGGACCAGATTGCACAGGAAATTATAATGAACGTGGGGGTAAAATAGTATGGACGTAAGTCAGTATCTCGAAATTTTCCTTGATGAAACAAATGAACATTTGCAGAACCTGAATACACAGATTCTCTCATTGGAGCAGGAGCCGGACAATATGGATACCATCAATGAGATTTTCCGTGCGGCACACTCATTAAAGGGTATGGCAGGTACGATGGGCTATAAGAGAATGCAGAATCTGACCCATGATATGGAGAATGTATTTTCTGAAGTCCGCAATGGTAATATTACCGTAAAAGCCAGCATGATTGATGTGCTGTTTCAGTGTCTTGACGCCTTGGAGGAGTATACCACGAATATACGCGAGAATGCTGACGAAGGCACCAACGACAATGAACCCTTGATTAAGGAGTTAAATCTTATATTAAACGGTGATTCGGATGATGACGATGACACGGCGGCAGAAGCTGCTGAAGAGGAAGCGGCAGCTCCGGTTTCCACAGTGGATGCAGGAGATAAGAAGTGGCTTGAAATCAAACTCGGTGACAGTGAACAGAGTGTATTAAAAGAGGCGGCGAAGCAGGGAAAAGGCATCTACGGGCTGACAGTGAAAGTGCAGGAAGCATGTATTTTGAAGGCGGCGAGAGCATTTCTGGTGTTTAAGGCAGTGGAAGAGACCAGTGAAATCATTTCGTCAAGTCCGGCTGCACAGGACATTGAGGATGAGAAATTTGATTTGGATTTCAGTCTGATTATCGTTTCAGACGCAAGCTTGGAGCAGGTACTTACGGCGGCTAGAAGCGTATCTGAGATAGAGGAGGTTAACGGTGATGTGCTGGATCTGGCGCATCTGGATGGACCTGCACAGACAGCGGTAAAAGAGGAGGCACCTAAGAAAGAGCAGGAGACGAAGCCGGCAGAGGTGACAGCTCCGGCGCCCGCACAGGCGGCAGCACCCGCGGCAAAACCGCAGGCGAAGGGTAAGAAGAAGGCGGATGAAAAGAAAGCGCCTGCCAATAAACCGGTAGTGAACAGAACCGTCAGAGTTGATATTGAGAAGCTGGATACGCTGATGAATCTCGTGAGTGAGCTGATTATTGCAAAGAACTCTCTCGTATCCGCATCGGCAGCTTCCGGTACATCGAGTGCGGCGGTGAATGAGCAGATTGAATATCTGGAGAGCACGACGACTTCTCTGCATGAGTCGGTCATGAAGGTGCGAATGGTACCTATCGAAAGTACTGTGAGCAAATTCCCTCGTATGGTCCGCGATTTGCAGAAGACTCTTGGCAAGAAAATGGAATTGTACATGTCTGGTGAAGAGACGGAACTTGACCGTACCGTGGTAGATGAGATTGGCGACCCGTTGATGCACCTGCTTCGTAATTCCGCAGATCATGGGCTGGAATCAGCAGAGCTGCGTAAGGAGAGAGGTAAGCCGGAAGTTGGTTCTATCTTCTTAGAGGCATATCAGGACGGCAATAACGTTGTCATTGAAGTAAGGGATGACGGTAACGGTATCGATACGGAAGCTGTCAGAAACAAAGCGATTGAAAAGGGAATCATTACGCCCGAACAGGCGGAAAACATGAGTGAGAAGGACAGCATTGATTTGTTGTTCCATGCCGGATTTTCTACCGCTAAGGTTGTGTCCGACGTATCCGGAAGAGGCGTTGGTCTTGACGTTGTTAAGTCAAAGATTGAGGCGCTGAGCGGTGAGGTGGAAGTAAAGAGCAAGCTCGGAGAAGGAAGCTCATGGATTATCAGACTGCCTTTGACATTAGCAATCATTCAGGCACTGATGGTAGACATCGGCAATGAGAAGTATGCGATTTCCCTTGGCTCAATCCAGACCATTGAAGATATTTCTCCCAACGATGTAAAGCTGGTAGAGGCGAAAGAAGTGATTCAGATTCGTGATATTGTCATTCCGCTCGTCCGTCTGAATATCATTCTGGATATTGAGAGCAAGAAGGATCCGAATGAAAATCTGGTGGTAGTTGTTGTTAAGAAGGGAGATAAAATGGCGGGTCTGGTCGTTGATGAACTGATTGGACAGCAGGAAATTGTTATCAAATCATTGGGCAAATACATCAACAAGTGCAAGATCATCAGCGGCGCTACTGTCCTTGGTGACGGTGAAGTGGCTCTGATTCTGGATGCCAATACATTGATTTAAGCAGAGGGAGGAACAGTGACATGGAAGAATTAAAAGTAGTTGGAGAAACAACACAGTTCATTGTGATCAAACTTGGTGATGAGCAATACGGTATAGATATCAAGTATATAGACAATATTGTGAGAATGCAGCATATTACCAGAGTGCCGAAGGTAGATAACTACTTAAAGGGTGTTATCAATCTGCGCGGCGAGGTAATTCCTGTGATGAGTATTCGCATTAAGATGGGGCTGGAACCGGACGTGGAGACAAAGTCTACCAGAATTATCATTCTGAAGCTGGAACAGCATAGTACCATCGGTGTAATTGTAGATGAAGTCAAGGAAGTCGTTACTTTAGAGAATGACCAGATTGAAAAAATGGCGTACGACGCAAAGGAAGAAATGAAAAGTTTTCTATGTGGCATCGGTAAATGTGACGGCGGGTTGATTTCTTTGTTGGATTTGAATTCCGTTGTAGAGAACATTTAGGAGGTTTCATAGTGGGTGAGATTACCTTAGAGAAAATGTCAAATGAATATTTTGATGTTTTAAAAGAGTTAGGCAATATCGGCGCCGGTAATGCGACGACTGCACTGGCGCAGATGATGCAATGCAAGGTGGATATGTCCGTGCCACAGGTAAGGCTGCTCGAATTTAAAGAGATGGGCGAGATGATGGGCGGTGAGGAGACCATCATGGCTGGTATTTATCTTGCAATCGAAGGGGATATTACGGGAAGCATTATGTTCCTTTTGGAGAAACAGGCGGCAAGACATCTTGTGAATAAACTGATGGGAATGGAGATTGCAGGGGAAGAGTTCTCAGAAATGGAGTTTTCGGCATTGAAGGAAGTGGGAAACATCATTACCGGCGCTTACTTAAATTCACTGTCAAGTTTGACGAATCTGGTAATTTACCCATCTGTTCCTGATTTGACAGTAGATATGGCGGGAGCAATTTTAAGTGTTCCCGCAATCCAGTTTGGAGAGCTCGGCGACAAGATGCTGCTTATACAGACGCAGTTTTTTGACGAGATGACGTTGGACGGATATTTTATCTTGGTTCCGGATTTGGATTCATACGGTAAAATATTATCTGCTTTGGGAATAAGTTAGGATATTAGTTTGATAAGTGTAGATTGATAAATGTAGACAGGAGATGTCATATTATGGGCAAAGTGATAAAAGTCGGAATGGCTGATTTGAACGTATGCGTCAGTCCTGATAGCATTACTACATTGGGGCTGGGTTCGTGCGTTGGAATTGCCGTCCGTGATCCGGTGACGAAGATTGGCGGATTGGCGCATATTATGCTTCCAGACAGCACTTCCATTCGCATTAATTCCAATATCCCCAAATTTGCGGATACGGGTATAGAGGAATTGGTAAAGCAGGTAGTGGCTAAGGGAGCTAACAGAGGACGTCTGGTTGCTAAGATAGCGGGTGGTGCGCAGATGTTTGCATTTCAGAGCACGAATGATATGGTTCGTGTGGGAGAACGAAATGTTGCGGCGACCAAAAAGAAGCTTGCGGAACTTAAAATACCTATCATAGCGCAGGATACAGGCAAGAATTATGGAAGAACCGTTATTTTTTATCCGGAGACAGGGGATTTTGTAATCCGGGCGGTAGGAAAGCCGGAGAACGTAATTTAGCAGAAAGACAGATACGGTGGAAGGAATAGAAATTGGATAACGAAGCTGGGAATATCAATGAAAAGGGCGCCGGAATAAATGGCACAAATGAAGAGAATGCGATTGATAATGAAAATCAGCCTGAGGTAGAGACACCGAGCGAGAGAAAAGCAAGAGAGGAACGGGAGGCAAGGGAGCGGGAGTTCAGAGCGAAAAAGCGCAAATTAATCCCACCGTTCATCATGCTGCTCGCGGGAGCAATCACCAGCATTACCATGCGCATACTGCATTATGACACCAAGACGATGTTGATCATTTTATTGTGTGTTCTGCTTGGTTTCTATATAGCCGGTTGCGTTATTAAGGGGATGCTGGACAGATTCGAGAAACAGATAGAAGAGGCCGACATGGAAGAGGGCGAAGTCATCGAGAAGGAACTCGCAGAAGAAGATAAACCGACCAGAAGAAATTCGGAAGCGATTGTAAAGGATGAATAAGAACGCATATGGACGAGGCAGGCAGAAAAAAATTATGGGAGGACTATTCCAAAGATAAGTCTCCCGAAATCAGAGAAAAGATCATATTAGAGTATGCTCCGCTCGTGAAGGTAGTGGCAGGTCGGCTGAGTATGTATCTTGGCTATAATGTGGAGTATGAGGACTTAGTCAGTTACGGCATTTTTGGTCTGATAGACGCGATTGATAAATTTGATTTTCTCAAAGATGTTAAATTTGAGACATATGCCAGCCTGCGCATCAGAGGTTCAATTCTGGACCAGATTCGCAAAATGGATTGGATTCCGCGGACAATCAGACAGAAACAGAAGAAAATAGATGCAGTCATCAAAGAAGTGGAGGTTCGCTGCGGCAGGGCTGCTACGGACGAGGAGATTGCAGAGGGACTCGGAATCACAGGAGAGGAATATCTCGACTGGCAGTCCCAGATGAAAATCACGAATGTCGTGTCATTGAATGAATTTTTGGAGCAGGGCAGTGAGGTCTCCAATGAAGCGAGTCATACGAGGAGCACGCAGTTTGATAGTCCGGAAGAGGTTTTAGAGCGGGACGAATTAAAGAAGATACTGGCGGAGGCGCTGGAGCTTCTGACAGAGAAGGAACGTAAAGTCATTCTTCTTTATTATTACGAAGAACTTACATTAAAGGAAATCAGCAGTATTCTGGAAGTATCGGAATCCAGAATATCACAGCTGCATACAAGAGCGCTTCAGAAGATGAAGGTAAAATTAGGTAATTATATCGGTATTCTGACAGAAGCAGGCGGAAAATAGCGGGTGAATATATGAATGGATATTTTAGACTCACACATGAGGCAGATAAGACCAGCCTCAAATTGATTCCACCGAAGGGAAGCGGAAAACCGATTGATATAAACGATATCATCGAGTATATGGCGATGAAGGATTATACTTGCGATCTGCCAACCCTGAAGAGTGCGGTGAATGCCGTAAAGGACAAAGAAGTTGTGTTTCCATTAGGCACAGGGAAGAGAATGCCGGAACGTGAATGTTACAAACTGAGAATCACACCGGACAAAATGCAGGTGTATGTAAAGTTTTACGCTGCATCGGAAGGCGGCGAAGAGATGAAAGCCGGCGAGCTTTTACGGGATTTGGCGGCGAAAGAAGTGAAGTTCGGTATTAAGAAGGAGGCTATTGCGGGCTTTTTACAGAATAGGGAATATTGTGAGGAGATACTAATTGCGGAAGGTGTAGCGCCTACGCGTGGAAAAGATGCCTTTATCGAATATAAATTTAATACAGATAAGAAAGCTAAACCCACATTAAACGAAGACGGTAGTGTGGATTTCTTCAATTTGAATATTCTGAATCATTGCAAGAAAGGTGATGTGCTTGCTGTTTTGCATAAGGAAGTGGAAGGCAAAGCGGGCGAGGACGTCTTTGGCGAACGCATAAAGCCGGCGGATGTAAAGACTGCCAAATTAAAATTTGGCAATAATATAGAACTGTCGGAAGACGGTATGATGCTCACATCGCTGGTAGACGGGCATGTGGAACTGGTGGACGAGGATGTTTTTGTATCAGATATGCTCATTGTGGAGAATGTAGATAATTCCACGGGCAACATCGAATACGAAGGAAGCGTACAGATTAACGGAAATGTATCCACGAATTTTGTAGTGAAGGCACAGGGTGATATCGTGGTGAAGGGCGTTGTGGAAGGCGCGACACTGTGTGCGGACGGTAATATTGTCATTGCCAGAGGCATGAATGGCAGAGGAAAAGGAACTTTGCAGGCGAAGGGAAATATTATCGCTAAATTTCTTGAAAATGCGGAGGCGCAGGCGGAAGGCTATGTTGCTTCTGAGTCCATACTGCACAGCAGGATTACGGCGGGGACGGAAATTAACGTGGACGGACGGCGGGGATTTATCACCGGAGGCAGAGTCTGTGCGGCGAACTGCATCAATGTCAAGACACTCGGTTCTGAAATGGGAGCGGATACCATCGTGGAGGTGGGAGCGGATCCAAGGGTGAAAAGGCGCATTGCCCAGTTACAGAAATTAATAGAAGAGGATACGAAGACTCTGCAGACAATTCAGCCCGTATTGGTTGCGACGAAGCAAAAAATCAGTCAGGGTATCAAAATGAGTCAGGATCAGCTGAAACATATTCAGTCTTTGATGGTTGTTAATCAGCAAAAGAGCGAGGCTGTCGAGGCATACGAGGCGGAGCTTAGGGAACTGACGGAGCAGACAGGAGAGGTGCAGCAGGCGCAGATTAAGGTAAAAGGAATGGTTTATCCCGGAACGAGAATATGTATCGGGGATGTTTCCATGGTTGTCCAGAAGAATGCGCATTACTGCCGGTTTGTGAGAGAGCGCGGAGATGTAAAGATGGCGCCCTTTTAGAGTGATAAAACGGTTACTATTTGTATAAAATAGTAAGAAACAACAAAAGTCATAAGTGAGACCATCGGTCGTATAGGGAGGCGGATTTGAGATGGCGATAGGGTTTGTGGAGCTTCAGGGACAGATTACGAGAGCTCAGGATTTTACGACGATTAAGCATAATGAAGATGCGAAAGGCATGGTGGAGCAGGCGAATTACGGCCAGCAGATGACCAAGCAGGTAGAGCGTCAGGTCAACAGGGTGAACAAAGGCGAACAGCCAGAATATCATGAGCGTAAATTTGATGCCAAAGATAAAGGGAGCAATGAATATCACGGTGACGGCGGGCAGGCAAGAAAGAGAAAAAAGGGTGAGAATCCTGATGGCAAGGTACTCATGAAGAAAGCGGAAAGAATTGATTTTTCTGTTTGAGGCGCCATAGAGCATAGAAGGGAATGGATAAAGGATGAGTGCAACAGAGATAATTCTGATTGTAATCGGGGTGGCGGTATTTTTGTTAGGCTATTTGATGCCTGCCAGAAAGAAAGACTTAGATGAAGAAGTGCAGCTTATCAGTGAGGATGAAGTCAGAAAAATGGTTGCCGGAGAAGTGGAGCATGTGAAGGAACGCATCTCGGATATCGTGGATGAGACCGTTAATTACTCCATCGAGAAGGCTGAGCGTGCGATGGAGCGTGTGACCAATGAGAAAATCATGGCAATCAATGAATATTCTGATACCGTGTTAGAAGAGATAAACAAGAATCACAAGGAAGTCGTTTTTTTGTACGACATGTTAAATGATAAACATGATAATCTGATGTCGGCAATGAATGAAGCGACGATGGCAGCGGATGATATCAAACAGACCGTAAAGGATGCGGAGATCATGGCAGGCGAAGCGGCGGACAAGCTGGAGGCTGTGATGCAGGCAATTGATGATGCGGAAGAGACTGCCAGAGGTGCGCAGAATGCTGCAATACAGGTGCAGAAGGCGGCAGATAAAGCGATGCATACCGTTATCCGTGCGGTGGAGAAGGCAAAGGATGATATTATGTCGCTTCAAAGTGCAAGACCATATCGGGCAGAAATTGTTGAGGAAACGCGGGATGTGCCGCAGTCGGATGTATTTGTACAGGCGGCGTCAGAGAAGGATGTATGGGATGCTGAGACTGTACAGGAAGATTTGTATGAGACGAATCCGGCTAAAGAAGCAGGACGTGCGGACACGGTATATGATGCAGATATAACCGGCGAGACGGTTGCAAACGAGGAGAATTTTGTCGAAGAACCGGCTGTGAGGACTGCATTTACCGGCAGGGTAATTGATGAGCAGCCTGAGGAACCGGCGGAGTTTAAGCCGATTTCGCCTAAACGGGTGGAAATTATTCATCAGCCGGATGGCGATTATGTGGCAGAGGATATGGAAGAGATGACGACCAGCGAAGCATTTGCGAGCATGGGTATTTTTGCGCCGAAATCGGAAATGCCGGAAGAGGTCGGAAGAAAGACGAGAGCGAGAAGGAGTTTTAGGCGGGAGCGGACGCAGGATAGCGTTTCTGCCGTGGATATTCGTTTCGCCCAAGGAAAAGATAACGAGCGTAATAGTAATGAGAGAATCCTAGAATTGCATAAGGCGGGAAAATCCAATATGGCAATCGCCAAAGAACTTGGTCTGGGACTTGGAGAGGTAAAGCTGGTGATTGATTTGTTTGAGGGATTCTGACGAACAAAACGGCTGTATAAAAGGTGATAATGCATGGAATGGAAATATTATTTACGTGGGCTTGGTCTTGGAATAGCGATGACGGCAGTTATTATGGGTGTTGCGCTGTCAGGCAGGAAGAGACCCATGACGGATGAAGAGATTATAGCCAGAGCAAAAGAACTGGGGATGGTAGAGAACACGGTTCTGGCGGATATGGATGATGGGGACGCCGGGGATAGTGCGGATGATGGTGTGAAAAATACTGAGGACAAAAAAGATATAGAGCAGGAACAGGCGGAGGAGGAAAATACTCTGGACATACCGGTTAGCGACGATACGGGCAGTGTGCCGCAGCCTGCACCGGAGACGGGAACAGAAGAAACTGACGGAAATGAAAATGATACGGCAGACGGGGCAGCAGGGACAACAGATGCAAAGAAGGATGCGACAGACAGCTTAGAGGACGAGGAGCAGGATGAAATAGCAACTGTTGCGAACAATGTAAGACCGGATGCGGCACAGTCGGGGCGTGAGAGCGGACAGCCCAAACAGGACGAGCAGCCGCAGCAGAATGTGAATGAAATCATTACTTCCGCCGCAGTCAAGACAATTACAATCAACAGCGGCGACGGCTCTTATACGGTGGCTAGGAAACTGGCTGATGTAGGTGTCGTGATTTCCGCAGAAACCTTCGATACGTATTTGTGCGAGAACGGCTATGACAAACGCCTGCGGACCGGAACTTTTTCGATTCCGGCGGATGCCAGTGATGAACAGATTGCCAGAATCGTGACCGGCGCGGAATAAAACGGTGAAATTGAAAAAATATGATAACCCCTTGCAAAAGGGGTTATTTTATGTTATTTTATTTAAGTGTGTGTATCACAGCATCAACAATTAACCAAGTAATCACATATGTCAGTGTGCCCGCAGATTTGTGGATGTACACAAAGGCTGCCGGTGCTTCTAAACGCGGAGGTGGCAGCAGAGTCATGACATATGGAAGAACAACCAAATGGAGGTAGAGACATGAGCGTTATTTCAATGAAGCAGTTATTAGAAGCAGGTGTTCATTTCGGACATCAGACAAGAAGATGGAACCCTAAGATGGCTCCCTATATCTTTACGGAGAGAAACGGTATCCACATCATTGACCTGCAGAAATCCGTAGGTAAAGTTGACGAAGCATACAAGGCAGTATTTGACGTCGCTTCACAGGGTGGCACCATTCTTTTTGTTGGAACAAAGAAGCAGGCTCAGGACGCTGTCAAGACAGAGGCGGAGCGTTGCGGTATGTACTATGTAAATGAGAGATGGCTGGGCGGTATGCTTACCAACTTCAAGACAATCCAGTCCAGAATTGAAAGACTCAAAGCGATAGAGACCATGTCAGAAGATGGCACATTCGATGTGCTTCCGAAGAAGGAAGTTATTCAGATTAAGAAAGAGTGGGAGAAGTTAGAGAGAAACTTAGGCGGAATTAAGAATATGACAAGGATTCCCGACTGCATCTTTGTAGTTGACCCTAAGAAAGAGAGAATTTGTGTTCAAGAAGCGCATGCACTCGGAATTACGCTGATTGGCATCGGTGATACAAACTGTGATCCCGAAGAACTTGATTATATCATTCCCGGTAATGATGATGCAATCAGAGCCGTTAAATTAATCGTTGCCAAGATGGCAGACGCGGTTATCGAGGCAAATCAGGGCGCCGAGGAATATGTTGAAGAGGCGGAAGCTGAGAAGATTGAAGAGACAGACGAGGACAACGAATAATTTAGGAGGATAGATAGATGGCTATTACAGCAGCAATGGTAAAAGAGTTGAGAGAAATGACTGGTGCAGGCATGATGGACTGTAAGAAGGCACTCGGTGAAACCGACGGTGATATGGATGCGGCGGTTGAGTATTTGAGAAAGAACGGACAGGCTAAGGCAGAGAAGAAAGCAGGCAGAATTGCGGCAGAAGGACTTTGTCGTGTAGCAGTGAAAGATGATAAAACGGTTGCAGTCGTAGAAGTAAATTCCGAGACGGATTTTGTCGCTAAAAACGCTGATTTCCAAGCATATGTTGAGGCTGTTGCTAAGCAGGCGGTTGATTCTGATGCGTCGGATATGGATGCTTTCCTTGCAGAAAGCTGGCATTTGGATTCTTCTAAGACAGTAAAAGACGCGCTGGTTGACAAGATTGCGGTAATCGGTGAGAACCTTACCATCAGAAGATTTGAGAAAGTTGTTGCAAACGATGGCTGTGCAGTATCTTATGTGCATGGCGGCGGCAGAATCGGCGTTATTGTTGAGGCGGCTACGGACGTGGTCAATGATGCGGTCAAGGAAGCGCTGACCAATATTGCGATGCAGGTAGCGGCGTTATATCCTAAGTATGTATCTACGGATGAAGTATCCGAAGAGTACAAGGCTCATGAGAAGGAGATTCTCACGGAGCAGATTAAAAATGATCCTAAGATGGCTGGCAAGCCTGAGAAGGTCATTGAGGGTGCGGTAAACGGACGTCTGAACAAAGAGCTGAAGGAAGTATGTCTGTTAGAGCAGGTATATGTAAAGGCAGAGGACGGCAAGCAGACCGTAGCAAAGTATCTTGAGCAGGTTGCAAAAGAGAACAATGCAAATCTTTCCGTTAAGAAGTTTGTTCGTTACGAGACTGGTGAAGGCCTTGAGAAGAAAGAAGAGAACTTTGCGGAAGAGGTTGCAAAGCAGATGGGCATGTAAGCGAAGTTTGCATAACAAGACAACGTAAAAAAATATGAGGCTCTGAAAGCCTTGTAATCACGCATTTCTAAGTGATTATGAGGATTTCAGAGCCTTTTTTGCATGCGAAAAAGGAAAAACAGAAATACCGTCTTTTACCGTCTGAAACCGTCTAAAATCACTTCAAGTTGAGTATTACTCAAGGGCGATGTTGAGTAAAATGAGTATTCACAATCTTCGGCGAAGTTTACTCAATTATAGCAGTTCCTTAAAACCCTATCTCAATCCTTTATATAAAAAATAATAACCAGGAGGGTATATAATGAACAGCACAGCGGTAAGAGCAGAGGCGCAGAGCGCCAACAACACACACATGGTTTTTTACAATGAGGAACACGAGAAATTCTACTATGAAAAATTGGAACAGGCAAGGTATCAGGACTGCTACCACAAGGCATTGATCTACATTCTCGGTATTTCAGAGGACACAAGGAATCACTTCAGCCAGATTTACGACATCCAGTCCGGGTACATCAAAACAGAGTGTTTGCATCAGGGCTGGCAGACAAGCGGCAGTGTCCGGGTGGTACGGCTTGCCTTTAACCTTTATACGGACGGAACACCGAGTGTTGACGATTATAAGCGCAAGGACGAGCAGATCAGGGAGTGCAGGGAGTATTCCGTAAGCGATATTTTCTGCTGTGGCTATGCGATGTACTTCTGGCAGGGCATTCAGCTCCGGTATCCGGAGTATTGCCAGAAACCGAAGCCCATTGAAGAAATCCTTGCAGAAATGGAGAGGAAACGTGCTGAAAATTCGACTGATGGGAACGAAGAATGATATTAAGTGGTTCGAGAAGATTCTGAAAAGACAGCCCAAAGTGGCTGTGACGGAAGTTTCGGAACTGTACCGGAACAAAGGTACAAACAGGTATTACCGGGCTTATGTGGAAGTGCAGAAAGCCAACATCAAAGAAAAATCTGAATAATACGGAGGAATAAAACCATGTGTAAGATTATAGCAATCGCAAACCAGAAAGGCGGGGTGGGCAAGACCACCACAACGAGCAACTTAGGAATCGGGCTGGCAAAGCAGGGAAAAAGAGTTTTACTGATTGACGCAGACGCACAGGGAAGCCTGACCGCAAGCCTGGGCTTCACGGAGCCGGATAAGCTGGAGGTCACCCTTGCGAATGTAATGGAAAAGGTTATCAATGATGAAGAAATGGAACCGGGCTACGGCATCTTAAAGCATGACGAAGGCATTGACCTGATGCCGGGGAACATTGAGCTGTCCGGTCTGGAAGTTTCTCTTGTGAACGTGATGAGCCGGGAGATCATGATGCGCTCCTATGTGGAGATGGTAAAAGGGCAGTACGATTATATCCTGATTGACTGTATGCCTTCTCTCGGTATGATAACCATAAATGCCTTTGCCTGTGCCAACAGCATACTGATACCAGTACAGGCGGCATATCTGCCCGTAAAAGGTCTGGAACAGCTTATCAAGACCATAGGAAAGGTGAAGCGGCAGATCAACCAGAGATTGGAGATTGAGGGCATACTGCTGACAATGGTGGATAACCGTACCAATTATGCGAGGGATATTACGGCGCTTCTTATCGACACATACGGCAGTAAGGTACGGATATTTGAGAACAGCATACCGATGTCGGTAAGGGCTGCGGAAACTTCCGCAGAAGGTGTCAGCATCTACCAGCATGACCCGAAAGGCAGGGTTGCAGGCGCATACCAGTCTTTGACGGAGGAGGTGCTTGGCAATGGGCAGTAAGGCAGGGAGCGCATCGAAAGTCAGGCTGAACAGTTTTGACGATTTATTTGGTGGTGCGGAAAATACGGCAGGGGAGCAGATCATCAATGCGAAGCTGTCTGACTTATATACATTCAAAGGACACCCTTTCCGTGTCCTTGATGATGAAAAGATGGAGGAAACCACGGAGAGCATCAGTAAATATGGTGTGCTTGTGCCGGGGCTTGCAAGGCCGAGGGAGGGCGGCGGTTATGAGATCATAGCCGGACACCGGAGGAAACGTGGCTCTGAGCGGGCAGGGCTTGATACAATGCCCGTCATTGTCAGGAATTATACGGACGATGAAGCCACAATCATCATGGTGGATTCCAATATCCAGCGGGAGGACATTCTGCCGAGCGAAAAAGCAAGGGCTTATTCCATGAAATATGAAGCGATGAAGCATCAAGGCAGCAAAGGCGGCAGTACCCTCGACGAAGTGGGGGAAGCCGCAGGGGAGAGCGGAAAGACGGTGCAGAGGTATGTATGGCTTGCAAGGCTTTCTGACGAACTGCTTGACATGGTGGATAAGAAAAAGATAGGGATAGCACAGGGAGTGGATATTTCCTTTTTGTCAGAAGAACAGCAGCAGTTTGTGACGGTCATTCTCCAGGAAACAGGGGCATCGGTCTCCAATGCACAGGCGGCAAAGCTGAAGGAATATGGGAAAAGCGGTGAGCTTACCCTTGCAATGGTCAGGCTGATACTGACAGAGGAAAAGCCGAAGGAAAGAAAAGTGACAATCAAGGGCGATAAGATCAGCAGATATTTTCCAGAGGAATATTCCAATGACGACATAGAAGGTGTCATTGTTGAGCTTTTGGAGGAATGGAAGAGGAAACAGTGAAGGAGGCGGTAAAATGGGCGAGCCATTGAAATTTGACTATTACTATGGCATTGAAGCAGAGCAGTTTTCTTTTTACCGTGTTCCCCGCCTGCTGATCAAGGACGAGCGTTTCAAGGGGCTTAGCAGCGATGCTAAGCTCCTGTATGGGTTGATGCTTGACAGGATGTCAATGTCCATGAAAAACGGGTGGCTGGACGATGAAAACCGGGCATATATCATTTACACAATAGAAAATATCCGGGAAGATTTGGGCTGTAGCAAGGAAAAGGCAGTAAAGGTTCTTGCAGAACTGGATGCAAGCAAAGGAATAGGATTGATCGAGAAAATCCGCCGGGGGCTTGGAAAACCAGATATCATTTATGTGAAGAATTTTGTTATACAGGATGAGGGCAGGAAAGACCCTTCAAAAGCTGATATTTCCACAGAAGTCGGAAAAACCGACTTCAAGAGGTCGGAAAAGCCGACTTCAGGAAGTCAGGAAAACCGACTTCAAGAGGTCGGAAAAACCGATTTCAGCAGGTCGGAAAAACTGACTTCAAGAGGTCGGGAAAACGAACTTCAAGAAGTCGGCGAATCAGACCCTAATTATACTAACTATAACCAGACTAAACAGAATCATACTGATATGAGTTATCCCAATCCTATCAATCAATCTGTGGGAGGTGTGGATAACTTTAGGTTGCAGGAAAAAGCCGATACGATTGATGTGATGGATGAATCAACCGCATATATGGCATTGATCCGTAAAAATCTGGAATACGAGCATCACATGAAATATGCCCAATATGGGGATAAGGAAATGTATGAGGAAATCTACGAAACAATCTGCGATGTGGTCTGTGTAAAGCGCAGGGCAATCCGCATCAATGGGGAAGATTACCCTTATGAGCTTGTAAAATCCCGTTTTTTGAAAATAAACAGCAGCCATGTGGCGTATGTCATGGACTGCATGAAAGACACTACATCAAAGATCACCAATATCCGGGCATATCTGATTACTGCCCTTTATAATGCCCCCTCAACCATGAGCCATTACTACCAGCAGGAAGTGCAGCATGATATGTATGGCGGCGGGTGGGCAGAAAAAGGAATCACATAATAAACTTCTGGACACAATGTCCAGAGGTGGAAATTTTTTCAGATGGAGTGTATGATACTGCTATGGACAGGGAATGGAGGCATACATGGCGAAGAAAACATATATTACGGAGGAAGAACGAGAAAAATGCCGGAAGGTGGCGGATGCCTTTGTGGAGCTTGAAGATGTGGACATTGTGGTAGTTGATGTTGGCAGGTATGGCTTTGTAAAGCTGCAATACTATACACCACCGACAGGCTTTGAGAATGATTTTACTTTTACGGACAGCAGGGAACTGTTTGAGGACTTGTGGGAGGAATGGCTGCATACACAGCTTATCATGGCCGCAAGGGAAATGAATACCGGTGACATTGATTATGATGATATTTTCATGCGTCTGCCGGAAGAAAAGCAGAAAGAGCTTATGGGCAGGAAACAGCATTTCGCAGGACTGGCGGGAATCGGAACAGTATGAGCTGCCAAAGTGTGGCGGGTGGCACTTTCAAACCTTGTTGGAAGTGTGATTATCTTTTCAATCACACTTCCGGCAAGGTTTCCAGAGGTACGGAGGTGGAAGACCTCTGTGTTAAAAAAATTTCAGGTTGAGAACAGCGTGAGGGCGGTTATGGATCAGCAGATTTGTAGCCGCCCTTTTTTTATTGCTTCCAGTCAGTGGAGCAGGAAGGAGATAAGTGTGGAATCGTTACGGGATGTTAAAAGGGCAATGGAGCGTGAAGTAAAAAAGGGGAGCTGCCCGATCATGTTTGACAGGCTGGAGTTTGGCGGCGAGCCTTTCCAGACCATCACATCAGAGGAAAAGCTGGATGAAGTGCTTGCCTATCTGTTAAGGCTGAAATCTTTCCGGCAGTATGCAGAAAAGACCATAATCAACAACGTGTATATGGACTTGGATATGCTCTGCAGAAAGCCGCAGTTTAAGCGTACCCATTCCGTTTTAGAACGGGAGGGGATCTATGCAAGGGTGCAGAAGTACAAAAAGCGGTTACAGCCGGATTATGACAGCGGGCTTTGTCTGGAAACGGTGCAGTGCCTCTTTACGCTTCCGGAGGGAGAAGCAGAAAAATACCGGATGATTTGTGACGGAAAGGAAACATATGCCTTTATCATGTCAAACAGATATATCCTCGGTCTGTTTACCTGTTGTGAAGCTGCAAGAAAATCCGCTGTTATGGACGGGGCGGAGTACAGACACCTTCCAGAGCAGGAGCAGAAGATCATGCTGCTTGACGGAGTGGGGGATGTGCTTTTTCAGGCATTATTGCTTGATGATGTGGAGTATGGGGGAAATCAGTTGTGTGCCAATCTCCACACAATTTATTGTTTAAATGAAGAGCGATAACCTCTGGACATGATGTCCAGAAGTGGAAAGGAGCAAAATGGAAAGAAGAGAATTTCAGAATAAAGCGGTGGCTGCATTATTAGGGAAAATAGCGGGAGCCTGTGGAAAAGCGGGGGTGAATCCAAACATTACGGTTTCAACAAGGAAAAGTGTCGCTTGTTTTCAGTTAAGGAGGCAGGGCAGTTGCATACAGATTTCAGTAAAACAGTCAGCGGAAATAAATTATTCATTCTCGGATATGTGTGGGGGAAGCAGCGGAAAGAAAATTTATTATCAGTACTGCTATAAAGACAGCCATGAGCGTATCATAGAGAAGTTTGCCGCTGATTTTGGCAGGCTCTATAAAGATTTCCTAACCGCTGATGGGTTGTGTGGGTTTACTGGTATCAGTTTATCTTATGGAGCTGATACAGATATGGAATTAAAGGAATATGAGGACTATATCAGGACAGATTGCCTGTTATATTAACTTCTGGACATGATGTCCAGAAGTGGGAAGGAGAAGTATCGTGTATTTCGCTTTGAAGATTGTCTTTTACATTATCTGCCGGGGGATTCCCCCGTAGTGCATGGACAGATGCAGGAACGTAACAAGGAGGTGCTTAATGCAGGAGGAAGTAACACAGAAAACGATTGCCCTTGTGATTAAGACCGCAAAATTAGATGCCAACGTGCTGAAAGCTGCAATGAGGATGTACTTAAACCACCAGAAGCAGAAAGCACAGAGAACGCATGGGAAAACTTCTGTAAAAAAGCTCGTTGGCGATGGCGTGGGGGTATCGTCGATAGAAGTCACTGATGGCAATATCAGGTCTTTTGAGCGTGTGGCGAAAAAGTACAATGTTGATTTTGCCATTAAGAAAGACAAGACAACCGAACCGCCCAAGTATCTGGTCTTTTTCAAGGGCAGGGATGCCGATGCGGTGACGCAGGCATTCAAGGAATTTGTTTATGGTAACGAGAAAAAGAAAGGCAGGGTTTCTTTAAGGGAGAAACTGAAGCATTTCAAGGACGCAGTATCGCAGGATAAGAACCGGGAGAGAAGCCGGGAGAAGAACAAGGACAGGGGGCAGAGCCTATGAGCAATATCATCAATGGCATAGCCAAAGACCTGAAAGCCATCCCGAAGAACCTCAAGGCAAAGACCGGGAACATTGACAAAAAGAAATTTGTCCTGATGAACCTTCCCTATTTCCTTGCCGGATATTTTTGTGATAAAGTGGCATGTCTGTGGCGGGTATCGCCAGGGCAGGACGCTTCCGCAAAGATGATGGCGGTTTTGGAGGGGCTGAATGACTTATTTAAAAACCCGCTCCCAAGCCTGCACCCGAAAGATCTGCTGATTGGCGCAGGCTGTGGAATTGCGCTTTATTTCATCGTGTATTTCAAAGCCAAGAATGCCAAAAAGTTCCGGCATGGCATGGAGTACGGTTCCGCAAGGTGGGGCAACGCAAAGGATATAGAGCCTTACATGGATTCCGTGTTTGAGAACAATATCCTCTTAACGCAGACGGAGCGTCTGATGATGTCAGGCAGGCCGAAACAGCCGAAGTATGCGAGGAATAAAAATATCCTTGTGATCGGCGGCTCTGGTTCAGGCAAGACGAGGTTTTTTGTAAAACCGAACCTGATGCAGATGCACTCATCATACGTTGTCACTGACCCGAATGGGTTAGTCTGTTAAGGACAGAGAAAATAAAAACACTGAAAAAGCTGATAAACAGGGCGTTTTCGGGGAAAGGAGCAAATCTCTATGTCAATCAAAATCACAGCACTTTATGAAAGGCTCTCACGAGATGATGAAATGCAGGGCGAGAGCAACAGCATCAAGAACCAAAAAGAATACCTTGAGGACTTCGCAAGAAAGAACGGTTTCCGAAATATCCGACACTTTACAGACGACGGAGTAAGCGGCATCACATTCGAGCGTGAGGGTTTCCAAAAAATGATTGCCGAGGTTGAGGCAGGAAATGTCGATACGGTAATCGTTAAGGATATGAGCAGATTCGGGCGCAACTATCTGAAAGTTGGCTTTTACACAGAGATGCTGTTCCCCGAAAAGGGCGTGCGGTTTATCGCCATTAACAACGGAGTTGACAGCGAAACGCAGGGCGAGAACGATTTTACCCCATTCCTTAACATCATGAATGAGTGGTACGCAAAGGACACTTCCAAGAAAATCCGCACCATGTTCAAGGCGAAAATGCAGGAGGGGAAAAGAGTTTCCCCAAGCGTTCCCTACGGATACCTGCGTGACCCACAGGACAAACAGCGCCTAATCATTGATGAAGAACCTGCAAAAGTTGTCAGACGGATATATCAGATGACGATTGAGGGGCATGGGAAACGTGACATAGCAAGGGCGCTGACAGAGGACAAGATACTCATTCCTGCCGCCTATGCAGCGGAGCATTGTCCAGAAAACGACCACAGCCACGGTTGGACGAATCCCTATGGGTGGTCTTGCACCGCCATAGGCTATATCCTTGAAAAGCAGGAGTACATGGGGCATACCGTTTTAGGCAAGACAGTGACGGACAATTTCAAGACCAAAAAGCGCAGGAAAGCAAAACCCGAAGAACTGATGATATTCAAGAATACCCATGACGCAATCATTGACGAGGAAACATGGAACAACGTACAAAGGCTAAAGAGGACTGTCCGCAGGGAAGTCAAGAACGGAACATACAAGAACCGTCTGACAGGCTTGCTCTATTGTGCCGATTGCGGAGCGAAACTGACCTACCGAAGCCCAAACGCAGCACACCGCCCCGACGGAAAGACCTATGACAGCGACAATTCCTTTGTATGCGGCAGTTACCGCAGTCTGCACCGAGATTGCACCATGCACTATATCAAGGTGTCAGTGGTTGAGGAACTGATAAAAAAGGCAATCCATACTGTCAGCAGTTTTGCCATAGAGAACGAGGGGGAATTTATCAGACGTTTGGAGGTGCTTTCAGACTTCCAACTGGAAACCGCCATAAAAGAAAACAAAAAGGAACTCTCTACCGCAGAAAGGCGTGTAAAGGAACTGGACGGACTTATAAGAAAACTTTATGAGGGCAACGCAACGGGAAAAATTCCCGACAAGCACTTTGAGAGAATGTTAGCGGAGTATGACAGCGAGCAGGGCGCACTGGAAAACAGGATTGAGGAAATCAAAAACTCTCTTACAGAGTATGAGAAAAACACAGTCCGCACCGATAAATTCATGGAGGTTGTGAGGAAATATCAGGGTTGTGGGGAAATCACAACACCAATGCTCAACGAGTTTATCGAAAAGATTGTCGTACATGAAGCGGACAAAAGCGGGGGCAGACGGAACAGAAAGCAGAAAGTTGACATCTATTTTAACTTTGTCGGGCAGATTGATTTATCCGAACCGACCGGGCAGGAGGAAAGCACAGCAAAGCCGACCGCAAAGAAAAAGGCGAAAGTTTCATAGGGCATACAGAAAAGGTTATGACGGTAACTGTTATAGCCTTTTTTGTTACGGTAATTACCGCAGGAAATGAAACCGACTTCTGACAGGCAGGGAAATATCCACCGCCGACAATGCACTTGCAGAACACCCGACAATTAACAGGCGGAAAAACCTTAAAACGCCACCCAAAGACGCACGACCAATCCCCATGCTTTTATCTGTTCCACTTCCCTATCCCGACAGACAGAGGGCAAAGAGAAACAGAAAAGCAAAAGAAAGAACCAAAGAAAAGTAAAAGACAAAGAGAAACCTAAGTTAGTTATATATCAATCCTATCAATCAATCATCATTACTGTAAATATATACAGGATATACCACCACAGGAGAGGGCAAAGACCATGAACAGAGAGCAGGAACAACAGCTTTTAGACTATTACAGCACCGCTGACAAATATATCCGCAGCCAGTTACACTCCAATGCGCATCAGAGCGTATTCACCAAAGAGAATGACAAATACCAGTGGCTTGTGTTGGAGCAGAAAAGCCAGTCCGAAGTCGAGGTAAGGCAGACTGACAGGCATGGAACAATCACCGCAAGGGATAACTATGAACTCACAAGAAATATCCCTAAGTGCGTGAGCGTGGAGCGTATATGTGAGGGTGCAAATTTTCAGATACCCTTTAACGCTGATGAAATCAATCTGATTTATCAGTTTGGGGAACAGGGCAAAACGGAAACGTGTGCAAACTTATCTGCCATTCTTCCGCAGGTAAAGGACAGCGGCACAAGGCAGATAGTAAAATCGACTTTGAAAAAATTAAACGCTTTGTCGGAGGAAACGTGTGCGGAACTGACCGCCACCACCAAAAGACGGAAAATTGCTGAGCGTGACCATTCCATAAGGGCGAGGTTAGCAAAAGCAAAGGAACAGTCAAAACAGCCGACAGTTGCCGAGCAAAAAAGGCACAGAACCAACACTAAGGGAAAAGGGGATATGGAGTTATGAAACTGTCACGATATGAGCAGGAAACAATCGTCAATTACAATGCAGGGGAGCAGACTGCCACCGTCTACACAAGGGATAAGGCGGTTATGAGGAAACTTGACACGCTTGTTGCCGACTTCCCCGACGCATACAGCCTTATGGGGCAGGACGAAGTATCTAAGACCTATTCCTTTCCGAAATCCCATGTCAGCTACCGCAAGCCGAGAAAATTGAGCGAGGAACAAAGGAAAAAGGCACAGGAACAAATGAAGAAAATAAATATAAAAAACTGATGATTGCAGGGGAATTATTTTATCCGTTTCCTTTCTGTTGACTTTCATGCGCATAATAGTGTATGATATATATGCGCATGAAAGTGAGGTGATGAAGTGGCGCAGAAAAAAATGGGACGTCCGCCTAAAGGCGATAAGCCGATGAAAGACAGGATATTTGTCTTAGTCAGCGAGGACACAAAGGAAAAACTGGAACAGTGCAAGAAAGCACTGGACACCACCGCATCCGATGTTGTCCGACGAGGTATCGACAAGGTGTACGACGAACTGAAAAAATAAGGGAGGTGGCGAACCCCTGCTAAAGAATTGCGCCACCTCACACTACGGCTACCTACAAGGCAGACCGCATAAATATTATACACTGTGCGCTTTTACCTTGCAAGTGGCGTGTGGAGCAAAACAGAAAGGAAATGTGGCAGAATGGGAAAGATTTTAGACGCATTTGTAGACGACCAACTCCATGTAAACGCTGTAACCGAAAAAAGGACGAGCCACCACCAGTATCTTTGTGAGCAGATAGAAATACTTCAAACCAGACTGGAACAAAGGCTAAATGACGAGGACAAGGCACTGTTGAAGAAACTTGCGGACACATATTTTGATGAAAGCTGTTGTGACGCACATAACAACTTTGTCCGAGGTTATCGGTTGGGTGTCCTTATGACTATGGAGGTATTTGAGGGGCAGGACAGCTTTTTGGGAAATGACGGATAAAGCAAACTGAATATCGGTGCTTATGGTGGCGGTTTATCCTAACGGAAAATCAGCCACCTTTTAATTTTCTGCAACTATTAACATATCACAGAAAGGAAACGGTATCAGAAATGATTGAAACGAAAGTTGAGGTCAGCAAAGACTTAGAAAAAGCATTAAAGGCATTACAACAGGCAAAACAGCACGTTGCCAATGAAAGGAAAAAGCAGAATGAGAAGAAACGCAAAGCCGAGAACCACCACAAGTACATCATGGGCGGCATTATCG
>CANOEC010000038.1 GCA_947564735.1 uncultured Lachnospiraceae bacterium | reverse complement strand
ATTCCTTACTGGCTGTAAGGGGTATTAACCATAAATATATTGTAGTAGAAAGGAGAACGCTTTATGGTGAAAATAACAGTCTGCATAGAGGGAATGGCATGCGGGATGTGCGAGGCGCATATCAATGAGGCTGTGAGAAATGCATTCCGGGTAAAAAAGGTAACAAGCTCGCACACAAAGAAACAGACGGTCATCATTGCAGAGCAGGATATCCCGGAACAGGAACTGAAAGATGTAGTGGCAAAGACTGGTTACAGAGCCGAGGCGGTGGACAGTGAGCCCTATGAGGCAGTGAAAAGCCTGAGAGGGCGGCTGAAATCCATGCGCCGGTGAGGAATAAGTTTTTCTTTCAAAAGGTATTGACATTTTATAAATAAGGGTTAGCTGCAACTAACTTAATAATCTGGGAGGGACAGAAAATGTCGGAAGAATCATTGGTTTTATATTGTGCCCCTACTTTGGCAGGGTTAAAAACAGGGAGTCTGTTCACTACAAAATGCACGCAGGGAACTAGGCTTATGGATGAGATACGCAGGCTCAACCGTACTTTGGCGGTAAAAGGCCTGCGAGTAATACCCATGCGGAAAGCTGACGGCAGGGTTTTGATTTATGTGTACCGTCCGTCAAAACTGGAAAGGGATTTTGCGGACAGCCATACCAGCAGGATATTGGAAGAAATGGGGTATCCATGTGGCAGAGCGGAACAGTGCGTAGTATATTTGGCGAAAAAATTAAGGGAAGAAAAGTCATTTCCACATGAAATCGGGCTTTTTCTCGGCTATCCGCCGGAGGATGTACAGGGATTTATTGAAAATAAGGCAGGAAACTTCAAATGTATTGGCTGCTGGAAAGTATATGGTGATGTAGAACAGGCGCAGAAAAAATTCCAGATTTTTAAAAAATGTGCAGACGTTTATTATGCGCAATGGTTAAAGGGATTTTCGATTGAGAGGCTTACGGTAGCCGCTTGATTCATCCTATCATTTATGACAATCAAAAGTTCTGGAAGCGTACTTTCGATTAGGAATCGCAAATTTTTTTTAAATAAATGTTAGTTATGACTAACTTACATACGCCATGTAAAAGGATATATTTGGTATTTTTTTCTTTATAAATCAAACAATCTAAGGAGGTCTTATCATTGAAAAAACAGACTAATTTATCAAGGTTGATGGGTTATGCCGGAGGGCATAAAATCCTGACCTATCTCTCATGGGTGCTTTCTGCGGCAAGTTCCCTGCTGGCGCTTGTTCCATTCTGGTACATCTGGCGCATTGTCCATGACGTATTGGAGGCGGCGCCGGATTTTTCATCGGCACAGGGGATTACACATTTCGGCTGGATGGCGGTATTGTTTGCGATTCTATCCGTGATTGTCTATATAGCAGGGTTGATGTGTTCCCATCTTGGGGCATTTCGGATTGCCTCTAACATACGCAAAGAGCTGATGCGGCATATAGCCAAGTTGCCATTAGGGATTGTAGAGAAATACGGAAGCGGGAAACTTCGTAAAATCGTAAATGATTCCAGTTCCGCCACGGAAACTTATCTTGCCCACAGACTGCCTGACAAGGCAGGGGCAATCGCTACTCCCATAGGGTTATTGTTCCTGCTGCTTACCTTTGACTGGCGCTTAGGACTTTTAAGCCTTGTTCCTGTCGTGCTTGGATTTTTGATTATGATGAAAATGACGGGCAGGGGTATGGAGGAAAAGATGAAGGAATACCAGAACGCCCTTGCGGATATGTCAAATGAGGCGGTGGAATATGTCAGGGGCGTACCCGTTGTGAAAACATTTGGGCAGACGGTGTTTTCTTTTAAACGGTTCAAAGCAGCGATTGACAATTATGAGAAATGGGTGATTGCCTATACAAAAGCCCTGCGTATGCCAATGCTGTGCTATACAACAGCGGTCAACGGGGTATTTGCTTTTTTGATAGCCGGGGGCATTCTCCTTACACAAAATGGCGTAACCAATGAACTATTGTTAAATCTTATTTTTTACATTGTGATTACTCCGGTCATCGCCACCACGCTGACAAAGATTATGTTTATGAGCGAGGACGCAATGATTGTAAACGATGCAATCAGCAGGATTGACAGCGTACTAAATGAAAAACCGCTTGAAGAAAGCGGCAAGCCGGGAACACCCGATGATTATTCTGTTACGCTGGAGCATGTAAGTTACAGCTATGACAATGCGGATTCTTCAGAGTATGAAATCCGTAGGAAAAATGCGTTAGATGATATCTCCATGAAAGTTATGCAGGGGCAGACGGTTGCATTGGTGGGACCTTCCGGCGGCGGAAAGACTACCCTTGCGAATATTGTGACAAGGTTTTTTGACCCACAACAGGGGCGTATCCTGATAGGGAACACCGATATACGGGATATTCCCAAAGAAACTTTGATGAATACGGTTTCTTTTGTATTCCAGAACAGTCGCTTAATCAAGGCGTCCATACTGGAAAATGTGCGCATGGCAAAACCGGGGGCAGACCGTACAGAGGTCATGGCGGCATTAAAAGCGGCACAGTGTATGGACATTATAGAAAAACTGCCGGATGGGATTGACACGGTGGTAGGCGCGAACGGTGTGTACCTTTCCGGCGGGGAGCAGCAGAGAATCGCTATTGCAAGGGCTGTCTTAAAAAATGCGCCCATCCTTATCTTGGATGAAGCGACTGCATTTGCCGATCCGGATAATGAAGTGCGTGTGCAGGAAGCGCTATCCGCACTTTCTAAAGGGAAAACCGTCATTATGATTGCACACAGGCTTTCTTCGGTCACAGGGGCAGATTGTATTTATGTATTGGAAGACGGCAGGATTGCGGAAAGCGGGACACATGCCGGGCTGCTTAGGAGAAGCGGTATATTCAGCCACATGTGGAAAAGTTATATGGAATCTGCAGAATGGAAGATAGCAAAGGAGGCTTAAAGAAATGATAAATTCTTTGAATGTGAAGCTACAGAGGCGTTTTGCATTATCGAGGCAGGGGGCAAAGGATTTGGTAAAGGGCTGTCTTGCCTGTGTGGTGCAGGATATATCATTTATGCTGCCTGTCGGTCTTTTATACCAGTTTGTCATGGATATGATGGACGGCGGCGCGGGCAGCGGAAAAATAACTTTTTATGTGACAGGGGTTTTGTTTTGTCTGGCGTTTATTTTTACTGCCACATGGTTTCAGTATAATGATACATACCTTGCGACTTATGTGGAAAGCGGGGTGAGGCGGATTTCCCTTGCTGAGAGCCTGCGGAAAATCCCGCTGTCATTCTTTGGGAAGAAAGACCTTGCTGACCTGACAGCTTCCATTATGGGTGACTGTGCGACGCTTGAAACTGCATTTTCCCATTTTGTCCCCTCCCTTGTCGGCTCTATGATTTCCACAACATTGATTGCGGTATGCCTTTTCTTTTATGACTGGCGCATGGCGCTTGCGGCAATCTGGGTTCTGCCGGTGGCATTTGCCATTACTCTGTTTTCTTCCCGGATACAGGAGTATTTTAAAAACAGGGAAATGGAGGCAAATATCGCTTTGGAAAAAGGGGTGCAGGAGTGTATCGAATGCCTGCAGGATTTGAAGGCAAACAACGCTGAAAAAACGTATCTTAAGGGGCTTGGCGCGAAAATTGACCATGCGGAAAGGAGACACATTGTAACAGAACTTGCCACAGCCCTCTTTGTGGTGTCCTCCACGTTGATATTGAAATTTGGTATTGCCACGGTTGTCCTTGTGGGTTCTATATTGTTGATAAAAGGCGAAATCGGAATCCCGCTGTTTTTCATGTTCCTTCTGGTGGCTTCTAGGCTGTATGCACCGCTTGAGGGAGCATTACAGAACCTTGCGGCGGTCATTTCCACCAAGACAAACATTAACCGTATGAATGAGATACTTGACCACCCGGTACAGACGGGGAGCGACAATCTGACCAATCAAGGGTATGATATCGTGTTTGACCATGTGGGATTTTCTTATAACAGCAGGGAAACGGTTCTGAAAGATGTTTCGTTCTCAGCAAAGCAGGGAGAGGTCACGGCGCTGGTTGGTCCCTCCGGCGGCGGTAAAACAACGGTATCAAGGCTTGCGGCAAGGTTTTGGGACATTGACAGGGGAAAAATAACGGTTGGCGGTATGGACATATCAAAGATTGAACCGGAAACGCTTTTATCTTTGTATTCAATTGTGTTTCAGGATGTAACGCTGTTTAATAATACAATCATGGAAAATATCCGGATTGGCAGGAAGGATGCTGGCGATGAAGAAGTCATTGCAGCGGCGAGGCTTGCAAACTGCGAGGAATTTGCTGCAAAACTTCCAGACGGATACCACAGCATGATTGGGGAAAACGGATGTGAGCTTTCCGGCGGGGAAAGGCAGCGCATTTCCATCGCAAGGGCATTTCTGAAAAATGCTCCGATTATCCTGCTTGATGAGGCGACAGCAAGCCTTGACGTGGATAACGAAACATTGATTCAGACAGCCCTTTCAAGGCTGATAGAGGATAAGACGGTTCTTGTCATTGCACACCGTATGCGTACTGTAAGCGGCGCTAATAAGGTGGTTGTATTAAAGGATGGAACTGTGGCGGAGCAGGGAACACCAAAAGAACTGACGAATAAAGACGGGATTTTTGCCCATATGATAAACTTGCAGATGGTCAGTCAGAAATGGGGGATTTAATGTGAAGAGATAACCGTACAATTGGAATTTTTTATTCACGAGTTTGCGAAGCAAATCTCGCAAACGAGCAAATCTCGCAAACGAGCGAAGCTCGCAAACGAGCGAAGCTCGTTTTTTTATGGTGGAAAGCAGAGGGGCTGAGTGCTATAATCAAAACGTGCAAGATAGGAACAAATTGTGATTTGACGTGCGGCAGAAAAGATGATGCGTGAAAGTAGTGGATGATATGCAGATAGCAATATGCGATGATATACAAAAAGAACTGGAAACAATCCGGGCGGCTTTAGATACCTACGCAGAGGCGCATTCCGGGCTGCATTTTACAATCGACGAATATATTGTGGCGGAAGATATCTTAAAAGCAGTGGAAGAGGGGGAAGTATATGACATCGCTCTCATGGATATCTGTATGCCGGGTGTTCTCGGAACGGATGTTGCGGAGGAAATGCTTGCAAAAAACCCGGAAATGAGTGTTATTTTTCTGACAACAAGCAATGAGTATGCAGTCGAGGCATTTGCCATGAACGCCACCCATTACCTGCTCAAGCCCTTTTCGCAGGAGTAGTTTGACGCTGCCCTTGACCGTGCCGTGATAAAAATGGAGGATGAGGTTTTTCTTTCCCTTGCCTGTGTGGATGGCATGTACCGTGTATGTACCAGAGAAATCGTATCCATAGAATCGCAGAACCATTATCTGCTGATGAAACTTTCTTCCAGTGAAACACTCAAGCTTCGCAGGAAGCTGCCACAGATGTTTGAAGAAATACAGGTCTGTCCCGAATTTATCAGAGTGGGTGCATCCTATATTGTGAACCTGTCATTTGTGAGGAAAATCTCAGGGAATGCGCTGGAAATGCGGAGCGGAGCCAAAATTCCCATTCCGAGAAGGAGCAGTGAGAACGTGCAGAAAATGTATATGGATTTTTGTAGGAAGGAGGCGCTGAAATGATGGCATTCTACCGTATCCCGGCGTTGTTTCTTACCGGACTGTGTCATATAGTCATTGTGTGTCATATGCTGAAACTGAAATATGCCGCAAAGAGACTTCTGTTATACAGTGGTATCTGTCTATTTGGTTTTGTCGGCATCGGCGTATATGGTTATGCAGCGGGAGGAATCAGGGGATTTGCGGCTTATCTGGTAGTCTCTGCCTGCGTGTTACTTTATTCCTGCATGATTTCGAGCGACTACTTTGCCAAAAAATGTTTTTTGTTTATTACCTACTTTTGTCTGTTTACCGTTCTGGATAATATGTTGAAACTGATGGTCGGAATGCTTTTTCCGCAGATTTCCGAGCTGGCGGGATTCTATCTGGCAATCGTGCCCCGGAGTGCACTTCTGCTGCTTATTCTGGCATGGTACAGGAAGTATGCCATGGAGGTTTTTAGCTCTCTGACAGACGGCAGCAGAAGATGGTGGAATCTGGCGCTGATTGCCCTGCTGTTCTTCGTGCTGCAGGATGCGGTAGCTCTTCTGAATTTGCGGAATGTTTTGCCGAAAGGATATCTGTTTTTGATGTTTGTGGCGGTTAGTTTCGTGATGGGTATCGTATACAGCGTTGTATTCAGCAATATCAGTTACATGAAAAAGGATGCGGAGGCGGCAAACCGCAGGATGCGCCACGATATGCGGCACCACATGGATGCCATAGCGGAGTATGCCAAAGCAGGAGAGGATTCCGCTATCCTTGCATACATCCGGGAGTACAGCGCCGGAATCTCGGAGACGGCAGTAAAGAGGTATTCCGAAAACAGGACGGTCAACAGCATCCTTTCCTCTTATGCGGGGAAGGCGGGGAGAACGGCATTGACCTCAAAATAAGGTGCAATGTCCCCAAAGAGCTTAATGTACGGGAAATTGACCTAATCGCCCTTTTGGGGAATCTTCTGGAAAATGCCCTGCACGGATGCGAAGAGTCGGGGAAAGAAAAACAATGTATGGAAATACATATCCGCCTGCAAAACGACAGGCTGACCATTGTCTGCAATAACACCTGCACGGATGGGCTGGAACTGTCCCAAGGTCTGCCCGTGGGAAAAAGCATCGGCATTTCCAGTATCCTTTCTGTCTGCCGCAAGTATGATGGAAATCTGGACTATCAGCTTGAAAATAGCGTCTGCTCCGCCTGTGTGGTCTTAAATTTATAAGTTCTTAAAATATCAGCAGAGTCTCTGATTCTTTGCAGTTCACTCAACCAAATCTGCCTAAAAACCGACCAATTTTGACAAGCCACTTTTTTAAGTGGTTTTTTTGCTATAGTCTAAAAATGCAAAAAGGAGTTGACATGGGAACATCCGGAGCATGTGCTGGAAGTCTCCTGCTACTCCCGTATGACCGCTTTTATGGAGGCGGTATGCAGGAAGGACGAAAACGGGCAGTGGGCTTTTGATATCCTGCTGATGGATATCTGTCTGCCGGACGGGGACGGGATAGAAAGCGCGAGAGTTCTGCGGCAGAAAGGCTTCCAGTCGGTTATCATCTTCCAGTCCTCGTCAGCGGAATATGCGATGGACGCCTTTTCGGTATCGGCGCTGCAGTATCTTGTCAAGCCTGTCTGCCGGGAACATATGGACAGGACAATAGAGAGAGCCATAGAAGAGATTCAGCATAAGCCTGTACAGGAGAGGAAAGAGGAAACAAACGGACAGGGGGGATGACAGTGCCTTGCGTGAAAAAGAGCGCAGGGGACGTCCCCTGCGATATATCACTAATATTTTTAAGCGAAAACAGGAATAAGGAAACTGCGGGTAGAGGAAAGCAGTTTTATGACAAAAATTTGTGATGCTTCAGTAGGGAGGAAGTTATGGACAAACAATTTGCGTGGATTAAAGCAGGAAGAAAGAAATGTCGGCGTTTTCTGGTGGTAGCGGTGTGCGTCAGTCTGCTTATGACGAATTACCCGGATATACCGGCAGCAATGTCTGTCTCGGCGGCAGAGGAACAGGATGCAGGGGAAAGCCGAATATATGGTTTTGAGGAATTGGCTGAGAATATCAGGGAGCAGTATGTCCCGGTGGGGACAGAACTGGAAGAACTGACGCTGCCCGATGAACTGAAGGCATTCGCGGAGGAAACAGGAGAAAATGCAGACAGCGGTGCGGATGACGGGGAAGATAGCCCGGAAGGCGGTAACGGGGAAGGAAACGGCGAAAACGGAGAGGACAACAAAGAACAGGACGATAAGGAAACAGATGACGGCGGGGAAAGCTCTGGCACAGAAGAAGGACAGGACACTCGGACAGAGGAATCCGAAGAAGGCACTGAAACGGAGAAAACGGATGCGGAAGAGGATACCGGGAACAATGACACCGACAGCGATGGGAAAGTATGTATTCCGATGAACCGGAAGAGGCAGCCGTTACACAGGAAACCCATACCGTAACACTGCCTGAATATCAGACAGAAAATATTATTGCTGTAAAGACATTGGAAAACATGCAGAATACAGAGATGGAGAAAGCGGCGAAAACCAAAGTTACAGTAAGCGGAATCACATGGCAGTCTGCGCCTGCGTATGATGCGCAAACGTTTGGGGAATATGTATTCACGCCTGTTCTGCCGGAGGGGTATGCGCTGGCGGAGGGAGTAAGGCTGCCGGAGATCAGGGTGATAGTGCAGGAAAGCTTTGATCAGCCGATAGAGGATGCTGCAATACTGTCGGATACATCTGATGAAATGGTAAGCGGTCTTACCATTATTGTAAATTATACTGTTTATGATTCTGACAGCGCAAAGGCTCTGGATTATGTGAAAGAGTCTACCAAGTACGGCGACAGCATTCATAAGGTGTTATCGGTGAAAAATAATTGGACGAAATATACTGGCATAAAAGAAGAGCCAATAACGGGAAATAACTACGCAACTGTAAAATGCAGGTTTGAAGACGTTGCAGGCGGCACAACATGGGATAGTTATAGCTTTCAAGTAGAAACAGAAACGGATAGAACTTTGCGTTTGACCAAATATACTTCCTTTGCGTATGATTCTGCAAAGAAACAGATTACGGTAGATGTGATATATTATGCGGTGACCTTTCATGGCGACACCGTTACGACCACATATGTATGGTCAGGGGAAAGGGCGAAAGAACTCGCCGCCCCGGCGAAAGAAGGCTATTTATTTATCGGGTGGTGTAAGACCGCGGACGGCAGAGAGGTGTTTGATTTTAAGACACCGATCACTGAGATCACGGATCTTTATCCACTGTGGCAAGCGCCCCATTCCCACGACGGGGTTTCCTTTGACACCGTACTGACCGACGCTGGCGGGACACTGAACGGCGGCAGCTATTATTTGTCGCAGGACATAAGTCTGACTCAACTTCTGACTATCGAAGGCACAGTGGATCTGTGCCTGAACGGATATACCCTGACAGCTGCGAGCAAACGAAATGTTATTAAGATCAAGACCGGGGGAACGCTTAACCTATATGATTGTTCGGGAGAAAAAACCGGAATCATCATCGGAGCGGAAAGCACCTACGGCGGTATTTGGCTTGCGGGAAATCAAAACCCTGAGAACGGCAGCTGTACGCTTAATATGTATGGCGGTTCAATAGAGGGGAATACCAGTCCCACAAGCAACGGCGGAGGTGTGACTCTGATAGGGAACGTTGGTCAAAAGACCGTAGCCGCCGAACACAGCCGCCGCATACTGGCGGAACTGACCGCGCAGAACGCCGCCAGAGCCGCCGCGCAGGGCGCGGGAACAGCGGCACAGGGAAACACCCGCCCCGTCGCCAAAACCGCGGATACGGCGCAGGAGAGCCGCGAGGACGGGGAACGACCCGCAGAAAGGAGGACACCCCATAGCAATCTATCATTGCAGCATCAAAATCATATCACGGGGCATGGGCGGAACTCTGCAACCAGCATTTAGCGCAGAACGGACACACAGAACGCATAGACCACCGCTCCTATGAGCGACAGGGGATAGACCAAATCCCCACCGTCCATTTAGGCGTGGCCGCTTCCGCTATGGAGAAACGCGGCATCCGCACCGAGCGCGGCGATCTCAACCGGGAAATCGAAGTGACAAATCAGAAATTACGGCAGTTAAAGGCGCGTATCGCCAAGCTGCAAAAGTGGCTGAAAGAGGAACAGGAAAACAACGAGCTGCCCACCCTTGCCGACTATATCCAGGGCATTTTGTCATGCAGGGCGCAGGAGGGAAAATCGCAGGTTTCCCAATCGCTCTATAACCTCAAGGACGCGGCGAAAATGCTGAACTTCCTGCAAGCCAACAACATCATGGATATGGCGGGGCTTGATGAAAAATTCAAGTCCATGATAGGGGAACAACTGGACATTCAAGGCAAGCTGAAACCCGTTGAGCGGCGGCTTGCCACGCTGAAAAAGCACATCGAGCAATCGGATATTTATTTCAAGTACAAGGGGAAAAAGAAGCTGACCGAAGCCGAGCAAATCCTGTTTACAGCGGCGCGGGATTACCTCAAGGGTGTGATGAACGGCAAGACCACCATTCCGACAAAGGCATGGAAAGCGGAGTATGCCACGCTGACCGCCGAGAGGGGAACGCTCAATCAGCGGTATCTTGTACTCAAAGGGGAAGTGAAAGAAGCCGAGCAGATACGAAAGAGCGTTTACAGTATCTCGCGGCAGGAACAGCGGGAACACGCACAGCGCAGGACGCAGAAATGGAAAATATAAAATAGGACAGCGGTGGATAATTTGTACCGTCCGCCGTTGCCCTGTTAAGGCAGTATGGTGAGGTTAATCAGTCAGACAATCGGAATGTACCTATCCGCTCCTACTAATTCAAGAGATATGTATAAACCGAATGCCTAACTCCCCAAGGAGTGTCTTCTTCCGCAATTTTTTGGAACCCAATACGCTCATAATAATTTTTTATATCACTATACAAATACACTCTGTCAAAACCTATGGAACGAGCATATCTTATGACAGCAAAGCATAGCTTTTTGTCAAGATCATTACCTCTATATTCTTCTTCTACAAAGAGAAAGCCGATATATGGTGAATACTTTTCTCCAAGAACGGAACTGCTTTTTGTAAATGCACAAAAACCAACTATTTTCTCTTGAATAGAAACAGCAAAAACCCTTTCCCATTCCAAAAAGTCATTTATACGCATTAAATCGGATAAATATTCTCCCGTAGTTTGCCAAGAACATTTCCTCGCATATTCAGAAACTTTATCCCACAATTTCTTATCTTGATTTGTTAATTCAACAATTTCATATTCTTTCATGCTTCAATTCTCCAAACAATGATTTGCCGTTCTGAATCGGGGAAAATTATACCGCACTCACCCGCCAAAAACAATGGTTTTTTTGATCCGTTCCGCCTATCCAGGCCGTCAAGGGCCGAGTCGTATTTTTTCGCAGAGACCGCGAAAAAATCCCCACTCTTAAACCCTTGACCGTCTGGATTTTTGCCGTTGTCATTTCGCCGGCGGCTATCGGTAGGTTTTGCGGTGGCTCTGCCCCGCGCCCGGCCTCTTCCAAAGAACAGGATAAGGGCAAGTGCGTAACCCGCGGGCGTGGACATTTAGACTTTTGGCACAGTCCCCAAACCCGCATGATTAGGGGCTTCCTGTTACGCTCTGAACCCTGTTCCGGGGCGGGGTAAGGGAATTATACCACCTGCCCCCGAAAACGGCTTCTAACCGTCCACAGGTGCGGTGTGTCCCTCTTTCCTGCCTGTTCCCCGCCACTCTGGAAAAGTTTTCGTCAATAACTCAAAATAACACTTGACAAAACGCTTCATGGGAAGCAAAAAGATATTCTATTACTTACAAGGATGCCGGAAACAAGACATTCAGCGGCACACATGGGGACGGATATACGACCAAGCATACCTATGGGACGGCAACTACTTTAGATTCTCCGACCAAGACAGGCTATACCTTTGAAGGGTGGCATACGGACAGCAGTTGTACGCAAAAAGTAACTAACCTTGCAGAGACCGCTTATACCGCAGATATTACATTGTATGCGAAGTGGACAGCCGACACCTACCAGCTAACCTTTGAGTATCACGGCGCAGATAGCGGGAATACTGTCACAAGTCAATCAGTGACTTTTGACAGCGCATATGGCACGTTACCACAGCCGGGAAGGACAGGCTATACTTTCAAGGGCTGGTACACCGAAGCGGAAGGAGCAGGCGGCAAAGTCGAGGCAGGGACGGTTGTAAATCAGACTTCTGCACATACCCTTCATGCCTATTGGGAGGACGAAACAGCGCCGGATAAGCCTATAATAAAGGACGGCGTAATCCTGCCTGCTGACTGGACTGCCACATAGACCACGATTCCATTAAAGCTCCATGACGGTGTGGGCGTGACCGAGCTGTGGGTAAGCATTGACGGAAAAGATTATGTAAAGGTGGACGGTTTCACAGGCGGCACGGGAATTGTGAAATATGATTATCCGGTTACGGAAGGGGAGCATACCTATCGGTTTCAGGAGAAAGATGCGGCAGGAAATACTTCTGTGGCAAGCGATGAATTTACCGTGAAATTTGACGCGGCAAAGCCGCTGACAGTGTGACCATAGGCGTAGGAAACGGCGGTGTGATTGTTGAAGACCGTGCACCGGATATTACAACCGATGTACAAACGAATTACTATGATACCGCCACGGATATTAAGGTTACGGTAAAAGATGATGCCGGCAATGCGGTTACGGCAGGAATCGCCGCAGTGACCTATCAGGTGGGAGACGACACGGAAAAATCAGTTACCGTTGATACAAGCACGTTGCAGACGGCGGCGGCACTTCCAATTTTGCCAGTGAAAAGAGCGACCCGGCAGTGATAGGCGCATACCAGATGAAAGTGACCTTTATGGCAAACGGGGAGCAATATGATACCCGTACCGTGGATTATGGAGGGAATTTAACGGATATTCCTGCCATACCGCCTAAAAAGGACGCTGGAAATCAGGTGTTCGCAGGCGAGTGGTGTGCAGATGAGCAGGGCAGCAGCCATGCAGTATTTACAAATATCACGGCAGATATGACGGTATATGCGGTCTATACCATAGGATACACAGTTACCCTGCAGGGCGGTACGGGATATATGCTGTCTGCCGTAAGTGGCAGTATCAGTCCCGTAAAAGAAGGCGGCAGTTTTACCTTCCGCTATGTATTAGGCAGCGGCTATCAAGAAGGGAACGGCTTTGCCGTAAAAGTAAACGGAATGAAAGTGCCAATGACGGCAGAAGGGAATGGAGCCTATACCTATACGATGACTGACATTAGAGAAAATAAGACCGTGACGGTAGTGGGTATTGAGAAGATACCGAGTACAGGCGGCTTGGATAATCCCGGCGGTGGAGATGGTGATAAAGATGATTCCGGTAAAAAGGATGAGGATTATCCACAGCCGGCAACGTCACCAACAGATACACCACAGCCTGCAGAACCGCAGACAAGTACACCACAGCCTGCAGAGCCGCAGACAAGTACGCCACAGCCGTCAAGCCCGACGAAACCGCCGCTAACGCCGCAGTCTGCGGAAACACCGAGCCGCAGACCGGGAACGGAGTCAGGTACATCAGA
Source organism: uncultured Lachnospiraceae bacterium (assembly GCA_947564735.1). Taxonomy (GTDB): domain Bacteria; phylum Bacillota; class Clostridia; order Lachnospirales; family Lachnospiraceae; genus UBA3282. The sequence goes on along the minus strand of CANOEC010000038.1, from coordinate 23,835 downwards.
TAACAGACAGCCGGAAGATGATAAGGAGTCGGAAAACATCGAAACATCGCAACAGACAGAGCAGCCCACAGAGCAGCCAGTGGAGCAGGAACAGTCGCAGACAACGGGTATTACACCGGAAAGCCTGACCTACCCTGTCGGAAAAGGCGCTGTGGTCGTTACCCTGAACAACGTGGATGAAGCTGTCTGCACGGCGAAGGTGACAGATGCCGCTGCCGTGGCGCATGCCGTTTTATCGGAAGAAGAATTTGCGTCGGTGCAGCAGGGACAGGTCATTGAAATCCGCATTGATGTGGAGCGTCTCGAAAATGTGTCAAAGAACGATGCGGCAGTGATTGGGGCAGGAATTGAAGACTGTCAGAAGGAAATCCCCGGTCTGGTCATGGGTATGTATGTTGATATATCCATGTTTATAAGGATTGGTGACGGGGACTGGAATGCCATTCATGGAACCAATGAACCGGTAGAAATCATCCTTGATATACCAAAGGAGCTTGCACAGCTTTCCGCAGATTTTTATATCATGCGTGCGCATGAGGGAGAATATCTTCTTTTGGAAGATTTGGATGATGCGCCGGAAACCATCACCATACAGACGGAAGCCTTCTCCACATATGCAATCCTCTACCAGATGCAGGAGGGCATTGGGAAACCGTCGGCGAAGTGTGGTCTATGCCATATCTGTCCGACCTTTTTGGGCATTTGTTACTTCCTATGGCTGGCAATATTCATTGCACTGGTGCTGATTATTTATATTATCATTCGTAAGAAGAATCGGCAGGAAGAAGAAAGCGATAAATGAGAAACCTAATTCCCCAGCTATGCTGGGGAAAATGGGGTAAACAGGGGCGTGCAGAATAACAAAAGAAACAATTAGGATAAATATTCATATTCAAAAGAAGCCCTGTCTGTTTCAAAGGCAAACAGGGTACAGCCCTTTTTTTTAAATTCATAGAAAGCCCTACCGGATGCGCTTTCACGGATTGTCCTGATCATGGTTCCCTTTGTGGGAGCCTTCAGCGGCTGTCCGGAGTTTTCCGTCAGCCGGACATTTAACTCCAGATCGCCTTGTATGACCCGAACTGCTTTGCTGTGATTCTGAACAACTCTTGCGCCCAGATAAGTAGCCAGCCGGTACTCTTTTCCCTGCCACAATATTGTTCCTATAATACCTGTAAAATGCATGCCCGCTATAGGGATATCAGCCACAGACAGCATTAAAGACCCGTTCTTAAAAAAGCACTGCGTCCACAGATATTCTTTCGGAAATGACCGCCCCCTGTCGCCTTCCCAATATCCCAAAGCATTTTGAAAAGAATATATCCGTCCATTGACAGACATATTTCCCGTGACTGTATGTCGCATACTCCATACGCTGTGGCGGCATTCCATAAGCGGTACGAACGCAAACGGACCCATAATATCATATTTTAATGGAAATAGCCGTCCGAAATGTAATTTTCCCAGAATGCGTATTTGCGGCGTGTCTATTTTCAGGCGGATTCCCTTTTCACCAAATTGATTTTCTCCAATGGAAATATTCTTACCTTTCCGCCGAAATGCATTTCCGGCAAACGGAATCGTCCATGCATTGTTGTCCATAATAATTTGGATAGAACACGTACGTGTGCATCCTGTGCCGTGAATAGCGGGTATTACCGCTAAAGTCTGTTCATCAGACTGACATTTGAAATACCAGCCATAAAAGAAGTGATACATATGCTTATCTCCTTAATCCAATAATATTTATTGTTCCTCAAACAAGTTTCCGTATTCGAGGTTTTGCAAAATGTATGTAGAATATAGAACTGAAAAAGAATACCGACAGAACAAAGACCGAGGGGTAAGATAGCCCCTCGGTTAATGTAATGCACAAGCAGTCATACTGTTAGCAGCCTTGTTAATGTATCTGTAAAGATTTTAGCTATCGGCGTAAATACCTGATACTTTTTCCAAATAAGATACATCTTATTTTCCAATATCGGGAAAAGCGGACGAAAGCACAGCGCGCTGTCATTTCCGGTATCTGCCAGATGTTCAAAAGTGAGCATGCATCCAAGACCTTCTTTCACAAATACAGAACCATTGTAAAAGAGATTGGTAAAGCCGATATAGTGGAGGGAATCAGCTTTTTGACCGCACCATCTTGGAATATCCGCTTTGATAGACTGCTCGGAACAAATTAAGTCAACATCTTTCAGGTCATCAATGGTAATGTGTTCTTTCTTAGCCAACGGATGCGATTTTAACATAAGGATACCCCATGTATCTACGCCGGGGATTTCTATATAATTGTAATGTGCCATATTAGGCGGTTCTACAATAACCGCCATATCTAAAAGCCCTCTGTCAAGACGTTCTGTAACCTGTTCCGTGTTACCGCTTTGGATATGAAAACGAAAACCGGGATAAGACTGTCGAAATTCCTTGATGACATTTGCCAAATATTTGATTAAGTGGGATTCTGCACAGCCGATATAAACATCACCGCCCAAGACCAATCCCAAGGACTGAAACTCCGTCATGGTTTTATCTACTAACTCTAAAATATCCTCTGCTCTTTTTCGCAGCAGCATTCCCTCGTCCGTTAATTTTATACTGTAATTGCTTCGGACAAACAATTTCTTACCTAATTCCTCTTCCAAATCTTTTAATTGCTTCGATAATGTGGGTTGGGAAATATGCAGGGCAGATGCCGCCCTTGTAATGCTTTCTTCTCTTGCAGCCTCTAAAAAATATTGTAAAACACGTATTTCCATAATGAATATTCCACCTTTCAGTTATTCCATTAACGAATATCTAATTATAGGTTATAAGTATTTGATATCTTACGCAAGCACAAATATAATAAATCGCAGGAGGTCTTATCAATGGCAAACATATCAGATAAGAATGCAATATTGAAACAAAATCTGATAGATGCAGGTTGTGACGAAACGACAGTCAACACCTGTATGTGTCTGGCAGAACAAAAGAAAGAAAAAGAAATGCAGTTTATTTTGAGAATGCATAAGAAAAACTTGTTGGACAATATACATGCCGAACAAAAACGAATTGACTGTCTGGATTTCCTGATGTATCAGATGGAAAAAGGAAATATTATTTAACAAAATGAAGGAGAATTCAAGAAATGAAAGCAGCACACGATGGATATTCATTTGTATTAAGCGACAAGGTAACAAGGACAAAGGCGAAGTTCCATAACCGTTACGGAATTACGCTTGTTGGAGATTTATATACTCCTAAGAACGCAGGCGGTAAAATGCCCGCCATTGCCATTGCCGGACCTTTTGGAGCAGTCAAAGAACAGTCGGCAGGGCTTTATGCGAATGAACTGGCAGGCAGGGGATTTATTACGCTGGCGTTTGATCCGTCTTTTATCGGGGAAAGCGGCGGTGAAGTCAGGAATGTGGCATCTCCTGACATTAACACGGAAGATTTCTGTGCGGCAGTTGATTTTCTTTCCACGCAGGACAACATTGATTCTGAAAAAATAGGCATTCTTGGAATCTGTGGTTTTGGCGGCATGGCAATCAATGCGGCGGCTATGGATACCCGTATTAAGGCAACGGTAGCTTCTACCATGTACGATATGACAAGGGTTAATGCGAAAGGATATTTTGACGAGGCGGACAGTGCAGATGCCCGATATGAGATGAAGAAAACCCTGAATGCACAGCGCACAGAGGATTATAAAAATGGCACTTACAAGAGGGCAGGCGGCGTAGTGGAAACTGTGCCTGAAGATGCACCTTTCTTTCTCAAGGATTACCATGATTATTATAAGACGGAAAGGGGATATACAGAGCGTTCCCTTAATTCCAACGAGGGATGGAATACTACCTCTGCCCTGTCCTTTATTAACATGCCGATTTTACAGTACAGTAATGAAATCAGAAGCGCAGTTCTCGTCATGCATGGAGAGAAGGCGCACTCATGTTATTTCAGCAGGGATGCGTATGCGGCTATGATAAAGGATAACCCTTATGCAGGGAATAAGGAACTTCTGATGATTCTGGATGCCGTTCATACAGACCTTTACGACCAAAAAGATATTATACCTTTTGACAAACTGGAGGATTTCTATAGGAAGAACATGTAATATCAAACCATATGGAATCATGATGAATTTGAGCCGGGACATAGCAGAAGTCTCATTTGTGGTGAATGGAAACTTGAAGATGTTGTGGTAAAGGAAGAAGGTGATAATCCTTTTATTCGTATATGCTTTTGTCGGAAACCTTATGGAAATATTTTACGGAGATTGACGAGGAAAGTAATGAGAAGATGAACAGCATTAGGGACAGGGCAGAGGAAATAGTGCTGCATGACCTGATTTATTCCCTTTAACATCAATCGGGGAAATTTATAGCAGTTAAGGGGACTTTTTACAGCCCCCTATTTATAATTTTCCAATAACCAGTTTTATTAGAGCCGACACGCTCAATGAAGCGTTTTTCCTTTAATGCTTTAATTGCCCGGTCAATCGTGCTTTTTCCAAGAGAGGTTTCTTTCTGCAATTCCGCTTTTGTAATTTTTTCATTTTTCCTTATTACAGACAAAACAGCCTGTTCGGTAGCGGAAATATTTATCGCCCCATTTATTACCTCATTTATTGCCCCATCCATTTCATTTATTACCCCATTTCGAATTGTGGCATTAAGCATAAAAGCATTATGACAGTGGAAGGGGATGTTATAAAAACCGTAGGACAAGATTTTGATTCGCAGAGCAAAAGGCATTGCTATTCCTAAAATTGAGGATTTAATACATTTTTTATCATCTGCAACATATCATCAGCAAATTTTTGCGCTTCCATATTATCTAAGTTCATCTCATTTTCACTTATATAACTTTGTACTGCATTTGAAATTAAAGTATGATATTGCATTGGAAGATTTTGTAATGCCCATTCCCCGCCCTGTTTTTTAGAAAGAATGAAATCGTTTTTGAGAAAAGCTGCAACCCTGCATAAATTTAGGATTACGTAAACAGGATTGTCCAAGATATCTTCCCTAGCGCCCTCAACATCACCCCAAATGCTGTCAATATAGTCTTTCTCCGGTACATCCGCGAATACATCATTTATTGCTTTCCCTTGCAATACAACGCCATATTTCTTAATGATTTTAAAATGCGCAGCCAAATCCTTATCTGTACCATTCATGTTGTGAATATAGTCTGTTGGGTTCTCAATAAACCATTGCAGATGCGCATTTGAAAAATGTAATTCAAATGGCGTGGGATAAAGAAAGTTTCTACAAGATTCTTCCTTGACAATACTCAATTCAATTCCTTTCCTTGGAGCTGTTTTATTCAATTCTACAATATGATTCATAAACTGTAATTTCTGAATATCTGTGATGCTGTTTCTAATTACAATGATTAAATCAATATCACTTTTGTCTGGGTTGAAACACCCCATTGCCAAAGAACCATGCAAATAGATGCCGGTAAGATCCTCCCCGAAAATCAGGTTGCTTTTTTCAACAATTTCATCTAATAGATTCTGATAGAACATAACATTCCTCCCTGTTTTCTCTTATGTAAAAATATAACATAAAATCAGTAAGTTTTTGCTGTTGAAAATTTTTTATAACATTTTCAATAAATCCTCTCCACGAAGTCACTGAGCCGGGAGCTTGACAGTTGAATAAAATTGGTGTAAATATCAACCAGATAGTGAAAAATAATAATTTCCATAAATAACACCCGGATTAAGACCGGCGTTTTTAGAATTTGCAATTATCTATAATGACGTACATATTGGCGCTGTCAGCGTGTATTTTGAAAATGACACAGGAGAACTTGGTTGGATTATCAATAAGAATTATTGGAGAAATGGATTTGCGTATGAAGCGGCAAAGGCACTTATTTAACTGGTGAATGGGGTGGACGAAGAAACAGAGCTACATCAGAAGATAGTTTAGAATATCGATATGAATTTGCCATTTGAGTGCTTTTTCTTTACATTGGGCGCGGGTGTGGTATCCTATTAGTAATAAAAATCGAAAGTTGGAAAGGAGAATATATCACACATGAAAGAAAATCTGATTAGGGCATTAGGATATGCTGTTATGGTTTTTGTTGGAATGGTTATCGTTAATTTGAGTCGTGGAAATGGGATCGGTTTTCAATATGCAATGATTGCAGGAGTTATTGCGGGAATAGTGGATTACATTTTCTCGATTGTAAGTAATACTATAAAGCGAAAGAAAGGAAAATCCAGCTTTGGAAGGTAAAACACGATGAAGGAAAAGAAAACTATCACAGGTACAGATGTTGCCATTATTTGCTTTATGATAGGAGTGATTGCAAGTATCATTCTTATCGTAAGAAACTTTATAGATCGTGAAAGCATGACAGTTGGGATTATTTTACTCTGTGTCTGTGCGATTAATTTATTGGTAAATGTGAAAAACAAAAAGAATGCTCAGTAGTTTTCCGCTATGTTTTCTGCGGAGCTGGGAAGAGCCATTTGTATATAACGCGGCGTCCGGCAGAGCTCTTGAAAAGGTGAAATTTCAATAGGAGGGTATGTTTAGAAGTAACGCTGTTAAGAATGGTGAAGCGATTGATATGAAAATGTATTCTGCGTGAGGTGTGTTTATGGAAGCGGGTCGGATAAAAGATATAGTCGGTGGATTAGATAAATTACCATATAGATGTATTATGTTTGACGGGGCATGGGGCATAGGAAAAACATATGCAATTGATGAAGTGCTGGATGAACAAAAAAATTGCTGTAAAATATCTATGTTCGGATTGCAAAATAGCCAGCAGATATACCATGAGATAATCTGTCGGCTTACAAGATGGAAACGTTTGCCTGATATTTCAAAAAAAGCAGATAAACTCTCCAATCATTTATCACAATTTTCAGACAAAGCCGATGCAGCTAAGGAGCTTCTTTATGGTTTCATAGATGCGAAAGAATTATTTGTAACATTTTCACGGGGATTCAGAACTTGGCATTATATTGTGATTGACGATTTAGAGCGCACGAGCAGCAATATAAATCTGGAAGAGATTATGGGGTGATCGAAGAGCTAAAAAAGTGTAATTATGTGAAAGTTATCATTTTAGTAAATGAAAATGCAATGAATACGGATGAAAAGGCGATACTGCAGAAATATGAAGAAAAAGTGATTGACAGGACATATCATATAACAGAAATACCTTCTAAAATTAACTGGGGAAAGTTAGGAATCAATGCATTTTTTATGCAGGACTTTTTAAAAAAGCATCATGTGAAAAATCTTAGGACGCTTCAGAAAGCACAAAATTTCTATGATGATGTTATGGTGCATATTCAGTCAATAAAGAATGAGGAGTTTAAAAAAGATGTCCGTCTGATATGTTTTGCCATTGCTACGGAATCTATTGAGAACCTATATGATAGTGACAATCAAAAAACGTCGGCTGCAAATGAGAAGAAATCACCAGAAAAAAGAATCTTAGAGCAGCTTCATAATCATTTGGAGCACCGTATCATAAATAACTATTTATCGGGAATCAGAAGCGGCATGGGATTGTTCAGGTTGCTTTTAAAATATTATAATAATGAGAGGGATTTGGATGAGGAACTGATAAAGGCAGAGTACCAAGTCTTTTTGGAGGTAGGAACGAAACCCGTTGCATATATGACGGATTTGGAAGTAAAAAAGCTATTGGAGCAATGGGAAAAAAATCTTGACTCAGTAGTTACCATAGGAGAGTTAAATAGTACAACCGATGCATATGTGCGTTATAGTAAAATCTTAGAAGAAGATGATTCCGTAGTTCTTGCGCGATATGAAAAAAAATTATATCACATGATGATGGAAACCGTTTCAAGCGGGCACAAAAGTTTTTTATCCTTTGACGCTGATGTTTTAGACATATCGTCAATAGAAATAAAAAGGATATATGATAAGATACGCGCTATCGTCAGAGAAGAGGCAATTGTTTTTTGTATTGATAATCTGTGCAGCCTGACAGCATCTGATAGAAAAACCTTTGAATATTCATACGAGCTGAGAAAATGCTATGAAGATAATGAGGATAGAAAAATAGTGCACAAGCACTTGGATAAATTGTATCATATAAAATTTTTTCCGGTTGCAGATATGAGCGATGATAAATATGAAACTTGTTATAACGTGATGCGCATACTATATTGTGCAGACCGTGACAGATTTTTAAAATATTGTGAAGAGATAGAGTGCGACAGGATGGCGCGATATAGGATAGACAGGTTGGTGAAAAAAATTGAAAGGAATTTATAGCTTGGAAACTATCATATTACATCTGCTCCATAATTCGTTCTGATATGAAAATACATCTTTGTCAACAGCTCTTTCGACAAAGCCAACTTTTTCATAGCATTGCTTTGCAAGAGTATTTTCATTGAAAACATTTAATTGAACCGCTTTGGCACCGGTAATCTGAAAGGCATACTGTAGGGCTAAATTCAGCATTTCCTTTCCATAACCTTTTCCACGTTTTGTTTTATCTATGATTACAAATTTAAGGAAGCCGATATTAGTTTCCGTATTGACGGAGTAACAGAAAAAGCCCACAGGCTGTCCGCTATCTTCGGTTGCCACATAAGCGCTGTCTGTCCAATCTGCTGCATTTTTCTCTAAGAAATCATGGAATGCTGTCTGGGTCATAGGATATGGAAAACGGTTTGCAGACCAGAAAGCATGGGTTCTTTCATCATCAATCCAATTTGATAAATATGCGTAGTCTTTGCTTGGTATATAGGGTCGGATTCTCATAAATGGAAATTCCTTTCTGAAGCGAGTATCACTAAGTTGCGCTATACTAGGTGGTGCACCATAATGTATTCTTCTTTATTCTCTTTGACAATCACAAAACCAATTTTTTGATAAAGCGCTGCCGCATAATTGGCTTTTTGAACAGAGAGGGAAACTTGTCTGTATCCATGTGATTGAAGCAGGGCAAGCATTTGTCTCATCATGGCGGTTCCAATGCCAAAGCCCCGGTATTCTTGATATAAGGAGATTGCCAGAGAGGGTGTTTCATTATCTATATGTCCGTAATCGTTCATAATGCGGACCCAGACAGCGCCGACAATCCTGCTGTCAACCTCGGCAACGAGTGCCCAATCATCTTTTAATTCCCCGAAGCCCTCAACGTAAACCTGTAATTCGGGAGAGGCGATAATGGTTTTGGGTGGAGGTTCAATGCCCTCTGGAATAAATATCGCTTCATATAAAAAATTATCCAGTAACGGATATTCCTGTTTTTGTATTTCACGTATTGTATAGTCCATAAATGCCCCTCAAATCTATTATTTTGTTGTCTTACTATATTTTAGCATAATTCAGATAATATGGCAGTAAAATAAATGGATTTTAAAATGGAGAACATTTGAGCTATAAAGGCGGTTGGATATGTTATAATGAATCGTAAAGGAAGAGCATTTTATAAAGAAAAATGAAGCGCTTATTGATGCGGTTCGGAAGAAAGGCAGAGGTTTAAAAATGCTAGACTATAGCGTTCAAAATAAAAAGGCGTGGGAGTATAATGCGTATGAATTTTGGGTGAAACAGTCGGGGAAACCAGAGGACAGGGCGAAAAAGGATTTAGATAATCCGATAGGAATGTTGAAAAGATATTCCGAATATTTTGATACTTATAGCGGTATTAAAATAGCGAATATATGTGGCTCTTGTGGGAAAAAAGCTGTACCTTTAGCTATTTTAGGGGCGGAAGTTACGGTTTTTGATATTTCGGAAGACAATAAGAAATACGCGCTTGAAGTTGCAGACGCCGCAAGGGTTGGATTAAATTTTGAAGTGTGTGATATATTGGAAATTGATATAGAGAAATATGGAAATTATTTCGATGTTGTATTTATGGAAGGAGGGGTCTTACATTACTTCCATAATCTTGATGAATTTATGGGAATCATGTATTTACTGCTAAAAGACAATGGGAAAATGATATGCAGCGATTTTCATCCATTTACAAAAATATCGGATATATTGCATTTTGAACAACCGGCTATGAGCTATTTTTCAAAGGAAATTTTTGAAGGTGAAATGGCACATGCCCGATTTTTTGAAGAAAAGATTCGTGAGCAAATACCCAAATGCAGCTACCGCAAGTATACAATCAGTGAAATTATCAATTCGGTTATCCATACTGGCTTTACGTTAAGAAAGTTTGATGAGCATCCGGCATGGACCAATGAGAAGATTCCGGGAGAGCTTACGATTGTAGCGGACAAAGCCGGTGCAACTTAGCAGGATGATAAGGTATATGATTAGCCGTTCAGTGCGCAGTACCTATTATCAAAAAGAATTTCCGCACGTTGAAGTTGCGTGAATCAGGAAAATTGCACACACGGATTGGTGGCAGTCTGTTGGACAGCATACTATACTGATAATGCGGCGCGGCGCAGGAAACGAGGACAACAGATTAAAAATTTGAGAAAGGAATATTTTTATATGAGCTTCGGAAAAAATTTGCAGTTTTTAAGACATCTGAGAGGGAATATGACGCAGGAGGATTTGGCTGAAAAAATGAATATCAGCCGTCAGACTGTGTCCAAATGGGAGCTGGATACAGCGCAGCCTGAGATGGACAAGGCGATAGAGCTTTGCAGGCTGTTCAACTGTTCTCTGGACAATCTGTTCCGCGATGATATGGTCGTCTGCGGCGAAGCATATACCAATTTGCGCGTCGAGACTGTCCCTGCCTTCCGCTATATCAAACATGCCGTGATAAGTTCTGAACCCGAGGGGGATGCTATTGACAGAGTCTTTTCCATTGCCCGTAAATGTGGCGTGGACAATCCGCGTGTCATTGGCTGGGATTTTCCAAATGTGTCACAGGAGCAGATTAATGTTTTCAACATGCACGGATATGAAGCGGCATGGATACTGCCTGAGGGGTGCGTTCCGCCCGACCTTGAAATACACGAGCAGGCAGACCATAAGTATGCGGCAATCCATGTTGAAAGTCCCTTTGAGAACCCTTTCGTGACCATTCCCAACGCCTATAAAACGCTTATGGAATATATGCGCGTGAATGGTTTGGAACACACGGAGAAAGATGTTATCCCATGCTTTGAAACTGACGGGGACAGTATGGATATTTATATTGCCTGCAAGTAACTGATAAGACAGTTTCACCTTTTTTGAATATGGGGAGGTTGAATTGTTACAAGAAATCTTTTAGAAAAACAAAGAGAGACTTGATTATTCAAGTCTCTCCCATTATAATCTACTTAGAAAGGTTATCGGATGTGTTATCCGATTGCCCTCAGTTAAATATAAAATTAAAAGAAATTAAGCATCTTTACTTTGGGCGGTTGGGATGCTTATTTTGTTTGAATTTGCATGGAAATATTGCAGCGCACATATATAGATTTTTTTATATCTGTCCGCATCGCTTTATATTGCCTTTAGGTTGCTTTTTAACAGAAACTATGATAAGCTTATAATTGTTCCATATAGAATTGTTCTAATTAGATTCGAGGTGGCAGATTGGAGACAAAGGGAGGATTTTACATCACGCAGATAAAGCAGCTTCAGGATAGGATTTTTGAGCGGCTGTTACTTGAAAATGGCATTGAGATAAGCGGCGGACAGGGGAGAATCCTATTTATCTTATGGAAAACGGATTGCCTTACAATCAGCGAAATAAGTGAAAAAACTTCCCTTGCCAAAAATACGGTTTCTGTTGTGATAGATGGTATGGTACATAAGGGGATTGTGGAAAGGAATGTGAATCCGGGAAATCGACGCCAGACCATTGTATCACTCACAGAGTATGCGAAATCTTTGCAGGCGGAATATGAAGCGGTATCCCAGCAGATGAACGCGCTGTTTTATCAAGGGTTTTCTGAAAAAGAGCAAAAGCAGTTTGAGTCATATCTTGCCCGGATACTGGAAACTTTGACAGAAAATCTGCGTGAGAACAAATAATATAAAAATAGGGGGAGCTCAATGAGAACAAGAAAAAGCGTCATTGGATTTATTCAAAAACAAAAAACAGCTTTTGTCGGTTCTGTAGATGAGGATGGTGTTCCAAATATAAAAGCGATGTTTACGCCACGCAAGATAGAGGGGAATTGTTTTTATTTTTCAACAAATACATCCTCCATGCGGGTGCAGCAATTTATGAAGAATCCAAAGGCAAGTATCTATTTTTATCATAGAGGACGCTTTAAGTATGAAGGAATCATGCTGACAGGCACAATGGAGGTGCTGCAGGACGATGACATAAAGCGGGAATTATGGTGTACAGGGGATACGATGTATTATAAACAGGGCGTAACCGACCCGGATTATTGTGTATTGAAATTTACGGCAGTAAAGGGAAGACACTATTGCGACTTGAAAACAGAAAGTTTCCGGTTTGAGGACTTGTCCTAAAATTAGGAGACAAGATAATTTGTAAAGCAAGTTTTCTTGTGTTGATGAGAATCAAACACAAAATAAAATCAGAAAGGAAGGATACGATGGCAAAAGTAAAAACGGAGATTGGCAATGATTTCTGTCCACAGGCGTTATTTCTTTACGGGACAAAGCAGGAGGATGGGCAGCCTCATTTTGGATTGTTCTGCTGGTTTTCCTATTATCATTCCGCGGAAGGACTTGGCGTAATGACTTGTATAGGAGAGGGAAAGCAGACTAAAGACCTGATAAGTAAAAATGGTGTGTTTTCGGCAAACCTCGTGTCCGAACAGCTATTGCCGCTGGCGGATTATTATGGCTGTACTTATGGCAGAACGACGCCGGATAAGATGAAATACCTGCCTGCCGTAGAGTGGGGAGAGGTGCTGGATGTGCCAACCATTGCAGAAAGCCCGGTCAGCTTTGAACTGGAAGTAAAAAAGACGATTCCGATGGGAGACGGCTCAGACATTTTTTTATGTTTAATCCGCAATGTGACCAAGGATGAAAAATTACTGGATACGGGGGTCCCTTTTACAGAAAGGCTCATACAGGCGGCTCCGGTATTAGCTCCGGGTGAGAGCACCTATTCTTCCATTGATGGAAGGTATCTCGGAAAATGGGGAGAGCCCATGCAAAGTCTGGCGGATGCTGGAAAATAGGCGGTGAGATAAAAAGAGCGGTTAGGAGAATCATAAGTTCTTCTAGCCGCTTTTTGGTCCATTGGGGATGGTTCTTTTTTCATAACAAATAATTTATATGGGATTAAGTTGTGAAGAATAGTATATCATGGTAATATTTAAGGGAATTTATTTTAAGATAGTAGTATGTAGAAATTATAGAAACATAGGTTGAAAAATAAGCTTGAAAGCTTATTTTTTAATCAGCAATTGGAGGCAGAGCCGGGGATATGCCTTGAGCGCAGCTGAAAATAAATGTATTCTTTCGGAAAACTTTGAAATTCTCGGCGCGATGTCATCGCAGTAAACTGCTTTGACATGGAGGATTAGTATGGATAAAAATATCATTAATGAACTTTGTAATGGGTATACAACTGCATATATAGATGGAAGTGTGGCCTCAAATATTTCTTACAGACCGCAGTTTGTTTCTAATAATTATAAAGAGGGCAAAAAAGTATTGTCTTCTATTGAGGATGAGCTTTTAGTATGTGATCATTTTAGAATTAGTGTCGCATTTATTACAATGAGTGGGCTTGAACCTCTCTTGCAAACGTTGAAGGAATTAGAAAGTAGAGGAATTCCGGGAGAAATTTTGACAACAAATTATTTGCATTTTAGCCAACCGGCAGCGTTAGAGAAGCTTCATGGCTTAAAAAATATTACTTTGAAAATGTATGATGTGGAGGATGCAGATATCGGCTTCCATACAAAAGGATATATTTTCAAAAGGGAAGAAATCTACCGTATTATTATTGGTAGTTCAAATATGACAGACGCCGCGCTTACCAGTAATAAGGAATGGAATACAAAGATTGTATCTACACAGCAGGGGGAGGTCGCTGAAGAACTGATAAAAGAATTTTTACAGTTGTGGAGCTCTGTTCACACGTTGGAATATGATGATTTTTTTGAGACCTATCAAGAGCGTTACCGGATTATAAAGAGGCAGCGGGAGATTGCTAAACTGGAAGAGATTCCTTCCATAGAGAAATATAAGTTAAAGCCCAACGATATGCAAATCGGTTTTATTAATAATTTGAGAAAGATTATAGCAAGCGGAGAGGAACGGGCATTGCTTATATCTGCTACAGGAACGGGAAAGACTTATGCTTCTGCATTTGCCATGCGTGAACTTGGATTTAAACGTGTGTTGTTTCTTGTTCACAGAGGACAACTTGCAAGACAAACAAAACAGTCGTATGAGAAGGTGTTTGGAAAAAATGTTTTTATGGGGCTGGTAGGTGCCGGACATCATGAGTATGAAGCGGACTATGTATTTGCTACTGTTCAGACACTTAATAGAGCGGAGCATATTGCCAATTACAAGTCAGATGATTTCGATTGCATTATTCTGGATGAGGCGCATCATAGTTCTTCTAATTCTTATCAGAAGATCATGAATTACTTTAGACCGAAGTTATGGCTTGGTATGACAGCAACGCCGGATAAGCGTGATGACCATGAAGAGGGTAGAAATATATATGAGATTTTTCATCATCAGATTGCTTACGAGATCAGACTTCAACAGGCGATGGAGCAAAACTTGCTTTGCCCGTTTCATTATTTTGGAATCAGCGATCTTTCGATGGTGAAAGAGAAAACGCTTAAAGCACAGAAACTTTCGGCAAAGGACTTTAGGGAGCTGGTCTGTGATGAGCGCGTAAAGCATATTGTGGAGCAGGCAGAATATTACGGTTATAGTGGTGAACGTGTGAAGGGATTAGTGTTTTGCAGTAGAATAGATGAGTCTAAAGAGCTGTCTGACAGATTTAATGAGCTTGGTTACAGAACGATTGCGCTAAACGGTGATGCATCAGAGGAGGAACGTGCAGAGGCTTTTGAGAGGCTGGCAATGAATGAGAGCGATGCGACAGAAGACAGACAGCCCTTGGATTACATTTTTTCGGTTGAAATTTTGAATGAGGGTGTTGATATTGTCGAGGTGAATCAGGTCATTATGCTTCGTCCGACAGAATCACCAATCGTATTCATCCAACAGCTTGGACGGGGGCTTCGTAAGGCGGAAGGAAAGGAATATGTGGTAGTTTTAGATTTTATCGGCAATTATACAAATAATTTTATGATTCCGGTTGCGCTGTCCGGTGACCGTACTTACAATGCGGATACTATCAGAAGATATGTAATTAGTGGAAATAGTACAATACCGGGTGCGTCTACCATACATTTTGATGAAGTAGCGAAAGACAAAATATTCAAATCCATTGATAGAATTCGTGGTATTAAGACGATTATTAAAGATAGTTATGTATCGCTTAAAAACAGACTTGGGCGGATTCCATATTTGTTAGACTTCTATGAGAATGGGGAAGTTGATCCATTGGTTATTGTAAAAGAGTATAAGACCTATTATGCATTTCTTGATATAATGGAAAAGGATGTATATGTATGCTCCCTAACCGAACAGGAGAAATTAACTTTAGAATATTTATCTAAGACAATCTTAAGTGGCGCACGTCCTTATGAACTGGAAATTTTAAAATCAATTGTGACGCATGAGTGTATTTCCATAGAAAGCTTGCGAGAAAACTTCAGACAAACATACGGTTATGATTTTAAAGTGGAATATGTTGAAAATGCTGTTGAAGTGTTACAAGGACATTTTGTCAGCAAAGATGAGGAGTACCAGAAGTTTTGTCATATAGATGTAATTGATTATGATGTGGAAAGAAATTTGAACAGAATGAGTAGTTTTGCAAAGCGTCTCGCTCATAGAGAGTTTTATGAGCAGATAGAAGATATTATATCAGTGGGATTAAAGCGATATGCGGATAAGTACATGATAAAAGGCAATGATGAAATTCCGTTTGTTTTGTATGAGAAATATTCGAGAAGAGATGTGAGTCTGCTTATGAACTGTGGAAAGGACCTGTCATCTACTATGTATGGAATGAAACGTATAGGTGACGATGTCTTCATATTTGTTACATATCATAAGGAACAAGCCGGTGATGATAAGAACTATGTAGAGGGCAAGCCTGATTATGCGGATGTGTTTGAGGATAATATGATTTTTCGTTGGGATTCTCAGATTGGTAAAGGTGTCAATAGTTCTTATATGCAGGATGTGATTACTGCGAAACGTAAGCACCTATTTGTGAAAAAGAGTGATGCGGAAAGTAGCTTTTATTACATGGGGCAGTTTGAAATTGTTCGTGTTGAAGAAGCACAAAAAGAAAATAATAGAGGAAAGAAAGAAGCTATTTCAAAAGTGCGGGTTAGGATGCAGCATCCGGTTCGGGATGATTTACTGCGCTATCTGCAAAGCGGAATAACAATCGAGGAAAAAGCAATATGAAAACAATAAGAGTGGTAGCGGCAATTATCTGCGATGATATGAAAAATCCTTCACAGATTTTTGCGACAGCCAGAGGGTACGGAGAATTTAAAGGACAGTGGGAATTTCCGGGCGGTAAGATTGAAGAGGGAGAATTACCGGAAGAGGCGCTCAGAAGAGAAATCAGAGAAGAACTGGACACTGATATTGAGGTTGGTGAGCTGGTACATACAATTGAGTACGATTATCCGTCTTTTCACCTTTCAATGGATTGTTTTCTGGCAAAGGTAAAGACGGGCAGGCTGACGCTCAAAGAAGCACAAGCCGCCAGATGGCTTACAAAAAGTGAGCTGTATGATGTGCAATGGCTTCCGGCGGATTTATCATTGATTGAGATGTTAGAGAGGAGAATGAGGTGAATTTAAAGAGAAAGAATACCGTAAAAAACACATTGATTAGGATAGTGAAAATAGCAGCGCTTGTGATAATAGCCGTAATTCTCCTCTTTTTCTTGGTGCGGTCTATTGGGAGGATAATCAATCAAAGAACGCCAAAGGGTGGAATTAACACATCCATGTATATCGAAATCAATGGTACACAGCAGTGGATAAGTATTTATGGAGAAGATATCAATAATCCTGTTTTGTTGTATCTTCATGGTGGTCCCGGTTCCTCGACAAGCGCATATGATTACGCCTTTACGCGAAAGTGGGCGGATGTATATACCGTTGTCACATGGGACCAAAGAAATTGTGGGAAAAGTTATGATGAAAGTCAGAATGACACGGCATTGACCTACGAACTTATGATGAGCGACGGACTGGAGATGACGAAATATTTAATCGAGTATTTTGATAAAGAAAAGATTACTATTTTGGGACATTCATGGGGAACTTATTACGGGTGCAACTTGGTTTTGGAATATCCGGAGTATTATGAATGCTATATAGGAACCGGGCAGATGGTTGATATGTATCAGAATGAAGTCGCTTTTCAAAAAATTGCCAAGGAATGGGTAAGCGATGATGAAGGGGGAGAGCTTCTACAAGACTTGACGCCGGAACATTATACAGAAGAACATTTCCTTGCCCGAAATCTTCTCATGGAAAAATATGGATATGACATGATGAGGGATGGAACAGATTATAATCTGCCGGCTGCAGTTATTTTTAATCCATATTACACTTTGGCGGATTGGGTGGAATTTTTAAATTGTGATTACACGGTATATATGGATTTTTTGCTTTCAGACGAATTTAGCAAGTTTTCTTTAGCAGGCAGAACCGAATACGAAGTGCCATATTATAATATAAACGGGGATTGTGATTATCAGACTAATTATATGCTGGCGCAGGAATATTTTGAGAAAATCGACGCCCCGTATAAAAAGTTGTACATCATGGAAGATACAACCCATGGACTGTTAGAATCAAAGTCAGAAGATTTTTCAAAGATACTGCATGAGATAGCAGGAGAGCAGTACTAGGGAACATGTGAAAACAATGGAAAGAAAAAGGTGCTATCCCATGCTCGTATAAGTCCGCCTAGTCCATCTCCGTTCCGCGCACTGCGTCTATCAACCGGAATACCTGTTCTACCGTTGCAGCGAGATTTTTCTTGGCGCTTGCAGGGTTCATTGCCTCCGGCAAGGTTTGCACGCCTCGTAAGATTGGGAAAAAGGCGTCGATTCCATGTTCATTGCAGGCAATTGCGTCATCCGTTACACACCCCGAAAATGCAATCACTTTTTTATTGTATTTCTTGCCAATTCCTGCGACGCCGATGGGAGCTTTTCCGAATATCGTCTGCCCATCAAGACGTCCTTCGCCGGTCACAACAATGTCAGCCGATTGGATATAATCTTCCAGTTTTGTTTCTTCCAGAACGATTTTGATGCCCGATTCTAGGGTGGCGTTTGTATAGGAGAGAAAAGCAAAGCCCAGCCCACCGGCAGCACCGGTTCCGGCATGTTTTGCGTTTGCATGGGGGTATTTTTCGCAAGTAAGTTTGGCATAGTAGGCAAGCCACTTATCCATTTGCATGATCATGGTCGGCGTGGCGCCTTTTTGCGGACCAAAAACAGCGCTGCACCCTTGTTCCCCGCACAGAACATTCGTCACGTCACAGGCAATTTTAAAGGTGCATTCTTTAAGCTCCGGAATCACATATTCGTCCGTGATTGTTTCAAGTTCTTTTAAGCCCTTTGCACCATAAGGAACCTGCTTCCCGTCTTTGTCAAGCATCCCATACCCCAGCGCTTGAAGCATGCCGATTCCCCCATCGTTTGTTGCGCTTCCGCCGATGCCGATAATAAAATGCCGGCATCCTTTTGCAATTGCGTGCCGGATAACTTCACCAACGCCGTATGTAGTGGTGTTGAGAGGATTTCTGTCCTGCTCCGCCACCAAAGTAATGCCAGCCGCACCGGACATTTCAATAATTGCAGTCTGACTTTCTTCGAGGATTCCAAATATACAAGATACAGGATTTCCCAAGGGACCGGTCACGGTCACGGTCTCCAATTTTCCGCCCATTCCTAAAGTAAGCGCTTCGACGGTGCCCTCACCGCCGTCTGCAAGAGGGCGAACAGTTACCTTTGCCTCAGGCATAACTTTTTGGATACTGTCCTTGATGACTGTACCGGCTTCTAGGGATGACAGACTTCCTTTTAGGGAATCAATCGCAACTACCACATTCATTATGATGTATCTCCTCGTTGAAATTTTTATTTGATGTTTATAGGGATATTTTATCATTTTTCCTTCAATTGGGAAAAGGGTTTATGACGCAAAAGGAAATCAAAAAGATAAAGCCGGCTGCGAATTGATTTCTATACAAATATATTGTACAATTATACGCACCAATGGAAAGGGGCAGCGTATTTATGAAGACAAAAGTATTTATTGACGGAAGCGAAGGTACAACAGGATTAAGAATAAACGAACGGTTTCAAAATCGTGACGATATAGAGCTGTTACATATCAGTCCGGAGTTGCGGAAGAATCCGGAGGAGAGAAGACGACTGATTAACGCATCGGACATCACGTTTCTATGTCTGCCGGACGAAGCGGCAAGGCAGGCTGTAGCGCTCGTGGAGAAGGAAGAGGTGGTCATTATCGACGCGTCTACTGCGCACCGGACAGAAGAGGGCTGGGCATATGGATTTCCGGAATTGTCCGATGGGCATAAGAATGCGATTAAGACGGGAAAGCGGATAGCAGTTCCGGGATGTTATGCGACCGGTTTCATTTCTCTGATTTATCCTCTGACGGCAGGAGGAATCCTTCCGAAAGATTATCCGGTAAGCTGTTTTGCGCTTTCGGGCTATAGCGGAGCGGGTAAGAAGACGATAGCGGCATATGAGAGCGGGGACAGACCAAGGGAGTTATCAGCGGGAAGAGAATATGCATTGACGCAGCAGCACAAGCACTTAAAAGAGATGAAGAAAATCACAGGGCTGGAACGTACACCGCTGTTTTCACCGATTATTGATGACTATTATAGCGGAATGGTCGTTTCTGTACAGTTGTATGCGGATATGCTTTCAAAAAAGGAAACGCCCGAATCCCTATTAGATTTTTATGCTGCGTATTACAAAGACCAGCCGTTTATCAGAGTAAGCGCGCCGGATGATGAGATTGCCGCCAGTGGATTTTTGGCGGGGAACGGATTGTCCGGCTGGGATGGCTTGAAGGTTTATGTGACGGGAAATGAAGAGCGAATCGTGATTTCTTCACAGTTTGACAATTTAGGAAAAGGCGCGTCCGGTGCGGCGATACAGTGTATGAATATCATATTGAGCTGCGACGCGGCGAAAGGGCTGAATCTGTAACGCGCCAGAATGGAGATGGAAGTGATTGACGAAAACTTTAGGGGAAACATATATATTGTTCAGAATGGCAAGGTTTTATATGAGAGCGTAAGCGGCTTTGCAGATTTGCCGAATGAGATTCCGAATACATTGGATACAAAATTTGCAAGCGCATCGGCGGGAAAAGTATTTGTTGCCGTGGGAATCTTACAGTTGATTGAGCAGGAAAAAATAAGGTTTGACGATACAATCGGGTCGCTGCTTGCGATTCCGTTCCATGATATCGATAAGGACGTTACCGTGCGACAGCTTTTAAATCATACATCGGGTGTTCCGGATTATTTTGATGAAAGTGTGATGGACGAATACGAAGAATTATGGACGGATTATCCGAATTATAAAATCAGGCATAACAGCGACTTGCTTCCGCTGTTTATCAATAAACCGATGATATATCCGAAGGGCGAAAAATTCCAGTATAATAACTCCGGATATGTCTTACTCGCGATGATTTTAGAAAAAGTAACGGGAATGTACTTTGACCAATATTTGAAAGAGCATATTTTTGATAGATGCGGGATGGAATCAACGGGCTATTTTGAGCTGGATAAGCTGCCGGCAAAATGCGCCAATCATTATATTTATTGCGCCGACACAAATGATTATCGCACAAATATTTTTTCTGTCGATGTCAAGGGCACCGGTGCAGGCGGGGCGTTTATTACGGTAAAGGATATCGTCAGCTTCTGGGTGAATCTATTAGAAGGAAATCTGCTATCCAAGGCGCTTGTTTCAGAGATGCTTAAGAAACAGAGTGGAGACGGCGCTGACGAAGAAGAAGGGTATTATGGGTATGGCATGTGGATTATTGATAATCCGGACGGCAGGGATTTTGCATATTTTCAAGGGTGTGATCCGGGTGTGAGTTTTCTGTCGGAATACAATCCTAATAATGGGATGATTTCTGTTCTGGTGAGCAATTATGGTGATAATGTCTGGAAAGAAATGAGAAACCTAAGAAAAATCTACTATGAATGGTGTGATTGCAGGGAGAAGCGCTGATGAAAGAAATCATTGCATATGAGATGTCATGTAAGGGAATGCCAAATGATGGACAGGATATAATCTGCATTCCTTTTGGGGAAAAATATTGGAATGAATATATGCAGATATATAATGAATGCTTTTATGAGATGAGGGCGGATTTGGAAATTGAGCCTGTCAATTTTTATTCAGATTTTTCCCAAATGAAAGACAAAATAACGGATACATTTCTCTATATGCAAAATGGAGAAATCATTGGGGCGGTATCCTGCTATGGAAACGAGATAGACGATTTAATCGTCAAAAAGTCGCATCAGGGACAAGGAATAGGACAAAAGCTGTTATTATGGGGGATGAATCATATCAAAGAGCGGGGGTGTGAAGAAATCATCCTGCATGTGGCTGCATGGAATCAGAAGGCAGTGGAGCTGTATCTGAAAAACGGGTTTACGATTACGAAAAAGGAAAAAGTCCGATAGCAGGCATGCTAACAACAAGAATCAAAAATTTCCCCTTTTCACTTAAGCCGGTGTATTCATGTATGAATTGAACTGCCTTATTTGTACATTCATTTAAACCCAAAAGATAAAATGATGATTGCATATTCTGACTTGGTTCAGACTGGAATATTCATTGTTGCCCTGATTGGATTATGTATGCTCCGATTTCCACATATAATTGTAATGCGGCTGTATATTTGGCATATAAATGCGTGATTTGTTAAACGGAAGAATGTTAATAATGAATAGAATTTTGATTATAGATGATGATAAAGAACTTTGTGTATTGATTAAGCAGAGTGTTTTACAGGAAAGTATAGAAGCGGACTGCTGTTATTCTGGAAAAGATGGATTGCAGCAACTAAAGAAAAAAGAATACCAGCTTGTCATACTGGATGTAATGATGCCCGGTTTTGACGGCTTTGAAACATTAGAGCAGATTCGGAAAGAAAGCAGCCTGCCTATCTTGATGTTCACATCAAAAAATGACAGTGCTTCAAAAGTGCGTGGTTTACGGGCGGGAGCGGATGATTATTTGACAAAACCTTTTGATATGGACGAGCTGATTGCCCGTATTGTGTCGTTGATTAGGCGTTATACCCGTTTTAATGGGGGAGACGGGCAGTCGCAGACATTTGATTTTGATGGCCTGACGATTGACCTTAACAGCCGTTCTATCCATGCGGTAAATGGTGATTATGAACTGCCGCCGAAGGAATTTGATTTACTCATGTTTCTTGCCAAAAATCAGGGAAAGATACTGACAAAGCAGCAAATTTATGAAAACGTGTGGGGAGAAGATTATGTTTATGATGACAGCAATATTATGGCAATCATTAGCCGACTGCGGAAAAAAATAGAAGAAAATCCGGGCAGTCCCCGGTATATACAGACAGTAAAAGGGATTGGCTACCGTTTCAATAAGGAGGTATGAGATGCATATAGAAGTCGTTACGGTTCTTGCGCTAATCACTTCTTTTGTTTTTGCCACATGGGCTGTTTTTACAGTCCGGCGTGTAAAAAAGCAGATATTAGAAATGTCGGATGCTTTAGAAGATGTAAAAAACGGAAATGGGAACAGGCGCATTTTATCGGAAGCCCATGAGCTTGCTGCACCTCTTGCGTATGAAATCAATGATATTGTCCTGTCCTACGAAAACAGGCTTTCCGCCTATCGTCAGACAGAAGAAACAAACAGACAGCTTATGACCAGCCTTTCCCATGATGTAAGGACACCGCTAACCACGCTGATCGGGTATCTGGATGCTGCTCATAAAGGGATTGCCTGCGGAAAAGAACGTGACGACTATATAGAAACTGCCCGCCGAAAAGCCCATGATTTAAAAGAATATATAGATGTGCTTTTTGACTGGTTCAAGCTGGGCTCAAATGAATTTTCCATGAATATTAAGGCTGTTGATTTGACAGAGCTGACGCGCAATATACTGATTGACTGGATACCAATATTTGAAGATACACAGATGGATTTCACGATTGATATTCCCGAACAGCCTTTCCGGGTACAGATGGATCCGGACGGATATATGCGGATATTAAACAATCTGATACAGAATGTAATCTCCCATAGCCATGCGGATAAAATTAGAATAGCTTTATCCGCTCAGGGCGGGAATATAAAAATTCTTTTGTCGGATAATGGAGTGGGGATTGACGGAGAGGATTTAAAACATATTTTTGAACGACTTTACAAATGCGATAAAGGGCGGTCTGAAAAAGGCAGTGGTCTTGGTCTGTCTATCGTACACCAGCTTGTTGAGAAATTGAACGGAACAATAACAGCGGACAGCGTACCGGGGAATGGAACGGTTTTCACACTGCTTTTCCCTCTGGCAGATTAAGGGCAACATAATAAGGAACCTTCTTAATCCTT
This sequence comes from uncultured Lachnospiraceae bacterium, assembly GCA_947564735.1. Classification (GTDB taxonomy): domain Bacteria; phylum Bacillota; class Clostridia; order Lachnospirales; family Lachnospiraceae; genus UBA3282. Next base: position 198 of record CANOEC010000038.1, on the reverse strand, counting down.
ATAAACGGATTGAGAAGTAGCGAAAATGGGACTGTAAGCAGTCCCATTTTCTTATGGCATAGAATAGTCCGCCACCGCACAGAAGAACCGAAGGTTCTTCTCAAGATAATTGCGAAGCAATTTTCTTGTGTAATAAGAAATTTCTCCAAAGCGTGGAAGAATGCGAAGCATTCTTCCCAAGATAATCTGCGAAGCAGA
>CANOEC010000037.1 GCA_947564735.1 uncultured Lachnospiraceae bacterium | reverse complement strand
AAATCCTGTCGCGCATGAAAATCTAACCATGTCCCAAGATGATGCAATGCGACAGCTCATGTTTGCAAGTATGATAATGTATAAGATTGACGAAGGTGTTATTCATTCAGGAATTACTGAGCAAGAATAAAATATCGTAGCCATTTTGTAGCCACTTTAGCCATCTAAAGTGGCTTTTCATGTAAAAAGGCTTTCGGGAAAATCCCCGAAAGCCTTGAATTTACTGCATAAATTCCAATTACTCAATGATAGTAGCAACCCTGCCTGAACCAACAGTCCTACCACCCTCACGAATAGCAAACGTAAGACCCTGCTCCATAGCGATCGGATGAATCAACTCAATTGTCATCTCTACGTTATCGCCGGGCATGCACATCTCTGTGCCATCAGGAAGATTACATACACCTGTGATATCTGTTGTTCTGAAATAGAACTGAGGTCTGTAGTTATTGAAGAAAGGAGTATGACGACCACCTTCATCTTTCGTCAAAACATAAACCTGTGCTGTAAATTTCTTGTGGCATGTTACTGTGCCGGGTTTTGCAAGAACCTGTCCTCTTTCGATATCTGTTCTCTGGATACCACGAAGCAGAACACCAATGTTATCACCAGCCTGTGCCTCGTCAAGCAACTTACGGAACATCTCGATACCGGTTACAACGGACTTCTGTGTCTCTTCCTTAACACCAATGATTTCAACATCATCAGACATATGAAGTGTACCACGCTCTACTCTACCTGTAGCAACGGTACCACGACCTGTAATAGAGAATACATCCTCGATAGGCATAAGGAAAGGCTTATCTGTATCACGCTGAGGATCCGGAATATAATCATCAACTGTGCTCATGAGTTCCATAATCTTGTCACCCCACTCGCTGCTGGGATCTTCCAGAGCCTTCAGTGCGGAACCCTTAACGATCGGGCAATCTGTGAACTCATACTCTTCCAACTGCTCTGTGATTTCCATCTCAACCAGCTCAAGCAGCTCAGGATCGTCTACCATATCACACTTGTTCATGAATACTACGATATAAGGTACACCTACCTGACGGGACAGAAGGATGTGCTCCTTTGTCTGAGCCATAACGCCGTCTGTAGCTGCTACAACAAGGATAGCGCCGTCCATCTGTGCTGCACCTGTGATCATGTTCTTAACGTAGTCAGCATGTCCGGGGCAGTCAACGTGAGCATAATGTCTCTTCTCTGTCTCATACTCAACGTGAGCTGTAGAAATTGTGATACCTCTTTCTCTCTCTTCCGGAGCCTTATCGATATTCTCGAAATCGGTAGCTGTGTTACCGGCAACTCTCTCGGAAAGTACCTTTGTGATTGCTGCTGTCAAAGTTGTTTTACCATGGTCAACGTGACCAATGGTGCCGATATTACAATGTGGTTTGTTTCTTTCAAACTTAGCTTTAGCCATTTCTAAAGTCCTCCTTATAAAACTAGATAAATTTTTAATTGTTTCTCTTTACTCAGCTATCTTTGATTATATTAAAGATTGCCAATATTTTCAAGCATTATTTGTCATAACCATTTAGAACAACAAGAATATTTGAAAATAATCGTTAGCCGCCTGCGGATATAAGACTATTTTTGAATATTTTTTTAGGATAAATCCATACAACAAGGAAATCCACTTCGCCGATTATCTTGGAAAGAGCCTTCGCCTCTTCCACTCTTTGGAGAAATTTCCTGTTACACAAGGAAATGCAGTGCATTTCCAATCCTGCTCTAAAGGATACACAGCCTGCTCACTTTTAGCTGCCAAGACTTTGCCAAGATAAGGTTACAACACACTTACTTTGCCTTAGCTGCCAGAACTTTTTCTTGTACGCTCTTCGGTACCTGCTCGTATTTCTCAAAGAACATGGAGTAGTTACCGCGTCCCTGTGTCTTGGAACGTAAGTCCGTAGAATAACCGAACATTTCAGCAAGCGGTACATAACCCTTCACCATCTTGCCGCCGCCGATGTCTTCCATACCTTCGATACGTCCACGACGGGAATTGATATCGCCGATTACATCGCCCATATACTCTTCCGGCATGGTAACTTCAACCTTCATGATAGGCTCAAGAAGCACAGGATTTGCCTTCTTCATAGCTTCCTTGAAGCACATGGAACCGGCAATATGGAATGCCATTTCGGAAGAATCGACTTCATGGTAGGAACCGTCATATACATTGGCGTGAACGCCGAGTACAGGGAACCCGCCCAGAATACCTGCTTTGGAGGCTTCCTCGATACCTTCGCCGACTGCCGGGATATATTCCTTCGGAATCGCACCGCCGACTACGCTGGACTCATACTTGAATGTCTCTTCACCATTCGGGTCCATAGGCTCGAACTTAACTTTACAATGTCCGTACTGTCCACGACCACCGGACTGTTTTGCGTATTTGTATTCCTGATCAACCGGTTTTGTAAATGTCTCCTTATAAGCAACCTGCGGAGCGCCTACGTTCGCCTCTACTTTATATTCACGAAGCAGACGATCTACGATAATCTCCAGATGCAGCTCGCCCATACCAGCGATAATGGTCTGACCGGTTTCTTGATCGGTATGCGCACGGAACGTCGGGTCCTCTTCTGCAAGCTTTGCAAGCGCCTCGCCCATCTTACCCTGACCTGCCTTGGTCTTCGGCTCGATTGCCAGCTCGATAACCGGCTCGGGGAATTCCATGGACTCCAAGATAACTGGATGATGCTCGTCACAGATAGTATCACCGGTTGTCGTAAGTTTAAATCCAACTGCTGCGGCAATATCACCCGAATATACTTTATCAAGCTCGGCTCTCTTGTTAGCGTGCATCTGCAGGATACGTCCCACACGCTCTTTTTTATCTTTTGTCGCATTCAATACATAAGAACCGGAGTTCATTGTACCGGAGTATACACGGAAGAATGCAAGTTTTCCTACGAACGGGTCTGCCATAATCTTGAAAGCAAGTGCGGAGAACGGCTCGTCATCGGACGAATGTCTCTCAACTTCATTGCCATCAGGATCTACACCCTTAATCGCCGGAATGTCTGTGGGTGCCGGCATATACTCTAAGATTGCGTCAAGTAATTTCTGAACGCCCTTATTTCTGTACGCGGAACCACAACATACGGGAACTGCCGTACATTCGCATGTACCTTTACGTAGTGCCTTCTTCATATCTTCTACAGAAGGTTCTTCACCTTCCAGATACATCATTGTAAGGTCATCATCCAATTCGCAGACTTTCTCTACCAGCTCATCATGATAGAGTGCCGCGTCATCCGCCATGTCTGCCGGAATCTCTGTGATTGTGATATCTTCACCTTTATTATCATTGTAGATATAGGCCTTCATCTCAAACAAGTCGATGATTCCCTTGAAATCATCCTCTTTACCAATCGGAAGCTGAAGGATGATAGCATTTTTACCTAATCTGTTTCTAATCTGGTCTACTGCACCGTAGAAATTAGCTCCTAAGATATCCATCTTATTGATAAATGCCATTCTCGGTACATTGTAGGTATCAGCCTGTCTCCATACGTTCTCTGACTGTGGTTCAACACCACCCTTTGCACAAAATACGCCTACGGCGCCATCAAGTACGCGGAGTGAACGCTCAACTTCTACAGTAAAGTCAACGTGACCGGGAGTATCAATGATATTGATACGATGCTCTAATGCGCCTTCCTTCGGTTTACAGTTCTCTTCCAAAGTCCAGTGGCATGTCGTAGCGGCTGATGTGATGGTAATACCTCTTTCCTGCTCCTGCTCCATCCAGTCCATGGTAGCAGTACCTTCATGAGTATCACCAATCTTGTAGTTTACGCCAGTATAATATAAGATACGCTCTGTCAATGTCGTTTTACCGGCATCGATATGCGCCATAATACCTATATTTCTGGTTCTCTCCAACGGATATTCTCTTCCAGCCAAGGTTCTTTCCTCCTTATATTTGTCCAAACACGGAAGAAATCATCAGATTTCTTCTAAACGAGACTTAGATTTTGTTAGGCAGCGTCTTTTGCCGCCTTAGAAAATCTTCTCGTTTTATTAAAAGCGATAGTGCGCAAACGCCTTGTTCGCCTCTGCCATTTTGTGCATATCTTCTTTTCTCTTAACTGCTGCACCTGTATTGTTTGAAGCATCTAAAATCTCATTTGCAAGTCTCTCCTGCATGGTCTTCTCGCCTCTCTTACGAGAAAACATTACCAGCCAGCGAAGACCAAGCGCCTGACGTCTGTCAGGACGCACCTCAATCGGTACCTGATAGGTAGCGCCGCCGATACGTCTTGCCTTGACTTCGAGCACCGGCATGATATTGTTCATTGCCTCCTCGAATACGTCAAGAGCCGGCTTTCCGGATTTCTCTTCAACTCGTGCAAATGCACCATATACGATTTTCTGCGCTACACCTTTCTTACCATCTAACATAATATTATTGATAAGCTTTGTAACAACCTTATTATCGTATAAAGGATCTGCCAATACATCTCTTTTTGCAATATGTCCTTTACGTGGCACGGTTCTTCCCTCCTTAAAAATAATTTTAATTCATCGGTACTCACATGTGTCCTCTAATTCAATGTGTTCGTGCGGTTTTCCCTGAAAAAAAATCTGCTCCGTAACATTTCGTCTCCGGAAAACTTCTATTCTCTATAAGAATCCCAACACTAAATTAGTTCTGTTTGTGGTACTAAAGCACATGACCTACTTTCCAGCTTTCGGTCTCTTAGCGCCGTACTTAGAACGAGCCTGCTTTCTGTTTGCAACTCCCGCAGTATCCAGCGTACCTCTGATAATGTGGTATCTTGTACCGGGTAAGTCCTTTACTCTTCCGCCACGGATCAAAACAACGCTATGCTCCTGCAAGTTATGTCCTTCACCCGGAATATAGCTTGTAACCTCGATTCCGTTGGAAAGACGTACTCTGGCGATTTTTCTGAGTGCGGAGTTAGGCTTCTTAGGCGTTGCTGTTTTTACAGCAGTGCAGACACCTCTCTTCTGCGGAGAAGCCGTCTCGGTTGCCGTCTTGTGAAGGGAATTATAACCTTTCAACAAAGCAGGTGCGGTTGACTTCTTTACGGATGTCTGACGTCCTTTTCTGACTAACTGGTTAAATGTTGGCATTCTTTTCACCTCCTATGATATAAACTGTATGCCTGATAATACTGTATGCAACACAAAAAAATGCATTCACGGTGCACACTCAAATAGTATACTTGCCCGTGAATGCATTGTCAATACATTTTTTGTGGATTTCTCCCTTGAATTGATTCGGGATTTCTCCTATTTACGGCTATTCTACGACTTCCATCTCCGCTTCCAGCATATCGGCTGTCTCGTCCTCTTCCGTATCGATTGCATCCATATCATCCGCATCATCGAAATCGTCAAGCTCTTCGATTTCATCCACTTCATCAATATCGTCATCCTGATCGAATCCGTCATCAAAGCTCAGCTCGTCATCCGCTGCCAGACGGCTCAGCAGGTTCTCGTCAGTGCTCAGCGTCGTATCCCTGTAACGCTTCATGCCCGTTCCTGCCGGAATCAGCTTACCAATGATAACATTTTCTTTCAGACCAATCAGCGAATCGACTTTACCCTTGATTGCCGCTTCTGTCAGCACCTTCGTCGTCTCTTGGAAGGAGGCTGCGGACAAGAAGGAATCGGTTGCCAGCGCCGCTTTTGTAATACCAAGCAGAATCTGTTTGCCTTCCGCCGGCTCTTTGCCTGCCTTTACAAGCTCCTCATTCATATCCTCATAATCGAGGACGTCTACCAGCGTTCCCGGTAAGAAATCCGTATCTCCGCTGTTTTCGATGCGCACCTTCTTGAGCATCTGGCGCACGATCACTTCGATATGCTTATCCGCGATATCAACGCCCTGCAGGCGGTAAACACGCTGTACTTCGCGCAGCATATAATCCTGAACTGCACGGATACCTTTAATTTTCAAAAGGTCATGCGGATTTACGCTTCCTTCTGTCAGCTCGTCACCTGCCTCTAGCACATCTCCGTCCATAATCTTGATTCTGGAACCGTAAGAGATGAGGTAGGTCTTGGATTCGCCTGTCTCGTCGTTGGTAATCACGACTTCTCTCTTCTTCTTCGTATCTTTAATTGTAGCCACACCGCCAAATTCTGCGATAATTGCCAGACCTTTCGGCTTACGCGCCTCAAAAAGCTCCTCTACACGGGGAAGACCCTGCGTGATATCATCGCCGGCAACGCCGCCCGCATGGAAGGTACGCATCGTAAGCTGTGTACCCGGCTCACCGATAGACTGCGCCGCAATGATGCCGACAGCCTCGCCGACCTGAACGGCTTCACCGGTCGCCATATTCGCACCGTAGCACTTCGCACAGATTCCCACATGGGAACGGCATGTCAGTATGGTACGAATCTTCACTTCCTCGATCGGCTCACCCTTCTCGTTGACGCCTACGCTCAAAATCTTTGCCGCACGGGCAGGCGTGATCATATGATTTCTCTTAACGATCATCTTGCCGTCTTTATCTTTGATATCTTCACAGGAGAAACGCCCTGTAATTCTGTCGCTCAAGCCTTCAATGGTCTCTTTTCCGTCCATAAACGCTTTGACAACAATACCCGGAATCTCTTCTTTTCCTTCACAACAGTCGGTCTCACGGATAATCAATTCCTGAGATACATCAACCATACGTCTTGTCAGATAACCGGAATCGGCTGTACGCAGCGCCGTATCGGACAGACCCTTACGCGCGCCATGCGCAGACATAAAGTATTCCAGTACGTCCAGACCTTCACGGAAATTTGACTTGATTGGCAGCTCGATTGTCCTACCGGTTGTATCTGCCATCAGTCCACGCATACCTGCAAGCTGCTTAATCTGCTGGTTGGAACCACGGGCGCCGGAGTCAGCCATCATAAAGATGTTGTTGTACTTATCCAGACCTGCCAGCAGAACCTCCGTCAGCTCTTTATCCGTCTCGTTCCATGTTTCCACAACAGCACGATATCTCTCCTCTTCGGTAATCAGACCACGTCTGAAGTTCACGGAAATCTTATCAACCGTAGCCTGTGCCGCCTCAAGCATCTCCGCCTTCTTCGCCGGCACGGTCATCTCGGAAATGGATACCGTCATCGCCGCTCTGGTCGAATATTTATATCCTGTCGATTTAATCAGGTCAAGCACTTCCGCGGTCTTTACCGCACCATGGATATTAATGACCTTCTCCAAAATCTGTTTTAACTGCTTCTTACCCACATGGAAATCCACTTCCAGTTTGAGCAGGTCTTCCGGATTTGTTCTGTCCACATATCCCAAATCCTGCGGAAGAATTTCATTGAACAAAAATCTTCCGAGTGTAGACTCTACATTGCCGGTAATTGTCTCCCCGTCGGGCGTCTTTCTGCTGACTCTGACCGTGATTCTCGTATGCAGTGTACATGCCCCGTTCTCATAAGCCAGAATCGCCTCGTTTACATTCTTAAAGAACTTGCCTTCTCCGACTGCACCGGGCCGCTCCTGCGTCAGATAGTAAATGCCAAGCACCATATCCTGTGAGGGAACGGCTACCGGACCGCCGTCTGACGGCTTTAACAGGTTGTTCGGTGAAAGAAGCAGGAAACGGCATTCCGCCTGCGCTTCCACGGATAACGGCAGATGGACTGCCATCTGGTCGCCGTCAAAGTCCGCATTAAAAGCGGTACATACAAGCGGATGCAGCTTGATTGCCTTACCTTCCACCAGAATCGGCTCAAACGCCTGAATACCGAGTCTGTGCAGCGTAGGCGCACGGTTTAGCATAACCGGATGTTCTTTGATGACTTCCTCCAGCACATCCCACACCTGCGTGTCCAGTCTCTCCACAAGCTTCTTGGCGTTCTTGATGTTCTGGGAAATTCCTCTGGACACCAGCTCTTTCATAACAAAAGGTTTAAACAGCTCGATTGCCATCTCTTTTGGCAGACCGCACTGGTAAATCTTCAGCTCCGGTCCTACCACAATAACGGAACGTCCCGAATAATCCACACGTTTACCAAGCAGATTCTGACGGAAACGACCGGATTTACCTTTTAACATATCTGACAGAGACTTAAGTGCCCTGTTGCCGGGTCCCGTAACCGGACGTCCTCTTCTGCCGTTATCAATCAGAGCGTCCACCGCTTCCTGCAGCATTCTCTTCTCATTACGGACGATGATATCCGGCGCACCAAGTTCTAACAGTCTCTTCAGACGGTTATTTCTGTTGATAATTCTTCTATATAAATCATTTAAGTCACTCGTTGCAAAACGACCGCCGTCCAGCTGTACCATCGGACGAAGATCCGGCGGGATAACCGGAATCGCATCCATAATCATCCACTCCGGCTGGTTCCCGGACTCTCTGAAAGCTTCTACCACTTCCAGTCTTTTGATGATGCGGGCACGCTTCTGACCGGTAGAATCACGCAGTCCTTCTTTTAACTCTACAGCTTCCGCCTCCAAATCGATTGCCTGCAAAAGTTCTTTGATTGCCTCGGCTCCCATTCCCACACGGAACTTATTGCCCCATGCTTCTCTGGCATCCTGATACTCTTTCTCGGAGAGTACCTGCTTATATTCCAGATCGCTCTCTCCGCCGTCCAGCACAATATAGGAAGCAAAATACAGCACCTTCTCCAATACTCTCGGAGATAAATCGAGAATCAGCCCCATACGGCTCGGAATTCCCTTGAAATACCAGATATGGGAAACCGGCGCTGCCAGTTCAATATGTCCCATACGCTCTCTACGAACGCTCGCCTTGGTAACTTCCACGCCGCATCGGTCACAGACAACGCCCTTATATCTGATTTTCTTATACTTGCCGCAGTGACACTCCCAGTCTTTGCTGGGTCCGAAAATCCTCTCGCAAAACAACCCTTCTTTCTCAGGCTTTAATGTTCTATAGTTAATGGTTTCCGGCTTTGTTACTTCGCCTCTCGACCATTCTCTGATTTTCTCGGGTGATGCCAAGCCAATCTTAATGGCATCGAATGTCATAGGTTGATAAGTTTCTTGTTTCATTTCCGACATCTTATATCACCGTTCTCCTTCCAGATTCTATATTTAGGTGGCGTCCTATGACGTCTTAGAAAATCTCACTGCTCTCTTCCACGAAATCAGCATCCATCTCCAAATCGTCTTCTGCGAGTTCTTCCTCTTCTTCCTCGCTGGATACAAGTTCACCGCTGTCCTCGTCAAATTCCTGCTTCTGGTATCCCATGGAACCAAGAGAATCCTTTTCATAATCGTAATTTCTGGAATCGCCCTCAATTTCATAACGGTAATCGCTCTCGCCATAATCGATGGTTTCCATAATCTCTACTTCTGTCTGGTCATCGCGGAGCACTCTCACATCCAGACCAAGAGACTGTAATTCCTTAAGGAGTACCTTGAAGGATTCGGGCACACCGGGTTCAGGAATGTTGTCCCCTTTGATAATTGCCTCATAGGTCTTAACACGTCCTACTACATCGTCGGACTTCACCGTTAAGATTTCCTGCAATGTATAGGCGGCTCCATATGCCTCCAACGCCCATACTTCCATTTCTCCGAAACGCTGTCCACCAAACTGCGCTTTACCGCCTAACGGCTGCTGCGTTACCAAGGAGTAAGGACCCGTAGAACGGGCGTGAATCTTATCGTCTACCAGATGATGCAGCTTCAGATAATGCATGTGTCCGATGGTAACCGGTGAATCGAAATATTCTCCGGTTCTGCCGTCACGCAGCTTTACTTTACCGTCTCTGGAAATCTCTACGCCTTTCCATACTTCACGATGGTCTCTGTTTTCGTACAGATATTCCATAATCTCATCCGATAAATCATCTTTATGCTTCTTCTCGAACTCTTCCCATTCAAGATTCACATAGTCATTCGCCAATTCCAGCGTATCGGCGATATCGTCCTCCTTCGCACCGTCAAACACCGGCGTTGCCACGTTGAAGCCGAGCGCCTTTGCCGCCAGCGACAAGTGAATCTCAAGCACCTGTCCGATATTCATACGCGAAGGCACGCCCAACGGGTTCAGCACGATATCCAGCGGACGTCCGTTCGGCAGATAAGGCATATCCTCCACCGGAAGCACGCGGGATACAACACCCTTGTTACCGTGACGGCCAGCCATCTTATCGCCCACCGAAATCTTTCTCTTCTGTGCAATATAAATACGCACTGCCTGATTGACACCCGGAGACAGCTCGTCGCCATTCTCCCTTGTAAATACCTTGGCGTCCACAACAATACCATATTCTCCGTGAGGCACCTTCAAGGAAGTATCCCTTACCTCTCTCGCCTTTTCACCAAAAATCGCACGAAGCAGTCTCTCTTCCGCCGTCAGCTCCGTCTCGCCCTTCGGCGTAACCTTGCCGACCAATATATCTCCTGCACGAACCTCTGCTCCGATGCGGATAATACCCCTGTCATCCAAATCTTTGAGCGCATCGTCACCGACACCCGGAACGTCTCTCGTAATCTCTTCCGGTCCTAATTTCGTGTCACGCGCCTCCGCTTCATATTCCTCAATGTGCACGGAAGTATAGACATCCTCCTGCACCAGTCTCTCACTTAAAAGTACCGCATCCTCGTAGTTGTAGCCCTCCCATGTCATAAAACCGATCAGCGGATTCTTACCAAGCGCCAGCTCGCCGCCATCCGTAGACGGACCATCGGCAATCACTTCGCCCTGCGCCACATGGTTTCCCTTAAAGACAACCGGCTTCTGATTATAACAGTTAGACTGGTTACTTCTGGAGAATTTGGTCAGATGATATTCATCCTTCTCGCCATCGTCATAAGTCATTCTAATCATGTCGGAGGATACGTAATCAATCGTACCTGCTTTCTTTGCCACTACACAGACACCGGAGTCAACGGCTGCCTTAGGCTCCATACCCGTACCAACTGTAGGCGCCTCCGTGAAAAGAAGCGGCACTGCCTGTCTTTGCATGTTGGACCCCATCAATGCACGGTTCGCATCATCGTTCTGTAAGAACGGAATCAATGCTGTCGCCACGGAAAATACCATTTTAGGCGATACATCCATATAGTCAAACATCGCCTTCGGATATTCCTGTGTCTCTTCCCTATAACGTCCGGATACATTGTTGCGCTTAAAGTATCCATTCTCATCAAGCGGTGCAGATGCCTGCGCCACATGATAGTTATCCTCTTCATCCGCAGTCATATAGACAACTCTGTCCGTCACCCGCGGATTCTGCGGGTCCGACTTGTCAATCTCACGATAAGGCGCCTCCACAAAACCGTACACATTAATTCTTGCATAGGATGCAAGAGAGTTAATCAGACCGATGTTCGGACCTTCCGGCGTCTCAATCGGGCACATTCTTCCGTAATGTGTATAGTGTACGTCACGCACCTCAAATCCGGCTCTGTCTCTCGACAAACCACCCGGTCCGAGTGCGGAAAGACGTCTCTTATGCGTCAGCTCACCTAACGGGTTATTCTGATCCATGAACTGTGACAACTGTGAAGAACCAAAGAACTCTTTCACAGCAGCCTGTACCGGTTTGATATTGATGAGCACCTGCGGCGAAATTTCCTCCGCGTCATGCGTCGTCATTCTCTCACGTACCACTCTCTCTAATCTGGATAAACCGATACGATACTGATTCTGTAACAGCTCACCGACCGCACGGATACGCCTGTTGCCCAAGTGGTCAATATCGTCATCGTTACCGATTCCATACTCCAGATGAATATTATAATTAATAGAAGCAAGGATATCTTCTTTCGTAATATGTTTCGGAATCAGCTCATGCACATTCTTCTGGATAGCCTCGGCAAGCATCTCCGGATCCTCGCTGTACTCCTGCAGAATCTGCTGTAACACAGGATAATACACCAGTTCCGTGATGCCTAACTCACTTGGATTGCAGTCCACAAAGTTCGTAATATCTACCATCATATTAGAAAGAACCTTGACGTTCTTTTCCTCAGTCTGAATCCAAACAAACGGGATCGCTGCATTCTGAATGGCATCAGCAAGCTCAGCCGATACCTTTTCTCCTGCCTTTGCCAACACTTCACCTGTCAGAGTATCTACCACATCCTCCGCAAGAATATGGTGCCTGATTCTGTTTCTGAACATCAATTTCTTGTTAAATTTATATCTGCCGACTTTCGCAAGATCATATCTTCTGGGGTCAAAAAACATGGACATAATCAGGCTCTCCGCACTCTCTACGCTAAGAGGCTCGCCCGGACGGATTTTCTTATATAATTCCAACAGACCTTCCTGATAATTCTCGGAAGTATCCTTCATAAAGCTGGCTTCAATCTTCGGCTCATCACCGAAAAGTTCTCTGATTTCATCGTTGGAACCAACGCCAAGCGCACGGATCAAAACGGTAATCGGAACCTTTCTCGTCCTGTCAACGCGCACATAAAACACATCATTGGAGTCTGTCTCATACTCCAACCATGCGCCGCGGTTTGGGATAACCGTAGAAGAAAACAATCTCTTACCGATTTTATCATGTCCGATTCCATAATAAATGCCCGGAGAACGCACTAGCTGGCTGACGATAACACGCTCTGCACCGTTGATGACAAAAGTGCCTGTCTGCGTCATAAGCGGAAGATCACCCATGAAAATCTCATGCTCTGTAATTTCGTCTTTCTCCTTATTAATCAAACGTACTTTGACCTTAAGGGGCGCCGCATAAGTAGCATCTCTTTCCTTACATTTTTCAATAGAATACTTTACATCTTCTTCGCATAACTCGAAATCTACGAACTCCAGACTTAAGTGTCCGCTATAGTCTGAAATCGGAGAGATGTCATCGAAAACTTCTTTCAAGCCCTCATCCAGAAACCATTGATAGGAATTCTTCTGAACCTCTATCAGATTTGGCATTTCCAGAACTTCCTTCTGTCGTGCATAGGTCATACGCGTATTTCTGCCGGCGGCAGTCTTGCGAATCCTGTTCTTTTCCATCGACAATTTCACCCCGTTCTTTATGATTTAGTGCTTACCAGATTGCTTTTCAGTCGGAAACGATAATCCAAATAAGCATACCACACCACAATAGTGCATTATCCATTCTACTACAAACTTTTTGGGGAGTCAACGATTATTTTGTGAAATATTTCTTAATGTTTCTTAATTCCGAAATGTCTCTTGAATCCCGACTCCCTATCGGCGTCGGAACGAAAAACAGATATGTGCGATTTGCAAAAGCACAAAACCGCTCATTGCAAGCATGTGCCGGCAATGAACGGTCCTTCGTACTTATCATAATCCAACCGGATTATTTCAAAGTAGCTTTAGCGCCCTCAGCTTCTAACTTAGCCTTAATGTCATCCGCCTCTTCCTTGGAAGCTGCCTCTTTGAGTACCTTCGGAGCAGAATCAACTAAGTCTTTTGCTTCCTTCAGACCAAGACCTGTTACTTCACGAACAACCTTGATAACCTTAACCTTGTTAGGACCAACTTCTGTCAGCTCAACGTCGAACTCTGTCTTCTCCTCTGCTGCTGCCGCACCTGCATCACCGCCTGCTGCTGCAACGACTACACCTGCTGCTGCAGATACGCCGAACTCTTCTTCACAAGCTTTAACCAAATCATTTAATTCCAATACTGTCAGCTCTTTGATTGCATCAATCAATTCCTGAGTAGATAATTTTGCCATTATTATTTACCTCCGTTATTTTTGTTTAAAAGTTAAAAATGTTAACACATACCGTTTCTCTTATTCCGCCGGTGTCTCTTCAGCCGCAGGTGCTTCTGCTGCCGGTGCCTCTTCTGCTACAGGCGCTTCTGCCGTCTGTGCCTCTTCTGCCGGAGTTTCCTCAGCCGCAGCTTCGCATTCGGATGCGCCGCCTTTTTCTGCCAGCTGTTTCATCACACGGGCAAAATTGGTAATCGGGGACTGAATGCTTCCAAGCAGCTTGGACAACAGCTCTTCTCTGGAAGGAATCTTGGAAACATCTTCGATTCCCTTAGCATCATAAGTCACACCTTCCACAACACCACCCTTGACCTCAAGAGCATTTGCTGTCTTAGCGAATTTGCATAACACTCTTGCAGGCGCCGTGGCATCCTCTGTGGAAATAGCGACTGCGCTGGGTCCTTCCAGATAAGGAATCAGTGACTCAAAATCCGTACCCTTGAATGCAAAATTCATCATTGTGTTCTTGTAAACCTTGTAGGTGATGTTCGCTTCACGAAGCTGCTTACGAAGCTCAGTGTCCTGTTCTACCGTAAGTCCACGGTAGTCCACAAGAACTACTGACTGTGCATCTTTGAGGGAAGCTGAAATCTCTTCTACAATCGGTTTTTTCAGTTCGACCTTTGCCATTACATTTACCTCCTTATAGATTTTGCGCCGAAAGGAGTTCTCTATCAAAAAAATCCCTCCCGAAAGACAGGAAGGATTGACTCGCAAAGTAACTCTTCTCCTCGGTAGGCGGATGTCCTTACGCCGTTATCACGGCACCTACTGTCTTCGGCATGGTTTTACAACCTTAGAAACTATAGCACACAGCATTGATTGTTGTCAAGTGCCAATTTGCATATAATTGCCACGATTTAACGAAAAAAATAATTTGCTAAGCAGATTGTATGCAGGAAAATCACAATCTTAGTACCGCTGCGTTTGGATGCATGCGAAAGCGCGTCCTCTGGATAACTACATCCTGTCAGATGCGTCCAAAGGAATGAAGCGACATGGCAGGCTGAACTGTTACGTCTCTCACATCTAACAGCAGCCCGAACTTCTGCGCCTGCGTGATTCCCACTTCCGTCACGCCATATTTTGTCTTAATCTGCAATACCGTGGAGCCGTCCGGCTTCGTCACAAACTTCGTCTCAATCTCGTCTTCCTTGTTTTCCGGCTTCCTCTCGTCTCCGTTTTGTGCCGGTGCCGTCATCGTTCCTTCCTTATATGACAGTTGCGTCATATTTTTCCTGTTTTCATGGATGATGCCCTGCAAAATCAACTCCATCTCTTCCGCAGTGTACATCTGCGCCCCAAAATCATTCATATATTTTGCATATTTAACCTTATCCCTGTCTATATAGGTGGAACCGTCTTTTTCATATGTATAATCCGGTACGCCATCCCTCGTCGTCTCAAAAAAAGCTGCAAAATCATCCTCGTCAATCTCACCCGCCAGAAAATCTATCCAGAAGTTCTTGTGCGCGGCAAACCGCAGATTCGCATCCTGCGGAAAACGCTCTAAAAACGCCATTACCTTTTCATACTGCCCCTTCTGCGTGTAAGACAAACTCCACAAGTCTTTGTTAACCCATCTTGTACCGTCGAAATAAGCTTCTTTGCAGGAAATGCCATCCTGTCCGTAAGCGGTAATATACCAGTGCTTCTGTTTCGGGTCATTTGTCGGATAACTGCATTTTGTAATTTCATTCGTAAGCAGTTCTGCGGCATCCTTTACATCTGTTTCCTTTGTATCGGCTGTTTCTACGTCAACTACTTTTACATTTATTTCTGACGCAGTTGTCATTTTCTCTTTTTTCCCCGTATTTACTACAGACTGTGCGGCTGGTGCCTCCGACTCCTCTGTCATTTTCGCCGGTTCAGGCATCCCGAACATCGCTGCCCTTCTAGCCGCCTCCTCTTCTGCCAGTTCCTTCAATTCTTCAATCTGAGCCTCTACTTCCTCCCGCATCACTTCCTCTGCGGCATCAAATTTTTCCAAAAACTTTTCCCATTCTTTGACCGTAAATTCCTGCGCACCTATCCGGAACTTTGGCTGTATGGTGCCGTTCTTGATATTCTTCATCATTTCTTCCATCTTCTCAAGAATCTGCTCTCGATAAGACTTCGGCTCCGCTGTATCCTCTCCCGGTTTATCTGCGCTTTTTGCCGGCGCCGTCTCCCCGCTTCTTACGCGCGCTGCCTCAAGCTGCTTTTCTCTGCCATCTCCCGCCTGCAAAAGCGCGTCAAAATCCTCTGCATGTTCACTTTTCCTTGTAGCGGTTCTATAATAATTTCCTGCAATATCCGTACTGCCAATCATACCCGTGCGACTCATGATAATCCTCCATTCTTGCTTTACCTGCAAATTTGGGCGCAAGCGCAATATTCGCAAACTGAATAAATCCGTTTGTGATAAATCTTCCGTGTATGGATTTTCCAATCTAACCGTCATTCATCCGCTTGATTCCATCCATCTACAATGAATACGAACCAACGCCCAAAAAAGTTTCACCCCCGCAAAATTTTATTCAGCACAGACAAAAATACGCCCACATATTCTTCTAAACATGATTTATCTGGCTACCTGCCGAGTTTGCCCGGAAGAATGCGCCCTGCGCATTCTTCTAAACATGATTTCACTGGCTATCTGCCGAGCTTCTCCAGAAGAATGCGCCCTGCGCATTCTTCTAAACATGATTTATCTGGCTACTTACCGAGTTTGCGAAGCAAATCTCGTAATCGAGCTTCGCTCGATTTTTTACCAAGTCACATACCCGTCTTCATCAATCCGCACCCCGCCGGATATACTTTGCATATAATTGATGACCCGCTTTTTTTCCTCTCCCTGCAAAAGCATCGTCTGGCTGCCCGTCTGTATGCAGGGAATGAACTGGTAGCTTTTTAGTCCGTTTTCGTTCAAAGTAATCTTTATCATGCCGGTATCGATTGTCTTGGAGTTAAACCAGAAATTACCGAGGCTGTACATCACCGGCACGCCCTGTATCACACCGATTTTCTGCAGGCAGTGCGGATGCGCGCCGATAATAAGGTCCGCGCCAGCTTCCACAACCTCCGGCGCCTGTTTCTCCTGCGCCCAGTCAATCGCCGCCTCGTTTTCCGTCCCCCAGTGTAAATAAACAATCACAAAATCACTGTTTGCCTTGGCTTCTCTCACTGTCTCCAACAACTTGTCGCCGTTCCAGCACCGAAACACTCCCGCCGACAAATCTGTTGCGCCTCTCGTATCCGGATTATCCAGCTTCTCAATCTGTGTCGCTGCCACAATGGCAATCTTCATATTATTGATGATATAATAAACCGGTCTGCGCGCCTCCTGCAGATTCCTCCCTGCGCCGACATAAGTAATGCCAGCTCCTTCCAGCACATCCAGCGTATCCAGAAAAGCATTCTCACCATAGTCATACGCATGATTATTCGCCAGCGATACAATATCCACACCCATGTCATTCAAAAATGACACAGTCGTCGGTTTCGCCCGAAAAGTAAACTTTTTATCTTCTAACGGAGCCCCTCTGTCAGAATAAGGAAACTCATTGTTAAGCATCATGATATCCGCACTTTTCATTTCTTCCAGCAGGCTTGGGACGATGCCGTTGCCAATGTTGCCGTTCCCAGCCACATTACCCATAATGGCATAATTCTCGTCAAACAAAATATCACCCGCAAAGGTAATCGTGACCTGCTCCGGGCTGACCGCATCCTTTGCATAAATATTATTTTCCACCATATACGCCGGGTCGCCCAGCACGTCCGCATACTTATCGTTGACACTCATAATCTCTTCAATCTGCGCCTCCTGCGTCACCGCGTTTCCGTTTACCACTCTCTCCGCATTCAATTGAAAATGATTATTATTCTTCGGCAATGCCGGCTCAACAATCCATTGAAATGTCGCAATTGCCGAAATGCCCGTCACCATCACAATGCAGAATGTCAATAGAAAAGGGCGTAAAAAATTCTTGCGTATACTGACTCTATTCTGTTTTCTTTTCTTTTTCCTTTTTTTACCCATGCATTTATTGTACCATTTCTCTGATGCTGTAATCCTTCTGTTATTCAGCAAGAATTACGCAGTAATTCTTGTGACGCTGGCTGCCGCGCCTGCAGACTCAAGATGAAATCTTGAGTCTATTATACCACAAGAAAATCTGCTTTGCAGATTATCTTGGAAAATCTCCTTTGCAGATTATCTTGGAAAATCTCCTTTGCAGATTATCTTGGGAAATCTCCTTTGCAGATTATCTTGGAAAATCTCCTTTGCGGATTATCTTGGGAAGAATGCTTCACATTCTTCCGCATTTGTCGAAATTATTTATACTGCAAAAGGCAGAACGCCCAACACGTTCTGCCTCAATCCATATCGTTTACCATATTTACCGTATAATTCAATTAATATTTTGCAGTATTAATCTTCACACCCGGTCCCATTGTCGTTGCCAGCGTAATGCTTCTCAAATACTGACCTTTCAATGCCGACGGTCTTGCCTTCACAATAGCTTCCATCAATGCATCGAAATTCTCCTGTAATTTTGCTTCTTCAAAAGAAACTTTTCCGACCGGAACATGGATGATGTTCGCCTTATCCAGTCTGTACTCAATCTTACCTGCCTTGATATCGTTAACGGCTTTCGTAACATCCATCGTTACCGTACCAGCCTTCGGGTTAGGCATCAAGCCTTTCGGACCGAGGATTTTACCGAGACGACCTACGACGCCCATCATATCGGGTGTTGCTACAACAACGTCAAAGTCAAGCCATCCTTCATTCTGAATCTTAGGAATCAGCTCGTCGCCGCCTACATAATCCGCACCTGCTGCCTCAGCTTCATTCACCTTGTCGCCCTTGGCAAATACCAGTACCTTAACGCTCTTACCTGTTCCGTTCGGCAGTACAACCGCACCACGAACCTGCTGTTCCGCATGACGACCGTCACAACCTGTTCTGATATGAACCTCTACGGTTTCGTCAAATTTAGCTGTTGATGTCTTTTTTACCAAAGCAATTGCTTCAGCCGTATCGTACAGGGTCGCACGATTTACAAGCTTAGCCGCTTCCGCATACTTTTTACCATGTTTCATGTCAAATCCTCCATTACTCTTCTACTGTGATGCCCATGCTTCTTGCAGTTCCGGCTATCATGCTCATAGCTGCCTCTACACTTGCAGCATTCAAATCAGGCATTTTCATTTCTGCAATCTCCTGCAGTTTCGCCTTGGAAATTGTAGCAACCTTCGTCTTGTTCGGGACTGCTGAGCCGGATTTGATGTTACATGCTTTCTTCAAAAGAACTGCTGCAGGGGGAGTTTTTGTCACAAAACTAAAACTTCTGTCTGCATAAACCGTAATTACAACCGGGATGATCACATCACCCTTGTCGGCTGTTCTGGCGTTGAACTGTTTCGTAAATTCAACGATGTTTACGCCGTGCTGTCCGAGTGCAGGACCAACCGGCGGCGCTGGTGTAGCTTTACCAGCAGGGATTTGTAACTTAATATATCCTTCTACTTTCTTTGCCATAATGGCACCTCCTATATAATGTGGTACGGGCGTAACGATTTCGAGCCTTAGCTTTCTTCCAACTTGGTATTTCATCCTTGTAAGAATTTAGCGAAGCAAATTCTTACGATTTCGGTTCCAGCCGAAATCATACTCCCACAGTATATCTAATCCGCCAAAGCGGAATAAATATCATTTACATCTTTCTGACTTCTGCAAAGCCAATTTCTACAGGCGTCTCTCTTCCAAACAATTCTACATTGATGGTTGCCACCTGCTTGCCGTAATCAATACGCTGTACAATACCGATTGTATCTTTCCAGACACCGGCAACTACCGCAATCGTATCGCCTTCTGCGAAATCAACAGTAACATTCTCCATCTTAATGCCGAGCGGTTTCATCTCAGCTTCCGTAAGCGGTACGGCTTTGCTGCCCGGTCCGACGAATCCTGTGACGCCTCTGGTATTTCTTACAACATACCACGTATCGTCATTCATAATCATGTTAATCAAAACATAGCCGGGAAACATTTTCTTCTGGACAGTCTTGCGTGCGCCGTTCTTCAGCTCCACAACATCCTGCATAGGGACTCTGACTTCCAGTATCTCATTCTCAAGATGTCTGTTTTCAATCGTCTTCTCAATGTTTGCCTTTACCTTATTCTCATATCCGGAATAAGTATGAACAACATACCAATTTGCTTCTGCCATACTAATACCATGCCTTTCTTTATTCCTATTCAGAGCTTCCTATAATGAAAATGTTGTAAGGAAATCCACCCCATACTGTAAACCAAAATCCAGTATCGTAATGATTGCTCCGATAACAACGGAAATAACAACAACCGCAATAGATTGTTTCAAAAGAGCATCTTTATCAGGCCAAGTGATTTTCTTAAATTCAGCCTTCACACCGGTCCAGAATTTCGTAATCTTTGATGTTCCATCTGATTTAGCAGAATTTCCCATCTTAATCCTCATTTCTGCGCACGCTTTTTACACATAACGAGTTTGTGTCAAGTGCGCGCAGACACAAATCTCGCGTGTGAAAAATCTTTGATTTTTCAACCTATACTCTTTTCGTTATAACAACGGGCGATTATTTTGTTTCTTTATGCAAAGTATGTCTCTTACAGAATCTGCAATACTTCTTCGTCTCCATTCTGTCCGGATGAGCCTTCTTGTCTTTTGTCGTATTGTAGTTACGCTGTTTGCACTCTGTGCATGCTAAAGTGATTTTTGTACGCATTTCGCTACCTCCACATGTATTCATCAATCATCTGATTCACTATTTTTGAGCATAAAAAAAAGACCTAAATCTTATCTTTGCTCAAACAATATATCACACAGAAGCCATGAAGTCAACCGCTTTTGAGCATTTTTCAACAATATATTTTTGTCATTTTCAGATTTATCACATAACTTCATAAAACTTTATATAAAAAAATTCAAAAAACCCCTTTATTTTTCCTGTCATCCTTACGATATATATGTTACAAAGCTGTTGCGGTGTCAGACTGCTTTTTCATTGTATAGGAAATTCCGACAAATGTGGAAGAACCGAAGGCTCTTCCGAACATAATGCCGTAGGCATTTTGTTCTGATATCTTTTTTCTTTATTATATTATGTACACTATATACTTGCTTTTCAACTAAGAAAAATGATAAAATAATTTATAGAATACCCACAACTGACGTCTTGTACGCTAAGGATGGCTGACAAGAGACGTCAGTGCTCAGACAAGTTCTGAGGTATTTCACGGATGAAAGGAGGGGTACAATGTCATATAACAGTATTCATAACTTAACCAACGTCTACAATTTCTATGTGACGACTTATGCGCCGAAATCCAGTACGCCTTATGATTCTCATAAGAAGAGTGAACTTCGCGGTATTTATAACTCCATAGTCAAAATGAATAGAGAATCCCCTCTATACATTCTGGATACCAATAAGGAATCCCAGCAGTTTGCTGTCAGTATGAAGGAGAATGCACGCGAACTTCGCAATACAATCGCTTCTCTTGGCGGATTGGACGAAGATGAGCTTTTGAATAAAAAGGTAGCTTATTCCAGCAACCCAAATATTGCAAAAGCATCCTTTATCGGCTCTGTCAAGCAGGAAGGGGAACTCCCTGCTTATGAAATCGAGGTGAATCATCTCGCCTCCGCGCAGGTTAACTCCGGTAAGTTTCTTCCCGACAACGAACCTATAGCTCTTGCGCCCGATACCTATTCTCTTGACATTGGAATCGACGATTTGAACTATGAATTCCAATTCAGCATCAAACCTACCGATACCAACCGCGATGTAGAGGAACGTCTTGCACGGCTGATAACGAACGCCAATATCGGCGTTACGGCGCAGGTCATTTCCGGTGAAGACGATACTTCCTATTTGAGACTGGAATCCAATGCAACCGGACTAAAAGACAACAGGTCATATATTTACAAAATCTCCGACCATCGCACGAGTAAGACTTCCGGAACGGTAGATTATTTCGGATTAGACCATATATCCACGCAGCCTTCCAATGCGTCTTATGTCGTAAACGGAGAAGAGCGCGTTTCTACTTCCAACCGCATACATTTAGCGCACACCTATGACATCGAATTAACCGGTGTCAGCAGTGAAGAAGGCGAGACCGCCTCCATCGGGCTGAAGACGGATGTGGAATCCCTTACCGAGAATGTCAATACGCTCGTAAGAGGTTTTAATTCCTTCTTGAAGGCAGTCGCAGAGTACAGCGATAACCAGCCGAAGAGCAACCGGCTTTTTAACGAAATGAGCAGCGTGGCTAGAGTTTACGCCCACGGACTTACTTCCATCGGGCTGAATCTGAATCTGGATGGCACATTGGAGGTCGATGACGACGCATTGCGGCAGACTGCCATGAGCGATAATGCAAAGGATGCTTTTTCACCGATGAAGAGCTTTACCAACTCGGTACTGCGCAAGTCCAATCAGGTTTCTCTTGACCCGATGAATTATGTGAATAACGTAATCGTTGCATATAAGAATCCGGGCAAGAACTTTACGAGTCCTTATATTACAAGCGCATACAGCGGCATGATGTTTAACAGCTACTGCTAAAAATATTGCTATATATAAAAGACAGGTCCTATGACCTGTCTTTTTGTTGTTACCCACGCCAGAACAAAGCGGGCGCTTCTCCACGCCAGCCATATGGTCCGCTTTCCTTTTGGCGTGAGACAAAAATGCACTAGAGCGGAATGTTCCCATGTTTCTTCTTCGGATTTTCTACCTGCTTGTTCTTGAGTCCCCGCAAGGCTCTCACCAGCGCATCTCTGGTCTCTTCGGGTTTGATTACCTCATTGACATATCCCCTTGACGCAGCCACATAAGGATTCAGAAAACGCTCCTCATATTCCGCTTTGCACTGCGCACGCATCGCCTCCGGATCAGCTGCGTTCTTAATCTTACGCTTAAAAGCAATATTGACCGCTCCGTCAGCGCCCATAACCGCTATCTCTGCGATCGGCCATGCATATACAATATCGGCTCCCATCTCTTTGGAGTTCATCGCAATATAGGCCCCGCCATAAGCTTTACGCATAATCAGCGAAATCTTCGGAACCGTCGCCTCAGAATATGCGTACAGTATCTTTGCACCATGGCGGATAATCCCGTTGTGCTCCTGCGCCGTTCCGGGCAGAAATGCCGGAACGTCAATCAAAGTAATCAGCGGAATATTAAAACAATCGCAGAAACGGATGAATCTGGCAATCTTATCGGAAGCATGGTAATCCAACGATCCTCCCATCGCATTCGGCTGGTTCGCGACAATTCCCACGACCCTGCCTTCCATTCTGCAAAAACCCACTACCGCGTTCATCGCGAACTCTTTCTGCACTTCAAAAAAGCTGCTCTCGTCTACAATACAGTCAATCACTTCCTTGACATCATATGCATGGCGTGAATTATCCGGTACAATATCCATGATTTTTGCCGCTTTTGCTTTCATGGAAGAGGCAACCTTACCGTTGTCTATCTTGCCGAACACTTTGCCGACGCGCGGCAGAATACTCTGTCTCTCCTTATTATTAATCACCGGAGGCTTCTCCGTCCAGTTGCTCGGAAGATAGGACAAAAGCTTCCGCACACCCATCAGACATTCGTTCTCGCTGTCATACGTAAAATGTGCCACACCACTCTTCTTGGCGTGCACATCTGCGCCGCCGAGCTCCTCCACCGACACCTCCTCGTTGATGACCGTCTTCACAACGTTCGGTCCGGTGATAAACATTTTGGAGATATCCTTGACCATAAAAATATAGTCACAAATTGCCGGCGCATAACATGCCCCGCCCGAACAGGGACCCAGTATCACCGCAATCTGGGGAATCACACCCGACGCCTTCGTATGCCGAAGGAACATCCCGCTGTACCCGCTCAAAGAGGAAATCCCCTCTTCAATTCTCGCTCCGCCGCTGTCATTGATGCAGATAAGCGGTGCTTTCATCTCCATCGCCATATCCTGAATACGGCAGATTTTAAAAGAATGATACTCACCCAGCGTACCGCCGATAACCGTAAAATCTTCGCTTGCCACAAATACCTGCCGTCCGTCGATTTCCCCATATCCGGTCACGACACCGTCGCCCGGCACTCTTCTTTTATCTAAGTCAAAATCATCAATACGGGATTCCAGAAACCCATCCACTTCCACAAATGTGCCCGGATCAAGCAGGACTTCGATACGCTCACGGGCTGTCATCTTCCCGATGGCGTGCTGCTTCTCTATTTTGCTCGGTCCGCCGCCCAGAAGCGCCTTCTGTCTTCTATTCTCCAACTCCCTAATTGCTTCGTTCCAGTTCATGACCTTCTCCTCCATTTTGCTGAGAATCTACAGATGCTTTTTTTCCTTTCCGGTTAATCATTTGACATTCCAATACTTTGATATTCAAACTATCAACTTGTATTATAGGCAGAGTACCTTTTTTTGTCAATACTACAAGAAAATCTGCTGCGCAGATTTTCTTGGGAAGAACCTTCGGTTCTTCCACTCTTTGGAAAATCTTCCGGGCTATTTCTCCGCTTCTACCGCTTCCAGCGCCGCCTCGATTACTTTATCCATATCATAATATTTGTACTGCCCCAGACGCCCGCCGAAAATCACATGCTCCGCCGTCTGCGCCAGCTTCTGATATTCCACAAACAGCGCGTTATTGCGCTCGTCATTGACCGGATAGTACGGTTCGTCACCCTCCTGCCATTTTGCCGGATACTCTTTTGTCACCACGGTGCCGGGCTGCGTTCCAAACTCAAAATGCTTATGTTCAATCACCCTCGTATAAGGCACTTCCCGCTCCGTATAATTAACTACGGCATTTCCTTGATAATTGTCGCATTCCGGCAGCTCCTCCGTCTCAAAACGAAGGGAGCGGTATTCCAGATGTCCGAGCCGGTAGTCAAAATACTCGTCTATCATACCGGTGTAAACCACTTTACGGTATGTATTGCCGTCGTTGTCGCAAACTGCCGCATCTCCTCCGGCTTCCTGTTTTGCTACAAACTCCCGGTAAGAAACGCCCGTCATCACTTCTATCCCTTTCAGCATTTTCTCTACCATGGTGGTATACCCACCGATAGGAATGCCTTGATAACGGTCATTAAAATAATTGTTGTCGTAGGTAAACCTAAGCGGCAGCCTCTTGATGATAAACGCCGGCAGTTCTTTACAGTCCCTGCCCCACTGCTTCTCAGTATAACCCTTTACCAGCTTCTCATAGACGTCCGTCCCTACTAACGAAAGCGCCTGCTCTTCCAGATTCTCAGGCTCCGTAATATGAAGCTGTGCGATCTGCTTGGCAATTTTTTCTTTCGCCTGTGCCGGTGTGATGACACCCCACATTTTACTAAAAGTATTCATATTAAAAGGGAGGTTGTACAACTCTCCCTGATAATATGCAATCGGTGAATTTATGTAGTGGTTAAATTCCGCGAACTGATTCACATAGTCCCATATCCTTCGATTGGACGTATGAAAAATATGTGCGCCGTATCTGTGCACCTGAATATCCATCACGGACTCCGTGTAAATATTGCCTGCCACATGCCGTCTTTTGTCAATGACCAGCACACTCCTGCCCAGCCGCTTCATTTCATAGGCAAAAACCGCTCCGAACAGTCCCGCCCCCACTATCAGATAATCATATTGCATGAACTCGTTAACTCTCCTCAACCGCCTTGTATTTTTCTAACTGTGCGTAATCTTCCATAAGCTCAAGCGCTTTCTTACGTCCGGTCTTGTTCAGCTTCACATAGTACTGCATGACACGGTTCTCCATAATTTTACTTCCCAGCACACTCTTCTGATTCAGCGGTGTAAAATCGACCGGATTCAAATTTAATTTGTCGCACATTCTGATTACAGTGCCATACGCCATACCTTCGATGCCTCTATCCAACGCGGTAACTAGAGTTGAATACGGTATTTCCATTTCAATCGCGAACTGTCTGACACTCTTATACTGCTTCAAAATTTCTGCCTTTAAAATTTCTGCCTTTGTCATGTTAGCCCTCCTACAGTGTATGATTCTGATTTATTCTCGTCGGTAGTATACCATATTTCATTAAGAAAAGGAACCACCCAAATAACAACTTAAACGTTATACCGTCAACATCGTCATTTTGCATCTTTTTTAGCCCCAATTTTTGTAAAAAAAGTCTAGTACTTTTTTCCTATTTTTATCGCATTCCCGTTAAAATAAGTTATTGTCGTAACATGAAGAAAATGCTAATATATATGGTAAGAAAGAACTATCCTCGCTACGAGGCAGATAAAGAGGTGATATCATGTCTCTCATTTCGGTATGCATGATTGCAAAAAATGAAGATAATCATATAGAAGAATGCTTAAAAAGGCTTCGTCCGTGTAAATTTGAGGTCATCGTCGTGGATACGGGTTCCGTGGATCGTACTGTTGAAATTGCGCAGAGATACGCGGATAAGGTCTTTCATTTTGCATGGTGCGAAGACTTCAGCGCCGCCAGAAATTTCGCCATCCAGCAGGCAACCAACGACTGGGTGCTGACCATCGACTGCGACGAGTATCTTGAGAACGTAAATCTCGCCGAACTGGAAGAGGCATTGGACGAACACTCCCGCTGCGTAGGAATGATTGTCCGCAACAATCCCTACATCATCCAAGGTGTGCGTTCCATCATGTCAGAACGTATCGGCAGACTTTTTAACCGCAAATACTGTCATTACGAAGGCAGCATTCATGAACAGGTATGCCTGCTGGACGGTAACGAACCGGATTCCTTCCAGATACCATTAACCTTTTATCATGAAGGCTATGTATCTGAATCCGATAAACGTATGCGCGCCACACGCAACCTTGAGATGCTGCTCCACGACTTGACGATAAAGGGTCCCAGCCCCTATATCTATTTTCAGCTGGGACAAAACTATATTTCTCTGAATGATTTGGAAAAAGCTGCCCATTACTACCAGCAGGGATTGGAATTAAATGCTGATCCCCACTCTGCTTTCGTACAAAGCATGGCGGAGACCTACGGCTACTGTCTGGTAGAACTGGCGAAGTACGACCTCGCCATGAAGCTGCGCGACAAATACGAATTATTTTCCCACCACGCCGATTTCGTCTACCTGATGGGAATGATTTATATGAAAAAGGGAATCTACGACAAGGCGATCGATGAATTTAAGAAGGCGACAGCGCTCTCTTCCTATTCCCGCAAAGGCGTCAACAGCTACCGCGCCAATTACAACATCGGCTCCATTTACGAAAATATGGGGAGATTAGGCGAGGCGCGCACTTACTATAAGAAATGTGGGGATTATGAACCGGCTGTCAAGAAACTGAAGGAACTTGCCGCATCGTAACCAGAACATAATGCCTTTGGCATTATGTTCGGAAGAACCTTCGGTTCTTCCACGTTTTAGAAAAAATTTCCCTATACCACAAGAAAATCGCTTCGCGATTATCTTGGGAAGAATGCAGAGCATTCTTCCGCACTTTGGAGGAATTTCCTATTATAGAACAAAATGCCTTTGGCGTTATGTTCGGAAGAACCTTCGGTTCTTCCAGATTTGTCGAAATTTCCTCTTAAATAAAAAAGGAGAACCCGTTGCTGCCCATATCAGTCTGCATCATTGCAAAAAACGAAGAAAAGCATATCGAGGAATGCTGTAAGCGTCTTGTCCCTTACGGGTTTGAGATTGTACTTGCTGACACCGGTTCAACAGACCGCACGGTAGAATTGGCGAGGAAATATACCAACAATATCTATCACTTTGAATGGTGCGGTGATTTCAGCGCAGCAAAGAATTATGCAATGGAAAAAGCCTCCCACGACTGGATACTTTCCATTGACTGTGACGAATATATCGAGTCTGTTGATACTGCTTGCTTGACCGCCTGTATGAAATCACAGCCTGCTGCTGCCGGACGTATCCTCATCCGCAACCGCTTTACCGAAAACGGTCAGACAAGCTACGAGCAGGTGCGGGTAAGCAGATTTGTAAACCGGCGTTATTTCCATTTCGAGGGTATCGTCCACGAACAGCTGGTGCCGCGCTCCGCTTCATCCCACGCGTCCTTGTCCGACACATATTCCCCGGTATCATTATCTTCCGCGGATATGACGCGTTCTACAGCTTCCTCATCCGTCAAATATGTCTACCCGGCTCCCATCACCGTGCTTCATGTAGGTTACGACGGCTCCGAAGAAGAAATGCAGGCGAAGTCCAAACGGAACATTGCCCTGCTCAAACACGAACTGGATACAAACGGTCCCGATCCCTATCTCTACTACCAGTTAGGGCAAAGCTGCCGCAAACTGCATGATTATGAGCAGGCTTTCCACTACTATGATTTAGGACTGTCGATGGATGTGGATCCCGCATTGGATTATGTACAGACCATGGTGGAATCATACGGTTACACCCTTCTGGATTTGAAACGCAACAAGGATGCTTTGAATCTATTGGGCGTTTATGACGATTTTGCGGGACATGCCGATTTTGTATTCCTGATGGGACTGATTTATATGAACAATGGTATGCTCGATGAAGCCGTCAACGAGTTTCAAAAAGCTACTACAATGGAAGAGTTTTCTGTCGATGGCGTCAACAGTTACAAGGCAAATTATAACATTGGCGTCATCTATGAGTGCGCCGGGTATCCGGACGAAGCCCGCGCCGCATACCGCAAATGCGGTGATTACAAACCGGCTTTGGCGCGGCTTCGGCAACTGTAAAGCCACTGTAGCGCAAATAGCAGGTAAAGCAGGAATGGAGATCACTATGGAAATACACGAATCAGCAGAAGATTACTTAGAGACAATACTCATCTTAAAAGAACGTTCCGGTGCGGTACGCTCCATTGACATCGCCACTGAAATGAATTATTCCAAGCCAAGCATCAGTGTTGCCATGAAAAAGCTTCGTGAAAACGGATATATTGAGATGGACAAGGAAGGCTATATTACGCTCACTGCTACCGGTTACGAGGTTGCCTCCAGCATCTATAACCGCCACAAGGTTCTGACATCCTTCTTTGTCTCTCTGGGTGTCAACGAAAAAACTGCCGCAGAAGACGCCTGCAAAATTGAGCATGATTTAAGCGAAGAGACTTTTGAGAAAATCAAGGCACATGCGGAGAGTCACTCCGGAACGGTCAGATAATGTCTGTCCTGATTCATATTGGATTATGTCCAGCTGATAGTGTAGATGACAACTGAGGTTCTATATGAAAATATTATTTATCGAGTGGGATAGTTTTTGCAAACAGGATATGAAAGATGCTTTTACCGCGGAGGGACATACCGTGGTCTCTTTTCTCTTCTCCAACAAAGGTGCGCGAAGAGATGCAAAAACCGAGGCAAAACTAACTTCTACCCTCCGACGGGAAACCCCCGATATTGTTTTTTCCTTTAATTATTTTCCGCTCATCTCCATTGTCTGTAAGAGCGAAGATGTCCGCTATATCTCATGGATCTATGACAGCCCTTACGTCATGCTCTACTCATATACCGTGATCAATCCGTGTAACACCATCTATGTCTTCGACAAAGAACTCTACATGGAATTTCATAATGCCGGTATACGGACCGTTCATTATATGCCGCTTGCCGCCAATACGGAGCGGCTGGATAAAATCACCATAGCAGACACAAAAAACCCCGCATCTTCCCCTTATTTATACGACGTCTCCTTCGTCGGACAGCTCTACACGGAAGAACACAATTTCTTTGAGCGTATGACCACCCTGTCAGACTATACCAAAGGCTATCTGGATGCAATTATGTCTGCACAGATGAAGGTGCAGGGTTATAACTTTATTCAGGAATCGCTTTCCCCCATTATGGACGACTTATATCGGGCGCTTCCTATGGATCCCAATCCCGACGGCGTTGAGTCAAGGGAATATTTCTATGCCCAATATGTCATCAACCGGAAGATTACCGGACTGGAACGTGCGGATTTGATTCGCGCCGTTACGGAACAGTTTCCTCTCGATTTGTTTACGCCTAACCGCAATTTCACGCTGTCTAATCTGACCAACCACGGAACGGCTGACTTTTATGAACAGACGCCCCTCGTGTTTAAGCGTAGCAGGATTAATCTGAATATCTCCCTGCGCAGCATCAAGAGCGGTATTCCGCTGCGCGCTTTTGATATCATGGGCAGCGGCGGTTTCCTTCTCACAAACTTTCAGGCTGATTTTCTGGACGATTTTATACCCGGAGAAGATTTTGCATACTATGAAAACCGTGAAGATTTGGTTGAAAAAATAAACTATTATCTGACCCATGACGAGGAACGGGCTGCCATCGCTGCAAACGGGCATGACAAGGTGGCGCGGAATCATACGTTTCGGCATCGGGTGAGGGTGATGCTGGCATCGGTAACTTGCTAACAAACCATTTATCAACTCTGAAGCGGCTACGCATAAGCTATGGAGAAACTACACGCTAAACAGCATCCTCAGCCCTTTTTCATAAGAAAAGGCATCCTTTACCTTGTTGTGTCCTGCCTCTGCAATCCGTCTTCTCTCCCCATCGTGCGCAAGATAATAATGAATTTTATCCATGCATTCCTCCATACAGGCAAAAGTGACGATTTCCTTTCCTTCTTCCAGATACTCCGCAATCTCCGGCTGCCAATTAGACAAGACAAAACCACCACACGCCATAATGTCGAGTACCCGGAGTGGTATGCCTGAGTGGATGGAACGTAAAGACAGATTCAGATTAATCTTACTGCCCGAAAATACCAACGGCATCTGTGTCTGATAATTTACCGTTCCCTTCTGATACTTCATAAGAACAGGAATTTCATGCAAATCCGAACCGGTATACAAGGAGAATCTGTATTTTTTCCCAAATTCCTCTGCGATCCGAAGCATTAACGCCCTTCTCTCTTCCACCGTCACCTTTTTTTCCAGAACCGACGCCTGCAAAATATCTTCGGCTTCAGCAAAGTAATCCTCTCCCAGCATCAAACCTTCCTGCTCCATCCGTTTTTTTATCACACTGATATCTATCTGCCCGGAAGCAACCGCCTCTGCCAGATAATTCTTATCATAGGAAAAGGTCTGACGCTGTATCGCATCGTCGAAAAGCGCCTGCTCATCCTTTCCAAGCAGCCTGTCATAATAATTGTACCCATCCGTGTACAGAGAACCGACAAAAGAAATGTCACTCTGGAATTTTCCGGCTTCTTGACGCCCCGCCTTTCTGATGACCTGCTCAAAACACACTGCGTCTACCGATAGCGGCACATGATACACTGTCTGTACACCCTTTGCCTGCAATTTGCGTACCACTTCTTTGTCAAATATCCCAATGTGATTGCAAGCTACGTGGATTTGATTTGCATACAAAGTAAAATGCGGGCAATCATATACCCATGCATAATATGGAATCTTACAAGTATCGCAAATCATGGAAATAATCGGGAAATAATCGAAGGAAAGCACTGCTTCTATCCCTTCGCTATGGATATACGGTATCATTTTAGCCGCAAGCTCTACGTCTCTTGTGTAATGTTTACATGGTTCACGGAACCATACAATTTCAAATCCCGACTTGATACAATTATCAGCTAATATTTTTTCATTTTGCGCCTGCCAAGCATACAATAAAATTCTCATAATACCGCTCCCATTCATGTACTTATTCCATATCACAGGCAGTCTTTACCTATCCATTCTACAATCATTTCCCATATTCGCACAGACATGCCAATAAATATTCATTTTCCTCTTTACGTCTGACGGCTAAACGAATGTACTGTTTGCCGTCTCCAACTTTTGCTGACAAATCTTTAATCAATATATTTTTTTCAAGAAGAAAACATGCCAAATCAATGCTTTTCATTCCATTTATAATCTCACACATAACATAATTTGCCTGCGACGGAATGACGCGCAAATAGGGAATCTGCTTCAGTTTCCCCATAAACTCTTTGCGCACACTTTTCATTTTTTCAACTGCCTCCACGTAATTTTTATGGTACTTCTCCTCAATCTGCATATAAAATTCGCCAAATGAATTGATATTCCAAATAGGTAGTCTGCTTTTTATTTCTCTAATCATTGCCTTATCCCCACTGGCAATTATCCCAAGCCGTATCCCCGGAATGCCATAAGATTTTGAGATACTCTTAACGATATATAATCCCTCCGGATAAGTCTCTAATAGATCATTAGAAATCAATGTCAGTTGTTCCAATAAATCTCCATTGTCTACAAAATCTACAAAACTCTCATCTATAATAAGTTTGATATTTTTCTTTCTTCCCCATTCTATAAGTTTCTTCAACCCTTCCATGTCAATATAATTTCCACTGGGATTATCGGGATTCACTAAGACAAGTACCTCTACAGGATTTGCATGAAAGAATTTCATAATATCTTCTTCTGAATAGCTAAACTGCAAATCATTCGTACTCATATAAACGCTATTTTCTTTACAATAGCGATTGGGATACTCTTCAAAGGTCGGGCGTATGAATCCGATTCTGCCCTGCATATTCCCCATTAATGTCTGAATCAGTTCTGCAGCTCCATTTCCAATTGCAATATAATCCTGATTTACGCCGAATTTTTTTGAAGCAAGCAGGCTGTTCACTCTCATTCCCGATGGGTATTGTGTCAGCAATGTCTCAAAATTTGCTTTCATCTCCTCTATCATTTTTTGAGGGGGATAATAAGGATTTACAAGATAACAAAAATCCATCATCTGCGGATACCGCCAATATCCCCCATAGCGTTTTGTGATTGCCTCATACTTATTGACACCATTCTCTGCAAACAGACTGCTTGCTATATCTAGGTCTTGGATATCATCAATTTCATACCATGCTTGTCCATTTAACCGTTTTGCACGGATTTCTTTCGTATCCAGCATAACAATTAGCTTAATAACCGATTCATAATATTCATTGTTTCCCATTGCAGTTTTATATGCCTGTAAGAATGGTACATATGTATTTTTAGAAAAATGCTGGCTGAACTTATAGATATTAACCGTTTTATAATATTTGTCTTTTTCACTGAATTTAAGATACTTGCCGGGAATAAAATCACAGATACAGTCTTGCTCATCAAGGACCATACATGCCCCATCCATTCCATTCTCAAACTTGTCCACCAAAGCAAGGGTTTCCCTCTTATCCTGTAACAAGATGTCAATCACCGATTCCTCAAATATCAAATCTGACTCCAAAACCAAAGTATCCTCTGCTATCAAGTGATCCTGTGCGAGTGCCAGCGAATAAATATTATTGGTTGTACTGTAAACTTTATTTTCTATAAAACGGATAGGCGTGCTGATATCCAGTGTAAATATATAGTCTACTAATTTCTGCGCCTCATAGCCAACAACGATAACGATACGGCTCAGCCCTTTTCTGTCAAGTATGCGAAGCATCCTTTCAATCAAGGTAACTCCATTCACCTTCACCATACATTTTGTATTATATTTGGTTAAATTCTTCAGCCGTTTTCCCATTCCTGCCGCTAATATTACTGCCTGCATACCCGCTTTTCCCTTCTGCTTATCCGTTCAATTTATTTTATGATATATAATTAAGTCATGATTCCCTAGAAAATAAAACAGTTAAATTCATATTTGCTGTTCCAGTATTCCGGATTGTCGCATTTCGTAAAAACAGCCTGTTTCCCATGTCTGTCTGCAATATCCAAAATCCACTCTCTGCTATAAAACAGTTTACCAAGACCTTCATAAATCTGGTCATAATTTTCCATAGACGCTCTTCTATAAGCAAGCCATTCTTCCTGCAGTTCCAAATCATGTAATTCTGATATATAGACAATTTTTTCTGACTTCTGAATCATCTTATCAAGGACAGTACCTGCGTAATCCAGACTATCAAAATACTGAAATACAGCGCCTGCCATAACAAGGTCAAAGTGTGCTTCCACATCCATATTCTCTGCGCTTCCGCATTCGATATCACTGCATCCCGTAACGTTTCTTGCCATGTTCGCCAAGCCCTCTGAATAATCTATTCCGCCCAAGACCACATCCGGGATTCTGTTTTTAAAAAGGTATAGATTGACACCGCTTCCACAACCCACTTCGTAGATACTGTGTATATTGCCCTTTGCAATCTCCGTCAGCCTATTGTACATTTCCATCCATTCCCGATAGAAATTGCTAAAATATTCTTTCTCATCACGCACATTCACATCATACCCGTTTGCTCTTTTCAAATCACAAAAAACATCAAACTCATCCCTGCTGAAGTCTGGTATGTTTACCCCTTTTTTATTCCATATCTGGTGCCATTTATTATTCATCATTTTCTCCATCTTCATGCTGCTTGCAGTCTACAGTGTCATTACGCAGCAAGCTGCATATATCCCGATATGCAAACTCACTCGCCATACATTGATTGATTCGCACATAATCCAGCTCTTCCTGCCAGATTGTTTTCCTCAATTCTTTCTTTTCATCATTACCATTGAGAATGACTTCCCGTAAGAATTTTTCTATCGCACAATAATCTTCTCCCCATGCAGTATCGTATGCCTGCATCAATTTGGTTCCCAGTTCATTGAATGCCTGTCCGTTTCTCCTCAAAAATAAAAGCGGCTTATTGACATACAAATATTCTGCGATGAATGAAATCGAATCCATAATCATCCCGTCTGAAGTATCAAAAATCTCCAAATAACTGCTTTCTTGCACCACTTTCGCATTGGGCAATGAATCCCATTCTCTCAAATATGCATCATACGCTTCATAACTCTCAAACACGCCAGCTTCTACCGCCCGCAAACGCAAATTCGGATGCGGTTTATAGATAAAGGCAATCCTGTCCTGATACTTTTTTGCCAGATACAACAGAAAAAAGGCATTCTTCGGAAACGTAGAAAACTTGATTCCGCCATATCCTAATATTGCATGATGCGGGGCAATAATGACCCTTCGCATTTCACACGCCTTTTTTTCCTCCGGAATCTTCCAGATACTTCTGATTTCTTCCTCAATCCATTCCCGTTTACTATAGAAATAATCCATCTTGGCATAACCGGAAAAAACTACATTCCTCCCCTCCAGCATCCCATACTTCCGATAGCCTTCCATATTCTTCTCTGAGTCTGTCCATATTTTCCACATCATATTAGCAAAATCATTATTATATACCAGATTAGAACAATACTTCCCATCCACACTATCCTCTACATGAATACCATATGGCAGATAACAATGAATGCATCGCA
The DNA here is from genome assembly GCA_947564735.1 of uncultured Lachnospiraceae bacterium. Taxonomy (GTDB): domain Bacteria; phylum Bacillota; class Clostridia; order Lachnospirales; family Lachnospiraceae; genus UBA3282. The sequence goes on along the minus strand of CANOEC010000037.1, from coordinate 2,989 downwards.
AGGGAAACGACACCAACTGACATACCTGTGGCAATGACGCAATCCATGGCGTCAAGTGAATTATGATATCCGGCACTCCTCCCAAATCTGACCATGACAAACAATCATCCTTTTCGATATCATATATTTCCCGTATATCATACCCGTTTTGCACAAAATATTCTTTCGTTCCTCTGTATGTATCTTTTCTTGCCTCGGCATCCCTGTCTGAAAGCGGCGTTATTACAACATAACATTCTATCCTGCTGTCCTGCGCAAGAAAATAATAGAGATCTCCTGCAGGCCATTCCGCTGCCGATATTGCCAAAAAGCATATTTTAATCTTTTCGCCTTCTTGTATCTTCTTTTCAATGCAGCTTCGTCCATGCGCTACCGCCAAGGATAGCAGCTGCTCATATAACTCCCTGCCATTGTCCAGTTCATCTGACAGCTTCATTAATGCATACAAATCCATATATGTATAATGTTCCGGTATCTTCCCGATACAGTCAAAATCTCCGGCATCGATACCATTAAACAACTTCTCAATAAGCTGGGCATACCTCTCTCTTAGACCCATCATATGTCCTCCTCTATGATTCGTTTTTCTGTCCATGCATTTCCTTTGCCTAATACTGCTCCAAATACTTTATCAATAACTGATTCATCTGCCCGGCAATTTCTTCTGTGAGCTCTGTCTTTAAGAGAGCCTGCAGAACTTTATCCCATTCAGATTCTCTTGCTGCCACATACGGATTCTGTAGTACCTGCGGAGTTACCTTCAATGTGATTTCCTTTAGAAGCTGTAAATGCTCCACTGCCAACATGTATCCCTTCCGCAGCATCATCTGAATGCTCAAACCCAATCCCCAATCATACATCATGCATTCCAGTTCATCATGGTAAATTTCCATAAATCCCCTACGATCCAAATCCTCCATTAGTAGTACCCATACTTTGAGATTATCCCATTTTCTTGTATCCCAGTTCCTATGTATCGTACTATCTGCCCTTTGTAAATAGTAATAAAGCGCGGCGTCAACAAACACATGCTTTTTCTCATACAAGCGCACTGGCAAGGTAAAAGAAGGTTCCTCGCAAATCAACTGTTCTGCAAAACGGATAGAATGAGTTTTTATCTGAGAAACGCGATACATCTTACGCATACATCCCATAGAAAAATCATCGGTAGATTTCATAAGCAATTTTCTCTTTACTCTTTCCTCTGTCAAATCTTGAAAATAGCTTCCGCTTCCCATTTCAATTGAATCGCCCGCATCCTTAGTATCCCTAACAGCCTTGTAACGATACTCAACCACATCCGCATCATACTCCTTTGCGGTATCATAAAGCACCTCCATCGCCTGATATGCCAGCCAGTCGTCCGCATCACAGAACATCAAGTATTCTCCACTGGCATAGGATATTCCTATATTTCTCGCCCCTCCCTGCTTCACATTCTGCGTCAATGGGATTATCATAACCGTATCTGGGTACTTTCGCTCATAATGCTCTATCAGCTGCAAAGTCGCACCGTCATCTGTAGATGCATCATCGACAAGAATAATCTCTATTTCCTCTCTTCCTATCGTCTGCCCTAAGATATGCTCCATACAACGTTCCAAATATTCAGCCACGTTATAACACGGCACAATCACGCTTATCTTCTTCATCAAAAATACCCCCGTCACGCTTTAAACATAATCCTCTACTTACTTAATTCTTCAATCTTCTCCAATGCCATCGGGAACTCCCCACATTTTCTGTAATAGGCAAGCGCCATTTCCTTTTCTCCCATCATTTCATTGATCAGACCAAGATTATAGGACGGGATGAAACTATTTGCGCCGACTACATGTGCATTCTCACATGAAAGCGCCTTGACAAACTCTAACATCGCCTTCACATACTGCTCGTTTCTAAGATAAATAAGTCCCATCAAGGTAAGAAAATCGGCAGAACTGGCAAAAGCATCGTAAACACTGCCCAGTCCCAATGCCTCCTCTGCTCTGTTAAGATGTAGCAGCGCATATCCGTAACCGATTACCATCATCTGTACATACTCCGCATCCGGATCGACATCATAAGACAATCCCTTATCATAATACAGACACGCATTTTCATCATCATGAATCATATTGTATGCCTGACCAATCTGAAAATAAGTATACGGATTATCCGGATGCAGCTCTAAATCTTTTTCCAATAAAGCAATATTTCTCTGTGCCTTCTCCCGCAGGCTTTCATCACTTCCAACATAACCGGAATGATTGAGAACCAGAGGAATCTGATATGTCCCATAGCTATGTTTTTCCGGTTCTTTTAAAACTACCTGTTCATGAATGATGCCCTCATAATGATAATATTTCCGTGAAAATAATCTTTCTACCAAATCCACATAAACGCTATCCGTCCCATTCATCTGGTAATGATTCTGGCGTGAAAGCAATCCTATCGCTGCTGAGTGCATATTTATAAGAGACAATATGGCATCGACATCTATTTCCATCAAATATTCGTCACTATCAATAAATAAAACAAAATCATTCGCCGTACATTCAATGGCAAAATTCCTTGCTGCGCTGAAATCCTGCTGCCAGACGTAATCGAATATTTTGTCCGCGTATCGGGCGGCAATTTCCTTCGTGCGATCCGTAGACCCCGTGTCCACGACAATGATTTCCCATTCGTAGGCACGCAAAGGCTGTAAACAACTCTCTATATTATGTTCTTCATTTCTGGCTATGATACAGACTGATATAGGCAGCATCTCTTTCTCCCTCCTTTATATGTAATATATCATCAAAGGTTCCTTACCGTTTTTATATTAGCATAAACCGTACAAAAAGACCACCCGGAACCGGGTGGTCTCTGATCGTTTCACGCTATGATTACTCTGCCTGACTGTTATGAGATTAGCCAAGTAAGGACAGTGCCAGCTGGTTGGACTGGTTTGCCTGTGACAGCATGGATGTGCCAGCCTGCTGCAGGATGTTGTTGTTCGCGTACT